>NZ_JAHUWG010000002.1:0-706202 GCF_019219115.1 Pseudomonas sp. PDM28
CCGGGGTCGAGCCGGTGAAAGCAATCTTGGCGATGCGTTTGCTGGTGGCCAGGGCTTCGCCGGCTTCTTTGCCGAAGCCTTGCACGATGTTCAGCACGCCCGGTGGCAGCAGGTCGCCGATCAGTTCGACCAGCACGGTGATGCCCAGCGGGGTTTGCTCGGCAGGCTTGAGCACCACGCAGTTGCCGGCAGCCAGGGCCGGGGCGAGTTTCCAGGCTGCCATCAGGATCGGGAAGTTCCACGGAATGATCTGGCCGACCACGCCCAACGGCTCATGGAAGTGATAGGCCGCGGTGTTTTCGTTGATTTCAGCTGAGCTGCCTTCCTGCGCGCGGATGCAACCGGCGTAGTAGCGGAAGTGGTCCACCGCCAGCGGGATGTCGGCGTTCAGCGTTTCACGCACGGCCTTACCGTTGTCCCAGGTTTCGGTGACGGCCAGCAGTTCGAGGTTCTGCTCGATGCGGTCGGCGATTTTCAGCAGCGCCAGGGAGCGGTCCTGCACCGAGGTTTTGCCCCAGGCATCGGCAGCTGCATGGGCCGCATCCAGGGCCTTGTCGATGTCTTCGGCCGTGGAGCGGGGGAATTCGGCAATCGGTTGGCCATTCACCGGCGAGGTGGTGGTGAAGTATTGACCTTTGACCGGTGCGACGAACTCGCCGCCGATGTAGTTGCCGTAGCGGGACTTGAAGGAAACGATGGCACCGGGAGTGCCTGGGTGGGCGTAGTTCATGATCGGGTTCTCTTGTTGTTTTGGGGTGTGACCGCCCACAGGACGGTCACTGTCAGGTGCGCAAGCCGTGCAGGGTCAGGAGTCCTGAGGGGTTTCGCCACGAGCCAGGCGTGCATTGATGTCTTCAATGACGGCCGGTAGATCGACGATGGTGTCGATCAGGTAGTGCGGGCGCGAACCTTCGAACATCCGGGTGATGCGGGCGCGCTCTTCGGCCAGCTTGTCCGAAGGCAAGTCCCTGAACTGGTCATAGGTCAGCCCCAGTGCGTTGCCGGAGCAGGTCAATGCGACCGTCCACATACCGGCACTGCGGCCTTCAAGGATGCCAGGCCAGGTGTCGTCGACCTTGACGCAGGCGGCCACATCGCTGATGCCCAGAGCGATCACGTTGGCCAGGGCCTGGGCCGGGTGCGGGCGGCCATTGGGTACTTCGTCAGTGGCCACGACGTGGTCGGCGACGTAGCCGTTCTTGCGTGCCAGCTCGACGACTTTCTCCATGACCACGGCCGGGTAACCCGAGCACGAACCGATTTTCAGACCCTTGTCGCGCAAGGCATCGATCGTATCCAGCGCACCTGGAATCAGCGCCGAGTGCAGGGCGATCTTCTCGATCTGCAAGGGCATGAAGCGCTCATAAAGGGCAGTGACATCGTCATCCGTCGGCAGGCGTCCGAAGGCTGCCTGATAACGTGCGGCGATCTGCGGCTCGTTGCACAACGTGCGGATGTGGTCCCACTTGCCCATGCCCATCGGACCCCGGGCTTCTGCCAGGGAGACCGCTACGCCAAACTCGGCGAAGGCTTCGACAAAAATCTGCGTGGGGGCAAAGGAACCGAAATCAACGACGGTGCCCGCCCAGTCCAGAACCACGGCTTGCAGTTGGGAAGGTTGTTTGTATTGCATGATGATTGCTCCAGGGAAAGGTGAGTGGGTAGTACGAATTCAAGGCGTGGTGCCGACAATGACCGGTTGTACCGGGGTCGATACCAGCAGCGGGTTTTCCAGTGTTTTCGGCCGGCTGTTCCAGAAGGGCACCAGCATCAGGCTGGCCAGGAGTGCGGCGCCGGTGAACACCAGGAACACGGTGATGGTGTCGAAGTAACCTGGCAGCAGGCCGCCAAGGACCGCACCGATCGAACCACAGCCGTTGACGAAGCCCGCGGCGGAGGCCGCCCCGTCCTTGCTGCCGAAGTCGATGGCCGCCGAGCCGCTGATCATCGAGTCCGGCCCGTAAAGCGTCAGGCCCATCATGAACAACAGGCCGACCACCATGTACAGGCTGCCGCTTTGCATGGCGGGAACGAACAGCCCAAGGCAGACAGTGAGGACCACCAGGCTGAGCACGCAGGCCGGTATGCGACGAGCGCCGAAGTATTTGTCCGATGCGATACCGATGAGGATGGGGCCTACCAGACCTGCCAGTTCAAACGAGGTGGGGACGATGGCGGACGCGACCTTGCCGATTTCGGGCATGCGTTCGTAGATGATCACCGGGCCCCACAGCAGGATGGCGTAGCGGGCGGGCTTGAGCATGAAATAGGCCAGGCCGAGAATCAGCACGGTGCGATTTTTCATCACGGTCCGAATGCCGGCCCACATGCTTTCGCGGGGAACCACGACGTTGCTGACCGGTTCGATCTCGATTTCGACAGCAGGCAGGCCTACGTCTTCCGGACGGTTGCGTTGCAGTAAATAGAACAACACCGCCACCACCAGCACGACAACGGCACTGCTGATGAACGCGATGCGCCAGTCGTGATAGGCCTGATAGGCCCACCAGCCGGCAAACGGCGTGGCCACCAGACCGCCAAAGGCGTACGAGGTGCTCCAGTAACCGAGGACGCGGCCACGCTCACTGGTACTGAAGAAACTCCCGACGTTCTTGCACAAGCCCGACCAACCGGTGGATTGGGCGAGACCCTGGACCAGCATGCAGGAGACGAAGATCGGTAGCGTGGCGTAGGTCCCCATCAGGAGCGCCGCCGCCGCCGAAATGACCAGGCCGCTGAGGACCACCACCCTTGGGCCGAAACGGTCGGAGAAGTTGCCCCACAGGAACTGGCCCACGGCATAGGCCGTCAGGTAGAGCGCATCGAGGTTGGCCATCACGGCCTTTTCGAGCATGAAGTTCGGGTCTTCGCCAATACCCAGCTTGGCGACTGAGAACGCTTTGCGGGTGAAGTAGAAGGCGGCATACGCCACCCAGGTAATCAGGAAAATCTGCACGCGCCAACGCTGGAGGGATTTCCAGCCGGTTGCGAGGGGGCTTGTCGTGTTGTTCATGGTGTACTGATCCCGTATGTGGTGCCAGACAGCGCAAATTGGTCGGTTTTTGTTTTTGTTTTCGGTGCACAAGTCTGTCCATTCGCACGACATCGATCGATGCACGTGCGAATGGCATCAGGCTTTGATTCATGAATTACGCGATCGCTGACTCCTGCCCGGCGCTGCCGAGCGGTACGTCATCGAATCCATGGTTTAAAAAAAGATCCCTGCCCAAAGGCGCTACCCATTGCACCTTCGCTCGAATCGGCAGAGACCTTTAAAGGGGTCGATCAGGCCGCGGGCTTGAGCATGTCCACATCCATGGCGACCAGGCTGTCCGCGATTGCGCGGAGCAACTGGTGGACGATGTATTCGTCGATCTGGCCGATGCAGCCGATGCGGAAACTCTCGGCAACGGTCAACTTGCCGGGGTAGATGATGAACTGCCGGGCCTTGAGTTCTTCGTAGAAGCGCGTGAAATCGAAGTTGGGATGTTCAGGGCTGAAGAACGTGGTGATGATCGGCGACAGCCAACGGTCTTCCAGCAGCGTCTTGAAACCCAGTTCACGCATGCCGGCAACCAGCACATCGCGGTTGCGGGTGTAGCGCGCCAACCGGCCGTGCACGCCACCTTCGTCGCTGTGCTGTTCCAGTGCCTTGTGGAACGCCACCACACTGTGGGTCGGTGGTGTGAAGCGCCATTGGCCGGTGCGTTCCATGTAGGCCCACTGTTCGAAGAGATCAAGGGACAGCGAGTTGGCGCGGCCTTTGGCGGCTTCCAGCACGGAACGGCGGATGATCACGAAACCGAAGCCCGGGATACCCTCGATACACTTGTTGGCGGAGGACACCACCACGTCGAAGGCTATTTCATTCACCGTCAGCGGCACTGCACCGAAGGAACTCATGGCATCGATGATCAGGCTCTTGCCGTGGGCCTTCACGACATCGGCGATTTCACGCAGCGGGTTGAGGATCCCGGAGCTGGTTTCGCAATGGACGACGAAGACGTTGGTGATGTCAGGGTTGGCCTTGAGCAGGGCGTCCACTTCTTCGGGCTGGGGCGGCAGGTAATCGCCCTTGTCCAGGGTAATGAACGCGCGACCGAGGTACTCCAGGGTCTTGGTGGCGCGCTGACCGTAGGCGCCGTTCATCAGCACCAGGGCCTTGCCGTCACGCGGGATGGCGGTGGCCAAGGCGGCCTCGACCGAGTAGCTGCCGCTGCCTTGCAGTGGCACGCAGGCGAAGCTGTCATCCTCTACGCCGGCCATGCTCAGCAGTTTCTGGCGAACTTCAGCGGTGACCTGATTGAAGGCACCGTCCCATGATCCCCAGTCGCGCAGCATGGCTTCCTTGGTGGCTTTGGAAGTGGTCAGCGGGCCTGGAGTCAGCAGGTAGGGTTCACCCAGAGCTGGGGTTGCCAGTGGCTGGGTAGTCGGGAATTCGGCTTTGGTCATGATCTTCTCCGGCGGTGTTGTTTTTGTGGGGAGTGATGCATGGGTTGATAAAAACATTTGGCAAGAAATAACTGAAATCGATTTATCACATGTCACAAACAAGCTGAGCTTATAACTGAGGTGGCACGTGGCCTGAGCCTGGAGGGTTCGTCAGCAGCAGGCATTCAAAGACAGCAGAAAAGACCCCGCGCGGTGCATGACCGGGCGGGGTTTTCTGTTCGTTAGCGTGAAATTTCGCTTCGGGGCGGTGCGCTTATCCCTTGTCCGCCTTGCCGGCGGCCGCGGCAAATTTCGCCAGGCGCACGTCAAGTCGACGGGGAGGTCGGTTGTGGTCTTCAGCATGCTCCTTGCGGCGAATGGCGTTACGCACCATCAATGAGCCCAGGTAGCGGACCGGCTCCGGCGGAAAATGCCCAAGCGGACCTTGCACCAGCGGCGAACGCGTCCAGGGGTTGTCCACCCCGAGCACCAGCGACGACAGGATCTGCCCACCCATATGGCACGGACCCACGCCGCTGCCGGAATAGCCGAAGCCATAGAAGACGTTGCCGCTCGCGCCCATGCAGCCGAAGAAAGGCAGGCCGGTGACCGAGCGATCGGAAGGGCCGTTCCAGGTGGCGGCGATACCAACGTCGGCAAAGTCCGGAAAGAACTCTGTCAACGTGTTGCGCAACAGCCCTGCGTAGGGCGATGGCTGGTCGAACACGGGCAGGATGCGACCGCCGTAGGCAAAGGTGTTGCCCCCTTTGCCGAGCATGATCCGGCCGTCCGGGGTGTTGTGGTAGTAGTGCACGAAAATCCGCGAGTCGAGCACGGTGACCCCGCTGGTCAGGCCGATCCGCTCGAGCAAGTCCGGTCGCGGCTCGGTGATGATCATGTCGCTGGAGACAATGGCCACCGAACGCGAGAACTGTGGAAAGGCGCGGGCCATCCAGGCGTTCATCGCCAGCACGACCCGGTCGCAGGTCACTTTGCCGTTCGGCGTATTGACGCTGGCGGGCATGCCTTCTTCCAGGCCGGTCATCGGCGTGCCCTCGTAAATCCGTACGCCCAGTTCCAGTGCCACCCGGCGCAGCCCACGGACCAGCTTGCCCGGTTGCACACTGGCAGCCGCCGGGGAGAACCAGCCCTCGATGTGCCGGGCCGAGCCGGCCATGCGTTGCACGTCAGGTAGCGCACATTTGGCAAAAGAGTTGATGCCATGGCGCTCCAGCGCCGCGATCACCCCGTCGGTCGAGCCGACCTGGGCACGGTTGGTCGCCGTATAGAGCGTGCCGTCGAGACGGTAATCGGCATCCACCGCGTACTTTTCGCAAAAGGTGCCGATGGCGTAGATGCTCTGCTCCGACTCCTTGACCAGGCGTATCGCCTCCTTGACGCCGAACAAGCGCTCCAGGGTGAAGTACTTGGCCGACCATGACAGCGCGCAGCCGCCATTGCGCCCACTGGCGCCGGCACCGCAGATGTCGGCTTCGACGATGACCACGTCCAGCTCGGGATTCTGTTCCTTGAGCATGATGGCGGTCCACAGACCGGTATAGCCGCCGCCGACGATGCAGACGTCGGCGCGGGTGTTCTGTTGCAGCGCAGGGCAGGGCGCAGCGGGTTGATTCTTCAGGGCCTGGTCCAGCCAGTAGGGGCGCATGGGGTCATCTCCGTTGGATCGGTTCGAGGGCAGGGTTGAGGGCACGATCAGCCGCAGGCAGCGACCACGATCATTTCGACGCGCCAACCGGGGTCGATCAGATCAGCCAGAGTGCAAGCGCGTGTGGGGGCATGGCCTTCAGGGAAAAACTCATCCCAGACCCGGTTCAGCCCTTCATAGTCTTCGCGATGGGCGAGCAGGATGCGCACCGAAAGCACCCGCTCGCGGTGGCTGCCGGCACTGAGCAAAAGTTGCTCGATAGCGGCCAACACCTCGCGGGTCTGCGCCTGGATATCACCCTGCAGGTCCGTGGCAACCTGGCCACCGATATAAAGATGGTTGTCGTAGCGAACCATGTCCGAACGGCGTTTTGTCGTAGCGAAACGTTCAATTTCCATAGGGCATTCCTGGAGGGATACGAGAGACGGCACTTGTGAAAATCATGCTTGCAGTTCACTGTTCATAAATAAAATCGATTTATCGTATGAACGAATAAGCTTAACCTATAGCAAGGTGCGCCAATGACGATTTCCCATACCCAACTCAAGGCATTTCACGCCGTCGCCATGAATGGCAGCTTCACCCGGGCGGCCGAGCAACTCTGCCTGTCGCAACCTGCGGTATCCGACCAGGTGCGCAAGCTCGAGGATTATTACGGGGTGATGGTGTTCTACCGCGACAAGCGCCTGGTGCGCCTGACGGAAGTGGGCGAGCGGCTGTTCGGCCTGACCCAGCGCCTGTTCGATATCAGTGTCGATGCCCACGACATGCTCACGGACTACCGCACCCTGTCGACCGGGACCCTGAACCTTGCCGTGGATGCGCCGGTGCACGTCCTGCCCTATGTCTCACGCTTCTGCAGCCGTTACCCCGGCATCGATGTGAAGGTCGAAACCGCCAATACCGATGAGGTCCTGCAGCGGTTATTCAGTCACCAGGCCGACATCGCTCTGCTGGGGCGCGACATCGAAGACGACCGCTTGATGTCGCTGCATCTGCGCAGCGATCCCATGCTCGCTTTCGTCGCCCAGGACCATCCCTGGGCGCAACGAGCGTCCATCTGCCTGGCCGACCTGCACGACACGCCCATGGTCCTGCGCGAGCAGGGCTCGGTCACGCGCTTATCCCTGGAGGAGGAGATGGCAGCGGCGGGCCTGCACATCCGCAAGGCCATCGAAGTGGAGGGGCGTGAAGCCGCACGCGAGGCGGTGGCGATCGGCATGGGCGTCGGGGTCGTCTCGGCCGCCGAGCTGGGCTCGGATTCACGGGTTCGCGGCTTGCCGATCGTTGACTGTCAGCGGCATTTCACCGAGACATTGGTGTGCCTGCGCGCACAAAGCTCGCGGCGTATCTTGACGACCTTTTTCGACATGGTTCGAGAAGGGCTGGGCGAGTGAGGTTTATCGTTCGATCGCGCCGTTTAATTTTTACGCTTTCTTTACGGTAGGCGGTTTTGCCCCCAACGATACTGGCCGCGTTTTTTCAGACCATCCATGCGTCTGCATTTCCAATGACGCTGGCACTGGATTGCCCAAGGATGGCGTGAACTGTCTCCCCCGCAATTTGAGAGAAGCGACCCTTGAGTGAAAATGTAACCGGCGTGCATGCAGATTCCCGATCCAAAACCTCAGGAGCGGGCTTGCTCGTCGCCGCCGTTGGTGTGGTCTACGGGGACATTGGCACCAGCCCCCTCTACACGCTGAAAGAAGTCTTTTCCGGCCACTACGGGGTTCAGGTCAATCACGACGGGGTGCTGGGCATTCTGTCGTTGATCTTCTGGTCGCTGATCTGGGTGGTCTCGATCAAATACGTGTTGTTCATCCTGCGTGCCAACAATCAGGGCGAAGGCGGCATCATGGCGTTGACGGCGTTAGCCCGCCGCGCGGCAGCACCTTATCCGCACATGAGTAAGGTACTGGTACTGCTCGGCCTGTTTGGTGCGGCACTTTTTTACGGGGACAGCATGATTACCCCCGCCATTTCGGTGCTCTCTGCGGTTGAAGGGCTACAGCTGGCGTTTGACGGGATCGAGCACTGGGTTGTGCCCCTATCAGTGATCGTACTGGTAGCGCTGTTCTTGATACAAAAACATGGCACGGCCCGAATCGGCATCCTGTTTGGTCCGGTCATGGTGCTGTGGTTCGTGGTGTTGGGCGCGCTGGGGATCTACGGGATTTTGCAGCGCCCGGAAGTTTTGCAGGCGCTCAACCCTGTTTGGGCCGTACGTTTCTTCGCGGTTCATCCGGGAATGGGTGTGGCGATTCTGGGGGCTGTCGTGCTGGCATTGACCGGTGCTGAAGCGCTGTATGCCGACATGGGCCACTTTGGTCGAAAGCCGATTTCCCGTGCGTGGTTCATGCTCGTACTGCCGGGTTTGGTGCTCAATTACTTTGGCCAGGGCGCGTTGATCCTGGGAGCCCCGGAGGCTGTACGTAACCCGTTCTATTTGCTGGCGCCTGATTGGGCACTGCTGCCAATGGTCGCGCTTTCCACACTGGCCACCATCATCGCTTCACAAGCGGTGATTTCCGGGGCTTTCTCACTGACTCGCCAGGCCATTCAGTTGGGTTACATTCCGCGCATGTTTATCCAGCACACCTCCAGTCAGGAGCAGGGGCAGATTTACATCGGCACGGTTAACTGGGCATTGATGGTCGGTGTTGTCCTGCTGGTCATCGGTTTCGAGTCGTCCAGTGCATTGGCCGCAGCCTATGGTGTCGCGGTGACGGGGACCATGCTGATCACCACGATCCTGTCTTCGGCAGTCGTCCTGCTCCTATGGAAAACGCCGCGCTGGCTGGCCATTCCCATGCTGCTCGGCTTCTTGCTCGTAGACAGTCTGTATTTCGCGGCCAATGCGCCGAAGATATTCCAGGGCGGTGCGTTCCCGGTGATCGCCGGGATTGGTCTGTTCATTTTGATGACGACCTGGAAGCGCGGCAGAAAGATTATTGTCGAGCGGCTGGATGAAACGGCGCTGCCACTGCCGCTGTTCATCAGCAGTATCCGTACGCAACCGCCCCATCGCGTACAAGGCACGGCGGTGTTTCTGACGGCCAGGACCGATGCTGTTCCTCATGCGCTGCTGCACAACCTGCTGCATAACCAGGTTTTGCATGAGCAAGTGGTATTGCTGACAGTAGTGTCTGAAGACAGCCCTCGCGTGAGTGCTGATCGGCGGTTCGAGGTTGAGGCCTATGGTGAAGGGTTCTTCCGGGTCAATCTGCACTTTGGTTTTATCGAGGAGCCTGATGTGCCCTTGGCGTTGAGTCTCTGTCATTTGACTGAACTGGACTTCAGTCCGATGCGAACGACCTATTTCCTCAGCCGGGAAACGGTGATCCCGACCAAGCGCATCGGTATGGCCCGTTGGCGAGAAAGCCTGTTCGCGTTTTTGCTGAAAAATGCCAATAGCAATCTGAAGTACTTCAAGTTGCCACTGAATCGGGTAATTGAACTGGGTACACAGGTAGAGATGTAAAGAGTCATCGGATGGCCTTTTGGGCCTGCGGTCCTTTCGCGTCAATCTGCCGGCACCGATGGATGCAGAACATCGGTGCCGGCCTCGAAACAGAGTGGAGTATTGCTGCTGGGCCGGAACTTTCCACCGGGGTTAATCACGATAAGCACTAGGCATTAGTCGTAATCGGATTAATCCATTTTTCGGGCCATGGAGGGTGAGGGGGGTGGTAGGAGAGTACTCGCGCTGGTCGAATACGATCAGACTCGCAATTATATAACTCAACTAAATGACTGTTTAGTTTAGTTATAAGAATTACTTATATAGCCGAGCAGGGCAAAGGGACGTTTCTAACCGAAAACAGCCAACCAGATCGTATGCCCACCACAAGTCGGATCTTCCGTTGTTTGCTCAACGACGCTAAAACCATGGGCATCGAGCAACGCAACATATTCATCGTGGTCCAGGCTGGCATGATAAAGCGTTTCACCCTCGAAGTTGCCCAACGCAATGCCATGGGCCGTTCCGCTGGTAAACATCAGCGCAGCACCAGGTTGGGCATGGGCCTGGAAAATCGGGAACATTCGACGCTGATCCTCAGGCGTCAGGTGAAAGAAACTGTCCCACGCCAGAATGCCAGCGAAACGCTGTCCAAGCGCCAATTGGCGCATGTCGGCAACATGCCAATCGTGCTGGGCAAAACGTTGCCGACACAAGGCGATCATCGCCATGGACGAATCAATGCCAGACACAGCGTGTCCCGCGCCGATCAAGTAACCAGCCATGGGTTCGGCACAGCCACAGCCAATGTCGAGGACATGACCAGCCGCAACCGGCATGGCCTGGCGAAAACGATCCAGCCAGGATTGTTCGACCAGACGCCGCGAGCGAACGCGATCCCATGTTTGAGCGTGACGTTCGTAGAGATCGATGATCTGATGGGCTGCTTCATGCATGAGGGAGAATCCTGAGGGGATGTGGTCGAGGGATGTGGCTGGGGGTTGAAATGTACCTTGGAGACGCCCTGTGTGGAATATCTATTAGTACGCATAATGTATATTATGTTAAATCACGTATCTGGAATCCCTACACAGCCTGTCCCTTTTGTAACTTTTGGGGTTGGCTTGTCAGCGACTATGGTTAGCCGGAATTTCCTCCTACGTCCTATCTATCTGTTTTAAAAAGAAAAAATTTTTCTGCATAGGTCGTGATTCCCTAACCAGGGCTTGTTCTCCGGAAACGGCCCCATAAATTTCTCGGGTTTAGACACAACTGATGCAACTCTGGTTGACCAAATACGTTTTTCCGGCTGATTTCCGTCGTTTTTCCGGCGATTTAGACTTATGCATTTCAGTGCCTATTCCCCTGGAACCCTTTAGGTGCGCTCCTTTCAATAATTTCCCCCAGTATGAACACGCCTTCTAAAAAATATCGATGGTTTGCATCTTTCCGGTCGATGACTACATCAAATCAGACAATAGCTGAGGTTCATTCCGTTGTCTGACTGCTCATAATCTTACATCCCAGCGTCACGATTGATGTCCGAGGAATCGTTGAACCTGTTTTGCCGACGGTTTCCGCACTCGAAGTGAGGATGCCTCCGGATAGGTGTTAAAATCTCTGATGTGCGCAGAACATTGAATTTGTCGTCAGCTTCTACTTACCTTCATCGTGGACATGGTGTGCGTCATACCCGAGGCGGAGAGAAGGATTAGGTGTGGTGTAATATCCGATAACTGTCAGACCCGGATATTGCATAACTCCGCTTAGCCGTCCAAGCTAATGCCATTCCAGTACCGTATTGGTCCATTCATGTCACGCATCCCTCAACCGCTGTTTGATACCTTCGAGTGCTTCCACGAGCTCAACTTTCTCCAACTTAATAATGAGCGTGCAGCCGTCCAGCAATATCTCAAGAGTTTCGAGGATAATTGTCACGCCGTTGACAGCTACTTGGTCGTGCGGAGTTTTTTGAAATCGTACGCCGGCAACCAGTCCACCTTCAATTCTTTCAGGACACATGTCGAGCGCCTGTTGCTCTGGTCGCTGATTGTGGCGCGGAAACCGCTGTTGGAGCTTCGCCGCACTGATGCGGAGCAATTTATGGAGTTTTGTCTTAACCCGCCGGCGGACTGGGTTGGTCCTGTAGTCAAGTCCAGGTTCAAGCGCGTCGGCGGCCGGAAGCGTTTTGAGTCAGATGAGTACGTCGTGAATTCTGATTGGAGGCCTTTCTGTTACACCGTTTCAAAACGGGAACGCAAGCTTGGGAATGAGGCGATCAGTGAACTCTCCTCACGTCCTTACCATATGGCCCAAGGCTCGGTGGCTCAGGTCTTCGCTGTCTGCGGTAGTTTCTTTCAACACGCGATGGATGAAGGCCTTACAGAGGCTAATCCGTTCCGGGCCATCAAACAGAAGTCGATTTACAAACAGCGGAACATACAGGACGTCGCGTCCCGATCGCTCACTGAGCTTCAGTGGAGTTTTGTAATCGACACGGCAGAACAGATGGCTGACGAAGACGCTCGCCACGAGCGCACGCTGTTTGTGCTGGCCACGCTGTTCGCAATGTACCTCCGAGTGTCTGATCTGGTCGGCCGTGATAACTGGCGGCCGACTATGGGAGACATTCGACGAGACACGACGGGTAACTGGTGGTTTCACGTCGTCGGCAAAGGCAACAAAGGGGCCAAGATCAGTGTCCGGGACGAGTATATCCAGGAGTATCTAGTGCGTTATCGCCGATCATTGGAACTGTCTCCTCTTCCCTCACCACAAGAAAAAACACCGTTGATTGCGACGCTCAAAGGACGCGGCGGACTGTCGGATCGACACATACGATCGCTTCTTCAAACGGTGTTTGATCGGGCACTGCAACGTATGCAGTGTGAAGGTTGGAGTGAGGATGAAATCGACCAGCTTCGCTCAGCGTCTCTGCACTGGCTTCGCCATACCGCGGCTACGTTTGACGCGCCACTTCGTGACATGAAAGACCTACAAGCGGATTTGCGTCATAACAGCCTTAGCACCACACAAAATACTTACTACAACAGCCTTGATGAGCAAAGAGCTCGCTCAGTCAAAGAGCTCAAAATGCGCAGATAGCCTAAAGGCTTTTTTGTTCATGAGCTCATCCCTGCCCTGCTCCTTCGATTTGGATTCGGCACCGGCGCATTACAGGTTCAGCGTTGCCTCTGAAATTCCGGTTTATCGGGCTTGTGACTTCATGAATTTGAAACTTTTCCATCAGAAATGCCGGTAACGCTCCCCTTATGAAAGGTAAATTTGAAACTGTCGTGCAAAGAAATCTGCAAATCTGAAACTTTTCGCAATTTGTACGAGCTCCAGCTCTCGGGTCAGAGCGTGCGAAACTTGATCCCGCAGCACCCTTACGAACGTTGTATGAGTTGATGCGCCTCGGCTGATTGCGTGCAACGCGACTGGCTGTTGGTCCGGCGCATTTCAGCTTTACGCCTGCATCCGCAAAATCCAGATTATCGAGGCAATGCGTCTTTCGTTGCGATGAGTCGCTTAACACCTTCTAGCTTCCCATCACGAACAAATTGACCTTTTCTTTTTCTTGCTTCACCAAAATTAGGTGAGCCACTGAGCCTTTGATCAATGGCTTTTCAAGAGTCGATGGCTTCCAGATCCTTTCGCACTTGAGCTAGAAACGCTTTGAGATCCGTGATGTTTTCCTTTCGCATATAGCACGCCGTTACCAGGCTGACGGGATGAACTCCCAAAACGCTGCACAACTCCTCGAGCTTTACAAGCGTCGGGCTGGTCCCTCCACGCTCAAGCAAACTGACATTTGTGCGGCTGCTTACCAACGAAAAATGCTCCTGAGTCAGGCCTTTCCGAAGGCGAGCCTGTCGGAGCGTCGCCCCAAATGCTTCTTTCAGTTCCATTTTGCTTCTCACAAAAGGAACGATAAGGCGACATTGCGCAATATATGACTACAACATATATTGTTCATTCGAGATGCTGAGGTACCAGCGATGAACACGGATCATGAAGGGCCGACTATTATTTCCAGCCTTTTCAATGCTGATTTTCTGGGGCGTCCGTTCATGCGGCAGACGGTAATGATCCCTTGGTTTTACCTTGAAGCACACGTTCGATATGGTAAGGAATTCGTTGGGGAAATGCTCATGGTGTCCTCATTTGAGGCACTGAAAGACATTCTCAAGGTCCAACATGAGTCATTTCGGGTGCGATCCATTCAGTACGTCACCCCTGGTTTCGTAAATGAAACCGGTCATTGGAAAATGGAGCCGCTCCTTGAGGCAAGTGAGGCGATTAATCCACAGGGGGAACGGGTTCCGCTGTTCAAGGTTTCTGATCGCACCTACACGCACTTGGGGGTGAACACCGAGGTGAACCTAAAAAGCGTTAGGGTTCTATTCCCAGCAGTCAAAAAAAAGCGCGACTGACATCGACCATAAGGCTGCTATGCCTAAATCGTCGCAGCACCGCCTCAAACGCTCAAGACTGGTGTGTCATGTCTGTTACCGCCAATATCGTCAAACGCCTCAAGTACACCCCGAAAGCGCAGCCTTTCAGTATCAATCGCTTTGCTAATTTAGGTTCGCCAGGGGCTGTGGCCAAAGCCTTATCTCGCCTTGCTGCATCAGGTGAGCTGGAGCGACTGAGTCGTGGTATTTACATGCGACCAAAGCTGAGCCACTTCACTGGTTATGTGCGACCAAGTACTAAGTCAGTCCTAGGAGCAATCGCTAGTCATAATCGTGAAATTATTCAGGTACATGGTGCAGAGGCTGTCAGGTATTTCGGATTGAGCACTCAGATGCAGATCAGACCGGTTTATTATACGAGTGGCGCTAGCCGCGAGGTGAAAGTTGGGGCGAAGCGCATACGTTTGCTCCACGTTGCCTCTCAAAAACTACAGCATGCTGGCACGATCGTCGGATTAGCGCTTTGCGCCCTCTTCTACTTAGGCAAAAATGGCGTGAGCGATACGGTCATAGCTAGTATCAAAGCTAAAATGGCTCCGTCTGAATTCAAGAAAATCGCGGACTGTGAGATTCCTACCTGGATGCAGGCCGCACTTCGTCATGCTATTTCATGGCCAACTCAGCAGGCTGTAGCGGAGCGTCGCATCCGTCCTCATGGAGATGAATAATGACGATGCCAGACGAGCGTTCCCGCGCGGTGGTGCAGACTCGCGAATTTTTAGTTGAGCTATGCCGAGATAATTCGCTTCCAGATCGGGTAAGACGTGATGCCAAGTTTTTGTTACGGCACTTTCCAACTCGAGATGACGTGGCTTTGGCGGGACGAATAGAGGAACATAGCGACACTTTGCCTTTCGGAGCTTCGGGGCCCGTATTCAGCTCTACAATTGCGCGATGATTTTTTGGTGACGGTTCGCCGCCCCCTTCCCGGAAGGCTCCATCCAGGTTTCCCGTTGCTCATCCATACTGAAACAATGAATACCCCAACGACCGCTCGGCGTCAGCTAAACAAGAAAGGCGAATTGCGTGATGCCGCTATCGCCGCATTCTCGGATTTCAGCGCCAATCGCGTTTTACTGAAGGACTCAGAGCGATTGCTCCAGATCAAAGCAGGGTTTTCCGCTGAGCTTTTCCAGGTGGTTTGCATAGCTTTTGACCTCCAGGGGCATAGCTTAGAGATACTCCTCAACACGTCAATCTCCACGTTCAAGCGACGTAGCCGTGAGCAAAAGCCCCTCAACTCCGTCGCTTCAGAACGGCTAGATCGTGTTGCCGTGGTCTGCCATTTGGCTGAACAGGTGTTCCAAAATAGAAATATGGCCGCGTGCTGGATGTCGAAGCCAAACAAAGCCCTCGGCGGAGATACGCCAGTACTGCTCTGTGGCACTGAGATTGGAGGCAAGCAGGTTCGTCGGGTACTTCAAGCGCTGGAATGGGGAGGTCCTGCCTAGATTCAAAATTCGGAGCGTAAGCGTTCCGCTAATCGACGCCTGGGTTTTAGGAGATTTCATTAGAGAGGTTTTCGGTTGGGCTCTTGCGGGCTGTGTACAGTTGAATCGGTCAAATACAAACGATACCAGTTGCTCGAATAAGTTGGGCAGCGGGTTGGTTGGGTATTAAGTGAAAATAAGATCCCATTCACGAGCCAGCAAGACCCGGCACGCGGCCACTGAACCACCGAAGCACCGTTGTGAAACCGTTTGCATATTGGCTTCGGTAACGTAGGTAATCACTTCGCCTCGCTCATCAAATAAAACGCCGCCCGCTCCTATCAAGAGTGCGTGGCCCGCGACAACGTCATGTGCTGAAACCGGATAAAGAGAGACGCCACAGACCCCCTCCCCGGCGGCGACTTTGGCGAGCCTGTAGGCAATGGATGGCATTGCTACAAAAGTGCTGGGGCTGCAGAGCTCGCTATTAAGTTCAGGCTTATTGATTGCGGCGGCACTGACCATCACGAACTCGTCGCTCGACAGCGTTTTGGTCGTAAGCCGTGACGTGACCGACTGTCCATTGCGGTTCACCTCGGCCATCCCTTCTGCCCAAGCAATGCAATCAGGCGTTCCCTCAACGGTGACGGGGGCATACACAACACCTAATACCGGCGACTGTTTGTGCAATAGACCGATGGAAAGGGATGAGCCTTTGAGCCCCTTGAGAAAATCTGCGGTCCCGTCGTTCGGGTCAACTACCCAGCACCACGGATGGCCGGTCAGAAGATGTCCGGTCTCTTCTCCCCAGAAGTCGCAAGGAAGCAGCTTCAGTAGATGCTGATGTAAGAACTGTTCGATTTCTTCGTCTACGGCGGCCTTGTCACCTTGACCCCGAGGTCCGTCAACTCTCGCCCACTCGGCAATTAGTAGTTGCCCGGCACGAATAACGACCTCAAGGGTCTGACTGAGCAGTTTTTCAAGGTTTGGGGTTCGCACGAAATGGGACGCCCTATGGTTGGGTGAGGTAATGCAGTGGTCTCGACTATAAGGCGACGCGAATTGCCCCTTAGTCGTCTAATAAACTGTCAGCCAAACTGGAAACATCGCTTTTCAAAATCTGTGTTTACCCTTCTGCCTCTTCCCGCAGGATTCGATGGACTTCGCACTCAATCTACGCCCGCAATGACTGTTGATGGTTGATAAACCTACGCGCTGTGAAGGGATTTCGCTGCCATTAAGACGCTGTCCGTTTTGGGTTAAGGATTGGCGAGTCAGGTTTTTCAATCTGTACGCCCTGTTGCTTCGACCTGTACTAGCAGAAAAGCCGCTTTTCCTTTCTGGGTGATGACGAACGTCTGCCCCTGCGCAACCAGCACCAGCATACGGCGGCGAGCTTGGCTTTTGCTGTAAGTGGTGCGCATGGCCGATCCCCTGACCAGATTTTAGACAGAGTAGCCTGTTATTCCATTCTGCTACCTCAGCGCACTGACGGCGCCACCCAACACATGGGGGGTGACACAGCGCTCGCAGGCCGATTACACCTGGATTTCCAGGCGCTATCGAGATAAATCTGTAGTTGTGCGTAGAATCCTAGGAACTCGCTCAATGAAATGTTTGGTGGCAAGCGGGTTATCGCGTAGGCGGTTGGACAACTAGCAATGAATTCGGATGATCGTTTCAGATAGATCAAATCACCGCTGGTTGAGGGAGGACTTTTCCAATCTGCTGATATCTGGGCAACTGCTCTGACTCGACCACTCATTTGCAATCGACCTGACCAGCCATTTGGATCTGACTTGACCCACACGCTTAGCCAACATGAACGGCAGTGAACGGCCAGAAGCTGACGGTCGCTTATCGGAACCGCAGATCACAGCATGACATCAGCGGAATCATCTGCAATTCCGCTGGTGCAATTTAATTAAGGGCTGACAATGACCTTGATGTCCGAGCCCGAGATACTCTTGATGTATGAGTAGCTCGTTCCCAAGACGGCCAACTGTTCCTTCGACACCTTCTTCGCTGATATTGCGGGTTGGACGATCACAAATTTGAAGATCAGCTCATGGTCGTGGCATTTGTTGCGCAGTATCTCCAACTGCTGAGGCGTGCCCTTCAGGATTCTGTCGAAGTCCTTCAGCAGTGATTGCTGATAACGATCCATCAGTCGGTTGAAGAACTTATCGTCCGTGTACAGCCATTTCACCGATCTCGACGCCTGACCGCATACTTCATATACGTCGGCGACGCGGGCCCCGGGGGCGTCCGTCACGGGGCAGAATTTGCAATGGTAAAGGTCGACGTAAATGGCGTCCTTGTTTTCCCGAATTGCCACGAGATCAGCAATTTCGCCTTTGCCGTCATCGTTGAAGACTATGGAGTAGTCATCAGCGATCTTGTCAAAGGTGAAGCCTTGTACTGAGTCCTTACGTCGGTCTGCACGCATGGACTCTTGATGGATTTTCGTCGTTCCCCAATCCCAAGGCTCGAGCAAACCGGCAGGCAATTTTACATCCATGCTGTTGAGCGAGTACTGACGGTAGTTGCCTTGCACCATGGAACCGTCGACCTTGAGCAAAACAAGCGGCTCTGCATCCAGGTAGGAGTCCAGTGGCATTTCGTGGGGGTAAAGGATCTTCACACCTGGGCAGGAGGTCTTGTATCCGTCCTCCAACAACTTGATGGCGATGGTAGTGAGGCGACGTTCTTCGCCTTCGTTACCCACGACAAGGACGGGGATCTCCAGCGTCCGCACTCCACTGTACTCAGGCTTACCAAGCTCGACGTCGAGAAGGTTGAAAGTCTCTCCCTGAAAATATAGCGAGATCCTTTGCTCGTTTTCGATCGCGATCGACACAGGCCAGTCGGCGTAGAACAGGCCTTCTGGCCATCTGTCCTTGATTTGGTCAACGCGCATGACATTTTTGAGTACGTCAGCAGGGTCGATGGTGTTGTCGTTGAGTTTGACTGACATGCGCTTGCACCACTCGACCCAGTAGTTGATTGGAGAGGAGTTCATCTCCCAAATCTTGCCCTTGTGCGAGCAGCCCACAGTGGTTCGTTCTCCATCCTCAAAACCGGTGGCGAAGATGTTGGACTTTGTCGCATTACCTTTCTCGATGTCGCTAATCACCTGGTTGATATCGCGCCCCACGTGCATCGTGAATCGCAGGTCTTTCCGGGCGCGGGACAGGCCAACGTTCTGCAGCTTCATCAGCTTGATGTCGTGGAGCGCACGGAAGGTCGGCTCACCATTGATGCGACGAGGGTCTTTGGCTACCAAGTTGAGAAAGCGAGTTGCCTGGGTATCGTCACCTGAGGTGTGAATGAACAGGGTTTTCTGCGCCTTGTTATAGAAAGCAATGTACAGATTCCAATTGGTATCGACGATTTCTTCGGTCTGAGCCCACCCAACCATAGTCTCTCGCCGAGTCACGGCAATGACGGTATCGGCCTGATCATTGATCGAGATGTACTGCAGTGTTTCCCTGCGTCCATCCAGACCCTGCGCACGCTGTGGTGTCCAGTCTTTAGAGGAGACGTGATACGCCACGGCGCTGATCTTGGGGTTCGGGTTCAGCCCAAAAATCACTTGGGCATCGTCACCGTCAGCAAACTGCTCGTTGAAGTCCGCCCTCTCAATTTCCCGACCTACCTTTTGCTCGCTCACGTTGCGAATGACTGCACCCCAGTCAGCACTCTCCTTGTAGAGTTCTGCCATCTGGTGGTCGGTTTTCTGATTAGCGATGTTCGCCACGAACTTGGCATCACCAAGGGCGGCATCAACCCTCGTCAACCGACCAATGAACTGGAGCGTCACCGCGGGGCTTTGATGTTGATCATGAATTGCGGCGATTTTGAGCTCAGGCAGATCGAAGCCTTCCCCAAGCATGTCGACGCAGACGATGATCCGGTGCTTCTTCTCGACGATCTCCGCCATCACTCTGGCTTGGTTCGGCACCTTGCTGTGAATCAGGACTGGCGTTAGGTCGACGTGCTGCTTATAAATCTCAAACAGGTCTGTCGCCCGCTTGTGCGACTTGGCTCGCACCATCATCAAATGGTTGTACCCATCCTTGAGGTCAGCCCGGAGCAGCTCAACCGCCTTGTCTGCGATGGCCTGGTCAGACAGCTTGAGGTTGTATTCTCGTACCGGATGGAACTCGATGCCTTTGAAATAGCCATCAAGCTGCGCATCCCTGAGCGGGTAGTTGTAGATGATCTTGCCGGCCAGAGCCAGACCATCCTCCCGGAATGGCGTCGCTGTGAACTGAATACAAGGTTTGCCGCTGAAGGCGGTTTTGATTCGGTTCCAGCTCGCTGCCACCACATGGTGAGCCTCATCGATCATCAGGTGGCTGCACGTGTTCACCAGCGCCCCCAAGGCAGCGTCTTCAAATAGCAATAGGGCCTGGGGGGTGGCCACAATGATGTTGGCAGTAGCTAATTCTGCAACCTGTGCCTGAGACAGCTTCGAATCGATGGCTGCAACAATGGGGTTGCGCGCTATGTCCGATACCGCCCCCACGGTGCGGAGTGTCTTCATCTCCGTGCACTTGCCCACCAACTGTGTTCTGAGGGCATCCGAGGGAACCAGGATCAAGGTTCTGGCCATCCTCGCAGCGATGATTAGTGCGAGCATGGTGTCAGTCTTCCCTGTACCGGTCGGCATTACCACCGTGGCGGTCGAAGAAGGATCAATCACCAGGTGCCCCAAGGTGGCGTAAAGCGCAGCCAGTTGCGGCTTGCGCAGCCCGGGTGCGTTCGTCTTGGGATCGTCGATACTGAAATTGAAGAGATGGTTTTGCCAGCTCTGGTACACATCCAAATGCGTTATGACTACATCGTCCATGGCGAATACCTAGAGGCAGAAAAACTTCTTGGGAAAAGATGGCTATATGGTAGCACGCCCCTATTTTTTCCATGACCTTAACCATTAGAGATATGGACAAAACGAGTCGAGCCCCACGCGGGATGGCCGAACTGTCGTGCCCGCTTTTGCCGTAAGCAGCCTCGCGCCGGAGGTTGTCAGGCACTGCAAAGATGCTAACGTAACGGCCGACTCAGCCCCTTCGGCTTCGGATACGCGTAAACAACGTGTTCACGGCCTCAATATCCCCAAGCAACTCATCAGGATGTGTTACGGGACGCTGCTGGCCGGCCGCATGTGAATGCGCGCTCACATTGCGGCAGCATCGGTCGTGCAGGCGTTGCACTTCACGGAATTCCTGCTCCAGCACAGCCATCACGCCGTTAAGCCGACCTACTGAAATTCCATCGCGGAACCGGACAACAGTTTCGTTGAGTATCGTGTCCTCGATACCGATTTCGATCGTCACGCGAAGATCACTGTATGCATTACGGATCGCATACCGCTCAGTGTCTCCGGGAGGGCTGTTGAAGGTTGCTGCAATTTGCTGCTGGTCACGACGGTGTTGCGCGATGCGCTCGCGGTGCCGGCGCATGTCATACGGCAAACCGGCATCGACGTAGCCAGGGCCTTCCGCCCGGTAGCTGATCGACCTCACTTCAGGTGCCAGACCCGCATCTTGGCAGAGCGTTAACAGTTCACCAAAGAATACAGCGTCGTGGGTGAATACAATGACTTGCCGGTTGGCGGACTCTTCGACAATTCGTTGCGCGACGGCGGTTCGATGGCTGTGGTCGAGGCTTGAGACCGGGTCGTCGAAAACGATTCCGGAAGTCGATCCCGACTGGTGAAGCTCAGCGAAGAAGTAGGCAAGCGCACACATACGCTGCTCTGCCTCGCTCAACACTTGGTGCGGGGCAAGCTGGCAGTCCAACAGCTGAATTCCCAGGCGAACTGCCCCGGCCTCACCGGCTGAGCTGACTCCAGCTTCAACGTGCCTAAGCTCCAGCCTAGTGAGCTCCTCGTTCATGCGTCCAGCCAGAGCCTCACTGATGTAAGTCCGAGTCAGTTGGCCAGCCAGCACGCTCATCGGCCGTGTGGCTGCAATGTCATTTAGGCAATTCTGGAGCCGAGCCCTGTGGGCCAGGTTTTCAATCACCCGTGCTATGCCTTCGATATGCTCGGAAAGTAGCTGCCGCGCTTCCAGCTCTTTCAACCGTAGCTTCTTGGCCGCTAAGGCCTCTGCGTCCATGTTTGCGCGCAGGCGGCCCGCTTCTACGCGAAGTACTTCCGCAACCTGAGTGATCGACGCCACCGGATTCGCACCACGATACCCAGGACAGTCCTGCCATACCCCAGTAGCCACCGCACTTTTGAGCCACTGAAGTCGGGCGACCAAGTCATTCTGAAAGGTCTGGATGTCGTCCGGAAGCGCTGGCACACGCGCCCTCAGGCTCTCCAGCATGTTAGGGGCAACTGTGAAGTCGACACTTGCGGGACCGACTTCTCGAACGATCTGCTGCCAAGCGTTGCGTGCAGCCTGAGCAGTCTCCGCCGCCCGGTCTCGAATGTAGTGATCGAATCGCTGCAAGCGGTCCTGCGCTTCAGGACTGAGCTTTTGTTGGCAAAGTACACAGACTGCATCGTCATAGGTGACCGGGAAGGCCTGTCCTGAATATGCAGTGCTGGACGAGTACTCACGAGCAGCGTTGAATAGCAACGCCCAAGGACCTTGCCCCGTTCCAGGAAGTAGCTGTGTAGCATCTCCTGCCTGCAACATGGCGGACGCTGCACGTTCAGCTGTCTCAGCCTCAACGACGGCTCGATGTACCTGGTGCTTGGCATCGATAGCCTCATTAGACACTACGCTGGCCACCACAGCGATGAGGCTGGCCAATTCATCGACCCGCGTTGCAGCATGGTCAAGTAGCGAGGCCTGGGCAGTTGGGTCCGCTTCGCTGATTTCCTGCGGAAGTCGTAGACGCTCTGCCTGCTCATCATCGGCGAGCGTAGCCAATTCAAGCGCTCGCGTCAGATCAGTGGTTGGGCCAATCGGATGCACCGCCCGTCCGGCATCGGTGTCGGACGGAATGACAGTGAACGGTGTCGTGTCTGTTGCAAGGCCCGTGATCTCAGCCTGTAGCGCGGGGCGCAGAGCCTGATTGAGTCCATTCGCCAACTGCTGGAGATAAGTCAGAGCAGATGGCTGAAAGTTGGCAGCTTCTCGTGACTGGAGGTAATGCCGAGCGCAGTCGCCATCGAAAACGGAAATGCCCCGGAGTTCTGGCTGCGGTATGTTATCGCGATGACTGCTCCAGGTTGTCTGTTCGGCAGCGCCGTCCAGCGCGAAGTCAATAGCAGCGCTTGGTATGAGTTGCTGGTAATCCGCAGCGTAAGCATTGGCGTAGACAGCACCTGGGCTCCGAGCACGGCACGCCTGCTTCAGCACCCGTGCGTAACCGGACTTCCCCGTGCCGTTTCCGCCGTACACGATGGTGAGACCATGCGGCTGGAAGTTCAGAGCCTGACTGTTCGGGATCTTCCCCACGTTAGTAAGTGAATGCAGGGACTGCAATACGACGGTGTGGTCCCGATTCGCCTCGGCGGGAAAATGGTCTGCGGCGAATAGGACAGGCTGAAGAACCGGCAGAAATGCGCTTCGCACACCATGGTGTTGCTTAGCGAGATCGAGAATTTCGACAAGATCCTGATCAATCCAGTCACCCTGGACACACAAACGGCGCAAGGCGTCGCTGCGCCACGGCGGCAGCCTTTCCGACCAAACCAGCACTTCCTCGTATATAGTCATGCTTTAACCTCTAAGTCCGTGAGGTTGTAAGGATAGTGCACCAGTCGCTACCTGGTGGCCGGCGAGCTCTGAGTCTGGATGACGACGCCCGCGACTCCGTCGCCTTTTGACAACCTGACTGTATGGCATAGTGGTCCTGCTTCCGCACACAAAGAATCAGCTGCTCTCAATGCGTAGGTAGAGCAAGTGCGAGATACCAAGATCCCATTTGGCGAGCACGTCGGTGGTTCTCTCAAGCGGCAGTTTCCGACCCGAAACCGGACTCCGCGAAGGACAGTTATTGGCCGTTCTCTGCCGGTCATGTCCAAGAATTGTGCTGGTCAAATCCGATGCAAATGACGGGTCAAATCGAATGCAAATGGGTGGGCAAGTCCGTGTCATTACCCAATTGGATCTGAGTAGGTGGGACTATCGACTGGACAAACTCGCCATGCTGATAGAATGCACTCGCTGCTCATAACCTCCCCCTCTTGAGAATTGGCATGAATCCAGATTTAACTGAAGAAGAAATGCGCCGCGCGCTGTTCGGTGGTAGCGAGCAAGCTCCGCAATCCAGTGAATCCCCAGCGCAGAAGCCCGTCTCGGATATCGTGATCAGACAACCAGCAAAAGTGGCCGAGAAAAAGAAAGTCGCGAAAACATTTACACCCAGGCTGAGAGTCACACTTCGAGTGGGCAATGAATTTGAAGGCGAGACGCACGAGATGGTTCATGAGGCCGATACGTTAAGTACCATTTTAGCCGAGCAAGAAGCTACGAGGGCAGCCAAGAAAAAATTCCGATTTGTGGAAGTGGTTTCGATCAAGTCAATGTAAGAGAACTTTCCCAAGGCTTGCGGGCAAGGTGTGGAACGCTTTTCACTTGGCGAATGACTCGAACGATCTCTTTAGGATGGGGGATCCAGGCCTGATGTCATTGATGGGAATCGACCTAGTACGGTCTGTCGATGCCGGCAGTTTATCCCCGATTGCCGCCGCTGATATCCGAAGATCGTTTACAGCTACAGCGTTGTGCAAGCGAACGCGGAAGTGTTTTTGGTATGCAACATAAAACAATCTCTAGAAGCTCACAGCGGCGTTACTTCACCCCTGATACACATGAGGCTCCCCCGTGTCCATTTTGGGCGCCACCTTCTTCGCTGGAGACTTCAGTCGCCCAGCACGCTTCACTGGCCCCGAATAATGGCCCGAGGTAACCATCTGGTTCAGGCGCTCATGCGCATGTTTGAGGTCAGAAGGGCTTGCCACAAAAATGCTATACACCATGTCAAACTTGATCAAGTTAGCTCTCCTCTTCCCTTATCGTGGGGAGCTTTCATTGTCAGTGTTTGGATGAGCCGTGGCTTGCCGCAACTGAGTGAGCTCCGCAGAATATTGTTCCGACAGTCTTTGGGCTTCGGCCAATTGCGCGCTTGCCTGTGCCAGGTCCTCCTCTAGTCGCTTAGATTCGGCGCGCGACGTACCGAGCTGCTCTTGAAACGCTTCCTTCGCTCCGACTGCCTTGGCAGCAGCTGTCTTCATTGCAGTAATCTCACCGGTCAATCGAAGCGCCGCGTCTTCCTGCGTCGCGACCACTTTACTCTGCTGGCGAGCCTCACTCAGTAGGCGCTCATTATCTCTGTTCAGTCGAGTCAGCTCATCCTGCTTGAGCATCAACGTTTGCTGCAGCTGTCGCAGCTCAACCTGAACTTGCTGCACCTGCCCTTCGTGACGACGTTGCTCTTGGTCGCGCTGATCCTTTACGGCCGATCGGTAGTGCTCAAGTGCGTCACGAGCATGCGAGTGCTTTTCTTCCAGCGAGCGAATCTGCTCGTCTTTCTCATGCACCCGTACCCCTAGGTCAGCACAGCTTTGGCTCAAGCGAGCATTGCGGGTGAGCTCGGCTTGCAGGCTTGTCTGACAAATCTGCAACTCATCCGCTTGAAGCGCTAACGCCCCTTTCTGACTATCCACTTCACGCTGCAATGAGGTGAGTTCGGCACTCAAGCCGTCGAGCTTTTGCTCGAGCTCGCTACGCTGCTCGTCGAAGCGCGCCTGGGCGTATGCAAGAGCTTCGCCGCCCTCCTCCGTCATTCGCTCTAAGAGGCCGGCAACAAGCTCGGTTAATTCATCACTCAGCCGCTCTCTAGAGGCTCGCGGCCGGGGGTCAAAATCTTCTATTTCCTTCAAATAACGGTGAATAGTGGTTTTTGAGCCGGTATTTCCCAACTCGATGCGCACGGCGTCGATGCTCGGATTCTCTCCCCGAGCAAGCAGCGATTCCCGGGCTTTATGGACAATCGCCTTGTTAATTCCGCCGCGTGCCATTTTTCTCTCCTACGATTTCGTACTGTTTTACATACCACGTATATACATATCACTTTCCTGCTATAAAAGAACAATATAAGGGTGATTCTTTGATAAAATAATCGAGCGTTATCGCATCATAGAACTGATTTTGGCCTTTTCCATCGCCGGAAAAGGTACGTTTCGTGTAGAAGGGTCGAGATGAACAAGGCGGATCGTTACCTGCAGGCCGGCACCCGGGAAAACACCCGGCGCAGCTACCGCGCGGCGGTGGAACACTTCGAAGTGACCTGGGGTGGTTTCTTGCCGGCGACCGGGGATGGCATCGTGCGTTACCTCGCCGAGTACGCGGACAAGCACGCCATCAGCACGCTAAAGCAACGCTTGGCCGCACTGGCTCAGTGGCACATCACGCAGGGCTTCCCGGATCCGACGAAGACACCGACCGTTAAGCAGATGATCAAGGGCATCCGGACACTGCATCCGACCCAAGAGAAACAGGCCGCCCCTCTCCTTCTACTTCACCTTGAACAAGCGGTGAGTTGGCTTGAGCGAGAGGCGGCCCTGGCTGCTGAACGCGATGACTACAAAAGCGTGATCAGGCATCGACGAGACATTGCTCTGATTCTGATTGGATTCTGGCGGGGTTTCCGAAGTGACGAACTGGCTCGCCTGCAGGTCGAACACACTCAGGCGGAGGCCAGCGCCGGCATCACGTTTTATCTGCCGCATACAAAAGGCGATCGGCAACACTTAGGGACGACGTTCCACACTCCCGCTCTAAAGAAGCTCTGCCCCGCCCACGCTTACATCAACTGGATCACCGTTGCCGGCATTGCCCGCGGGCCCGTGTTCAGAAAAGTGGATCGCTGGGGGAATCTCGGTGAGGGCGGAATTAACCCCAACAGCTTGATCCCGCTACTCCGCCGCATTTTTAAGCAAGCTGGTGTCCCGGCGGATATGTACAGCAGCCACTCCATGCGCCGCGGATTCGCGACCTGGGCATCTGCGAATGGCTGGGATATCAAATCACTGATGAGTTACGTCGGTTGGAAGGACATCAAATCAGCTCTGCGCTACGTAGATGCGGGTTCCTCGTTTGGCGGGCTCGCGATTCGAGCGGCACCACCAAAAATGGATCTTCTTTAAGAAGATGCTTACGGGATAAATGATAAATTTTCCGAAGCAGCTTGCGCACGTAAACACCTGTGGATGCACCTTCATGCTCTTAGTGAAAAGCGGATTGCCCATGGCGCTCCAGGAGTCCGCAAACTCATTAGGTGGTTTTGAGATCCGCCATCTTGGAATCTATCAAAACTCGAAATCTCGCGGGCTAATGCCAAACAAAACTAGTCGGGCGCTTCCGCTTCTTGGCGAGCCTGTTCAAAGTTCAGGTCATTGGTAGCAAAGAAAGTTGAATAATCGCTAAAGCTTTTGGACTTTCCTTCCGCTTAGTAAATAACGGTGAAGTTCAAGGCGAGCCACTGATAGATTCCAACTTAATAAAGCACTGAAACAAAAAATTCCGCAACGCGCCGAAATCAGCAATAACTTCAAACCACTTCCGTAAACCATACAACCAAAACATCACCATAAACGAATAAAGCGTCAGTCACTAGTCCATTCAGACGATTACACAAAAACTCCATAACATTACTCTTGCAACCGCTATAAAACCAATGCAAATCGCCACCCACTACCCTGACAGCGCCGATTGTTGGGCTTGATGTCGCCTGAGGGTACTCAGGCGAACACATTAGCGGAGCAGTCGTGGAGGCCAACGTCTGCGAGAGAACGCGTTATTCCGTCAGCAATGGTCGGCTCCACGGATCGCACAAATTTTATTTGCCTTGTTAACACACTCTAGAGCTAATCAAAGAGACTACTACCATGACCTACGCCAACCTCCTGCTGGAAATGCACGGCAAAGTTGCCCTGATCACCCTCAACCGCCCGCAGGCACTCAACGCATTGTCCCCGGAATTAACCGACGAACTTTGTCAGATTCTTGATCTTTTGGAAGTCGATGAACAGGTGGGTGCCGTTGTCTTGACTGGCAATGCAAAAGCCTTTGCCGCCGGTGCCGATATCAAGTCCATGAAAAATTTGTCTTACATGGAGGTCTACAAAACCGACTTCATAACCGCCACTTGGGATCGTTTGGCGACCTTTCGTAAACCCACAGTCGCTGCAGTATCCGGATATGCGTTAGGAGGCGGCTGTGAGTTTGCAATGATGTGTGACTTCATCGTCGCAGCCGACACGGCAAAATTCGGCCAGCCGGAAATAACCATTGGCACCATTCCCGGCGGTGGCGGCACTCAGCGATTGGCTCGCTTTATCGGTAAATCCAAGGCCATGGACATGATCCTGACCGGACGCATGATGGATGCCGAAGAGGCCGAACGCTGTGGTCTAGTGAGCCGACTGGTGCCCGCAGCCCAATTGCTTGAAGAGACACTCAAGATAGCCGCAGGTATCTGCCAGCAGTCGGCCCCCATCAACATGATGGCCAAAGAAGCAGTCAATCGCGCGTTCGAGACCAGTCTCGCCGAAGGCGTGCGCTTCGAACGCCGCCTGTTTCACTCGACATTCGCCTCTGAAGATCAGAAGGAAGGCATGCAGGCGTTTATCGAAAAGAGAAAGCCGGTCTTCAAGGACCGCTGAATCAATGAATTCCACGCCCTGGCGGATCATGTTCGCGGCACTTGCCAGTACCTGTGTGCCCGCTTGGGAAGACCTAAAAACCCCTCGGAGATACCATGTCCTCGTCTGATGTTTTTGTTCTCAGCGCCGTAAGAACGCCTATTGGGACCTTCGGTGGTTCGCTCAAAGATGTGCCGCTATCGCAACTTGCAACTACGGCGGTAAAAACCGCGGTGATGCGGAGCGGCTGTGATGCGCAACAGATCGGTCACGTGGTGATGGGTAACGTCATTCCAACCGAACCCAAAGATGCCTACGTGTCGCGTATCGCGGCCCTCAATGCAGGCATTCCACAGGAAACTCCAGCGTTCAATGTCAACCGGCTATGCGGCTCTGGCCTGCAAGCGATTATTAGCGCGGCTCAGTCGCTGATGCTGGGTGATGCAGAAATCGCCGTTGCCGGTGGCGTCGAATCCATGAGTCGCGGCCCTTACATGCTGCCGGGCGCACGTTGGGGCGGACGGCTGGGCAATCTTGAAGCCATTGACTACATGCTCGGCATTTTGCATGACCCTCTATACGGCATCCATATGGGCATTACGGCTGAAAATATTGCAGAGCGATATGGCATCAGCCGGGAAATGCAAGACGCTCTGGCGCTACATAGCCAGCAACGCGCGGGCGCAGCGATTGCCAATGGGCACTTCCTGAGCCAAATCGTGCCCGTTGAGATTACCAGCCGTAAAGGCATCGAGCGCTTTGAAGTGGATGAATATGTCCGCAGCAATACCTCTCTA
Source organism: Pseudomonas sp. PDM28 (assembly GCF_019219115.1). Classification (NCBI taxonomy): domain Bacteria; kingdom Pseudomonadati; phylum Pseudomonadota; class Gammaproteobacteria; order Pseudomonadales; family Pseudomonadaceae; genus Pseudomonas; species Pseudomonas sp. PDM28. Next base: position 28,876 of record NZ_JAHUWG010000002.1, read on the forward strand.
GAACAGTTGGCAAAAATGAATCCAGCTTTCAGGAAAGATGGCACCGTTACTGCGGGCAACGCTTCAGGCTTAAATGATGGTGCCTCAGCGTTGGTGCTGGCAACCGGTGCGGCGATCCAGAACAGCAACCTGCGTCCCCTCGCCCGCCTTGTGGCGTATGCCCATGCCGGGGTCGACCCGCAACTGATGGGGCTCGGCCCGATCCCTGCCACACGCCAGGCATTGGCACGCGCCGGTTTGACGGTAGCCGATCTGGATGTCATTGAATCAAACGAAGCGTTTGCGGCCCAGGCTTGTGCTGTGACACGTGAGCTGGACCTGGATCCGGCAAAGGTCAATCCCAATGGCTCTGGCATTTCGCTCGGACATCCAGTGGGCGCCACCGGCGCCATCATCACGACTAAGGCCATTCATGAACTGCATCGCATCCAGGGGCGCTATGCATTGGTGACGATGTGCATTGGTGGTGGACAAGGGATCGCTGCGATCTTCGAGCGCGTTTGACATTGACTCAATGGAAAATTCTATGAATAAGCAACGAATAGCTGTGATTGGTGCAGGCACCATGGGCAATGGAATCGCGCAGGTGTGCGCTATCGCAGGCCTGCAGGTAACTTTGGTGGATGTCAGCGATGAGGCATTGGCACGAGGCCTTAAAACCCTCGCGACTAATCTGGAACGCCAGGTTCGCAAAGGTACTTTGACGCAAGAATCGAAGGATAATGCTTTAACCAGGATCCATACGACAACGGACTATTCCGCATTGTCTGACGCAAGCCTGATTATCGAAGCCGCCACCGAAAACCTTGACCTGAAGTTGCGCATCCTTCAACAGATCGACCAGCAGGTCGATGCCACAAGCATCATTGCCAGTAACACGTCATCGCTGTCCATTACCCAACTGGCGGCAGCGGTCAGCCATCCTGAGCGTTTTATTGGCCTGCACTTTTTCAACCCGGTGCCGATGATGGAACTGGTGGAGTTGATTCGCGGCCTGCAAACCTCCGATGCAACCCATGCCCGTACGTTGGCCTTCGCCAAAGAAATTGGCAAAACGCCGATTACGGCCAAAAACAGCCCCGGCTTTGCAGTCAATCGCATTCTGGTGCCCATGATCAATGAAGCCATTTTCGCACTGCAGGAAGGCCTGGCCAGTGCGGAAGATATCGACACTGGCATGAAACTGGGCTGCAACCAACCGATCGGCCCGCTGGCACTGGCCGACTTGATCGGTCTCGATACGTTGCTGGCGGTGCTTGATTCGTTCCATGACGGCTTCGGTGACCCCAAGTACCGCCCTGCTCCATTGCTCAAGGAAATGGTTGCTGCGCGGCATCTGGGTCGCAAAGTCGGGCAAGGGTTTTACCGCTATGACTGAGCGGCAGTCCTTGGCAAGCGTCGAAAGTTTGCCTTCTACCCTGACACGTCAGCTTCAGGCACGTCAAAAAGCGGTAGAGCTTTTCGCCATCAGGGGGTTCGGTCAGGTGAGCATGCGCGAGTTGGCAGCCCATCTCGGAATCCATGCTGGATCGCTTTACAACCACTTCGAAAGCAAGGAAAGCCTTCTATTCGAAGTCATCGAAGAGCTTTACGAAACGCTGCTGGTCAATGCACAGCGCCAATTAAGCAGGAACAAAAACGGCACAGCAAAACTGAATGCGCTGCTGCAGGCACATATTGCCCTACATGAGCAAAAAGGGGCGTACTTCCAAGTGGCCGAGCATGAATCGCGCAATCTCTGCACTCAACATCAGGAGCGGATCCAGCAGCTGCGCCAACGTTATGAAGGGTACTTTCTGACGTTGCTTGCAGAGACCGGATCGTACTCCCCCAACTTGAAGGCTGCGGTTCAAAGCATGGTGTCTATTTTGAACAATATCCCGGCGTGGCTTGAACGTACTCCGCTGTCTAAAACCGAACGCATGAAGCTGATGCTTGAGACCGCACAGGGTTCAATTGCCTGGGCACTCGGGATGCAAAGGACCGCCTGAACCCTGCCCCCACGGCCCATCAAACAATTGAGGGTGTACGCTGTACACCCTCAAGCTTGGGACATACATAGCCTCAATAGGCGATGACGATCGACTTGGTTTCGGTGTAAGCCTCAATGGCTGCGCGGCCGTTTTCGCGACCTATCCCTGACTGTTTGAAACCACCAAACGGGATGTTCGGATCCGACGGCAGATGGGTGTTGATCCAGACCGTCCCAGCCTCGATTCGCTCGGCAATCCGTAACGCGTTACTGATATCGCGCGTCCAGACACTGGCTGCCAGACCGTAGGGGGTATCGTTGGCCTGACGAATCACTTCCTCTATGTCATCGAAAGGCTGGGCCACAAGTACTGGACCGAACACTTCTTCCCTAACCAGAGTCAGTGGCTTACCCGAGGTATGAGCAAACACTGTGGGCTGGACGAAGTATCCAGCTCCCTCCGGCGCCGCACCTCCCGCCAGCAAATCAGCGCCCTCGCGCTCACCCGTCTCGATCAGCCCCAACACTCGCTGGCGTTGCTTGGCTGAAATCAACGGGCCAATTTGGCTCTGCGGATCGAAGCCTGATCCCAGGCGCAAGTTCTTCGCCGCCTGGGCAACCCCATCGACAACTTCATCGAAGTGTTTCTTGTGCACATACAAACGCGAGCCCGCGGTGCAGACCTGCCCTTGATCATAAAAAATCGCGCTACTGGCGCCGGCAATCACGGCTTGCACATCAACATCGTCCAGAACAATGACCGGGCTTTTACCGCCCAATTCCAGTGACACTCGTTTTATGTCATGCCCGCATTGCTGACCAATTATCCGACCGACCTCGGTGGATCCGGTAAACGCGACTTTATTCACACCGGGATGGCGGACCAGAGCGGCACCCGTTGCACCATCGCCGGTAATGACATTGAAAACACCTGGGGGAATGCCCGCCTGCAACGCCAATTCAGCCAGCTTTAATGCGGTCAAAGGTGTCTCTTCAGAAGGTTTCAGCACCAAGGTACAACCGGTGGCCAGCGCTGGCGCGATCTTCCAGATCGCCATTAACAATGGATAGTTCCAAGGCACAATGGCCGCCACTACGCCCGCCGGCTGGCGTTTGACGATTGCCTGGAAACGGGTCCCTGGAGCAGACGCCGAGACATCCAGCGCCAAACCTTCGATCTTGGTCGCCCAGCCGGCCATGTAACGTACCCACTGTGCACCGGCGAGCACGTCGAAGCCTCGGGAGTTAGCCAACAGCTTGCCGTTATTGAGCGTCTCCAGACCTGCCAATAGATCGGCGTTCTCCTCGATCAAATCAGCAAAACGCAAGATCATCCGCTCACGGACTGCCGGAGTGATATCGCGCCAGTGAGTGCTGCTCAAGGCGGCTTGGGCTGCGCGCACCGCTGCGTCCACATCCTTTTCGCCGGCGTGAGAAATCTGTGCGATCTCCTGGCCGGTTGCAGGGTCATGGATCGCAGCAGTCCGACCATCGACTGCTGCCCGCCATTCCCCATTGATCAGTAACTCACGGGGCATCGCCAAGGCCGCCTTGAGAGCGGTTTCATTCGTATGTGCGTTCATCGACAAACTCCCATTTCATTTTCGGGGTGTGTTTCCCCAATTTGTTGTTCAGGGACAAGAGGGAATCTTGCTTGCATCAGAACCGGCTGCCGGCTCGATCCGGGGGGACTTGCGAATGAATACCGCCGGCAGCAGCGCACACAGCATCAACAATGCCGCCAACCAGAAGCACTCATGAAAGGCTTCAAACGCTGCCGTCGAAGCATTGGTTATGGCATGCCCTTCCAGCCGCCATTGGTAAAGGATCGCCAACACATTGATTCCGATCGCCCCGCCCAACTGCATGAAAAAGTTCATGGTGGTAGAGGCATAAGGCAGCAACGCAGGCGGAACCGACTGAATGGCGGCGACAGTGGTAGAGGGAATCAGCATCCCCATCGCCACACGGCTAAGCGTGAACCAAGCGGCAACCACCCAGAAACCGGTCACAGCAGTTGTAAAGGTGAAGCCGATGCTCGCTAGCGCAAACAAAAACAAACCACCGATGGTCACCGTTCGGGCGCTGAGCTTGTCGCATAAGGCACCCGCGCTGAAAATGACCAGCACAAGAATAATGCCCCCCGGAACCTGCATTGCGCCGGAATCTGCCGGCGAGTAACCCGCGGCACTTTGAAGGAAATACGGGATTAAATAGCTCGTGCCGTATAGACAGAACCCATAAGGTACCGCCACCAGAAACACGGCCCAAAAGCGTGGGTTACGAAACAGACTGAGTTCGACCAGTGGGGCCTTGCAGCGCAGTTGCCAGAACACCAGCCAGACCAGACTGACCAGCGTCAGTGCCAGGCATCCCAACGTCTGCCAGGTTGTCCATCCTTTGCTCAGGCCTAACCCGGTAATGTTCAGCAGAGCGAAAATGAAGACTGTCAGCAGCAACATTCCCAGCCAATCAAATCGACCGTGAACGATGGTTGGGTCCGCCTCGGGTACATACTTGAACGCCAGTAACAGCGCAGGTAAGCAGAACAGCAGCGGAAACAGGAAAATCACAGGCCAACCAAATGGCCCCAGCAATACACCGCCAACTGCAGGGCCAATGGCAGGCGCCAGCACCGCGCCGACACCAAAGACTCCCATGGCCATCCCTACGGCTTGTGGCGGGAACACTCGGGCAATAGTGATCAGTGCCACCGCAGGGACCAGTCCCATCGCAATGCCCTGCATGACGCGAGCAAAAATGGCCACCTGCGCATTCCAGCTCATAGCGCCTAGCAGCGAAACACCGACGAACAGCAACAGGGTAAATACGTAAACACGCCGCAGACCAAATCGCCCCGTAAGCCATCCAGTGGCCAGAATTGAGGTGGTTGCAGTGACCTGAAAGCCAGTTGCAAGCCACTGAATGACCTCTTGACCAACATTGAAGGCGGCCATCATCTCCGGCAAAGCCACCATCACCATGGTCGCGGAAAACCCCAAGGCAATGGTGCCCAGCAGCACAGTGATGCTGGACATCCAACGATAGTTTCGAGTGAGTTGTTGCGTATCCTGAGTACTCATGGGGATGCCCTGCTCAAACGGTTGGCCGCAGCACCGCACAGAGCGGCGCTACGTATGCTTGCAATCACTCGTCGCTGTAGACCGCTTTGTCAGCGTGCCAGCGTGTCCAGAGATGGGTATTGGGCATTTGGTAGGCATTTACCTCGCGATCTATCACCACCTGGACGATGGCCGGTTTTCCGCTGGCAAAAGCCCGCTCCATGGCCGGAGCGATTTGTTCAGCGGTTTCACAGAATTCGCCATGTCCACCCATGGCTCGGGCCATGTCATCCAGACGGACAAAGGCGTGATCGACCTCGAAGGTGCGTCCGCAGACATGCATGTAGTAAGGCACCTCCAGAGACCAGCCTTGGTCGTAACCCACCACAATGACGATCGGCAATTGATAACGAACCGCCGTTTCAAACTCCATCGGGTAGAAGCCGAAAGCACCATCTCCGGTGATCAGGCAGACACGCTTGTCAGCATTCGCTTCGGCCAGTGACGCACCCAGCGCGTAAGGCAGGCCTGTCCCCAGATTGCCCAGCTTGCCGGCAAACATGAACCCACCCAGCGAATGCTGGATATAGTTGTGCATCCAGATACTGAATGCCCCACCGTCCCTGATCAGGACAACGTCTTCAGGCAGGGTCTTTTGGACTTCGAGCACTGCGCGCCCCGGATGAATCGGCGTGCTCGAGATGGTCGCGACCTGAGCACAGAAATCGGCATAACGGCTTTGCCGCTCGGCTTGCCAGCGCTCCACTTGGGCGTTGTGCTGAAGTGGCTGATGGCGACGCAGCGCAGCGATCAACCGCGGCAAAATCTGCCGCATGTCACCCGCCAGGCCAACCTCCACCGGACGATTGCGACCAATGTTATGTGGGTCTAGATCTAGCTGAATCCAACGCTGAGTCCCTTGTTTACCGAAATAATTCGGAAAGCCCTTCTGCTCATTTGAATAGGCGTAACCGCCAAAACCCAACTTCTCACCGATGGGGGTTCCGATCGCGAAAATTATGTCCGCATCGCGGCTGATGCTTGCCGCTGGTTCAAGACCCAGATCAAACACATACGGATGTGTATCCGCCAACACCCCACGGCCGGATGCAGTGAGAATTACGGGTGCTTGCAGTGTTTGCACCAGCTCATCGAACAGCGCTTGGGAACCCGAGTTACGAATCCCGGCACCGCCAACCAGCAAAGGCGATTTGGCCTGAACCAACATCGATGCGACTCTTTCGATCTGCGCGTCGCTGACAGTTTCCTCGAATGTCGTCGGCCGATAATGCTGCGGAGGCACTAGCTCACCGAAATCGCGATCTTCCAACAACATATCAAAGGGCAGACCAATGTAGACCGGACCCGGAGTACCGGATCGCAATTGCCGGAAAGCCTCATGAAAGAGTTCATCGGCCTCCATCGGATTCTCCAGCACTGCGGCAAACTTGGTCATGGGTCTGACCACTTCAATGCTCGGTGGGCACTGGAATTTCGAGCGACGGGGAGAATTACGCGCCAACGACGTGCGTTCGGAACCGATGTACAACACAGGAAGGTGCTCCTCCCATGAGTTGGCGATGGCCGAATATAGATTGATCACGCCGGGGCCACAGTTGGCGCCCACCACTGAAATATTGCCTGTGAACGCGGCATAGGCCTCAGCCATGAAGCCGCTGGCAGTTTCATGGTGGGGAGCGATCAATGGGACACCACGATCATGCAGTGCATGATGCAACTTGCCGAAAGTGACTTCTGGCAGTGAAAAAAACTTGTCTATGCCTTCGGCAACTAACAGGTCAGCGATACGTTCACCTAGCGATTGCAGGGCCATCGTCTCTCTCCATTTATTGTTATGTGTACTGTGAAACGCGATTGAATCAGGCTCAAAGCGTCTCTCGATTGGGCAGCAGCATGACCTTGATCGCTTGCCCGCTGCCTTGGACCTCAAAGGCCTGGCTGACGTCGGCAAGTGCAAACTGATGGGAGATCAAACGTTCACGGTCAAGCTTGCCTTCAGACATCAACTGCAAGGCCAGTTCCAGCTCTTCGGCCGCGTAACCATTGGAGCCAAACAGACTGATTTGCTTGTTAATCATCGGCATCATGTCGATGTTCAACCGGTCCTCGTAGGCGCCAAAGCAGATGACCCTGCCGTCGCCCGGACGTGCCATGCGCAGGGCCGACTCCAGAGGTGCCGGCCCGGTCATGTGTTTCAGGTACCCGGCACACTCGAAGACAACACTGATATCTGTGGGCTCTATCTCGGGATAAGTGATTGGCAGAAAGCCACAGATGGCTTTGGCCGCGGTGAGCAGGTCCTGGTGTCGGGGATTGATCGTATCGGTCGCCCCGATCTCCAAGGCCATAGCCAGGCGCTCATCAGACACATCGATGGCGACAATTTTCCCGACGTCGACTTCCAGCACTTTGAGCGCCTGAATCACCCCGAGACCGATAATGCCCACCCCGAAAACTACAACGTTGTCGCCCGATTTCAGGTTGGCCTTGCGGATCATTTGCAGGCCATCGGCCAAGGGTTCGGTGGTCGCCGCAGCAGCGAAAGAAACATTCTCGGGAATGCGCACCAGCTGAAACGGATTGACAGGCACGGGCACCAAGTCAGCCATTCCCCCCATTCCCACACCTACCACACGCTCACCAATGCTGTAATCGACCACCCCCTCCCCAACCGCAGTGATCACCCCACTGAATTCATGCCCAGGAATCTCCAGCCCTTCAGGGTCGACACGCACCAGTTGCTTGCGATGGGCGTCGGTGCGGAACATATGCAGGTCACTGCCGCAAATGCCGCAGGCCTCCACGCGTATCAACACTTCGCCAGGTGCGACTTGCGGCACTGTCGCCCGCGCATTCATTTCTATATGCCCAGGGTCGTGAAAAACGGCTGCTTTCATGGACTCATCCCTTCTAAAAGTTGGATATGGCGTGCCCATCAGCGCAATTCCTTACGCATGATTTTTCCACTGGTGGTTTTGGGTAAATCGTCGCGAATCTCGATTTGCCGTGGGTATTTATAGGCAGCCATGCGTGATTTACAGAAAACAATAAGTTGTTCAGGTGTGACCTGGGCGCCCGCCTTCAGGCTAACGACGGCTTTTACGCTCTCTCCGCGATAGTCATCTTTCACTCCAACTACAGCGACTTCACGCACGTCAGGATGGCCGTAAAGAACGTCCTCTACTTCTCGTGGCCAGACTTTAAAGCCGGAGGCGATGATGACGTCCTTCATCCGATCAACGAGGAAAAGCCAACCCTCAGCGTCCAGATACCCAACATCGCCGCTACGCAAAAAACCATCACTCATGACTTCGCAAGTCGCCTCAGGACGTTGCCAGTAGCCACGCATAACCTGGGGGCCACGAATCAAAATCTCCCCGATGCTGCCCGTCGGTAGTGCCTGGCCCTGCTCATTGGCAATACGCAGGTGGGTAGCATGAATGGGTAATCCAACCGACAACACGCCCTCTTCGTTACACACTGCCAATCGATCATGAGGCACTGCCGTTGCCACAGAAGTGGTTTCAGTCAGTCCATAGACCGCTCGGATGTCGTGCCCAAATTTTTGCCGGAAAGCAATGACCACTGCTTCAGGAATGGGCGCGCCACCTGAGTAGATTTTTTTCAGTGACGCAAGCTGTTCTGGACGAACCTTGTCAGCATTAAGCAGTGCAATGAACGCGGTGATGGCACCGATAGTGAATGCAGCCTGATATGTCTGCACGGCTTCGGCAAAAACCTCAGGATGAAAGCGAGCAGTCAGCACAAGAGGAGCGGAGCAGGCAAAGGCGACGCCGATATGCAGAATCAGTCCGGTGACGTGAAACAGGGGAGCCATCGCCAGGATCGGCACACCATCATCCAGAGCAGCCCAGCTGCGAAAAGCCTCGCTGTTAAAGGCATAACTCGCATGACTATGTTCAACCCCCTTGGGTAGACCGGTGGTTCCCGAGGTGTACACAATAGTGGCAATGTCACTGCTCTTGATCCGTGTACGAACCGACTTGGCATCGGCCCACGCCGCAGTAATGTCGCGCAGGAAAAAGCCTTCGCCCGCGGGTGCCGAGGGCACTCCGAAAATACGCGGATCATTGCGGTTCTGAAGTTCATGATCACCCGCAACAATCAACAGCAAGTTGTCGGGACGATGGTCAAGCTGAGACACCACCTCATGGTAGAGGTAGTCATGGCACATCAACACTCTGGCCTGACTATCCTCAAGCAATAACGAGAGCTCTCGAGCCCGGTTCATCGGGTTGATGCTCACAGCAATTGCCCCCAGCTTCCAACTGGCAATCAAGCCAATCACAAACTGCGGCACATTTTGCAGGAACAACCCGACACGATCTCCAGCGACCACACCTTGCTCCTGCCAGAATGCCGCCAACGCATTGGCATCCCGATCCAGTTGGGCGTAGCTAAGCGTCGTGTCGAAATAATGCACGGCAGCGGCCTGTGGAGCCTTGTCGCGGGCGGCATCGAACATCTGCAAGGCATCGGTAAAATGCGCCTCAAATGCGCAATCAGGCGAAGACTTGACAACTCGTTCAGCACTCATGACGCTGCGGCTCCTCTTGCTCCATGGTGGCGAGGCAGCCCGTGGGCTTCGCTGACCCATTTTCGAGCGTTACAAGGCACAAACTGGCCTTCATCACAGACCTCGCATTTTCTTGTTTTTTTGGATTATCGCGGCGTATAGATCGAGCAATAGCCTTGGAAAAATCGAGCGCCAGCACCGCAGTTGCTATAAGTGTTCGCCCCTCCATCATCCGACCGCATCGTCTGTTCAGACTATTCTTGAAGCCCCCTACTCGCGAGTAAGCTATTTCCTTGAAAGCACGGATGCGACCTCTTGGGTCGAGTGGCTTTCGGGCAACGATGTCATTCAGCCGCAACTCGTTTGATCAGGGATTTCCATGACGAACACCATCGACAATCGCTCACCGTGGGCAAAGAAGCAGGACCGCCTGACCGAGCGAGAAAACAAACGCGATGCTGTACTACGCACGGCAGCCGAGTTGTTTAACGAGAAAGGCTTTCATGCCACTTCCCTTGACGAAGTGGCTGAGCGGCTGAATGTGAGCAAGCCAACGGTGTATTACTACGTGAAGAACAAGGATGAAATCCTCTTCGAATGCGTACGTATCGGTCTGGAGATGTTAGAGAACGCCTCGAACGAAGCAATTCAGAGTGGTAGCGATTCAAAGGAAAACCTGATCGCCGTGATGCGCAAGTACGCCGAGATCGTGACGATGGATTTCGGTATGTGCTTGATTCGCGTCGGTGAAGACCCCTTGCCTTTGAAAAGTCGCCGCAAACTGCGACGACTCAAGAGTCGCATCGATCTCAAGTTCCGCAGCCTGATTCAGCAAGGTATAGCCGACGGGGTCTTGATGCCCTGCGATCCAAAAATCGCAGCCTTCACCATCGCCGGTGCGTTGAGCTGGATTGCCCGTTGGTATGACCCCAAGGGCCCCCTCAGGGCCGAAGACATCGCTAACCAATGCATCGACTTGCTGATGAACGGGCTCAATTGCAGATCGACCCCCAGCAGCGGTGTCAACTGATCCAGTCCCACCGAGAAGTGCTTACAATGACAAAAAAAAAGACCTCAAACATTACCGAATTTCATCCCGAACAGCTCCAGGCCTTCCTCAAGGACACGATCAGCGGGCTGCAAGGGAATATGCGCCTTGAGCGCATCGGTGGTGGCCAGTCCAACCCGACGTTCTTTGTCACCTTTGACAATCGCGAACTGGTACTTCGCAAAAAACCAAGTGGCGAGATCCTGCCATCGGCTCACGCGGTTGATCGTGAATACCGGGTCATGACCGCACTTGCGCAGTCCCGGGTCCCAGTGCCAAAGACAGTTCTGTATCACGCAGAACCCGACATCGTCGGAACGCCCTTCTATTTAATGGAAAGACTCCAGGGGCGCGTTTTTCCGGAATATAGCCTGCCCGGGGTATCACCCGACGATCGCAGAGCCATGTATGAATCCATGGCCCGGACGCTAGCAGAGCTGCATCAAGTTGACTGGCAGGCGATCGGTCTTTCTGACTATGGCCGAGAAGGCAATTACTTTTCCAGACAGTTGGCGCGCTGGGGTACGCAATGGGAAATGGCTAACCAGCACGATAATCCCGAGCTTGACAACCTGCTGGCCTGGCTACGCGTCAATTTACCCCAAGACGATGAAACCACGATATGCCATGGCGATTTCCGACTGGGTAACCTGATGTTTCACCCCACCGAACCGCGAGTCACCGGCGTGCTCGACTGGGAGCTTTCAACCCTCGGCCACCCACTTGCCGATCTGGCTTACAACTGCATCGCCTGGCACACCTTGCCGTCTGAGTATGGCGGCATCCGCGGCCTGGATCTGCGGACACTGGGCATACCTTCGCAAGCAGAGTATTTGCAGCAGTACTACCACGCCACCCAACGCAATCGAGGGGCCGAAACCTTTCACTTCGCTTTCGCGCTGTTTCGCCTGGCGGTGATTTTCGAAGGCATAGCAGCTCGGGCACGGTCCGGCAGCGCAGCTTCGGAGAACGCCGCAAGTGTCGGCCCCTTGGGAAAAGTTTTCGCCCGACGCGGCCTTGAGCTGCTCGATAACGCCATTGTCATTTGACCAGTCGAGACCCGCCCATGAACTTTGAATATCCGCCCCACGTCGTTCAACTGCAACAACGCCTTCAAGCGTTCTACGATAATTACTTGCTGCCGGCCAACATCCAATGGCATCACCAGGCTGAACAAGGTATTTACCCACTCGAGCTGATCAATGACCTTAAAGCTCTCGCCAAGGACGAAGGGCTATGGAACCTGTTTCTGCCAGCCCTGCGATCGGACGAGCCAGGCACCCGGCTAAGCAATCTCGAATACGCGCCGCTGTCGGAAATCATGGGCAGACTGCCTTGGGCTGCCGAGGTGTTCAACTGCAATGCGCCAGACTCCGGCAATATGGAACTGTTGCACCTCGCGGCCAGCCCCGAGCAATACCAGCGTTGGCTCAAGCCGCTGCTGGAAGGTGACATTCGCTCCTGTTTCGCCATGACCGAGCCGGATGTCGCTTCCTCTGATGCCACCAACATCGCCACGCGCATTGAGCGCGACGGTGAGCAGTATGTGATCAACGGGCGCAAATGGTTCACAACAGGCGCTCTGCACCCGAACTGCAAATTGATGATCGTATTGGGCCGCAATGCCGATGAAAGCAGCAGCCATCAAAACCACTCGATGATCCTTGTACCAATGGACACTCCCGGCGTCCAGATCGTGCGCAACGTGCCGCTCATGCATCACTATGCCGTAGAGGGGCATTGCGAAGTATTGCTCAGCAACGTTCGTGTTCCCCTTGATCACCTGCTGGGCAAGGAAGGCGGCGGCTTTTCCCTCGCCCAGGCACGTCTGGGACCGGGACGCATTCATCATTGCATGCGCACCATTGGTCAGTGCGAACTGGCGCTTGAATTGATGTGCACCCGCGCTCTGGAGCGCAAAGCTTTCGGTCGTCACCTGGCAGATTTCTCCAATGTGCGTGACTGGATTGCCGAGTCGCGAGTCGAGATCGATCAGGCACGCCTCCTGGTGCTGCGCGCGGCGGACACTATCGATCGTTTGGGCAATAACAGTGCCCGCGTCGATGTCTCGGCCATCAAACTGGTCGCCGCACGCCTCCAAACCCGCGTGCTGGATCGTGCCATTCAGGTATTTGGTGCAATGGGCATGACCGCCGATACCCCGCTCGCATTCCTCTGGACCTGGGGGCGCGCGCTGCACTTCATTGACGGCCCGGACGAGGTGCATCTGCGCACCGTCGCCAAGGATGAACTAGATAAGGCCAAAACCCGAGGCGCGGCCTGCGCAGCCTACTTCACCCCGAATTTACCGTCCCATCCCCTCGCAGGAGATCAGCAATGAACAGTGAGGATGCACCATTGACGTTGACCCTGGACGGTCCGGTTGCTCACCTTCTTTTTGATCGCCCTGCGGCACTGAATGCAATTAACGTCCCCATGGCTCTGGCGTTTCGCAACGCCATGCGGACCATCGCTGCCTCTAGCAATATTCGTGTCGTTATCCTCAAGGGCGCCGGCCGTGCGTTCATCGCTGGGGGTGATCTTGCCAGCCTGCGAGAAAACCCGCTGGAAAATGCCCAGGCACTGATTGAACCCTTACATGAGGCGCTGGCAATCATGACCGGACTGTCACAACCGGTGATTGCCAGCGTACATGGCGCCGTCGCAGGCGCTGGCGTCAGCATCGCGTTGGCCTGTGATTTTGTTCTGGCCGCGCAGGGCACGCGCTTCAACCTGGCTTATGCCTCGATCGGCACCAGCCCTGATGCATCAGCCTCGTGGCATCTGCCAAGGCTGGTCGGCCTGCATAAAGCAATGGAACTGCTTCTGCTCAGTGAGCCGTTCGATGCCGACGAAGCATTGCGTCTGGGTTTGATCGGAAAAAAGGTTGCCGCGGATCAGCTCCAGGTTGAAACCGAACGCTTGGCCAATCGCCTGGCACAGGGCCCGACATTCGCGCTAGGGCAAACCAAACGGCTGCTGCGAAACGCCTTTCAACGTAGCCTTGAGGAGCAACTGGACGCCGAGCGTGAAGGATTTTGCGCGTGCACTCAAACCGAGGATTTCGGTCGCGGAATAGAAGCGTTCTTCACGAAGGAAAAAGCCCACTATCTCGGCTCTTAGTCTGAACAGACGATGCCTCAACCCGGGCGCACATTGAAGATATCGTTGAAGCTGAAATGACCACTCGATCATGAGTTGTCACACGCTACCAACGGACTAACCTATGGCGCCCCAGATGACTCCTATTCCATCGGCCAAACAAATACGCATACCCAGCGGTCTGGATATCCACTATCAGGACGACGGTCAGGGTGACACGTTGGTGTTCATTCACGGTAGCGGTCCGGGCGCCAGCGGCTATAGCAATTTCCAGGGCAATTACCCATGGTTCAATGAGCACGGTTATCGGACGCTGGTTCCCGATCTCCCGGGTTATGGCTTGTCGTCCAAACCTGAAGACGTCGACTATGTGCTGGACTTCTTCGTCAGTGCCTTGCATGAGTTCCTGCAGACACTGGATGTGCAGCGCTGCGTACTGATTGGCAATTCACTGGGTGGCGCGATTGCAATCAAATATGCGCTCGACTTTCCTGAGGCGGTAAGCAAGCTGATCCTGATGGGACCGGGCGGGCTGGAGGAGCGCGAGGTGTACTTCCAGATGGAAGGCATCCAGAAAATGATGCGCGACTTCGCCGATGGGGCACTGGACCGTGAAGGCATGCGCCGCCTGCTCTCCATTCTTGTCTATGACTCATCGCTGATCACCGAAGAGTTGCTTGATCAGCGCGTCCCGATCTGCGCGCTTCAACCCAAAAGCGTGCTCTCGACCATGCGCGTTCCCAATATGAGTGAGCGCCTGGCTGAAATCACCTGCCCGGTGCTTGGTTTTTGGGGCAGCGACGATAAATTCTGCCCAGCCCAAGGCGCGCACAAAATCCTGGCGCATTGCCAGGATGCACGCTTTGTCCTTGTCAACCGCTGCGGGCATTGGGTCATGGTCGAGCATCGCGACCTGTTCAATCGGACCTGCCTCGACTTCTTGCAAAACGGCTAAGGGATTCTCCATGGACCAGCACCTCATCAGTGAATTGGGTGACGAGTTGTATGCCGCGCTGCGTGCGCGCAAGACACTCTCACCGCTGACCACGCACCACCCCGAGATCAGCATCGACGACGCCTACCACATTTCCTTGCACATGCTGCAACGCCGTATCGCCGCCGGCGAACAATTGGTCGGCAAAAAGATCGGCGTCACCAGCAAAGCCGTGCAGGACATGCTGGATGTGCATCAACCGGACTTTGGGTTTCTGACCGACGCAATGCACTACCCAAACGGAGCCTGCATCAGTCTGAGTAAATCCGGCCTGATCCAGCCGCGGGCAGAGGGCGAGATCGCCTTCATCCTCAAAGAAGACCTTCACGGCAACGTCACTCGTGAAGACATATTGGATGCCACCGAATGGGTACTTCCGTGCTTCGAAATAGTCGACTCACGGATCACCGACTGGAAAATCCGCATCCAGGACACGGTCGCAGACAACGCTTCGTGCGGTGTTTTCGTGCTCGGCGATAAGCGCACCGCACCTCGCGAATTAGACCTGGCCAGCGTCCGTCTCGACGTGTTGCGCAATGGACTCGCCGCGGGTTCTGGACTGGGTAGCGCAGTCCAGGGCCATCCAGCGGAGGCTGTGGCCTGGCTGGCCAACACCCTGGGACGCTTCGGCATTCCATTCCGTGCCGGGGAAATCATTTTGTCCGGAGCTCTCGCACCGCTGGTGCCTGCCAGCGCCGGTGACAGATTCGAGCTCACCATTGAAGGATTAGGCGCAGCTTCGGTCAGTTTCATCGACTGATGACCGCCCCCCATCACGTTTCAGGAGGTGCAACATGAAAAAAATCAGATGTGCAGTGATCGGCCCAGGCAACATCGGCACCGATCTGCTCTACAAACTAAGCCGCAGCCCTGTGCTCGAACCCGTCTGGATGGTGGGTATCGATCCCACATCCGAAGGTCTGGCGCGTGCTCGCGAGATGGGCATGAAGGTCACGGACCGCGGCGTAGACGGGCTATTGCCCCATGTGATCGAGGACGGTATTCAGATCGCTTTCGATGCCACGTCAGCCTACGTGCACGCCGAAAACTCGCGAAAGCTCAATGCGCTTGGCGTGTTAATGATCGACCTCACCCCGGCCGCGATCGGACCGTATTGCGTGCCACCGGTCAACCTGCGCGAACAGGTCGGACAGCGGCAAATGAACGTGAACATGGTGACTTGCGGCGGCCAAGCGACTATCCCGATGGTCGCCGCGGTTTCACGGGTACAACCGGTTGCCTATGGTGAAATTGTCGCGACCGTTTCCTCTCGTTCAGTCGGCCCGGGCACCCGCAAGAATATCGATGAATTCACCCGTACCACTGCCGGCGCCATCGAACGTGTCGGAGGCGCAAAACAAGGCAAGGCGATCATCGTCATCAACCCGGCAGAACCGCCCATGATGATGCGTGACAC
The DNA here is from genome assembly GCF_019219115.1 of Pseudomonas sp. PDM28. Taxonomy (NCBI): domain Bacteria; kingdom Pseudomonadati; phylum Pseudomonadota; class Gammaproteobacteria; order Pseudomonadales; family Pseudomonadaceae; genus Pseudomonas; species Pseudomonas sp. PDM28. The sequence continues at coordinate 45,029 of NZ_JAHUWG010000002.1, forward strand.
CATCCACTGCTTGACTGAGTCCGAACCTGATCAAGCGGCAATTATCGCTTCGGTGAATGCCATGATCGCCGACGTGCAAAAGTACGTGCCCGGTTACCGCCTCAAGAACGGCCCGGTATTCGATGGCAATCGCGTGTCGATTTTCATGGAGGTCGAGGGTCTGGGGGATTACCTGCCCAAGTACGCCGGAAACCTGGACATCATGACTGCCGCCGCAGCCCGAACTGCAGAGATGTTCGCAGAGGAAATCCTCAACGGTAACTTGAACCTCGAACCCCAGACCGCGCTGGAGGCCTGACATGAACCTGCAAGGCAAGAAAATCATTCTGCACGACAACACTCTGCGCGACGGCATGCACCCCAAGCGTCACCAGATCAGCCTTGAACAAATGCGTGCGGTCGCTCGCGGCCTGGACGATGCCGGCATGCCGCTGCTGGAAGTCACCCATGGCGACGGCCTGGGCGGTGCGTCGGTGAATTACGGTTTCCCGGCCCATACAGACGAGCAATACCTGAGCGCGGTGATTGGCGAACTTAAACACTCCAAGGCATCAGCCCTGCTGCTGCCGGGTATTGGTACGGTCGATCACCTGCGCATGGCCAAGGATCTGGGCGTACATACAATCCGCATTGCCACACACTGCACCGAGGCCGACGTCTCGGAACAACACATCGCATTGGCTCGAAAACTGGAAATGGACACCGTGGGCTTTCTCATGATGGCGCACATGGTCTCCGGCGAGCAGTTGGTTGCCCAGGCCAAGCTGATGGAGTCCTATGGCGCCAACTGCATTTATGCCACCGACTCAGCCGGTTACATGCTTCCTGGGGACGTGACCGAGCGTATTGGCGCACTGCGTGCGGCGCTTAAACCGGAAACCGAAATCGGCTTCCACGGCCACCACAACATGGCGATGGGTATTGCCAACTCTCTGGCCGCCATCGAAGCTGGCGCAGTACGTATAGACGGTTCGACCAATGGCCTGGGCGCCGGAGCGGGCAATACACCGCTAGAGGTGTTCGTTGCCGTGTGCAATCGGATGGGCATCGAAACCGGTGTCGATCTTTACAAAATCATGGACGTTGCCGAAGACATCGTACTGCCAATGATGGATCACATGGTACGCATCGACCGCGACTCATTGACGTTGGGCTATGCCGGGGTTTACTCGTCTTTCCTGCTGTTCGCCAAGCGCGCCGAAGCCAAATACGGTGTCAGCGCCCGGGATATTCTGGTCGAGTTGGGCGCTCGCGGCATGGTCGGCGGTCAGGAAGACATGATCGAGGACACCGCCATGGACATGGCCCGTGCCCGCGACAAAGCACAAGCCATCGCCAAAAGCGCCTGACACGTCCCTCCCTCCGGACTCGGCGCCCCCACGCAGGCGCTGAGTCCGTCTTTTCTCCGTTCCTGTACCCCTCCTCCCTGCCTCACACCGCTGCGAACACCACCAACCGCGGTGTCACTCAGAACACTCTCCGGGTTGCCATGCGCCTGGCAAACAATCCGCGACACCCGTGCGGATAGTTAGTCCGAAAGGACGATGAGCATTGTTGACAGGTTTTCTACTCTGCGGACATACCAACCAGATCGAGGAAGCCCGTGTGGTAGACCTGACAGAGGCAAAGAGTGAAAACATTCGCACTTGGGAACTGTACTGCGACACTCTCAAGCGCGCAGGTCTGCAGCTGCAACGCCAGGAGGCGCCTCAAGACGACTTTAACCAAGCAGAAGGTATGCGTTATCTGAGCCGCTTGGCACGCATCGGTCTTGAGATGTTTGTCGAAGGCGGTGACGAGCAATTCCCGACCTTTATGGTGCCCTCCCACGAGACCGCGAAAATCGGCGCGGACAATCCGGACATGGGGTATCTGGCTGCACGCATTAATGGTCAGTACACCTATCGGGTCAGTGGACTGCGTGGATCGGCCGCCTCGATTAACTTCAGCACCAAGCGCGGCGGCTACGACAAGTCAGGCAAGCTAGAACCCGGTGGTTTCATCGACAGCAACAGCCTGACGTTCGCGCAAGACGGAAGTTTCGAGCTAGTCATCAGCCAACACCCGCAACCGGGCAACTGGCTGAAAATCGCTCCCGACAGCATTCAATTGTTGATACGCCAGGTGTTCCTTGATCGGGCCAATGAGAAACCTGCCCAACTGAAGATCGAGCGTATCGACGCCGACGGCAAACCCTTCCCGATCAACCCGGGGAAGCTGCGCAACAATCTGGTTCAAGCCGCCCATTTTGTCGAAAACACTGCGACCACCTTTGCCAATTGGGCGCAAAGCTACGAGGGGCATATCAATCAATTGCCCCCTGCCGACCAAACGCTCTGCCAATCCGTTGGTGGCGACCCAAACATCTTCTACTACCACTCGCGCTGGCAACTGGCTGAAGACGAAGCGCTGGTGATTCATCTCGACCGTATCCCGAACTGCGAATACTGGAACATTCAGGTCAACAACTACTGGATGGAGTCGCTGGACTATCGCTACTTCCGAATTTCACTCAATCAACACTCCGCCAAGCCAAACCCTGACGGCAGCGTCACCCTGGTGATCGCTCATCGTGATCCGGGCACCTCAAATTGGCTGGAAACCGCAGGCCATGACGACGGCACGATGTGCTTTCGCTGGATAGGCTCAAAAGAACAGGTTCACCCCAGAACGTACGTGGTGAAGCTCAACGAATTGCCACTAGGACTCTAGAACATGACCACTACCCCCCCGCTTGACGCCGAGGCCCTGCTCGCCGAGGCGATTAATCGCAATAACGGCCTGAATGATTTCGGCGACCCGAGTTTTCGTGAAGGTCTGGACGTGCTGCTGGCCTCGATTAAAAAAGACGGCCAGCTGTCCATTATCGGCAGCCAAATGTTCGCCGAACGCCTGGTCGAAAGCTTGGGCTCGCGTCTGGTGCTGGAAAACTATGTGCAGCGACACCCTGAGATTCTGAATGAGACGATTGCAGATCCAGTAGTCATCGTGGGTCTGCCGCGCACCGGCACTACCATGCTGCATCGGGTTCTGGCGCGGGATCCGCGCTTTTACACGCCAGCCTGGTGGGAAGTCCGCTATCCGGCACCACTGGCCACTGCCGAGGCCGGCAAACCGGACCCGCGGATTGCCCTGGGCAAGGCTGAGGTCAAGATGATGATCGAGGCCATGCCGGAATTGCTGACCATGCATCCATTGGATGCCGAGTTGTGCGATGAAGAAGTCGTGCTAATGGAGCACTCGTTCCTGAGTGCCATGTACGCCTATGCCAACGTCCCCGACTACACCGATTGGCTCGGTCGTCAGGATCAAACCCCAGCCTATGTGTACTTGAAAAAACAGCTGCAATTCTTGCAATGGCAAAAGCGTCAACGCGGGGAAGTGGCACAACGTTGGGTCATGAAGGCACCGCACCACACTCACGCCATGGACACGCTGTTCAAGGTATTCCCGGGTGTAAAAGTCATTCAGACGCACCGTGATCCGCTGGAAACCATTCCTTCGATGAGCAGCTTCGCTTACACCATCTGGGGAGTCTACAGCGACAAGGCCGACCCGAAAAAAGCGGCAAGCATCTGGTCAGCGAAATTCGCCAAAGGTCTGCGTGATGCCCTTTCCGTGCGCGACAACCAACCCAAGGACCGCTTTCTCGACGTCTGGTATCTGGACGCCGTCGCTCGCCCTCTGGAAGTCATCAAGCTCATCTATCCCTTCATCGGTGTCGAGCTGACGCCGGAAGTCGAGCAACTGATGCAGCAATGGTTGTCCTCCAGCAGCCGGGATAAACGGGCCGCACATGAGTACTCCCTTGAGAAGATGGGGTTGACCAAGGAACAGCTCGAACAAGACTTCGCCGCCTACCGCGCGCGCCACATCCTCCCGCGCCTGGAGAAGAGCGCGTAACCATCGTCAAGGACTGTCAACATGATTCTGCAGAACAAAGTCGTAGTCATTTCAGGGATAGGTCCAGGTCTTGGCGTAAAACTGGCCATTGAGGCTGCGCGAGCAGGCGCGCGCGGCGTCGTACTGGCGGCGCGAGGCATGGCCAAACTGGATGATGCGCAAGCCCGCATCGATGCTTTGCAGCTACCTTGTGAAGTACTCAAAGTGCCGACCGACATTCTCGATCCCGGCCAGTGTCGCAACCTGATAGAAAAGACGGTGGCGCATTTCGGTCAGCTGGATTGTCTGGTCAACAGCGCCTATAACCCCGGCAATGTCATGGATAATTTGCAAAACGCCGGCACTGAAGGCTGGCAAGAGATTTTCCAGACCAATGTCTTCGGCACGATGAATCTCGCACTGGAGGCTGCTAAACAGATGAAACTCCAAGGTGGTGGCGCCATGGTAATGATTAATTCACTGGTGACCCGCAAACCATTGGTTGGCCAAGGTGGCTACGCCGCGTCGAAAGGTGCCTTGGCCACTGCAGTGAAGTATCTGGCGCAGGAATATGCGCCGTTCGGCGTGCGGGTCAACACGGCGGCCATGGGCTGGATGTGGGGTACACCGGTTGAGCAATACATGCAGCACATTGAGCAAGAACAGGGCATTAGCGTGCAAGAGCAGGTTTCGGCGGTGTCGGTCAATATTCCCATGGGACATATCCCGACCGACGACGACTGCGCCAAGGGCGCGCTGTTTCTGGTATCCGACTACGCCAAGGCCATCACTGGCGCCTGGCTCGACATCAATGGCGGCGAATTCATGGCGCCCTGAATCACTGGAGCTGAACCTATGAGTAAGGCAAAAAATATTGTCACATCCGTGGTGGTCGAGATCGACGCGCCTGCCGAACTGGTCTGGGATATTCTGGTGGATCTCCCTCAATACCACCGATGGAATCCCTTCACTGTAGCCGTCGAGTCAAGCTTGCAACTGGGCGCCCCGGTCAATCTATACATCCCCGACCCAGCCAAACCCGGGGCGCGTTTTTGCGTGGTGGAGCACCTGGTTGCGTACGAGCCCAACCAATTGCTGTCCTGGGAGCAACGACCGAATGCGGACTCCAAGGATGCTGCCCGTCGCGACCAGTACATCGAAAGCCTGGGCACCGAACGCTGCCGGTATTTCACCACCGACATTTTCCTGGGGCTCAATGCTGACAACATCATGCAGACCTTCGGGCCTTGGGTGAAACAGAATTTCGATGCCGTGGCCAATGGCCTGAAACAGCACGCCGAAGCATTGCATGCCGCCGGCAAGTAGGATAACCGTTGAGGATTTTCGGATGAGTGTGGTTTATGCCTTCAATGGTGATGCAGATGGGCTCTGTGCGCTCCAGCAATTGCGCCTTGCCGATCCGCAGGAAGCGCAACTGATAACGGGGGTCAAACGCGACATCAAGCTGCTGGATCGAGTCCAGGCCGGCGTCGGTGACGAGGTGGTTGCATTAGACATTTCCCTGGATACCAATCGTGCAGGTCTGACCAGGCTGCTCGACAACGGTGTTCGCGTTCGGTACTTCGATCACCACTTCGCGGGTGAACAACCAGACCATGAACGTTTCACATCACACATCGACACAGCGGGCGACGTATGCACCAGCATTTTAGTTGACCGTCATCTGGAAGGCGCTTATCGCGCATGGGCCATCACGGCTGCATACGGTGACAGCCTGCCAAAGGTAGCCAACGCAATGGCGATTGCGGCCGGCTTCGACGCCACCGCTCGAGCGACCCTGGAAAAGCTAGGCATCTACCTGAACTACAACGCCTACGGTGAGAGTATCGAAGACTTGCACTTCGATCCTGCATTGCTGGCTCAAGAGATGCGCCCCTATGGCGATCCACTTGAGTTCGTCCACAACTCAAAGGCATTTGCAGCATTAAGCGCCGGGTATGAGGCCGATATGGAGCAAGCCCGTCAGCTACAGCCAGTGCGGCAGGGGCCGACGACGTCGATTGTCATGCTACCGGACGCAGCCTGGGCTCGTCGGGCAATTGGCGTGTTGGCCAACGAGCTGATGCTGGCTCAACCTGGGCACGCCATCGCCATTTTGTCGCCAAAATCCAAAGGCGGTTTCACCGTTAGCGTCCGGGTACCCGCCAATAGTAGTCTGGGTGCTGATGAGTTCTGTAGAGAGTTCCCCACAGGTGGAGGTCGACGCGGGGCAGCCGGCATCAACGATTTACCACACGTTGAGTTCGATCGCTTTGCCGACCTTTTCCAAACACGTTTTACGGCCTCTTGAGAGGCCGTTTTTCTATCGACTGATCCGGCTCAATCGTTGTTGGGTGTAATACTGCCCAACAGCAGACGCACCAGAGCTGTTTGACGGGTAACCCCAGTCTTGGAAAAAATCGAGCGTAGATGCGCTCGCGCTGTGTTCTTACGAATATTGAGATCATCCGCTGCCTCTTCCAGCGTCATGCCATCAGCCAGCAACAGCGCCAGAGCCGCTTCGGCCGGGGTCAATTCGAACAGCGACTGAATCACGTCCGGCGAAGCCTGGGATTTGTGCTCTGGATCGCGCAAAAACACCATAACCGCTGGCCGATGTCGTCCTTCCGACCACTCGCTCAGAGGTACCGAGCGTATTGCCACGCCATATTTGGCCAATCCCGATGGTCGGGTGATCGACATCGCTTGCGGAAGATGGGTGGCGTTTTCCAGTGCCTGCCGAATAAATTGTTGAAGAGCGCGATTTTCAGTCGAATACTTGGTCTCCAGTGTCCCGTTCGACATGTGGATACCGTCATGCGCGCGAAGAATTTCATCGGCCACTTTGTTGGTTTTCATGATGGTGCCGGTCTCATCGAACACCACAGTACCCAGCATCATGCGATCCACAGCACCGGCATACAGGCGGCGTTCCGACTCTATGTGATCCAGTCGGGAGTGGAGTTCAATGGAGCGCTTCAGATGTGGCAACAGAGCCTCGCACACCGCACGATCCCGATCGGAAAACGGCTGCGACGCGTGGCTGCGACAGACACGGAAACGGCACTCAGAACCATCTTTGGTATAGATATCGAACCCCAACAGATAACGTATATCGTAGGGCTCTACAAACTGCTTATAGAAGTCGCTGGTATGCCAATCGCCGGCACCGATCATCTCCTCCACCGTCAGAACCTTGTCTGGCGGTAAGCCCACAAAGGGATCAAGAGTAAAAGCGGTACGGCTGGAAAATTTGCCTTGCTCCATAAACGGGCCTTTGGGGCCGGCATTGATAATCAACGCATCATTTCTTTCCGAGGCAGGACGCAAGATCAACGTGACCCAATTTGCATCCAGAAGGTCGCGCAAAAGACTGAGTGAACTCGCCCAAGGCAAGGTCTCCAGGGGACCTTCATAAATTAGCGAAATTAGCTCATTGAACTTTGCCGGGGCCATACGGCTGCGTGAAAAAACGTCAGGGCTGGCAGCCCCCTCTTGTTGTTCGCTCATGTCGGCAGGTTCACAGGTGGGATGACAAACATCGCTGTGCGATACAGGTTCAGGCCAAACGAGTCTCATGCTTTTCTCCCGCTTATTTTTATTGTGGAGCTCGACACTTCCAGTGATGACGCAACGTCAAGGTTATTTCTTACGATCCTACCTCATCAAATCCTACAAAGTCTGCGGAATGCTAATTGAAATTAAGGCGTCCTGGACGGTGCGGCAATCGTTCATTTGGACGATGTCGGTGCTCATCTGCCTAAAACGGCGGAAAACCGGCAAAGGACTCGCCGGCTAGTCTCATCGGACGATGAAATCCAGAGGGGGGACTCCGTAGGCTAGGGTCATCACCGCTGGAGTTAGTGCCATGAAGCTCAATGCCCTCTTACTGCCCGTCGCAAACCTGGATTCAACGTTGCACCTGCTTCAGGACATCCTGGGACTGGCGCTGAAATTCCGTGATGCCGACCGCTACGCCGCCTTTGAATCATCCCCTTTGAGTCTCACTCTTGCCAGCGACGCCGAACGCATCATTGATAAACCAGCCTTGATTATCCAGGTCGAGCGAGATATCGAGGTTGTCGTTGATCGACTGATTGCAGACGACATCCTGGTCGTGCACCCGATAGAGAAAGGCCCCCATGAGTGGCGCGCCGTCCTCGAACCATTGAATAGCGCATTTCAGTTGGTTATCACGCAAAAACTGGCCAATTGAACGAGCCCTCCTCTGCGCCCATCACTTTTGACAAAAACAAGATCCGTGAGGCCCACCATGAACGCTAAAACCCAGTTCGATCCACGCGAATTTCGCAACGCTCTCGGCACCTTCACCACCGGCGTCACCATCATCACCGCCAGCGCGCCGGATGGCACTCCGGTCGGCATCACTGCCAACAGTTTCAATTCAGTCTCACTGGATCCACCGATGGTACTGTGGAGTCTGGCCAAGAGTTCTCGCAATCTAGAGGCCTTCGAAACCAGCGAATACTGGGCTGTACACATTCTCTCGGCCGAACAGGAAGCCTTGTCGAACCGTTTCGCCAAAAGTGGTGACGACAAGTTCAGCGGCGTCGATATAGACCTCGGACTGGGCGGCGTGCCTCTGCTTAACGGCTGTTGCACCCGCATGCAGTGCAAGACTTCCTTTATGTATGAAGGCGGCGATCACATTATTTTCGTCGGTGAAGTGATCGAGTTCGACCACCAACCTGTTGCGCCGCTGGTGTTTCAGGCAGGGAAATACGCCGTCGCTACCCGTAAAAGCGCAACCTTGTCGATGGCGCCCGGAGCCGATGTGGACTCAAGCTTCAGCGAGGATTTCATTGGCTACCTGCTCGCACGTGCACACTTCCAGTTCTACAGCCAGATCCGCCAACACGCGCTGAGTTATGGCCTGAACGACACCGAGTACTTTTTCCTGAGTGTGCTCAGCGTGAAAGACGGGCGAAGCCTTGAAAAACTCAACAGTCTGTTTTCGTACACCGGCTTCGAGGCCAACGAGCAAGTTTTGCAAGGCCTGCGCGATAAGGGCTTCGTGCGACTCGATGGCACTACCTGTTACCTCACAGAAGTAGGCCGCGACTCAACCTTACGCATTATCGCTGCGGCCAAGGCGCTGGAGGCGGACGTACTCGACCGCTTCGGCTATTGGGAAACCGTCTCCCTGAAAAACTTGCTCAAACAGCTGATTATTCAAACCGATCCAGGCCTTGCCCACCCTTGGGATGACGGTACCGAAGCCAAATAACTTCAAGAACTGGATGCCTTGCATGCACCTTTTTTTCAAGCTGACGGCGCCTCGTCGCCGGGCTGTCGCCGGCCTATTGCTGCCGTTTGCTGGCATGGCGCTTGCCGAAATACCCGCGAATGACCAATGGCCTCATTACGGTCGAACGCAGTCTGGTACGCGCTTTGTACCGGCCACACAGATCGGACCGCAAAATGTGCAAAATCTGCAAGTAGCCTGGACTTACCGTACAGGCGATCTGGCAACGCAGGACGCAAAGAACTTGCCGGCATTTGAAGCCACACCGCTGAAAGTCGATAACAGCCTGTATTTTTGCACACCGCACAACGTCATCATCGCCCTCGATGCCGACAGCGGCAAAGAGCGCTGGCGGTTCGATCCGCAGAGCAATACCTCAGGACATTATCTAGTGACCTGCCGAGGCGTGGCTTACCACGCCGATGCTCCCGCCAATTCCGTCAATGATTCTCCCTTGGCCTGTCCGACGCGAATTCTAGCGGCCACGCTGGATGGACGGTTGCTGGCACTGAATGCCCAAACCGGTAAACCCTGCACCGATTTCGGCGTCAATGGCACCGTGTCACTACTAGAACACCTAGGTAACATTAAGCCAGGCTTTTATAGCGTCACCTCCCCCCCCACTGTAGTAGGTGACAGCGTGATGGTCGGCGGTCTGGTACTTGATAACCAGTCAACCGATGTACCAAGCGGAGTGGTCCGGGCTTTTGATGCCCGTACAGGCAAGCCGCTCTGGTCTTGGGACTCCGGCGCCATTGAAGCCGATCAGAGTGCAAATACATACACCCGAGGCTCGGCCAATGCTTGGTCGGTGTTCAGTGCAGACCCACAACTGGGTTTGGTCTACATCCCGACCGGCAACCGTTCGCCTGACTATTTCGGTGGAGAGCGCAGTCCGAGCGAGGAACGCTACAGCAGTTCGGTAGTCGCACTGGAAGTGAGCACTGGTAAGGTCCGCTGGGCGTTTCAGACCGTTCATCATGACTTGTGGGACTATGACGTGGCTTCCCAGCCGGTACTGACTGAGCTCAACGGGACCCCCGCACTCATCCAGACCACTAAGACTGGCCAACTGTTCGTCCTCGACCGTCGCACGGGTACCCCACTCAGCAACGTGAGTGAGCGCCCGGTACCCGGCGGCCCTGCACCCGGCGACCAAGCTTCACCCACTCAGCCGTTCTCGAGCGACATGCCGTCCCTGCATCCCACCGTGCTGACGGAAGAGGATATCTGGGGGTTGACACCCATCGACCGCTATTTGTGCCTGCGCGAGTTCCGTCGCTACCGCCACGAAGGCATCTTCACTCCGCCATCACTGCAAGGTACCGTAAATTACCCCAGCAACCTGGGCGCCAGCAGTTGGGGCAGCGTTGCAGTGGACGAGCAGCGTCAGATCCTGATCGCCAACACCAACCGAATCGCCTCCATCGTCAAGCTCATCCCCCGTGACGAGTCCGATCGACAGGAAAAAGCCGGTGTGGCCCAGTACAACCCGTCATACGGCACCCCGTACGCAGTGCAGAACACTCCTTTCCTTTCTGCGTTAGGCATCCCTTGCACCCCACCACCGTGGGGGGTGTTGACGGCCATTGACCTGAAAACCAAACAACGGCTGTGGGAGATCCCCCTGGGCACGACCCAGGACAACGCCCCGCTCGGTATTGCCCTGAAACTGGGGATGCCGAATCAGGGTGGCTCGATAGTGACGGCCAGCGGCCTGGTTTTCATTGGTGCAACCACCGACAACTATTTACGCGCCTTCGAGACTAAAACAGGCAAAGAACTCTGGAAGGCCCGCCTTCCCGCGGGTGGCCAAGCCACGCCGATGAGCTATGTCTCATCACATGATGGACGCCAGTACGTGATTATTGCCGCTGGCGGGCATGCCCATATGGGAACCACTTTGGGCGATTACATAATCGCCTACGCGCTACCAAACCCAGAACCTTTGAACGAGTAGTCCATTTAGACGATTCCAGGAAATACGCGCCCACGTAGCCTGTAGATGGAGCAATTTCTAATCGATACAGGATAGACAGGGCGCTCCACTAAAAACCTTCACGATTGCGTTTGCAGACTGGAGTCAGCATGAAAACAAAAATAAGAATTGAGAACATGTTCGTCGTTTTGCTATCGATCACTGCAGTGGCGATGACGTTGACGGTCCTCGAATCGCGGATAAACCCTCACCCCAACAACTACGCGATGTGCAATTACACCGCCCCAGGCCCAGGTCAGCTCTGTGTTGCGCCCTCACAAATCAATTTGACAAGTATTTTTCGTTGATCGTCTGGCAGTGAATGAATCACAAGTTCTGGCTCGATACGATCCATCATCCAGCAAATGCCCTTTCACATAATGAAGGGGCACCTGCCCAATAACACAACGGCTCCAGCCCGTTGATGTCTTGCAATCCTATAAACAGGCAGTGCAATGGGCATTGACCTGCTTATTGATCCGCGCTTGACCTCCTGCATTCCTCTATGATCTCGACTGTCATCCATACGGATAGACGACGTATTCGACTACAACGGCGAGAGCAGTCCGCCTTGCGTAACTGAACCGGTTGTCACCTATGCGGCAGCACCTGGTCGATTTCACTCGCCCGCCGCGTCAGCAGGCGCATGCGAACATCCTTCGGATACACGTACGGATCATGCCCCGTTGAGCCGCGCAGACTGGACCAAGCTCATGATCGCCGCCGCCCATTTGCCGCTACGTAACGAGATTGCACAGAGCGAGTTCTTACCACCAGGCGCCCACGGCCGGATCTGGCTCTGCGCCCACTAATTATCAATGGGTAAACCCCCGTCATTGAGGTAGCGGGACAGCGCTTCCCAGCGTTTCAGGCGTATCCACTTGTTGGTCGAGCGTATCGACACGCTGCATCAACTGCGCTGCCAGAGCGCGCAGTTGTTCAGGGGAACAGGTAGTCGGGATGGGGGAGCGAAGTCACGGTGTCGATTTTGCCAAGCCAGACAATTCGCGGCGATAGACCGATAGGCTAATGGCAGCCGTTAAAGCAGTGTGATCGCGCAGCTGGAGCCCGCGCGCCGCCATTACAGTGAGCCAACACCGTCAGGCCAGTAGCACTTGCGTGCAACGCACCATGCCTGGCGCACAGCCAAAAAAGGCCCTCCATTAGCTGGAGAGCCTTATCTGTTACCAATGGATAACCTCTGGTTTATTAGCGCCCTGCCCCGCGCAACATATCGGGAGAGAATTGCTCTTCCTTGAGGCTGCCGTCATCCACCAACGTGACAGGTTTCTGCTCGGTCGTCAGGCGATCGGCAATATAAGATCCCGACACCAGGTCGTGGTACACAGCCAAATGCGGCCAACTGGTTTGAGCATCAAAGGCGTACACCATATGATTCATGACTGTGCGCCAGAATTGACCTCGGGCATCGTAGTTATCACCCAGCAACGGTACCCAAGTATCCTCATCGATGTACATGACTCGTTTGGGATACAGATGACGGAATCCAGGTTTTAGCTCGGCTTCAACGACCCAGACCCGATGCAGTTCGAATCGCGTGTACTCCGGACTGATATGTCCTTTGTTTTTCAGCAAGTCTGCGTACTTGAGCTTCGGGTCCAGCAATTTATAGGTGTTGTAAGGAACATAAATTTCACGCTTGCCGATCAGCTTCCAGTTGTAACGCTCGGGAGAACCATTGAAGATCTGTCCCTCGTCCAAGGTGGTGTATCCCCCGGGGCCGGGCTGGTCAAATCCGTAGTTAGGCAATTGACGGACACGGCGAGTGCCTGGGCTGTACTGCCAGACATCAAGAAAATCCGATTTGTAGTTATAGGGAACCCGGGCGTACGTCAGGGTCCCTTTGTCGCGCTGAGGCACGAGCTTCTCGCCATAACTCCAGGCCGCAGATCCCGTCGTTTCCACTCGATTCTTGGGGTCGGCCTTGCTGAGTACGATCTTGTGAAACTCACGCGCCCAGGAAATTCCGCCACTCGGGTTCACAACCGCCGTATCGAATGTTCCCACCTCTCGAGGTGACGCTGCAGGCACCGTCATATTCCATACGAGTTCCAGGCCGCTTTTGGGAATAGGAAATGGAGAACTGCCATTAGTTGCCTTTATACCCAACCCGTCATCGACGAGTTCGGCCGTAACAGCATTCTTTTTCGAGACATCACAAATCCATTGCGGATAAGCCCAGTCTCTATGCGTTTTATAGATCGGGAGATTGAAGGTGTCCGGGTATTTTTTCAGCAGCGCTTTTTGGCCATCGGTCAATTTAGCCGCGTACTGCTCCATGTTGCTGGCTGTGATGACATAAAGCGGTTTTTCATCCGCATAAGGGTCGGTGTAGGGTGTGCCGGTCCCGGCATAAGCAAGACCTGAAGGTTTGCCAAGCCACTTGCCTGAGTACTCAGGAATCGTACCCTCAGCGTTTCCGGCCTTCTCAGCACCTTGGCAGGTCAGTTGATTGCCTAGCTTGGCGGCCTCTTCAGCAGAGACCTTGGCCCACGCTGGTACGCTGACAAGACAGGTCATCGCCAAGGTACAAGCGGCTGCGGCTGCGGCTGCACCTGCATAGTATTTACTGAACATTTTTATACCCTCTTATACCGTTCAGAAACTGTATTTTGCGTTAAGCGTGACAAAGTCCCGATCAGCCAACTGACTCGGATCATTGGCATCACCGAAGAACATATTGTATTTAACGCCAATTTCGAGATTATCCAGATAAATCAAACTGGAGCCGACACTCAGACGTTTGTCACCCTCATTAAGAAGACCACTGCTTTGTATGACTCCGCTGCCTTTCACCCCTTGATTCCAAGCGATTGGAACGGTCAGATCCCAACCGTCGAAGACACCCAGGTATCGGTTGATATAGGCAAACGAATAACCCCAACCTGTACGAGTAGAAGACGCCAGGCTAGTATTTTTGGTACTCGCCCCATACGGATTACTATCAAGATCAAGCAGTTTCTGGCCTATAACTTCCGCCAGCACGATCACTTGATCAGACATAAAGTTAGGTCCGAACGATCCATATATATTGGCTTGTGCTTGCACCGCATCGCCGCGGACTTGTTGCGGCAAACCGGCTGTATTAACTTGAACTGGCAACCCTTGATAGTAGCCGACCTCCCCGCCCAGACTGTAATCCCCCAAGCGCGTGGAAATACTCATGGCGGTGGCTTTGATATCTTCAAAGTACTTCACATGGTATGAGCTGCCAGAAGGATCGAAAACGACAGAAGGTGTTTTGGCGTGGTAGTTAATATGATAGAGGCCAAGTTCCGTCGAAGGTGTTACTCGATACCGAGTGCCAATGCCCCACTGGCCGGAATCACGTGCATCGTCCGTTGACGTGCGCGGAATGGCGACACCGGGCGCGAAGAACAACTTCTCCGAACCCGGACCAATTACGTCTGTGGAGAACAGATAGTCGCCCGTCGGCGACAATTCTGTCGGACGGAAACGGAACTGCGAATAGCCCACCAGAGACCAATCCTGAGTGATGTTCCATTGACTGGAGAGAGCCTCTGCACCCAGTAGAACATCCTTGGTTTCAACCCCTGGAATGTTACTCTTTGAGGCATCTGCGCCGTTCTGTCCGCCCGAAATGCCCGGGAAAAACACGTTTTCACCCCAAGCAACCAAATGTTTGCCCAGTTTCGCACTGAGTTTACTTTCGCCCCCCAGGTCCCAGGCCCCATAAGTGTAAGCATCAAGCACGACGGTACGGCTGCCGTCCCACTTGCGAGTCTCTGAACTGAACTCGTCGGCGTCACCATCATGGTTCAATGTGCTTTGCGACTTATTATCAGTTGATCCTTTATAGACTGCGTCATAGAAAGTACTGCCACGCAAGAACAACCCATAATTATCCTTATGCAGATCGGATTCGATCAATAAACTCAGGCGATTGGTGGTCAGACTACCTCGATCGAAATTTCGATCGGAATCGTCTGCGTTAAGCTGGTTAAGAATTCTCCTGGACTGCTTCTCCGCGCGAACTCCGATACCGTAGTTGGCCGTCAGCGTGTAATCCATGCTCGCGCCATTGTCAAAATTGATTGTTTCACCCGCAAAACAGCTAATATTTGGCAAGGCCAGAGAAACGAATGCTGCCGACATCGGCACCCGGGCCAGTTTGCCGAGAACCCTTGGTGAAATCTTCATTTTGCTGCGTCCTCTTATTGTTGTTGATCGCAACGCGCGGTATCTACCTACTGCGAGTATTCCCTCCTACTCTCCAGTAACCTAAGTTTTGCCACTCTCTCGAACATCGTCTATTCGGACTATTCCTGAAAGTAAAAATACGCGCGACCGGCTAGTCCATATGGACGAGGCACACCAAAGCAACAACCGATAATTTAATGATGGGGTAATGTTAACTTGACTGATGCTATTGCAGGCTCCATAGGAAGCCACCCTTTTTTTGGATTCAGCAGAAACGCTAACGAAGCTCATATCTTTAGAATAATAAGGAACATTCAGATGCTACTTGTTGCCTCTCGTGCCTGCGCCAACTTGGCTGTAGGTAAAAAGCTGATTCTTGGATTTGGTATGGTGCTTGGATTGACGTTAACCGTCGCCATCACCGGTTTATATGCAGTCAACGCTATCATTCAGAAGCACACACGGGCGGTGTTGCTTACTCAAGTCAATACCCAAATTTTGCAAACACGCCAAGCTGAAAAAGATTTCGTTCTGACTCGGAATGCGGAATCGGTGCGGGAGGTAAACGCTCGCCTTGACAAGGCGACCCTTCAGATCAAAAACCTGGACGTAGCGGGTCCACCGGATCCGAATCTAAAAAAAATGACTGATGCTGTTGTCATTTACCGGCAACAATTCCAAGACTACGTTGAGCAAGTGGCCAAGGCTCAAACTGCGCGTAACGTCATCTCAGAAGATGCCAATGATGCACGCCGGCAGTTCGAAGTCATTGAACAAGACATGTATAACGCCGCCCGCGACGAACAATTGGCCAAAGACATACTGCGTGGCGGTGACCCTCTGTCTTTGGCCGAGAGCGCCTCAAAATTGAGTAAGTACATGCTCGACCTGCGCAGCAATGAAAGCCTCTATATCATCGATGGGACACAAGAGGCCTTGGACACCTGGGGACAGGTCAACGATGAGCTTCAAGCTCAGGCGCGCAACCTCTCGGTATGGCTGGGTGAGGAGCAGATGCATGCACTCAACGGCGCCCTGGAAGCGCTGTTTCGCTATCAGCAAACCTTTGAGAACTACCATCAGACGCGTCTGGATAGCAAGGCCATCGAAGCCAGGCTGATTGAACGGGCACAGACTGTCACCGCGCTGAGCGAAGAGGCCTTGGTAACAGAAGAACAAACCATGCGTACCGATAGCCAGCAAGTTTTTGTATTACTTGGCGCAATGACGGCCTTTGCAATTGCGCTAGGTATCTGCGCCACCGTGATCATTTCCAGGCTGATTGTTACTCCCCTGCTGCAAACGGTCGCGTTCGCCCAAAAGGTCGCTGCGGGCGATCTGCGACAAAATCTGAAAGTTGAGCGCACCGATGAACTTGGGCAGCTGTTGACGGCCATGCAAGACATGATGCTCAGTCTAAGGAATCTGATTGGGAAAATTGGTACAGGCGTAGGTCAAATCGCCAATGCATCCGAAGCTCTTTCAAGCATCACCGCGCAAACACGTGAGGGGGTGTTGATACAAAAAACAGAAACCGAGCACGCCGCCTCAGCCATCCAACAGATGAGTCTCACCGTTCAAGAGGTCGCCATCAACGCCGAAAACGCCTCTCGAGCCGCCTATGAGGCGGATGAAGAGGCCCGTCATGGTGATCGGGTCGTGCGCGAAGCCGTCGCACAAATTGATCATTTGTCTACAGGGATCGAACACTCCGCTCAGGCCGTCCAGCAACTGCACCAGGAAAGCGCCCAGATCAACACAGTGCTGGAAGTCATTCGAAGTGTTGCCGAACAAACCAACCTGCTGGCGTTGAATGCCGCGATTGAAGCCGCTAGGGCCGGCGACCAGGGCCGAGGATTTGCTGTGGTGGCGGACGAGGTTCGCGCTTTGGCCAGGCGCACCCAGAGCTCGACGCAAGAGATCGAGACATTGATCACTACTCTCCAGCGGATGGCGCAGCAGGCAGTCGTCGAAATGGAAAGCAGTCGTAAACTGACGCAAAGCACCGTCAACCTCGCCGGCCAGGCCAGTTCGGCCCTGGGACGCATTACGCAGTCGGTCTCCATCATCAAACAGATGAATCAACAGATCGCCGCCTCAGGCGAGGAGCAAACCGCGGCTGCCAAATCGATCAGCACCAGCATGGTCCAGGTACGTGACATTGGGGAGAAAAGCGCGTCCACCAGCGAAAAGACCGCAATATCGAGCGCTCGTCTCGCAATCTTGGGTGGGGAACTTCAAGGATTGCTAAAGCAATTCCAAATCTGAGCCCCAGGAGGCTTCCTGGGGTACCGATGGCTTAGCGCATCACCGTGCGAGACCTCACCCCGCAAGGTACTACTGCGCTGCGCCAGCAATCAATTTTCGAGCCAATTGCCAAGCATGTTGGCGTAGCTCAGGAACCGCCGTCGCCTCCCAATAGTCGGCCTTGAGCATCGGGCCTACATAGCTCAACCATGGAAGTGATCTACCCTCTCGATCTTTCACCGCAAGGCTTGTATCAACACGCAAACCCATTCCATCCGGATCGATACTGATCAGGCCATCTGCTTGCAATTGTTTGATCAATCGGTCATCGACACGTCGCAGGTCTGAGTTGGGCCCAGTGCAATTAATCAGTTGGGCCACATTGATATATGTGAGCTGATGACTCCCGCGCAGCTGAATACCTATACGTAACCCATGCTCACAGGATTCAAGCGTTTTGATGCGTCCCGCCATAGGCTTGAGCCGACCATCAGCCACCGCCGATTGAAATGCTTGAAAAGCACTCGGAGCCACCCGATGACGATGGATGTCCCAATACGCCTGGGCATGACGCAGAAATCGTCTGCGCTCAGTTGCCGCAAGACGCTGCCACAGCGTTGCGGTATGAGGGCGCAACATTACAAACACATCCCGCCAATTGACCCCATCCCCCTCCCCCAAACGAACCTGGCGCCGAATCTCTTGCATGTAGCAACGCACCGTCGCGGGTCCTTCCAGCATTCTCTGGACCAGCTCATCACACACTTGAGTATTCACCGGGCCCGCACGATGCGGCAGCGGTAACAGCCCTCGGCGTGACAACAAATAAATGGGTGCGTGAGGCGTTTGACGCTCAAGACTCAGCGCAACATCCATTGCGGTCAGACCGCTACCCAATAAGAGCACAGGTTGATTAACAAAGTTTGATACCAGCCCCTCGGCTGCCCACGGATCGCGTTGATAACGACCAGAGTCCAGATCCGTATCAATTCCTTTGGGGTCAAGTGGCGCAAAGTGCCCGAATGCCAGTACCACATGCGCGGCTTCGATCAACCGGCCATCGGACAACTCGACCTGAGCACCCTGTTGGCGTGGTCGTAACGCCAAGGCTTCTCCTGCCAGACAGGTCAATGTACTTCCCGAGCGACATTGCCCCCGGGCGCTGTTCAGAAGCGCAGCCAGATAATCGCCGTAACACTTGCGCGAGACGAAATCCGCAGCGCCGATCGAGGCATCACATTTCTGGCAGTAGCGCAGAAAATCTTGCGGATCATCGGCCAGCGCACTCATGTTGCCTGCAGGAACATTTAACCAATGATGCGGGCTATTGGTTCCATAGGCGATGCCCCTGGCCATGCCTACAGAGCGGTTGACCATCACGATACGCAGGCCGATTGGACTTTGTCGCAGAAGCTGCACCGCCGTGGCCGTACCACTGAAACCCGCGCCGATGATAACGATAGTCTGCATGGGAGGGCTCCACAGTTGTGACCGGACATAAATGTTCAAACTATCCAGGGCAGCTGACCCAAGTCGAACTCAGCGCTCCTGAGATTCTACGAACAGTCGACTGATACGGCATGAATGGAGCTGCCAGCGCCCGGCGACACGTCGATATTCGTCGTGGTAGTGGCCATAACCCTGCAGGAATCTCAGCGGCGAGTCCGACTCTTCAGACCAGTGCAAAACATCTTCCATCGCCCAGATACCAACCGCCGAGTCCTGACTGATCATCTCGATCTCAGGCATATGCCCATGGTGCATTGTGGTCACTCCGGCCAATGCCTCACGCAAATAGGCGATGATATTCGCTCGGCCCTCGCACAAGGCCTTGGGGTCATGCTGGAGCCCGCTCGCATCGCGCATGTCAAAGCGTGCGTCTTGCGTAAACAAATCAGCGAGTGCCAACCAATCCTGGCTATCAACACACCGGAAATAACTGGCTTTCAGGCGCTTGATCAGCTCAATAGACAGCAGTTGGTCCAGGGTATCCGCCACGTTCATTGCGGCTCACCCATGTCCGGATCTGCCGAAACAGGCTTGGTGAAATCGTCGAGCAAGGCCTCCTTGATGACCAGCGGGTTTACGTACTCGCGCCAGTACACGATCTTGTCGTCAACAAACCGGAAAATACTCAGATAGGTGTTCGAATAAGGTTTGTTGGTGGGATGGTAAAAAGTGTGGGAGCTGTATTCGGCGATCAGCGTATTGGGATCGAGCAAATCATGTATCGATTCGATCTCATACGCATAAGGATCAAAAGGCGCCGTGCCCCGCTCGATCAGTGTACGTAATGCGCGATTACCAACCAGGCTCGAGGGCATGTTCGGCACAGGACGATAAGGCCATTCCTGAACCATATCCGACGCAAGGCAAGCCTCGAACTCGTCAAATTCCTTTCGTCCAAGATGACCCAGCATGCGTACGAACAACGCTTTATTTTTATCGCGAACGGCTTGATCGCTTGAAGGCGAGATGTTCATCGTTCAACTCCCAAACATTGGCAAAAATCTCAGAGCGCGCGGCCAACGGCGTTGCCCGTCCGGATCGCACCCTCGATATAACCCAGCTCCTGAGCATCACCGATGCAGTGCACGTGAGCACACTCGGCTTCAAGGCTCCTGGACAGCTTTTCTCCGCTCGGTTTGGCTCCCAGCGCCATGATGACGGTATCGGCCTTACGCGATTGCACCTGTCCGGTGGCCGTGCGGTAAACCACCCGATCAGTTTTGATCTCAAGCAGATCACTGGAAGACAGAAGCGTTACTTTCAGCTTGCGAAGGGTGTCCATCAGGCGCCAGCGGCGAACCATCATCAGCTCTTTACCGAAGCTGACGCCTGGCTCGATGACAGTAACCTTGCGTCCACGCTCGGCGAGGAACTCGGCCAGTTCGACACCCACCAACCCGCCGCCGTAAATCACCACATGTTTGCCAAGCGGTAGCCAGTACTCGCTCATATGGCTGATGGTTGCCGCGTTAGTGAGAAAGCCCAGAGTCCTGCCGGTAGTGATCAGCAAGCGAACATAGGCTGGCAGCTTGCGGGCGAGTTCAGGACCGTACTGGCCAGTCACCATGGAGCGCATTTCATCGCCGCTGAATACGTGGGGCAACTTGGATCCGGGTAAATCGATCAAGCTGCGCGTGGCGCCTGTCGCGACCACCACAGCATCCGGTTGCATCTGCCTGACCAACTCAGGGGTGACGGTGCAGTTCAAATGCACCGACACTTTGAGTTCGATCATCTGCCGGGCAAGGTACTCAATGAGTTTGCCGTTTTCCGGATATACAATGGACGAGAAAAACACCGTTCCGCCAAGACGTTTGGATGCCTCATACAACTGTACCTCGTGACCACGCAAGGCCGCGACTCGCGCCACTTCCATACCGGCCGGCCCACCACCAACCACTAGTATTCGCTTGCGCGGGCCCTCGATGGGCATGATGGGCGCTGTATTTTCATAGCCCGTCTGCGCATTGACCGCACAGCGCACGTTGCTACCCAGAAATATCTGGCTGATGCAGGTGTAGCAATAGATGCACGGACGAACCAATTCCGGACGATTGATTGCGAGTTTGTTCGGTAACTCAGGGTCGGCCAGGAGCTTGCGCGCCATGGTGATAAAGTCCAACTTGCCTTCACCGATCAACCGATCACCGACTTCCGGCTCAATGCGCCCTGGGCAAATCACTGGAATGTTGACCGCGGACTTGATCGCCTCGGCATTTTTTACGAAGTAGCCTGGAAAATGAGTGGCATGGCCTTCTGTGAAACTGATGCCCTTACTTTTATCTGCGTTCGCCGTCACATGGATCGCATCGGCGCCAGCCTGCTCGCCAAGTCGGGCCACTGCTACTGCATCTTCCAGGGTGATACCGTCATCCATCAGGAACTCTTGAGAATCGAGACGGAACCACACCGGGTACTCTGCGCCCACGATACTCTTGATCCGCTTGATGACCTCGATCAACAGCCGTGCGCGATTTTCCAATGAGCCGCCCCAGCGGTCATCGCGCTTGTTACTCGAAGGAGATAAAAAACCGGACAGCAAGTAGCCATGTCCTGCGTGGATCTCAACACCGTCCATACCAGCAGCCTTGGCTCGACGCGCGGCTTGGGCGAAACAGTCGATTACCCATTCCAGATCTTCTTCAGTGGCCACCTGATGACTGATCACCACACCGGGTTTGAAAAAGGCTTCGAACATCTCCTTGTTTTCTTCCGGGGTCAGATCGACGGGCCAGTCAAACGCCTTATCTGTCGGTATCGATGGCACCAGCAACGGCAACCCGCGCAATGGCTCATTCACCGCAATGGCTCCGGCATGTTGCAACTGCATGGCTATCTTTCCGCCGTGAGCATGCACCGCGTCGGCCACAGCCTTAAGCCCTGGAATGAAATGGTCCTCAGAAATCGCCACCTGCATCTGATTACCTGAGCCACGCGGCCACGCCACGCCTGTGGACCCCATGATGACCATTGCTGCGCCGCCTTTGGCACGCGCTTCGTAATAACGCACGATGCGCTCGCCACAGAAGCCTTCAGGCTCTGCCAGGTTCGACCCCATCGGCGACATGATGATCCGATTGCGCAGGGCCATGGATCCGATCGACCCTGGGGACATGAGATGGCTAAAGCCACTGGACATACTGATGGACTCCATTTTTTTTTATCTTTCTGATCGGCTATCGCGGATGAATGCCCATTCAGGACATGGTCTGCCCGCCATCGATGGAGAAGTCGATGCCGGTGACATAGCGCGCTTCATCAGAGGCCAGGTAAGCGACAGCGGCAGCGATTTCCTCGGGCTCGGCAATGGCTGACAGTGGATACAGCTTGGCCATCAAATTCTGATCGATATCTTTCGGGAACTGGATGGTGGCATGGATGTTGGTGTTCACCCCGCCCGGACAAATCGCATTTGCCCGCACACCATCAGCGGCAAACTCGACAGCGATACTTGTGGTCAACGCAACCACCGCAGCCTTGGAAGCACAATAGGCCGCCAGATAAGCCTGGCCTTGTTTAGCCGAGGCTGAAGCCATATTGACGATATTGCCTTTACTGGCAATCAGGGCCGGAATCGCCGCTTGGGAAATAGCAAACACGCTGTCCAGGTTAATAGTCAGCATCCTCCGCCATTGGGTGTCGGTCATCTGCGTGAAGTGCCAACCACCGGCAATGCCTGCGATGTTGCACAGCACATCGAGGCGGTCGAAATGTGCCACCGCCAGTGCAACCATTTCCCGGCAGCTTTGCATGTCAGTGGCGTCAAAGGTAAAACAGGCGACCTCGGTTCCATGAGCTTCTCGCACCTGTGCGGCGACAGACTCAAGCCCCGCTGCGTTGATGTCTGCCAGCAGCAGTTTTGCGCCTTCTTGTGCCAGGCGGATTGCGCTGGCACGACCAATACCGGAGGCTGCACCGGTCACAAGCGCTACTTTCCCGTTGAAACGTTGCATGTCTTGCTCCTCATTTTATTGTTATGGCCAGCTTGCAGCTCTGTGTCCCTGACGCGTCCGGGTTGGATCAATCGATTACCGAATAACCACCGTCGACCACCAAGGTATGACCGGTGATGTAACTGGCCGAAGGTGAACAGAGAAACATGATCGGCTCGGCCATCTCCTGCGGCGTAGCCCAGCGTCCCAAGGGAGTTTTGTCACTGACCACCTTGGCCCAGTAAGGATTGTCCGCGTAGGTCGCTGTCATGCTGGTCGGCACTGAGCCTGCAGCAATCGCGTTGACCCGGATATTTTCCTTCGCCCAGGCCACTGCAAGGGTTTTCGTCAGTTGCACGACCCCGGCCTTGGCGGCGCCATAGCCTGGCAGGTGCGGACTGCCAAAATAGGACATCATCGAGGCGATATTGATGATGCTGGCTCCCCCTGCAAGCAGGCTTTTGGTCAGCGTGTGACGCAACGCGGCGCTCAACTCGTAGACTGCATTCAGATTGACTTGAACGGCCTGGGCAAAATCAGCGTCGGGCATGATATGCCCTGCGTTATTGATCAAGATGTCAACAGACTTGACCGAACCTGCAAAGTCCGCAATTGAGCCTTTGTCATCCAGCTGCAGGCAGTGGTAATCAAGACCACTCAGATCCACGTCCGGATACTCACTAAGCGCCGCACGTTGTCCGGTAATAGTCACCCTTGCACCGGCAGCCAGAAACGACCTGGCGGTTGCCAGACCGATGCCGCTGGTACCGCCGGTGACGATGACATTCAACTGGCTAAAGTCGAAGACGATTCCGCTCATCCACAATTCTCCATCTGCGTGATCGACACTGCCCAGATAGGTCCGAAGACTTTTCCAGGCAGTTTCAGGCTCGACGCACTCAGGTCAGGATGCCCATGGTGCGTAGGTGTTCGACAATACGCTCCGCCGCATCTTCGGGCGATAGCGAGGTGGTGTCGATACGCAACTCAGGATTCTCTGGCGCTTCATACGGCGAGTCGATACCCGTGAAGTTTTTCAGATCGCCACGCCGTGCTTTTTTGTACAAACCTTTCGGATCACGCTCTTCGGCCACTCCCAACGGCGTGTCGACGAACACTTCGCAGAACTCGCCCTCCTGCATCAGGCTGCGGGCCATATCACGTTCGGTACGGAACGGTGAGATGAACGAAACCAGGGTGATCAAACCGGCATCAAGCATCAGCTTCGACACTTCGGCGACTCGACGGATGTTCTCCACTCGATCCGCTTCGGTGAAACCAAGATCTTTGTTCAAACCGTGACGCACGTTGTCGCCGTCCAGCAGATACGTGTGGCGACCCAATGCATGCAGTCGTTTTTCCACGAAGTTGGCGATGGTCGACTTGCCGGCACCGGACAAACCGGTAAACCAGACTACCGCGGGACGCTGCCCTTTAAGTTTCGCATGCGCGGCTTTGTTGACCTCGATGGCCTGCCAGTGAATATTCTGCGAACGGCGCAAGGCGAAGTGCAACATC
Organism: Pseudomonas sp. PDM28; assembly: GCF_019219115.1. Taxonomy (NCBI): domain Bacteria; kingdom Pseudomonadati; phylum Pseudomonadota; class Gammaproteobacteria; order Pseudomonadales; family Pseudomonadaceae; genus Pseudomonas; species Pseudomonas sp. PDM28. The sequence goes on from NZ_JAHUWG010000002.1 coordinate 69,543, forward strand.
CCCGCAGCGACCGTAGTGTTGCTGGCCCGATCGATGATGATGAAACTGCCCATGTCACGGTTTTCGGTGTAGGGGTCAAACGCCACGGCCTGATCCAAGCTGAGATTGCACACACCGATTTCGTTGAGCTCCAGGGTCTTGGCCGCCAAGTGTTCAAGGGTGTTTACATTGACCTTGTACTTGGGCGCGGCAATGGTCATGGTCACGGTCTTGGCGCCGATTTTCATCAGGTACTGACGCCCAGGCACCAATGCCTCATCACTCATCCAGACCAGATTGGCTTCAAACTGATCCGCCACCGATGCCGGTGCATCGACCGTAACGATGGCATCGCCACGGCTAATATCGACTTCATCCGCCAAGGTCAAGGTGATCGACTGTCCCGCCACAGCAATCGGTAGGTCACCGGTGTAAGTGACGATACGTTTGACCGTACTCTCACGCCCGGATGGCAGGACACGCACCCGGTCGCCCGGTTTGATCGCACCGCCGAGGATACGCCCCGAAAAACCACGGAAATCCAGGTTCGGACGGTTGACCCATTGCACAGGCATACGGAAAGGACCACGAATCAACAGATCATTGTCGATTTCGACGGTTTCCAGGTACTCCATCAGTGTCGGGCCGTCGTACCAAGGCGTATTAGGGCTCTTGTCGATGATGTTGTCACCTTTGAGTGCCGACATCGGAATGGCCTGGAACTGTTCGATACCAATCTGCTGCGCGAATGTGCGGTACTCAGCGACGATCTCGTCGTATCGTGCTTTTGAATAATCGACCATATCGAGTTTATTGATTGCCAGCACCACATGCCGGATACCGATCAGCGAAACCAGATAGCTATGGCGACGGCTCTGAGTCAGCACACCACGGCGGGCGTCGATCAGGATGACCGCCACATCGGCGGTCGAAGCACCGGTCACCATGTTACGGGTGTATTGCTCGTGACCCGGGGTATCGGCGACGATGAATTTGCGGCGGTCGGTGGAGAAAAACCGGTAAGCCACATCGATGGTGATGCCCTGCTCGCGCTCGGCGGCCAAGCCATCGACCAACAATGCGAAGTCCAGATCACCCCCTTGGGTACCGACTTTCTTGGAATCAGCTTCCAGTGCAGAAAGTTGGTCTTCAAAGAGCATCTTCGATTCATAAAGCAAGCGTCCGATCAGGGTACTTTTACCGTCATCGACACTGCCGCAGGTAATGAAACGCAGCAAACTCTTGTGCTGGTGGGCGTGCAGATACTGTTCGATATCCTCGCCAATCAAATCGGAAACGTGTGCCATTAGAAGTACCCCTCTTGTTTTTTCTTCTCCATCGAGCCGCTTGAGTCATGGTCGATCATGCGACCCTGGCGCTCGGAGGTTTTAGCCAGGAGCATTTCCTGAATAATTTCCGGCAACGTCGAAGCAGTACTCTCGACAGCGCCGGTCAGGGGGTAGCAACCCAAGGTGCGGAAGCGCACACTTTTCATCATCGGCGTTTCGCCTGGAAGCAACGGCATGCGCTCGTCATCGACCATGATCAGCGTACCGTCGCGCTCGACAACAGGACGCTCTTTGGCGAAGTACAGCGGTACCAGCTCGATGTTTTCCAGATAGATGTATTGCCAGATATCCAGTTCGGTCCAGTTCGACAGAGGGAATACCCGAATGCTCTCGCCCTTGTTTTTGCGAGAGTTGTACAACCGCCAAAGCTCTGGTCGCTGCATTTTCGGATCCCAGCGATGCTGGGCCGAGCGGAACGAGAAGATGCGTTCCTTGGCGCGTGATTTCTCTTCGTCGCGGCGTGCGCCACCGAACGCCGCATCAAAGCCGTACTTGTCCAGCGCCTGCTTGAGACCTTGGGTTTTCCAGATGTCGGTGTGCAGCGAAGAGCCGTGATCAAAAGGATTGATGTTCTTCTCCACCCCTTCCGGATTGATATGCACCAACAGATCCATGCCCAGCCTTTGCGCGGTCTTGTCGCGGAACTCGATCATCTCGCGGAACTTCCACGTGGTGTCCACGTGAAGGAACTGGAACGGCGGCTTGGATGGATAAAACGCCTTCATTGCCAAATGCAGCATCACTGAACTGTCTTTGCCGATGGAGTACATCATCACCGGGTTTTCACTGTCCGATACCGCTTCGCGCATGATATCGATGCTTTCGGCTTCGAGACGCTGCAAGTGAGTCAGTGTTGCGCTTGGGAGCACACGCGCTTGCGAATGCTCGGCCAATGGTTCTCTATTTTCGACGTTCATGCCCGAGCTCTCTCCTGGCTGATTTCTACTCACACCAATCCCCGTAACGACCGCTTGAGCGGCTCGTCGGCGACAGGCCTTTGAATTGAAATTACGGCAATGGAGCGCGTCATCCATCGTCCGTCCGGACTACTTTTGAGCGAGATTGCATCGGGTAGGCAGCGATAGGTTGAACGTTGTTTTGTTAGTCCAAGCGGACGATGGCCGACAAATAAAAAAGGAGGATCTTCGACGCGCGCGGGAAGCGGATATGTCAACCGGCAAGGTACTCATCCACAGCACTGATCAATGAAGAGAGAAGCGATGAATATTCAGTTCAAGGCCAGAGGCTTGTGCGTCCATGACCTCAATCGATCAGTGCGTTTCTATGAAGACGCCTTGGGTTTTACGCCGCAACGCTCACCGCACACGCTGGACCTGGCCTGCCTTCCAGGAAGCGGCGAACTCCACAATGCGCGGGGCCGTCTTCAAAGCGTCCGCAACGCTCAAGGTGTCGATTTGACCCTGCTTGAACTCGCGAACCCACAATCCTCGGGCTCACTGGAACGACGCCCTAACAATCAATACGGCCTGACGCACCTGGCATTCTGGGTGGCCGATATTTCGCGCAGTGCTGAACGGATTGATGCAGCGGGAGGCAAGATCTACCCGCACACCCGTGCGTTTTTTTCCGAGGCGCAGGTCACCATGATGTATGCCACCGACCCGAATGGGATACGTATCGAACTCATGCATCGCCCGGAAGAAAATGACCGCTTCTCGCATTCAGGGATGTGTACTTCAGCAATTGAGTCTGCCGAGGACTTCTATTCGCAACTCAACTTTGCCAAAGCCGAACGTTTCGATTTGCAAAGCGAGTGGCTGGACACCATCAATGAACTGGACGACGTCCGGCTCAGTGCGCAGATGGTCCGAAACGCCCAAGGCGACACACTCGAACTGCTCAAAATTGATCATCCACTCTGTGTCGGTGCACTGACTCGGGCACCATTGAACAGTTACGGTTTTAACTTTCTGATGTTGTCTGCCACCGACCTTGCCACAGCTGCCGAGGCTATCGAGGCAAGAGGCGGTATCGTCCACTTTCGCGCACAGGACCAACGCGGTCTATGCGGCTTGTCCTGTAGTGACCCGAACGGCGTCCGCCTGGAAATACTCAGGCGTCAGCCGTACTCATCGTGATTCAGCCTGACGAAGACGGCAGCTCGGCAGCAGCCGTCGATGACTGATCAGGCCGTTCACGCCGCAACAGAATGAGCAACGCAACAATCGTCAGCAGTATGCCAATCCCCAACACCGCCGTATGACGCCCAAACAATGCGGCTAAAGGCGCCATGAGCAGTGGATTGAGAAAGCTGCCAAAGAACAGAGCGCTGTACATGACGCCAACGGCTCGTCCACGCTGGCTTTCGCTGGCCCGGTCCAGCACCAGATTGACAAGATGCGGAGTCAGAATCCCGGCTCCCAGGCCCGTCAGCGCACACCCTAGACCGGCTACCCATGCACCACTGGACAAGCCCAACACCACATGCCCGATCGAAAGCGCAATAAGCCCGAGAAAAAACACGCGACGACTGCCCAACCGGCTCCGCAGAGATCCGTACACAGTGGCTCCCAGCGTGTTGGCAAGCGCTGACATTGCAAGTACCAGTGCGAGGATCGTTGGCTTGGACACTCCACTGTCCGCCAGCAGAAACGAGGTTTGCGTACTGCTGGTAAATACGGCAGCGAACAATGGGATGAAGCCCAGATACAGTGGGATCAGACTGCGGATCGAGCCCTTTTCTCTCACCTTATAGTCCACGGCGACAGGGGCTGGACCGCGCTTGGGGATCGCCAGCACGGACAACACCAGCAGCGGCACACCGAGCAAGTAGAAGCTAAAGGGCAGTCTCCAGCCAGCCAATTGGCCTAGGTATCCGGCCAATAGCATCGACAACAAGCCCATCAGCGCGCCGCACGCCGACTGATAGCCCACGATTCGATTCCGAGCCTGGGCATCGAAGCTTTCGCCAATCAATACCAGCGTGGACGTACCCAATCCCGCCGCCGCCATCCCCAGAAAAAAGCGAGTTAGCAATAAACTCCAGGCGCTGTCAATATACAGACCTGCCGACCCGGTAAGCGCATAGATTCCGGCACAGGCAATCAGTAAAAATCTCGCCCCCAGCCGGTCGACCAACCAGCCGGTCAGCGGGCCGCCAACCATCAAACCGATGCTCGGAACCATCATCACCAGCTGCGCCATCAATGCCGCCTGCCCAGGATCTCCACCCAGATAGTCAGCCAGCTCCGGCAGTACCGGACTAACGGCGGTGTACAACAATGCCATTGCCGGTGAACTGGCCAGCAATACGGGCATCGCCCAACGCAGATGCCCGGCAGGATGCGATTGGATCGTGGCGCTGCTCATTTCAGAGCCCCTCCCGTGCGCACGTTGGCTTGACTCCAGATCGCAACCAACGAGCCAAACCGTCCTAGCTCATCGAAACGAGCGATGTCCAGCGTATCGACCTCAAAGGGTGGATCGACACGATCACAGATCGCCGTAAAGGCACAGGCGGCGTGCTCGTTGTGAATGCGAACTTGTCCTTCAGGCTCGAAGCGGATGCGCCCTCCGACACCACTGAAGCTGCGTTGAAAAAAATCGCGGATCGCAGCATGTCCACGATATTCGGTTCCTATTGGATCCTCTAATAACGCCTCTGGAGCAAACAATGAAACGACACCCTCAACGTCTCCTTCACTCAGGCAAAAAGCATAACGCTCGAACATCTGACGAATATGCTCGACACTTGGAATAACCTTGGCCATGACTGGCTCCTAAGAATCGTTGGATGATCTATCCCACCACCGAATATCCGCCATCGACCGGCAGCGTTTGCCCTGTGATGAATGCGGCAGCGGAGCTGGTCAGAAAAAGAACGGCACCGGCGATGTCCCCCGGCTGGGCGACTCGCTTGAGCGGCGTACGCTGCATGACCGGCTCAAGCGCTTGATCATTGGCGATGTGTTTTGCCGTCATGCGGGTCTCGGTCAGGCCCGCCGCTACTGCATTGACCCGGATCCCCTGCCCGGCCCAGGCGATGGCCAGTGTTTTGCTCAGCTGCACCAGCCCTGCCTTGGCCGCGCCATAACCAGGGACGACAGGATTGCCAAAGAACGATGTCATAGAGGCAATGCTGATCACGCTCGCGCCTCCCGGGAACGAACTCACTGTCAGCTTCGGCTGCACAGCCAGGGCCATGCGATAGAAGCTCGACAGATTGATCTGCAAGGCACGCTCGAAAGTATCGGGTTCGAACTCATTGCCACCATCACCGGACAGGGCCACCCCAGCGCAATGCACCAAGATGTCGAGTTGCGGCAAGGCACACGCGACGTGTTCTATTTGATCGTTATCAAGCACATTGAGTGGCAGATAGCGGTAGCCGCTCAGATCCTGTGGATAGTCGGCCGCTGCCGTACGCGTTCCGGTCACATACACCTGCGCGCCTGCGCTGTGGTAAGCCGCAGCGATCACGGCACCGATACCACTGGTGCCACCTGTTACCAATACATGTCGACCACGATAATCGAAGTTCAAATCCGGCCAGTCGATACGATTCATCACTGATGACGCTCCCATGATGCAAATGCCCCGGACTGGCCGGGGCATTCTCTGGTTAACTGTTCGGCAAACGGTCGTTAACGACCGGCGCGAGCAGCCGCCTCAGGCGTGAACATGGCTGGAGTCATCCCCCCCTCGTTGAGTTTTGGCGCACCACGGCCCATGGTCATGCGGTCGACCAGGTAAGCACCGGAGATCAGGTCATGATGCCCCACCACGCCGTAGTAGTAGCCCTGGATCTCATAGGCGTATAGCCAGTTGGTCAGCACCGTACGCCAGAGTTGACCACGGCTGTCATACTCGTCCGCCGTCACCCCCGCCCAAGTGTCCTCATCAACGTAAATCACACGCTTGGCATACTGATGCCGAAAGCCGGGTTTGAGATTGCCTTCGAGTACCCAGACACGATGCTTCTCAAAGCGCATTTTGTCGGTGTTGATATGACCTTTATTCTTGAGCAACTCATCCGTGGTCACGTCGCTTTGGTGGACACGATAACTGTTCCAGGGAATGTAGATTTCACGCTTGCCCGCGATTTTCCAGTCATACCGCTCTGGCGAACCGTTGAACAAGTGATCGTCGTCCACCGTGCGGAAACCACCCGGCCCTTGGGGCATATCAAAACCGAAAGAAGGTAACTGGCGCACACGGCGGGTGCCAGGGTTGTATTGATAAGCATCCCGAGGGCGCTTGGCGTAGTTGAAGTAGTCGCCCGCCACCAACACCGAGCCTTTATCGCGCTGCGGAAGAATGGTTTTGACGAAGCACCAGGAGTTCACGCCTCCGTAAGGTTGTTCATTAGAATCAGTACTCCTTCGCACGGTCGGCTCGCCTCGTGGGGACAGACAGCGCATGTCCACCTCACCCCATGCGGTGTTACCGTCCGGATAAACCACGGCTTGCTGCTGGACCGAGGACTCGGTCCAGGGTTGCAAAGAGGTGTTGTTGAAGTTCCAGAACAGTTCCAGCCCGGTCTTTGGAATCGGGAACGGAGGTGCTCCAGTGGTTGCGACGAACCCCTCGCCGTTGTCGACCATTTCTGCTTGCGTCGCGTTCTTTTCGGCTGTCGCGCACACCCAGTCCGGATAACGGAAATCACGATGACTGGCGTAGACCGGGATCTTGAAGGTATCCGGGTATTTTTTCAGCAGCGCTTGCTGGCCAGCAGTCAGGTTGTCCGCATACTGCGCCATATTCTGTGCAGTAATGGTGAACTGGGGTTTTTCATCTGCATACGGATCAGGCCAGTAGTGGCCCGTCCCGGGGAACTTGAGTTGAGGTGGAACACCCAGCCACTTACCGGAAAACGCTGGAATCGATCCGTCGGCATTGCCTTTTTTCTCGGCCCCGACACACGTCAGGTCACCCTTCAACTTGGCGGCTTCATCAGCGGACACTTTCGCCCAGGCCGGTTGCGCCAACGCAAAACTCAAACCAACAGCGACCACTGCAGTACGAAGAACATTAATCGTCATCGTAAATCTCCTGTTCTTGTCTTGTTACAGGTCGTATTTGATGTTGAAGGAGACAAAGTCTCTATCGGCCAGAGGACGTTCCACCGGGTCTGGCGAACCGAGGAAGGCGTTGTACGTCAGCCCGACTTCCAGGTTACTCAGGTATTTGAATTTGGCGCCGATGCTGGCGCGCGAATCACCATCGCCGCCGAACCCGAAGGTCCCCACTGAAGACTGATTGAACTGTCGGCCATAGCTGACCGGAACCGACATGTCCCAACCACTGAAGACGTCGGGATAAGTCATGGTCGCCGTCATTTGGCCCATCTGGGCGTTACGATCTCCCGCCAGTTTGCCTTGGTCTATGTCATTGACGTGCAAGGCGCCGACTTCAGCCACCAGCGTGGTTTGCGGGGCAAGCCAACTCGCGCCCCAGGTCCTGATGGTCGAGATCTGCGCTTGGCTGGCAGAACCACGAGAGACGCCAACAGTGGTGCTGGCGAGCGGCAAGCCATCCTTGTAACTGACCTCGCCCGACACCTGCCAATCACCAATACGGGTGGAGACACTGGCCCCTGTCAGATCAATGTCTTCAAAGTATTTGACGGTGTAAGTACCTGCAGTCGGGTTAATCAGAACACTCGGCAGTCGGTCGTGGTAACGCAGCCGATAAACGCCCACTTGGGTGTTCGGTGTCAGCATATAACGCACACCAAGGCCCCACTGCCCGCTGTCACGCGCATCTTCGTCGCTGGTCCGCGCGAGCTTGCCCACGCTGGCCAGATCACCCTCAGAGAAACGGATATATCGTGCACCAGCACCCACCACATCGGTGGTGGAGAAGTAATCACCCACTGGCGACAGTTCGTACGGGTGACTCTTGAACTGGTAATAGCTTAGCAACGTCCAGTCATTGAAGGAAAAGCTCCCGGCGATCTGACTTTCCGGTAGCAGTATTTCCTTGACTTCGGTTCCTGGCACGTTGGCTTTGGTCGCATCCACCGGCCCCTGCACTGCAGAAATCCCGGAGATGAACAGACTCTCACCCCACGCTACCACCTGATTACCGACTCGCAGATCGTAGAAGCTACTATCTCCTACAGCGCCCCCTGTATAGGCATAAGCATCAAGGAGGCGACTACGCGATCCGCTGCGATCCTCGGCCTGGGAGGAAAAGTGGTCAACCGGACCAAACTTGTTGATCGTGTCCGGCGAGTTGTTGTCGTTCGAGGTGTTGTAAGCAAAATCGTAAAAGGTCGAGCCACGCAGCATTACGCCAGTGCCATCCTTGGAAATATTCATTTCACCGATGGCACTGATGCGATTGTTGACAATGCTCCCTCGCTTGAAATTGCGATCACCGTCATCGCCGTTGATGTTGTTATTGATCAGGTCATTCGATTGTTTTTCAGCACGGACATTCAAGCCATAATTGACGGTCGTGAGGTAATCGACATTGATGCCGTCACCAAATTGGAAGTTCCCCGCATGCGCTGAGGACACTCCCATTGCGACAAAGGCGCACGTCACCATATTCAGCTTTAAAAGCAGCCGTGGACTGCCAGCGTTCGCCTTGCAATTTCGAGCGTTCATTTCAGTTTCGCCTCCGGGACAGTATTGAATTTATTGTTCGCCCTGGAACGCTTGCCAGCCATTTCACTACTGCCGGCAAAGCCCCTGTGAGTGATGCGTCTCGACCTGTATTCAGGACGGTGAGCGCTTCCTTATCAGCAGGTGCCGTTACTATTGCTTTGCAGAATCCCCCTCACATCCTTCATTTGGACGAGGCCGGAAAATACCTCAAATTTATCCGCACGCCTCTCGAACACACTACCCCGCAAAGCGACGCTGCTCCTGTCGGAGCAACGCCCACACGCCCTCGATCAGGCCTCTACAGCGGCCTCCCGGCCTTTGACCAGTGCATCGCGAAAATAAGGGATGACATGCTCGCCGATATTACGAATGGTCTCCAGTTGAGCCTCCTGCGGGATAGTCCCCATCTGGCAAATGAACAGAATTTCATCCGCGCCGGCATCCACAAGCCGCTGAACGTAACCGATACAGTCGGCAACTGTGCCATAGGCATGATTGGGGTTGAGCAACTCAAGGGACGGATCACTGAAGTCCACTGATACTTTTTCGGATCCCCACGAAGTATTGAGTACAGCTTGCCCGCTACCCGTGGTGGTTACATCCTCATCCCACTTCGATGGATCAGGCTTCTCCCCTCCCGTGTACCAGTGAGCCAAAGACTCGAGGAAGTAGCGCTGCCCACGTATCCCGATCTTGCGGGCTGCCTGTCCGTCCTGCATGACGATAGCCGGGCAAAGGGCCGCCAAATGCTCGGTCGGGCGGAAGCCCACCTGATCTTCAGCTTTGCGATTGGCAAATGCCTCTCGGTAAGTTGCATTCTTTTTCGCGACCTCATCAGGACCACCAAACCCAAGGACTAGAGCGCCAAGACCACGCCCCCCCGCGGTCGCCAGACTGGTCGCATTGGTACAGGCCATATACATCGGAGGATGCGGGTATTGGTAAGGCTTTGGATGGATAGGGCGACGTGGAATCTTGACGAATTCGCCGTCATGTTCGATCTCATCCTGAACAAACATTTTCGGGATCAAGTACATCATTTCGTCGATTTGCGGCTGCAGCTTGGCCAGGTCGTAACCAAAGGTGCCCGCCTCTTGCTGCGTTCCACCTTTACCCATACCGAAATGCACTCGCCCTTTGGATAACAGGTCGAGCGTAGAGATTCGTTCAGCGATTTTTACTGGGTGGTTCATCGCCGGAGGCAAGCACACCACGCCGTGACCAATACCAATGCGTTCAGTCTTGCCAGCGAGAAATGCCAACAACGTTTCAGGTGCGCTCGAATGCGAGTAGTTGCTCAGGGCAGTGTGTTCTACCGCCCATACCACATCGAAACCGAGCTTATCCGCCAGTACGACTTGCTCAACGGTATCGTCGAATACCTTACGGTCACCTTCGCGTGAAGAGTCTGTGGTTTGTGCTTCATAAATTAACGAAAACTTCATGGTTTTCTCCTTATCGCTGGGCTCTACCTGTAGCGTCGCAACCGCTTTGTGTGGTCGTCGCTCAGAAGTTGCACTAAGTATGGATAGAGTTAAATCTTTCGCGCATCGTCTGACTGGAGTAGTCAACTTGGGCGATTTGATGTTTAGGGATTAATAGCGAACAGCGGGTCATTTTTTGCCAAGCGGTAGCTCGCCCGACCGGCATTGCGCCAGCGGGCGGCAGAGGTACTGGTGGAGGCTTTACTCGACGGCTTTGACCATGTCTTCGATGACTTTCTTGGCGTCACCGAAGACCATCATGGTTTTGTCGAGGTAGAACAATTCGTTATCCAGACCGGCATAGCCGCTGGCCATCGAGCGCTTGTTGACGATGATGGTCTTGGCTTTGAACGCTTCGAGAATCGGCATGCCGGCAATTGGCGATTTCGGATCGTTCTTCGCCGCCGGGTTGACTACGTCGTTGGCGCCCAACACCAGCACCACGTCGGCCTGGCCAAACTCGGAGTTGATGTCTTCCATCTCGAACACCTGGTCGTAAGGTACTTCGGCCTCGGCCAGCAATACGTTCATGTGGCCGGGCATCCGACCGGCGACCGGGTGGATCGCGTACTTCACGGTCACGCCGCGGTGGGTCAGCTTCTCGGTCAGCTCTTTGAGCGCGTGCTGCGCCCGCGCTACCGCCAGGCCGTAGCCCGGAACGATGATCACGGTGTCGGCGTTGGTCAGCAGGAAGGTCGCGTCATCAGCGGAGCCGGATTTCACCGGACGGGCTTCTTTCGAACCAGTAGGGCCAGCCGCATCCGCGGTGTTGCCGAAACCGCCGAGCAGTACGTTGAAGAACGAACGGTTCATCGCCTTGCACATGATGTACGAGAGGATCGCACCGCTTGAGCCCACCAGGGAGCCGGCAATGATCAGCATCGAGTTGTTCAGCGAGAAGCCAATCCCTGCCGCCGCCCAACCGGAGTAGCTGTTGAGCATCGACACCACCACCGGCATGTCGGCGCCGCCGATCGGGATAATGATCAGCACGCCCAGCACGAAGGCCAGGGCCAGCATCAGCGCAAAAGCGCTGAGGTTGCCGGTGAACATGAAGGTGATGCCGAGTGCCAGCGTCGCCAAACCCAGCAGCAGGTTGAGCTTGTGCTGGCCAGTGAACTGTACCGGAGCGCCTTGGAACAGACGGAACTTGTACTTGCCCGACAGCTTGCCGAAGGCAATCACCGAACCGGAGAAGGTGATTGCACCGATGGCCGCGCCGAGGAACAGCTCCAGGCGGTTACCGGCAGGAATGGAATCACCCAGTTGCTTGACGATGCCCAGCGATTGCGGCTCGACCACCGCCGCGATGGCAATAAACACCGCGGCCATACCGATCATGCTGTGCATGAAAGCGACCAGTTCCGGCATTTTGGTCATTTCAACGCGCTTGGCCATGATTGAACCGGCCGTGCCGCCGATCAGCAGGCCGACGATGACGTAGACGATCCCGTCATGGGCCAGCTCGGAACCCAGCTTGTAGATCAGGCCGACCGTGGTGAGGATCGCCAACGCCATACCGAGCATGCCGTACAGGTTGCCACGACGCGACGTGGTGGGATGCGACAAGCCCTTGAGCGCCTGGATGAAGCAGACCGACGCGAACAAATACAGGGAGGTAACCAGGTTCATGCTCATGCGTTTTGCACCTCTACCTTACCTGTTGCTGACTTTACTGCAGTAGCTTTTGCCGGCGCGGCTTTTTTCTTGAACATTTCCAGCATCCGCCGGGTGACCAGGAAGCCACCAAATACGTTCACCGCCGCCAGAGCCACCGCCAGGGTGCCCATGGTCTTGCCCAGTGGCGTCACGGTCAGCGCCGCCGCCAGCATGGCGCCGACGATGACAATCGCCGAGATGGCGTTGGTCACGGCCATCAGCGGCGTGTGCAGTGCAGGGGTCACGTTCCAGACCACGTGGTAGCCGACATAAATCGCCAGCACGAAGATGATCAGGTTGTAGATACCGGGGGAGATAAGCTCTTCCATCGTCTGAGTCCTTGCTTAGGCGTTTTTGCGGATGACTTGGCCGTCGCGGCACATCAGGCACGCGGCGACGATGTCGTCTTCGAGGTTGATCTCAAACTGGCCTTCCTTGTTAAAGACCAGCTTCAGGAAGTCCAGCAGGTTGCGGGCGTACAGTGCCGAAGCGTCTGCCGCGACCACGCCGGCCAGGTTAGTCGGACCGCAAATGGTCACGCCATTCTCGATGACCACCTGATCGGCGACGGTCAGCGGGCAGTTACCGCCCTGAGCCGCGGCGAGGTCGATGACCACGGATCCTGGCTTCATCTGCGCCACGGTTTCGGCGCTCAATAACGTCGGCGCCTTGCGGCCTGGGATCAGCGCGGTGGTGATGACAATGTCAGCCTGTTTGGCGCGTTCGTGTACGGCCGCGGCCTGGCGCTGCATCCAGCTGGCCGGCATTGGGCGGGCGTAACCGCCGACCCCGACGGCGCACTCACGCTCTTCATCGGTCTCGTAAGGCACGTCGACGAACTTGGCGCCGAGGGATTCGATCTGCTCTTTCACCGCAGGACGCACGTCAGAGGCTTCGATCACCGCACCCAGGCGTTTCGCCGTGGCGATGGCCTGCAACCCCGCTACGCCAGCGCCGAGAATCAGCACACGCGCCGCTTTCACGGTGCCCGCCGCGGTCATCAGCATCGGCATGAAGCGTGGATAGTAGTGCGCGGCCAGCAGCACGGCTTTATAGCCGGCGATGTTGGCTTGCGAGGACAGCACGTCCAGGCTCTGGGCGCGGGAGGTGCGTGGTGCAGCCTCCAGTGCGAAAGCGGTAATGCCGCACTCAGCCAGCTTGGCAATGGTTTCATTGCTAAACGGGTTGAGCATACCCACCACAACGGTGCCGCTTTTAATCAGCGTCAGCTCGCTGTCGCTGGGGGCGACCACCTTGAGAATCAGTTCGGCACCAAACGCATCGTTGGCGCTGCCAATGGTTGCGCCAGCCGCTTCATAGGCACTGTCAATAACGCTGGCGTGAATGCCGGCGCCGCTTTGCACAGTGACCTTATGACCCTGGCCGACCAGCTTCTTGATGGTTTCCGGGGTTGCAGCAACCCGTGTTTCACCGGTGAGTGTCTCCCTCGGTATTGCGATATGCATAACGTCCTCGACTGAATGTTAAATAGAGGGCACAAAGGCGCATCGACAACAAAGTTGTCGATGCGATGTACAACCAAAAAGTGTTGTTTTACTTGACGGAAACCGGAGCGTTGAATTTGGTTTCAGCCTTGGCTCCGACGTTTAGCCAACTGGCAAATGCCGGCAGCAAGAGCACCGCGCCGAACATGTTCACCAGGAACATGAAGGCCAGCAAAATACCCATGTCGGCCTGAAACTTCAGCGCGGAGAATGCCCAGGTGCCGACACCGACCGACATAGTCACGGCAGTGAACACCGCAGCCGTCCCCCGCTGACGCATTGCTTCGTAAAAGGCAGAGCGCAAGTCATCCCCTTCGTCGAGATGATGCTTGATGCATTCATAGAGATAGATCCCGTAATCCACCCCTACGCCGACACCCAACGCGATGACCGGCAGCGTCGCGACTTTCAGGCCGATCCCCAACTGCGCCATCAGCGCATTGCACAGGATCGAGACAATCGCCAACGGCATGATGATGCACAGCACCGCCTTCCAGGAGCGGAAGGTCAATAGACAAAGGAGTGTAATCGCACCGAAGATTGAGGCCAGCATGGTCACTTCCGCTTGCTCGACCGCTTCGTTGGTGGCGGCCATTACGCCAGCGTTGCCACCCGCCAGACGGAACGACTGATCGACCCGAAACTCAACCCCCTCAGTCGGCTGCTCAGCAATGTAGCGTTTGATTTCCCTGGTCAAGTGATCAAGCGTCACACCCTGGTGATCTTTGGTGTAGATCAATACCTGCATCGCAGTGCAGCTGTCTGTATTCAAGCCCAGGTCAGGGTTATAGGCTGCAGATCCCTGCTGCAACGCCTGACTGCTACGCGGTAGCGCCGCCCAACGCGGGTTACCTTCGTTGTTGGCAGCAATACCGACCTTGGCCAAGTCCGGCACGCTGACCACCGACTGCACGCCGTAGACGCCGCGTAAGAACATTTCAAAACGATCGACGTTATTCATCACCGAATAATAAAGACAGGCATCCCCCTCGAACCCCTTGGCTTCGACTACCACTGTCAGTACGTCGACACCGATAGCGTAGTGGCTGACTATGGCCTCATTGTCCTGGTTATAACGTGAGTCGGTCCGCAGCTCTGGGGCGCCGCTACCGATATCACCCACCGTGAGGTGGCGCGACTCCAGCGTCCCCACCACCAGCAACGCCAGCCAAACCACGAAAACAATCATGGCCGGCCCAGGCCGCGTCACCGCCGAAAGTTTCCACCAAACAGGATGACGACCGACCGGATCGGTCTTGACGTTCCGGGCAGAACTCTCCAGACGCATTCTGGAAAGCAGTATCGGCAACATCATTTTATTGGTGATGATCATCAATAAAACGCCCAGGCACGCGGTAATGCCCAGCTCACGCACGCTATCGATCTGAATTCGCATGATGACCGCGAAGCCCAGTGCGTTGGTCAGCAGGGCCAACGCCCCGGGAATAAACAGTCGACGGAACGCCGAATGCGCGGCGGACAGTGAGTCAGCACCGCCCAGTACCGACTGCTTCCAGGCATTGGTCATCTGCACCGCATGGGAGACGCCTATGGAGAAAATCAAAAACGGCACCAGAATAGACAGTGGGTCGATGCCATAGCCGAGCAGCGGCAACAAACCCAACAGCCAGATGACGGGCAGCAGCGCTACCGCCAGGGTCAGCAAGGTCAGGCGAAATGATCGGCAATAGAAAAACAGCAAGATTGCAGTGATCGCGAATGCAACTCCAAAAAACGCAATCACCCCAACCAAACCGTTGATAATCTCACCGATCAATACCGGAAAACCGATGATATTGACGTCGAGCTGATCGCTGCTGAATTTGGCTCGAACTTTTTCCAGCGCGGCTGCGACTTTTTCGTAATCGACCTTCTCGCCGGTTTGCGGATTGAGTTCCTGCAGATCGGCGCGAATCAGGGCACCCTTCAGATCTATCTGGACCAGGCGTCCAATGACACCAGAGCGCGCCACGTTGCGCCGTACCACCGCAAGGTCCTCGTCGGTTCCGCCAAAGCGCGACGGAACCACCACATCACCGTAAAAACCCTCTTCTGTCACTTCGATAAAGCGCGTATCAGGGGTAAACAGTGACGAGACCCGTGTGCGGTCCACTCCGGGAATGAAAAACACCTCATCGGTAGCTTCGCGCAAGGCTTGCAGAAATTGCTTGTTGTAGATGTCACCCTCACCTTTCCAGCGAAGATTGACCAAGACCCGATTTGCCCCGGGAAACACCTTCAAATAATCGACGAATGTCTGCATGTAGGGATGTTGCAGCGGGATCATTTTATAGAAACCAGGGTCCAGCTTGATGCGTGTGGCCGTGCCGGCAAACACCAATGTCAGCAGCACGAACAGCACGAACAACCAGCGGCGGTGCGCCATCAATAGATCGGCACAACGATCGACGAAGATGGATTTCTTGTTATTCACGACGCGTTCCTCATTCGACGGCTTTGCGTTGCACAGGCTGTTGTGCCTGCTGCGTGATACCCGCCGGGCCGACAAATATCAGTCTTGCATCAGTAGCCTCACTGACACTCGAGAGACTTTGGCCACCTCCAGCGTGCGTGCGCTTAAATGTCTGGCCGTGATCTTCCGAGACAGTGACCACACCGCCCTCACCCACCAGAACAACGTTGCCTTCCCGAGTCTGAGTTCCACCGTAAAGCGCAGCGGTAGTGCCCGATTCGATTTCCTTCCAAGTCTCACCGAAATCCTGAGTGCGGTAGACCTTGCCACGCATGCCGTACACCAGCCAGGTATCAGGGGAAAGCGCGACCAGACCGAAAAACGAACCTTTGTAGAACTCCGGCAAGCGAGTCCAGGTCGTACCCTGATCAGAAGACCTCGCGACCAATCCACTCTCCCCTACCAGCATCAGATGTGTCTCACCGGCTCCGGACAGCGCATACAAATGTCGGTCACCCAGCGCCGTATCGCGTGGCGCCCAGGATTTACCCTTATCTGTAGAGGTGAGAAAACTGCCAAAACTGCCTATAGCAAATAACGGCCCCTGCGCTTTACCCCAGACATCGAGCAATACTTCTGAGTTTTCACCCGCGAAGTTGGCCTCCTGCCAAGTCTTGCCACCGTCCTCAGTCCGTAAAATCCAGTTGTCGTGACCGACCGCAAAACCGAGTGTCGGGCTCGGGAAGAAAACCCTTGTCAGGGTCGAGCCACGTTGCGGCTCGACTTTAGCGTCCTGCCAGGTCTTGCCTGCATCCACACTGAAGAAAAGATGTCCCAATTCCCCGGCTGCAACAATTTGCGCATCAACCTGCGTGGCACTATTGATCAGCATGCGCTGCGGCTGCACTGAGGTAGCAGGGAAATGCGGGCTGGGCCGAGGCAGAAAGGAAGCAACCGTGCCGATAGCCACCAGCAGCGCCATGGCCAAACCTCCCCAGACCCGATGCCGTCCTGCTTCGGTGGAGCGCAGACCTGACGGCGGCTGCCGATGGGCCGTTCGCGTAGCAGATTCATTGTTGATTATTGTTGACTGCTGATTCATGACTCCTCCTGATTTAGCATGGCCGAGCAGTCACGGATCACTGCATCAAAGGCTTACTGGAATGTGCCGTGCAGAGCCTGCGCCTGCATCGTCCATCCGGAGTAGTCGCTGATGACTTTATGCTCCGCCTGGAGCGTAGGTGTACTTTCCATGGGCACTCAGGTCCCCGTACAAATCATTGGCGATGATCCGTTCGGAAAACCGCCAGACGTTATCGACCTTCTCGAACCGATCGACATAATCACCGCCAATGATCGGCTGCAGTGGCAGTTCAGCGGTCTGTTGAAACACCACCACATAGACATTGGCCTTGGCCCGATTCGTACCATTGGGGCGGATCTGCACATTGCTCATCATATGCCGGGTACGCGGTTTACCGTCATACAGGCGAACAAAGTCCCTGAACAGTTCGGACAACAGCTTAGGGTCGTTGCTCACCGGAGCACTGCGCCCTGGAATATGAACATCCGCGTGTGCGAACAGCCTGCCAACACCATCAAGATCACCTTGATCCAGACGCGCCGCATATTCATAAATCAGATTCTGGATTTCAAAGTAGTCAGTCGCATCCACGGTGTTCAAACCTCATAGAAAAGTGCGCCTCCGAATGAGGGGGCAATGCAGTTATCGATAGAACTAACCAGGCGTGACCAGTAACAAATCATCAGGCCCGTAAAAAGATTGTCGTGAAATTATTTTTTCCGAATCATCGAACCGAAACACGTCAATTCTCGAATAGACCTCAAGACCTTTTGCAGTGGGTTCCAATGTCTCCAGGACAACGGCTAGCGCGTTACCATGAGGAGCACCTCGGATCGGTCCTCGAACCTTCACAATTGTTTCTGCTGCAATGGTTTTGTTGTAGAAATCGATGATAGCTGCTCTGCCAACATGAGCTTCCGATCCAACTGGATCTTCGATACTTGCGTCTTCAGCGAAGAGTGCGATGACTGCCTGAGCATCAGCACGCTCAAAGCCGTCAATATAATGCTGAAAAATTGACTTCATACGTACGGTGCTAAGCATTGGATGACTCCGTTGAATCAATCGAAGTAGTAACGACTGATTGTGTCGACGATGCAGGCCGGTCGCTCAGCCCCTTGAATCTCCACTGTGACCCGCACAGTTGCCTGCACTCCTCCAGCCACAACCTCTGCCTTGATGATCTCTCCTCTCCCCCGAATAGACGCCCCGACGGGCACTGGTGCAGGAAAGCGGACACGATCGGTACCGTAATTGACGCCCATCCGCATTCGCACATCGATAAGTTGCGAAAGGAAGTAGCTGCCGGCCAGGGCCAACGTCAAATACCCATGGGCAATGGTTGCGCCAAACGGTCCCTCCTTGGCCCGCTCGGCATCGACATGAATCCATTGATGATCATTGGTCGCCTCGGCGAACCCCGTTACCCGAGCCTGATCGATATTCAGCCACTCGGTCACACCAAGAGAAGTGCCAACGGCGGCGAGTACTTCGTCGGCATTGTTGTAGATGCTCACCATGTGCCCACCCTCAAGCCCGTTGACTACTGGCAGAAATGACTTCTCCTACGAGATAGGACGCATATTCACTGGCCAGGAAAACTGCAATATTGGCCATCTCCCAGACTTCCGCGGGGCGCCCAAAGGCTTCGTTGGCGGATAAAGCTGAAAGCAGGTTTTCATCCGCTGTCTTTTTCAGGAACGCATGCATGGCAATGCTCGGAGATATTGCATTGATGCGGATGCCGTATTCGGCCGCTTCCAACGCACTGCAGCGCGTCAGGGCCATGACCCCGGCCTTGGCCGCCGCATAGTGCGCCTGCTCTTTCTGAGCGCGCCAGCCCAGCACCGAGGCGTTATTGATGATTGCACCATGGCCACGCGGTTGCATGACCTTGAGCATCGCGCGGGTCATGCGGAACGTACCGTTGAGCGATACATCGATCACCCGCAGCCATTCCTCATCGCTCATTTCAATGATGCGTTTTTGCCCGCCCAGACCTGCGTTGTTGAACAGGATATCGGTGCCGCCCAGACACGCCTCAGCCTCGGCAACCAAGGCCTGAACTTGATCTTCTTGTGTCACGTCGCAGACTTGGCCGTAAATCGCGTCGAGTCCGGTTTCCTCACGCAAACGGGCTACCGCCTCTTCAAGGCGACGCGGGTGCACGTCAGAAAGCATCAACGCGCGCACACCCTCCTCGGCAAATCGTTGCGCAGTGGAATAGCCAATACCACCGCCAGCGGCAGCGGTAACCAGCGCGGACTTGCCCTTGAGCAGATCATGGCCGGGAACATATGCAGGAACATTAATCATGCGTGACTCCTGTTGAGCTAGCGCGTCGGTCGTGCTTCTTTGGGCATACCCAAGGCACGTTCGGCAATAATATTGAGCTGAATCTCGTTGGTACCCGCGACGATGGTGTCCGAACGACTGAAGAGGAACACTTGTTGTAGTCGGGTTCGAGAGAAGTCATCGACATAGATATCGCCTTCGATACCTAATGCATCCATGGCCAACTTGCCCAGATCGCGGTGCCAGTTGGACCAGTAGTACTTGATGATGTAACCCTCTCGGGAAAGGCTGCCGTCATCCCCGCCGCTGAGCGTGCGCAAGGTGTTGTAGTGCATAACCTTGAGGCCCATCCAGGCCTGGCCGATACGCGCACGAATCAAGGGGTTGTCGGCGCTGCCGGTATCCCGGGCTGCTTTACAGACCAGCTCGAGCTGATGCGCAAAATGCATCTGCATGCCGATCCAGGACAGCCCGCGCTCAAATCCAAGCAAGGCCATGGCGATCTTCCAGCCCTCGCCGGGTTGACCAATAACATTCTGTGCCGGACAGCGGGCACCATCGAAGAACACTTCGTTGAATTCACAGGTGCCGGTGATCTGCTTGATCCCGCGAACATCGACACCCGGCTGATCCAGCTTAACCAGTAAAAAGATCAGCCCGTGATGCCCACGAGACTCGGGCTCACAACGGGCCACGACAAAAATCCATTGCGATTCGTGTGCCAGAGAGGTCCAGACTTTTTGACCGTGCAGCACCCATTCACCGGTCACCGGGTCAAGGCGTGCACGGGTCTGTACATTGGCCAGGTCTGAGCCGGCACTGGGTTCGGAATACCCCTGACACCAATACTCGGTACCTGCCACGATTCCCGGTAGAAACTGTTGTTTCTGTGCTTCGCTGCCAAAGGCAATCACAGTGGGACCGAGCAGCGTTTCACCCAAATGTCCGATATTGCCCGGACCACCTGCGCGAGCGTATTCCTCGTGAAAAATAATCTGCTGCGCCACACTGAGGCCTCGGCCGCCGTACTCCTTCGGCCAGCCGACGCAGGTCCAACCGCCTTTGGCCAGTTCCTGCTCCCACTCCTTACGCAGCTCTGGATAGGCATCCTCGTCTCCGGCGCCACCGCGATGCTTCAGACAAGCGAAGCGACCCGTTAAATGCTCCCCCATCCACTGCGAAATCTCTGCGCGAAAGGCTAGCGCTTCATCCGCCTCTTCAGGCGTTTCCCGCTCGGCTTCGCCGCCCGTGATCAGCCAGCTAGCAATCGCTTCGCGGGACGCGTCGACATCGCCAAACCAATGAGCACTCGCCTGGGCACGTTTGAAATACAGCTGCGGATCGTATTCCCAAGTGAACCCCACGCCGCCGT
Source organism: Pseudomonas sp. PDM28 (assembly GCF_019219115.1). Lineage (NCBI taxonomy): Bacteria > Pseudomonadati > Pseudomonadota > Gammaproteobacteria > Pseudomonadales > Pseudomonadaceae > Pseudomonas > Pseudomonas sp. PDM28. The sequence continues at coordinate 90,257 of NZ_JAHUWG010000002.1, forward strand.
GCAACTGAATCGCTTCTTGAGCGCAAAAATAGAAGGTCTCGCTGGCGAAGCTCTTGACGCAGGCCGCCTCGCGCAGCAACTCGGCGGTCCCAGGCACAGTGGCTGCAACGCGAGCACAGCCACCGACGGCAGAACGTGTCGCCTCGATCTTCACCATCATTTCCGCACAGCGGTGTTTGACCGCCTGAAATGCATTGATCGGACGACCAAACTGCACCCGTTCAGCGGCATAGGCCAGTGTCAAGTCTAGGCACTGTTGCGCACCACCCAGCTGCTCGGCGGCGAGCACCAGCGTTGCCAGGGCCTGCACACGTTGCAAGCGGTCATCCAGTTGTGGACCTGCGGCCAGTTTGCAGACGTTTCCAACCGTAACGTCGGTCAAAATAACCTCAGCCACGCGTCGCGTCAGATCGACACCGACGTGTTCCTGCCGCTCGATCCCCTGGAGGTCGGCAGCAACCGCGAACAACGCCAACTCACCGTTTTCCAGCCGCGCAGGCAACAAAAAAAGCTCGGCGCTGGCGCCATCCGGGACGTGTCGGAATCGCCCTTGCAGACGATAGCCCTCAGCGCAGGCCTGAGCCGTGGCACCAGGCGATTCGGCGCACCAGGATAAGCCTTTGCCTGCTAATGCCACGGTCGCCCGCAACTGCCCGGCGGCAATTTTCTCCAGATAAGCAGCACGTGTGGACTCGTCCACCGCTTCGAGCAATGTCGTCGCAGCCAGGCCCACTGTGGCGAAAAACGGCGATGGCAGCAGACGTCGTCCCATCTGTTCGAAAATCAGGGTCAACTCGACCCACGATAATCCCAGTCCGCCCTGGCTTTCAGGAATATGCGTGGCGCACCAGCCCATGTCTTCAGCAATCTGCTTCCACAGCGCGGCGTCGTAGCCAGTCGGGCTTTCCATGGCCTCACGCACCGAAGATGACGGACAGGCCTCGGCCATGAAGCTTTCGGCGGCTTCAGCGATCATCCGCTGATCGTCGTTGAGGGAAAAATCCATACCGGCACTCATGCCCCGTACACCTTTTGTGGAGGTACCGCTTCAGCAACCAGTGCATCGACTACTTCTGCAATTTCAGCCGGCAGCCAGCGCGCCGCTTTATCGCGCTGTGGGCCAAGGCGCCAGCCATCGGCCAGCGACAGCTTGCCACCGGAAGCCTCGAAGACCCGCCCGTTGATGTGTCGAGACTGTTCACTGCCTAGCCAGACCACCAGCGGCGCGACGTTGGCGGGATCCCAAAAATCGAAGCTGTCGTCACTGGGTTTTTTCACTACATCGGGCATTGCCGACTCGGTCATGCTGGTACGCGCGGCTGGCGCCAGGGCATTAGAGGTGATGCCATAGCGGATCAACTCTGCCGACTGCACCAGTGTCAGCGCACAAATGCCAGCTTTGGCGGTGGCGTAATTGGATTGTCCGACCGAACCTTGCAGCCCGGCACCGGAGCTGGTGTTGATTATCCGTGCATCGACAAGTTCGCCCGCCTTGGCCTTATCGCGCCAGCGTTTGGCCAAGGTATTGGCTAAGCAAAAGTGACCCTTGAGGTGGACGCGCATGACCTCGTCCCAGTCATCTTCGCTCAGGCTGACAAACATCCGGTCGCGCAGGTTGCCGGCGTTGTTGACCAGTACATGCACTTCACCAAAATGTGCCACGGCCTTCTCGACGATCGCGTGAGCGTGGTCGAGACGGGTAATGTCGTCATCGTTGGCCAGTGCCTGCCCACCGGCGGCGACGATATCGGCGACCACCGCCTCGGCAGCCTCACGACGAATGTCGTTGACCACCACATTCGCGCCTTCGGCGGCGAAGGCCAACGCATAAGCACGCCCAAGACCACCACCGGCGCCGGTGATAATTACTGTTCTGTTAGCACAAATACCCATTTTCAAATCCCTCACCCAAGTCGTTCGATGATGGTGACGTTGGCTTGGCCGCCACCCTCGCACATTGTCTGCAAGCCATAACGGCCACCGGTGCGTTCCAGCTCATGCAGCAAGGTTGTCATCAAGCGTGCGCCACTGGCGCCCAGCGGATGACCTAGACCTATAGCCCCGCCATTGACGTTGGTTCGTTCATGGGGATAGCCAGTCTCTTTGAGCCAGGCCTGGACCACGGAAGCGAAGGCTTCATTGATCTCTACCAGATCGATGTCTTCCAAGCGCAGGCCCGCCTTTTTCAAAGCGGCAGCGGTGGCTGGAATCGGCGCAGTCAGGTGCCAGATCGGATCATCGGCACGCACGCTGATGTGCTCGATCCGTGCACGGGGCGTCAGGTTGTAACGTTTGAGCGCCGCCTCGGAAACCACCAGCAGAGCGGCGGCCGCATCACAGGTCTGGCTGGACACCGCGGCAGTGATCATCGGGTAAGCCGGATCGACTGGCTCCAGCGTGGCCATTTTTTCCAGACTACTGACACGTGGTGTCTCGTCGATGGAAAAACCATTAAGGCCGACGATCTCGCGCTCGAAGCGCCCTTCCTTGATAGCCCTTAACGCCCGCTCATGGCTCTCCAGAGAGAATCGCTCCATGTCTTCGCGGGTCAGTTTCCATTTCTCGGCGATAATCTGCGCCGCATAAAACTGATTGACTGGCTGATCGCCGTAACGCGCTTTCCAGCCCTTGCTGCCCGAGAACGGGTCGGTAAAACCCAAGGGGTTCGCGGCGGTCATGGCATAGGCAATCGGAACCATGCTCATGTTCTGCACGCCGCCCACCGCAATCACATCCTGGGTGCCGCTCATTACGGCTTGCGCGGCAAAATGCAGGGCCTGCTGTGAGGAGCCGCAGGCGCGGTCGATCACCGTCCCTGGCACATGGTCAGGCAAACCGGCCGCCAACCAGGAAGTGCGGCTAATAACCCCTGCGTTGGGACCGACCGCATCCACGCAACCGAAGATCACATCTTCGTAGTCTTCGGCAGGAATATTATTGCGTTCGACCAAGGTTTTTAAAACGTGTGCCCCCAGGTCAGCAGGATGAACCTCGGACAACGAGCCGCGACGTTTACCGGTCGGCGTACGCAGTGCATCGACGATATAGGCTTGCGCCATGCTGGACCTCATTCATTCAAGTTAAAGGTATTGCCCGGACCAAGCTGGTCGACGTTACCGAGTACGAACTCGGCAACCCGGGCTTTGTGAAAGCCACGATCGCCCCAGGACCCCACCAAGGCCCAAGCGCGCTTCATGAAAATTTGCAGGTCGACTTCCCAGGTGTACCCCATGGCCCCATGAACCTGAATCCCCATCTTCGCGGCAAGCAACGCGGCCTCGCCCGCCGCCAACTTGGCGTGGGATACATAGATTTCACGGTTAGGGAGTTGGTGCTCGACGGCATAGGCCGCGCGATAGAACACTGGCTTGGCGAACTCGATCAGCACAGCGACGTTTGCCAAGTGGTGCTTGACCGCCTGAAAACTGCCAATCGGCTTACCGAATTGCTTGCGCTCGGCGGTGTAATCGATGGAGAGGTCAAGCATGCGTTTGGCCAGGCCCAATAGCTGCCCACTGGTGGCCAAGGCACCACGCTCAAGGGTGTCGGTCCAGATCAGTTGCCCGCTCTGGGCATCGGCAATACGGCTGCTGTCGCTCGGTGTCCAGCTCACTTGGGACAGGCGCCGTGATAAATCGACGCTCAAATTGCGCTCCAGTTTCACCTCGTCACGATGCAACGCATGGACCTCACCTTCATGGGCTAATAGCAGCAAGTCACAAAGGTGCGCGTCAGCCACCAATGGGTTGATCGGGTGACCCACGGCAATCCTTGCGCTACCCTCAGCAACACGTGGCAACCATTCCTGCTTGATCGGCGACTCATCCGGCAAGGCACTGAGCATGGCTGCCGCCAGGTAGGCGGTACCCGCCAACGAGTCGGGGATCGCAAAGTAGCCGAGTTCGGGCATCATCAACGCCCAGTCAACATCGCCACATCCCAGCCCACCATAGGCCTCACCGACCGACAGCGCAGTCAAGCCCTGTTCGGCAATCTTGCGGCGCAACTGCGGGGACCGACCAGCTTCAGTTTCCCAGAGCTCGCGAAGCATTTCAGGGGCGGCTTCGACCAGAAAGAATCGCCGCATGGTGTCGCGAAACAGAATCTGATCCGCTGTAAATTTAAAGTCCATGGACGTCTCCTCAGCGAGGCATACCGAGCATGCGCTCGGCAATAATGTTGCGCTGGATCTCGTTGGTGCCAGCGTAGATAGGCCCGGCTTGGGCGAACATGAACCCCTCCAGCCAAGTGCCAACGTCTTGGGCCGCAGGTGAGTGCGGCAACAGCTCTGCGCGCGCACCGAGTATTTGCATGGCCGTCTCGTGCATACGCTGATCAAGCTCGGACCAAAAGATTTTGTTGGTGCTGGACTCAGCGCCGATATGCCCACCGGCAATCAGGCTGCTGGCGGTGCGATAGGTCGCGAGTGCGTAGGCCTCTGCTTGCATCCAGGCACTGACTACCGCCTCACGGACCGATGGATCCTGGTCGGCCGAAGCCCGGTTCGCCAGATACAGCTGCACCAGCGCTTTGGCGGTCGCCTGGAACCGCGCGGGTGAGCGCAGCATCAAACCGCGCTCGAAACCGGCCGTGGACATCGCCACCTGCCAACCCGCACCCTCCTCACTCAACCGGTTTTCAACCGGAACCCGTACATCATCGAAGAACACTTCGGCAAAACCGGGCAGCCCGTTGAGCTGACGGATCGGACGAACCGTGATGCCTGGCGAATCCAACGGCACCAGAAGAAAACTCAAGCCATGATGACGCTGCGAGTTCGGGTCGCTACGGAACATCCCGAACAACCAGTCAGCCCAAACCGCTCGGGTCGACCAGGTTTTCTGACCGTTAAGCACATAGTGATCACCATCACGGGTCGCTTTGGCACGAATGGCCGCCATGTCCGAGCCAGCATTTGGTTCCGACCAGCCTTGAGCCCAAATGCTTTCACCGCTGGCCATCATGGGCAGGAAACGCTGCTTCTGTTCGGGTGTGCCGAAATCCATCAACGTTGGGCCGAGCAGGAAAATTCCGTTCTGGTTAACCCGCATTGGCGCACCGGCGCGCCAGTATTCTTCTTCGAAGATCAACCACTCAATCAGATCGCAAGCGCGACCGCCCAGCTCCTTGGGCCAGGTCACCATGCTCCAGTTGCCGGTTGCCAGCGTTCGCTCCCATTCGCGATGCTGTTCGAAGCCCTCCGCCGAGTCGAAACTGTCCAAAGGTCGCTTGGGTACATGCACTGCCAGCCAATTGCGGACTTCCTGACGGAACGCCTGTTGCTGGTCGGTATATTCGAGTTTCATCAAAGGCTCTCCTGGTCAATCCGCGCTGTGTGGAATAAAGCTCGCCTGGCGCTTCTCGACGAAGGCCTGGCGGGTTTCGGCGGAGTCGGCATTCAGATAGGCCTGAAGCGTAAAACCCTGCTCCCAGCGATACTTGTCCTCCAGGTTCCCGTCTTCGACACCATTCAATGCCTCTTTGGCCAAGCGAATCATTGCCGGGCTTTTGGAAGCGATCTTGCGCGCGACGGCCAGCGCGGTTTCCCGTAGCTGCGCGCGCGGTACAACCTGCTCTAGCGCACCAAGGCGATAGGCCTCGGCGGCAGTGATTTTTTCTCCGGTAAAGTACATGTGGCGCACTTTCTGTACCGGGAATAGACGCTGCAAATGCGCCCCGCCACCCATTGCGCCACGATCAACTTCCGGTACACCGAACGTTGCGCACTCGGCACCGATGACGATGTCTGCCGCACCGGCGATGCCGATGCCCCCACCCAGAACGAAGCCGTGCACCGCCGCAATCACGGGCACCGGACAGCGGTGCACCGCCCTGAAGGTTTCGTAGTTGCCTGCGTTGACTGCAACAATGCGCTCCGGATAGGTCGCCAGCTCTTTGATGTCGACACCTGCGCAGAAACCTCGACCTTCAGCTCGAATCACAATCACATGAACGTCGCTTCGTGCACCGAGAGCATCAATCGCCAAAGCCAGGGCGAACCAGCCCGCGCTGTCGAGGGCATTGACCGGGGGATGATCGATGACCAACTCCGCGACACCGTCTTCTATCGAGCTATGAAATCCTTGAGTCATATCTTTACCTCTGGAGTCGTTGCCATCCAGGTCTGAAGAGCCAGTAGCCGTTGACTGGCCTGGACAACGATTGTTTCGATAACCTGTGCACAGTTCTGTAGTCGATCGATGTTGGCAGCCACCTGGCCACTGGGTAGCACGCCGTCGTCGGGGCGTCCGTCACTCAATGCCAGGCGAATCAGTTGTGGGGCGTTGGCGGCGCGGGCGGCCATACTCAGCGAGAGCTCGCTGTCAGCCCGCCAGGTACTCAGCGCGACGCGCAACAATTGGAAAAGGTTCAGACCGGCCTGCTGTTTGTAATACCAGGCACTGCGCAAGGCTTGCCAGGTTTGACGTACCACGCCCGACCGCTCCAAACGCTGTAGTGTCGGGTTGTCGATCATCCGTTGCGGCAAGCCGTCTACCGCCAGGGAAACGCGAATACTGGCTGGATCTCTAACACTCAAATAGCGTTCCAGCGTGGTGGCCGGCACGGGTGATTCCTCAGTCAGCAAAAAGCGTGTGCCCATTGCTATCCCCTGAGCACCACACGCCAAGGCCGCTGCCAGCCCCCGACCATCGTGCAGTCCGCCGGCCGCCAGAACCGGTACATTCACCGCATCAAGCACCATTGGCAGGAGCATGCTGGTAGGCACGACACCGGTATGCCCACCGCCTTCGGAACCCTGGATGACCAAGGCGTCAGCACCCAACTCGACGGCTTTACGCGCATGCCTTACGGCACCCACAGTAGGTATGCAAATCACCCCTGCCTGCTTCAAACGATCAATGCTCTGACGATCCGCACCTCGCCCATAACTTGCTGCGCGTAAACGGTATTTGACGATCAAGGCCAGAACTTGCTCGGCATTCGCCTGGAACATGTGAAAATTGATTCCGAACGGCTGATCAGTAAGCGCCAGCACCTGACGAATCTCCGCCTCCAACCGGTCCGCTGGCAGGGTCGCGGCTGCCAGAAAGCCAAAACCGCCTGCATTGCCGACTGCCGCCACCAGCCGCGCGTCCGCCACCCAGCCCATCGCGGTTTGAATAACCGGATAGCGGCAACCCAGCAGGTCACAGATCGGTGTATGCAGGCTCAGGGTCATTTGTTTTGCGCCTCGCCGGAACGGACTTCACCTGGAGTGCGCTGCGAATCAGCCATGGCTTTGGCGTCGTAACCGCCCAATTTGTCACCGGAGATCAACTCATTGTGAGCATGGGCAAAATGGTGCCAGGCAAACGCAGCATCCATGCCGGCCCGCTTGCCTTGCAGGTCTTCGATGTGATTGATCGCCTGTTTGGTCAAGGCCAGCCCCATGCGAGGCATCTTGCCGATCCGTTGAGCGATGCTGTAAGTCTCTTCCTCGAGGTTCTCCCGACTGGCAATGCGGTTGACCATGCCCATCTGGTAGGCCCGCTCGGCGCTCATACGCTCACCGAGAAACAGAAACTCCTTGGCAATGCGTGGGTTCAACTCAAAAGCATGGGCAAAGTACTCGACGCCCGGAATTCCCATGCGCACAACTGGATCGGAGAAGAACGCATCGTCACTGGCAACAATCATGTCGCAAACCCAGGCCAGCATCAGACCACCGGCTACACAGGCACCCTGGACCATGGCAATGGTCGGTTTGGGCAGATCGCGCCAGCGTCGGCACATGCCCAGATACACCTCTTGCTCACGCACATAAAGAAACTCGCCACCTGGCTTGTTCACATGGTCGTACCACAGCGATGCGCGATCAAAACTCTGATTGATGTCTCGTCCTGGCGTGCCGATGTCATGGCCGGCAGAAAAGTGTTTGCCACTGCCACGCAGGATGATGACCTTGACCTCGTCATCATCCACCGCGCGGCGAAAGGCAGCGTCCAGTGCATAGGTCATCTTCGAGTTCTGCGCATTGTTGAACTCGGGGCGGTTCATCGTCACTGTCGCGATGCCATCCTGCACGGTGTACAGGACCACCTCTTGCGCACTGTCGACGCCTGTTTCTTGTTGTTCAGCCATATGGTGCTCCCCGTTCTTGCAGCGGCTTCAGGCGGTGCGTACACCAGGCGGATTGTTCTTGATCACACTTGCTCGCAAGTTGTGCGGATCGAGGCGGCGAATGATTTCCAGCTGTTCTTCGCTCGGTCCCGGAGTCGTCAGGATCTCGTCAGCCTTTAGCAGGCTGAAACCGGTGGCACTCTGAACCTGTTCAAAGGTCACACCGGGATGCAAGGAAACCACTCGAATTCCATGATCGGGTCCACCGAAATCCATGACGCATAGATCGGTAATGATCAATCGCAGATCGACAAAATCATTGCGTGAGCCATCAGGCCAACGCTCCGGGTTGTATCCGGCACCGGAGACCATATCGACCTCGGCGCCGACGAAAACCCGCACGCTGTGGTTAGGCACGAATAACGAGTTGGCGTGGTTGATGCTATTGCCCGGCAGACCGCGAACGCCCAGAACGGCAGTTTTAGGTTTGATGTAATCACCAACCAGTGACAGGTTCGTCTGACCATAGCGATCAATCTGAGTCGGACCGATCATCGCGTGCCGCCGACCGCCCCAAACGCATTCGAACACTCGGTCGAAAGACATGTAGCCGGAATACTTGGGCTGGTAATCGCCACGCGGACCAAGGGGAATCGGCTCCTCGACCAGAAAGCTTTCACTGTCGGTCATCAAAAGCTCGGGCGAATGAGTGAGCTTGGCCAGGCTGGCCCCCAGGCGTGGCACCACACCGATCCCGGACGCCAGAATTTCACCATTGCCACGCCAGGCTTCGCTGGCAGCAATAATCAACAGCTCAGCGAGGCTGTAGTCGGTGGCGGCAGTAGAGGCTTGAGTCATGACGGTTGTCCTTATCTTTAGGCTGCGAAAGCTAGAAAATCGGCAAAGGCAATTTGCTGACGCGCTCGGCGCCTCCAACCTTGCTCAGGTACTCGGCTTCACTGCAGGCAATGAATTCATCGACGTAGCCTTGCCAGCCATTTTCCTGGGTGGCACTGGCGCAATAACGCTTCAAGTGCTCCAGATCCCAGCCGTAATCGGGGCCACTGTAGGTGGGGTGTGCGCCAAAAGGTGCGTGCACCACGCCAGTGACCAGGTAACGTTCGAAAAAATTCAGGCGGGCCATCTCCGGAGCAAGACCGAAGCAGTCATGCAGGACTTCCGTGCTGACGTAGCACTCTTTGGCGGCACGGGCGAACAGGTGATCAAAAAGCGGATCCCCCCCCTTGACCAAGGTGTTACCCAAGCGGTCCGATTCATTGACATGAATCAGCGCCACGTCGAGATTCAAGGCCGGCATGGCGACATAAACCTCGCCGTCGTCATAAGGCGAACGCACCGTGCGTAGATCAGGATTGCGGTCAAGCACATCGGTGCCCAAACCGCAGCGGGTCGGCAGGAAAGACATACGCATACCTGCAGCACGCAAGCCCCACTCGAACATCCCTTCGTCCAGTTCCATGACCTGTAACTCACCGGCTTCACGGGCTTTACGGAAGTAAGGCTCCAGCGGAATGGCGTCGAGTGTGACGAAGCCGAAAATCAGTTTTCTGACCTTGCCCGCGGCACAAAGCATTCCCACTTCTGGCCCACCGTAGCTGACGATCGTCAGATCTTTGAGGTCCGAGCGCAGCAGTTCACGAACGATCGCCATGGGCTTGCGACGCGGCCCCCAACCACCGATACCGACGGTCATGCCGTCACGCAGTCGAGCGACGACATCCTTTGCGCTGAGTTCTTTATTCATCGTGAGCCTCATTTATCCAGGTGTGCAGTGGCGAGACCGAGACTCCAGTCATGCCCCCAATAGCTGATCGCAGTGGCTTCAAAGACCGAGTGCTGGTTCCAGTCCACGACCAACCCGCCATAGCCGTACTCCAACGCGAAACCTCCGGGGGTTTCCATGTAGAAGGAAACCATTTCGTCATTGACGTGTTGACCCAGGCTCGCCAGAAGCTTGAACCCCTGCGCCTTGCAACGATCCATGGCCCGTCCGACTTCTGTCATCGAATCGACTTCGGCCATGACATGAATGCAGCCAGACGGAGCCTCAGCTTCAAACAACGCCAAGCTGTGCTGACGACCGTTGTTGCAATGGGTGAAGTGCAATCGCTGGACCGGTGCATCAGGACCTGCCTGATGGTTGTAGATATCGGACAAACCGAAGCCCATCACATCGCGGAAAAAAGCCCAGGTGGCATCGAATTTCGCAGCAGGCAACACGGTATGCCCTAGCCCCATCGCTCCGGTGATGAACTTCGGGATGCCGACCGGCGAGTCGAACAATTTGAAGTCGGACTTGATCCCCCAGACCACTTCATGACGATTACCAGAAGGGTCAAGGAACCAGACCATGTCTTGAAACATGCGTGAAACCAGCTCAACCGCGGTTGCCTTACGCGGATTGACACCAGCGGCCTCCAGCTCGACAACGGCCTTGTCAAATGCCTGTTGATCGGCCACTTCCCACCCGGACGCGAAGTAACAATCACGCTCTCCAGGGGTTATGACATAGCGATAGGGACGCTCGTCGAGCTTGAGATAGACGCCACCTGCCGCTGTCGGTGTCGACATGCAGCCCATTACCTGTTCGCCGTAACGTTTCCAACGGGCAATGTCGGTCGACTCCGCGACCACGTAGGCCAGTCCTCTGATATCGATCATGAGTGCCTCTCAGAAATTTCGATTACCTGATGAGGATTCTCAGACGGATAGCGGGATCAAACATCGTCCATTGAGACTATCGATTCGATAATCAAAAACCCGCGAAGATCGGCGGTTCGACGCCCCCTCGAACCCTGCTGGAGAGGATTCGATGCGCATGCTGACAGACAGGATTATTGTGTGGCCGATGCGCCAGGCAAAGCGTGAAAAGGGAACCGATCGGTTCCCTTTTCATTAATCGCTACGCTCGCTTCCCGTTCAGGAAACCTGCGCCAGCGCCACCGACCTCAGCTCACGTTTGAGGACTTTACCGCTGGGGTTAGTGGGCAGGCTGTCAACGAAATCGACGTAGCGCGGCACTTTATAGTTCGACATGTTCGTACGGCACCAGGCAATGAACTCCTCGCCATTCATCAACGCACCCGGACGTAACACCACAAAGGCTCGCCCAACCTCCCCCATACGATCATCCAGGACACCGACTATCGCCACTTGAGCGACGGCTGAGTGAGCAGCGATCAAACGTTCGATCTCTGCCGGGTAACAGTTGAAGCCACCCACTATGTACATGTCCTTAAGTCGATCCGTGATGCGCAAACAGCCCGCCTCATCAAGCAAACCGATATCTCCTGTGTGCAGCCAACCCTCGGTGTCCACCACCTCACGAGTAGCGGCATCGTCGGAAAAATAACCCTGCATGACGTTGTAGCCACGAATCAGCACCTCACCCGCCGTTCCTGGCTCAACCTCCCGGTCGTGCTCGTCAACAATCCTCAGCTCAACGCCCGGCATCGCTCGGCCACAACTATGAGCGACCACCTGTGGCGAATCATCTCGAGAGGTCAACGTGGCAAACCCGCAGGATTCCGTCAGACCGTAACCGGTTAGCACGACCTTGAAACCCAACTCGTTACGCATGCGCTCAATCAGGCTGGGGGGAATGGTGGTCGAACCGGTAATGGTTGCGCGCAAGCTTGATAGATCAGTCGTCGCCAACGCAGGGTCGGCCAACAAGCTATGGAACACCGTGGGCGGTCCAGGTAATACGCTGATGCGGTCACGCTCAATGGCTTTCAATACGGCCGTCGTATCAAAAACCTGTTGCGGCAGGATTGTCGCGCCGTGCATCAAGGCTGCTAACCAGCCCGCCTTGTAACCCATGGCATGAAAAAACGGATTGACGATCAAATAGCGGTCTTCTGCGCACAAACCCATGGCCTGGGCCCAGCCGTCGATAGCTTTCAGGTTCTGCCCATGTGCGGTCATGACGCCTTTGGGGTTACCCGTAGTGCCAGAGGTGAACATCACATCGCTGAGCATGTCCGGAGTCACCGCTGCCGCACGCTGGAACGCCACGGCATCATCAATCTCCTGCGCCTTGTCGAGAAAGTTTTCCCAGCTCAGTTCGACGGGACGTGCGTCATTGAGGACGACGATCTGCGCCAATGAGGAGGGACGATGTTCAGCCAGCAACTCAGGATAGTGACTGCCGAGAAACTGCCCGGCACTGAACAGGACGCGCGCACCACTGGAGGCCAACACATAACCGGCTTCACTGCCTTTCATGCGGGTGTTGACCGGCACCAACGCCGCACCTGCGCAATGAATACCCAGCGCCGCGACGATCCACTGGCTGCCGTTGGGCGCCCAGATAGCCACTCGGTCACCGGGCTCAACGCCCAGGGCGATAAGTCCCGCGGCGACTTTCAAGGCGTTGCGATGTAACTGCGCATACGTGATCGCAACACCGTTTTCCTCGATAGCGATACGTTCACCGTGGCGCTGCGCCGAGTGCGCCAGCATGCGAGGGATTGTCAGAGTATTCGACGCCATGTTCAATAAACCTCAGTGTTAAGACAGCCCGGCACGATCAATCCGGGAAGCGCAAAGTGATGTGATCGCTGTCGGCGACCGCTTGGCATGCCAACGTCCAGCCTTCAGCCAGCTCGTTTTTGTCCAACACATCATTCACGCGTAAATTCACTTTTCCGCTCACCAACGTGCACATGCAGGTGGCACAGGCACCTGCGCGACAGGAATAAGGCGCATCAATACCAGCGCGCAGCATGGCGTCGAGCAGGGATTCCTGATTGGTGCAGGTCAATTGGTGACGCTCTCCATCGAGCGTGACGTCAAGACGCACTTCCTTGACCGGGCCATCGCCTTGAATCGGCACGACCTCAGCCCCTTCTTCAGGCAAGGACACGAAGCGCTCGACATGAATCCGTGCCTGGGGAATCTCCAGACCGTGCAGCGCCTCGACCGACGCATCCATGAAAGGCCCTGGACCGCAGATAAAACAATTGGCCTGGCGCCACGGCCGGGCCAGTTCCGCAAGTTGGGCGACCGAAGGAATACCCTGAACCGAGTCCAGCCAATGCAGGACTTGCAGGCGTGATGGGTGGGCGGCAGCAAGGGTTTTCAACTCATCACGGAAGATGATCGAGGCTTCATCGCGATTGGCATAGATCAGACAGATCCGTCCCGTACCCGCCACCAACACCGAGCGCAGGATCGACAGCACTGGGGTGATGCCACTGCCCCCACCAAAGAGCAAGAAGTCGCCTTCGAAGGATTTCGGCGTAAATACGCCAGCAGGTGGCAGCACCTGCAACTCATCACCGGCGTTCAGGTTATCGCAGACCCAATTGGAGCCCCGCCCGTCGCGAACGCGCTTGACGGTAACCCGCATTGCGCCGTCGACCAAGGGCGAACTGGCCAGAGAGTAACAACGGGGCAAGTGCCGCTCGCCAACGGGTAAACGCAATGTGAGGAACTGCCCCGGCCGATAGCGAAAGGTGTCAGCCAACGACAGCGGAACATCGAACACGAGGGACTTGGCGTCCAGCGTTTCTTCAATGACGGTTCGGATACGAAGGGTGTGATAAACCGGGCCGCTCATGTTTCAAGATCTCCTGCTCAACCGAGCGCCACCAGAAATGCATTATCGACTCGCATTTCAGCACCATTGATGTATCGCGATTCATCCGAGACGAGGAACACAATCAGATTGGCTACATCCTCTGGCTCACAGAAAGGCGACTTGGGATTGTCAGCAAAGCTGAGGTCGTCATTCCCGCTCCAGATGGCAGCCGTCATCGCTGTGCGGATCCCGCCGGGAATGATCGTATTGCAACGGATTCGATAGCCATGATTGCGGCAATGCACGGCCACATTACGTGTCAGAGCAGCCACGGCCCCCTTGGAAGCCGAGTAAGCGCACATGCCAGGGTGACCTGCGACAGCGGCGGTGGAAGCGAGGTTGACGATTGCCCCACCCTTCTCACGCAGAGCCTGAATGGCGTATTTGCAGCCAAGGAAAGTCCCGTCGGCGTTGATCGAAAGTGTTCGCCGCCACTCTTGCAGACTGGTCTGCTCGATATCGTCCATCGGCAAAATACCGGCATTATTGACGACCGCGTCCAGGCGTCCGAAATGCGCATAAGTCACGGCCATAGCCTGTTCCCAATCGTACTCATCAGCGATGTTCAAGCGTACGAACAGTGCAGCCTCGCCCAAGCGTTGAGCGGTTTCACGACCATTGTGCTCATCAACATCGGCGACTACCACGCGGGCTCCCTGCTCCACCAGTGCTTGCGCGGCCGCTTGGCCTACACCACTGGCTGCGCCGGTGATCAACACCACCTTGTCTTGCATGCGAGTCTTCAAAAGCGCGCCCCTTACTTTTTTGTAATTGGTTCTGGGATGTCTGGATTCTCGGATTCAATGCGTCTGGACTCATCGTCCAATAGGACTATCGCCAGCGCTTTAAATCTTTGCCGCAAAAAAAACGCCCCTTTTACGGGGCGCCATGATCAGTTTGTGAAGGGGAGCAATGATCAAAAAAATTGCGTGCTACTCCACCACTGCCGAAGAGAACTCAGGAGGATCACCGAGGAACGCACGATGGGATGGAGGCTGTATGCCGCCCTCATCCTGCACGCCGTAATCCACTGCCAATTCGGCGGCATAGAAGACTTTTCCTGAGCGCGCCTGTCGCTCGCTATCAAGATACAACGCCGCCACTACCCGCCCAAGAAACTCCGGCGTTTCGCCCATGGCCAGCCAGTCGCCGTACTTCTCCGGCTCCGCCGCACAGACAGCCAAGGTCCGCTCGGTTTTGACCAGCCCCGGCCACAGAGACACAACACTGACTCCAAATGCGCGAAAGTCGTGAGCCATGTCATGGGACATTTTGTCGGTCGCAGCTTTTGCACCGCCATAAGCCGGGCCATGCATATAGCAACGTCCGCCAGCGGAAGAAATATTGACGATCAACCCCTGGGTTTCCAGCAGCAAGGGCGCCGCGTGATAACAGGCGACATACACCGAATGCATACCGACCCCGAATAACGCGGTCATTGCCAGCGGCTTCTTCCAGAACGGCGCGATATCCGTCAGCTCTGTGGGAATGGCGATGGCGCAGTTGACCAGAATATCGAGCCGTCCCTGCTCACGCTGAACCCGCTCGAACAAGGCCTGGACCTGAGCATCGTCGGCATGATCACAGACCACGGCGATGCCCTGTCCGCCTGCCTGATCGATATCTTCAGCGGTGCGATAAACTGTGCCGGGTAAAGGCGCATCACCTTCTCGTACACTGCGTCCAGTCACGTAGACCGTAGCGCCCGCGGCGCCGAGCGCGAGTGCTACGCCACGGCCAACGCCTCGACTCGCACCCGTAACTAAGCAGATTTTTCCTTCAAGCATTTTTCTCTCCCGCAAGATGGTTGGCGGCGATGAAACCGAATGTCAACGCGGGTCCAAGCGTGGCGCCCGCCCCCGGATAAGAAGGCCCGGTTACTGAGGCTGATGTATTGCCGGTGGCATAGAGCCCGACGATAGGCTGCCCGGACTCGTTCAACACCCGAGCGAACTCATCGGTCACCAGGCCACCTTTGGTTCCGATCTCTCCCGCGTCGAGTTTCAGTGCGTAGAACGGTGGTTTGAGGATCGGTCCAAGACACGGATTAGGCTTGACGGTAGGGTCGCCATAGAACAAGTCATACTGGTTACCGCCCTTCGCAAAATCCGTATCGATACCCGTGGCCGCGTAGCGATTGATGCGCTGTACGCTGTCCGTCAGACCCGCTGCGTCGACACCAATGGCGCTGGCGAGGGATTCAAGGGTTTGACCGCGAAAAAACACATTGCCCATCCAGTCACGTGGCAGCAGCGCATCAGGCATGACCGAAGCAGAGACCAACGGACCTGCGTTGTATTTGCGCCGGAAATTAGCGTCGAAAATCATCCAGGCCGGTAGATTGGCTTTTGTCCTGGCATGGTCTTCATACATCGCCAGGACGAAGTCCAGGTAGTCCTGCGCTTCGTTGGCAAAGCGCTTGCCCAGTCGATTGACCACTATGCATCCTGGCAAGGCGCGCTCGGAAAACAGGCCGCGTTGTTTCTCCTCGCCCGGCACATGTACGGTAGGCGTCCACCAGGCATGCTGCATCAGATCTACCGCAGCCCCCAACTGTTGTCCGGCCAGAATCGCATCTCCAGTGTTGCAGGGTGGCGCGGCAGTCCATCCCGTTTGAGTGGGCTTGGGCAAGTACTGCTCACGCATTTGCTGATTGCGTTCAAAACCACCGGCAGCCAGTACAACGCCCTTGCGGGCACGAATGAACAGCTCCCGCCCCTGATGAGTCACCTTCACGCCGACGACACGGCCGCTCTCTTCGCACACGCTTTTCAATGGTGTGTTCAACCAGATTGCAATCTTGCGATCCAGCAACGAGCGCAGAAGCGAGCCCACCAGCGCGTTGCCCATGGTCAACCGACGATCGCGTTTGCTACGGAACCGTCCAGGCAAGTCCAGCCAGTATTTGCAGCCCAGCTTGAACGCAAGCTTCTTCCAGCCGGGCACCCGGGCCAACAGGGTCATGGCTTCGAACGTGGTCATGCCCATTCGACCGAATATCAGCATGGTGGGGGAAGTTTCACGCAACCGGGATAATAGCGAACCGAGGGAGCGACCATCGAATGCCAACGGATCGAGGGTCCGGTAGCCAAGTTTGGCCCCAGGCAGATCCTGATAATAATCGGCGTAATTGGGCACGGCTCGATAACGCATGCGCGTCTTTTCTTCCGCATAGCGCAACATCAGTGGCGCCTGCTCGACATAGGCACGAATACGCTCCGGGGCCACTTCGCCCTTGGCCGCAGCAAGCAGATATTTTATTGCATCTTCCGAGCAGTCGGTGCCACCGCTGGCTGCGATGTGGTCGTTATTGGGAATCCAGATCCCCCCACCCGACACTGCGGACGTACCGCCGTATTTGTCGGTCTTTTCAATTACCAGTACCGACAACCCCAAGTCATGGGCTCGCGCAGCTGTCAGCATCGCGCCCGCGCCGGTCCCGACCACCACCACATCGTATGTTTCTTCCCGGTTTGCTATCGCGTTCATGGCCTGATCTTGTCGTTATTATCGGCGGGACTGAAAGATGCCCAGAGGCGTTTAAACAGTAGTGTCTTTATTCTCAAGACCACAGAGCACCCCACCAAAGTTGCGCCCCACGGGGTCCGCATAGTTGGCAACGTGCGCTCGCCCCGCATGAATATCGAGGAAATAGCGCACCACGGGATGGCTTTGATAAAGTCCGGAACCGCCACATGCTTTGAGTAGACGACTGACATGATGCGCGCAAATTTCCGGTGCCTGAGACGATTGAAAGCGATACAACAATCGGTCTTCGATAGGGGCCGGCTCACCCTTTTGAGCAGCGCTCATTAGCGCCTCGAAATTGCGAAACAATGTCGTTTTGAGCTGATCAACCGCTGAAGCCGCTTCGCTGGCCACCAGTTGAGCCGATGGATCATTGGCGGTCGCACCGAGGAAATTGCGGCTGACTTGCACTGCGGCACTCGCTCGAAAAGCATTCAGCGCGCCCTGCAGACCACCGATACAGGAAGATGACACTGCACGCACAAACACCTGTGCAAATGGCAACAGGTACAGCGGCGCATCATTGATGGCCAAGCCTGGACGGGCCGCTACTGAATCGTCACGGGTGCGATGGGTTCGATACTCTGGAACGAAAACATCCTCGACCACAATGTCATGACTCCCGGTGCCCTTAAGACCGAAGGTATTCCAGTTGCGAACGATCTTGAAGTCGCTTTTTGGCAATAGAAAAGTGCGGTATTCCGGCGTACCACCCTCGGTGCCGGGAGGAACCATTCCCCCTAGAAAAACCCATTCAACATGCTCGCAACCGCTGGAGAAACTCCAACGCCCGCTCAAACGAAACCCCTTCTCTGCCGGCGTGACTTTACCGACGGGCATGTAAGTCGAGCCCACCAGAGTGGAAGTGTCCCTCCCCCAAACGTCGTCCTGGGCACGCTCATCGAACAAGGCCATCTGCCAGGGATGGACCCCCAACACGCCGTAGATCCAGGCGGTCGACATGCAGCCCTCAGCCAACGTCATTTGCACCTTGTAGAAGGTCGTCGGGGACATTTCATATCCGCCATAACGCTTGGGCTGCAAAACACGAAAGAAACCGGCTTCCTGCATTTCACTGACCGTTTCATCAGGGACCTTACCGTCTCGCTCGGCCTGTTCTGCACGCTCAAGCAACTGCGGCACCATCGCGCGAGCACGCTGTACGAGGTCAAACTCACTCGGGATCGCCGTCTTGGGTAAGGACTGAATGGACATGCATTTTCTCCCTATAAAAGCTTGATGGTCACACCAGAGACTGTGTGCCTTTCACTCTATCCTTCCATTCACACCGACCCCAGGCATCGTCCAAAAAGACTAATGCCCGCGCTTCGACAGGCATCTCACTGACGTAAAAAAGGGCGAACCAAGATCATCCCGGTCCGCCCTCCACCCGCCTTGCGCCTGTCAACTCAAGCCGTGCGACCAGCCTGTAGCGGTGTGGAACATTGCTCCCCGGAATCTTCCTGCTCGAAGACGTGGTGCATCGCCGGCGAATCGACTTTGGTAACGGTTTCGAAGATCTTGCGCTCACACACATCTGCCGGCAGATCTGCGACGTCGGTGTAGAACTGCGAGTACCACTTGCGTAACTGATAAATCGGGCCGTCGCTCTCACAAAGCATTGGATTGTCGATCCGCACCTTGTTATCCCAAATCACTTGGTCCTGGGCGAAGGCATCGAATACTGCCTTCGAGTACGCTTCAGCCAATGCCTCGTTCTCGGCGTCCGACATTCCTGGCACGCGCTTGACGATCACACCAAAACGCTGATGAAAGCTGTTCAGATCCCTTGGCACATGCGAGTTCAACAGGATCGACTCAATGGCCATTCCGCCTTGTTCCGCGATCATATGGGTGATGTGGTAAGCCGGTCCGAAATAGGTGTTGTAGGTACTCAACCCCCCCTCTGTTAGCGTTTCACTGCCACCGATGGTGATTTGACTGGCCTTGTGCCCTTCAAAGATGTTGGCAAAATAATCATTGGGAGCATGGTGGACCGCACCAAAGTGACCTTCATCCGCCAAGTTATCGACCAGCTCGCGGCAGTTGGTATTGAACAGCCAATACTTGACGCTCCAATCCGTCCACTCATCAGAGAAACAGGCATCAATGCGCGGAATCTCGACTTCTGGCGGCGGTGGATTGCCCTCCGGGTCGTTGTAGACGAACAACAGTAGATTTTGCTCACGCGTCGGCCAGGTTTTGGTCTTGGCTCTTGGCGGAATTCGTTTGCAGTAAGGAATGCTGTTGCATTTGCCATCTGCCCCCCAACTCCAGTGATGGAAAGGGCAAACGACAGAGTTGCCTTGCACTTCTCCCATACTCAGATCGGCGCCCATGTGAATGCAGTACGCATCGAGTATATGCACATTGCCGTCTTCACCCTGAAAGGCTACCAGCTTGGTGCCAAACACATCGAGCTTATGTGGCTTGCCGTCTTTGTAATCCTGCGCTAACCCCAGACAATGCCAACCACGGGCGTAACGTTCCGGGATCGCTTGTGTCTCGATCTTGTGTCCCAGTGCCATTTCTCTCTCCTCAAAGCGTGGCGCACGTTGACGCCAATTCAGCCGGACCACATAAAGCGCGCACGTCAGGCACGCATCGCGCTCAGGTTGTGCTCACGTTAGGCGCCACCTCCAATCAGCACATACCCCATTTGGACGAGTTACCGGTTAGTCCGTGCGGACGATGCTGCGCAAACGCTCCTACGCTAGAACGGTATTTATTTCAGACTTGGAGCACGCTCCCCATGCGCATTCGCAAAGACTCGGTCGCTGTCGTGACCGGCGCGGCCAGCGGTATCGGCAAAGGCCTGGCACTTGCACTGGCCAAGCGCGGCTACAACCTGGTACTGGCGGATATCAATTTGGCGGGGCTGGAGCAGATTCACGCTGAGGTGAGCGCGCTGGGCGTCACGGCCATGTCTGTCGAAACGGATGTCGCAGAGTCCGCGGCCGTGGAGAACCTGGCCATCAGGGCATTCGAACAGTTCGGCCGCGTCGACCTCCTGATCAATAATGCTGGCGTGTTGAGCAGCGGAGCCAGCTGGGAACTCGATGTACAAGAATGGAAGCGTGTGCTGGACATCAATCTGTGGAGCGTGATTCATGCCATACATGCCTTTATCCCGCGCCTGCTCAAACAAACAGGCGGCGCCCATGTAGTGAACATTGCTTCACTGGCCGGACTTACGAGCGGTGCCTGGGTGGCGCCCTATACCGTGTCCAAGCATGGCGTGATCGCTCTGAGCGAGTGCCTGGCTGCGGAAATGGCAGCTACAGAACATCCCATCACCATCTCGGTGGTCTGCCCTGCAGCAATCAACACATGTATCGCCCGAAATCTGAATGACAACGGCTCTGTCCACAGTGGGGAACTGAATGCGCATTTACGTGATTTGATCAGCCAAGCCATGTCCCCTGAAGCTCTGGCTGAAAAAGTGCTCGCCGGGATCGAAGCGCAGCAGTTCTGGATTTTCCCCCAACAGGAAGTTCGCACAGCGGCCGAACGCCGACTACAGCGCATCCTGGCGAGCACCAAGCACGATTGATTACCTCCACAACGAACAGGAGCAGACTCATGCCACTTCACCCACAAGCCAAGGCCGCCCTGGAGTTACTGGCCTTGATGCCACCGATGGACTACAGCATGGACGGCGCCCAGATCCGTGCTGCCTTGACCCAAATGCCCGAAGGCGAATCACCCTTCAGTCTCGGCGATGAGGTGCGACGTATTGAAGACCTCAGTATCGAAGGCCCCGCTGGCCGACTGCGCCTGCGCCTGTACTACCCCGACGCTGAAAGTCCGCTACCCATTACCCTTTATCTGCACGGTGGTGGCTTTGTCTTCGGCTCGCCACAGATGCACGACAACGTCTGCCGTTGTCTGGCTAATCGGGCAGCAAGTCTGGTTGTGTCGGTCGACTATCGCCTGGCGCCAGAAGCGAAATTTCCCGCTGCCTTGGATGACAGCCTTGCCGCGCTGAACTGGATCATCACGAACGCCGCCTCACTCGGTGGCGACCCAAGTCGCATAGCCATCGCCGGTGACAGTGCAGGAGGTAATCTGGCCACGGTGATCGCCAACATCGACGCACAAAACGCCGCTCCGACACTCTGCCATCAAGTACTGCTGTATCCGGTAACCGACTGCCGCTTCGACAGCCCCTCGTACCGGACACGTGGTGAAGATTATTTCCTTACGACTGAAATGATGCAGTGGTACTGGAAACAGTATCTGCCTGATCAATCCGCGGCGAACGACCCACGCGCCTCTCCACTACGCGCCACCCTTTCTCCTTCAGTTGCGCCAGCCACCGTGATCACCGCCGAGTATGACCCCTTGTGCAACGAGGGCGAGGCATATGCCAAAGCACTGAGGGCGGCAGGCGTCATTACTCGCCTTCATCGGTGGGAGGGGCAAATCCACGGTTTCGCCAGCATGCTCGGGGTCATCGACGCGGCTGACGAGGCCTTGAGCGTGGCAGCGACTGCCCTGCAACTTGCCTTCAAAAGAGCACAATGAAGAATGCCCCAGCCTGTACACCGGGCTGGGGCATTTGAGGATCGCTGACTCAGCGCTCAAAGCTCGCTATTGGAAGGCACAGGCACAGAGCTATCTGCGTGCTTGCGTTTGACCAACCAAAGCATGATCGCCAGACCAATGAAGATCAGGCCGACACCGAAAAATGCACCATGGATACTGTAAAGAGTCCGCAGAGGGCCCACTGCCAATGGGTTAAGGAACTGCCCGAGGAACACCGCACTCAAGAGCAACCCAACAGCCCGTGCCCGAACGGGTTCCGGCGCTCGGGACAAAATCATTGATACCGTAATCGGCTCCACCAGACCCGCCCCAATCCCGGTAATCACACAACCCAGGATCAATCCGAAGACTCCGTGAGCTGTGGCCATAACCAGGCTGCCGATACCCAGAGCGAGCGCCGTGAGTACCAATACCGCTCTTGGCTCTATACGACGGCGTAAGTAACCGAAACTGCCAGCGGCAATCGCAGCCACCAGTGAGTATGTTGATAGCACCAGACCTCGAGTCGTCGCGCTCTCGACTCCATCTGCCTCCAGTAGAAACGGTCCCTGAATACCCGGCATGAATAGGCCGATGGTCAAAATAATGGTCAGCAAATAAAGCGGCCAAAGGCTGCCTATCGGAAACCTGACGTCACTAAAAACACGTTCTACAGCCCGATGTCTAGCCACTACAAACCAGCCTAAAAGCACCACAGGCAAACCTAACAAATAGAGTACGAAAGGCCCTCGCCACCCCAATAAATCCACCAGATGCCCGCCAGCGACCATCGCGACTATAGCCATCAGCGCCGCGCCCGCCCCGGCAAAACCGAGTACGCGCTCACGAAGGTGTCCTTGGAAATCCCCCGCCAATGCAAATGAAATGGTTAGCAACCCACCGCCAGCAACTCCCAACAATAATCGTGAGCCCATCAGCAACCAGGGATCGCTCAACAACATCACAGAAGCGCCTGAAAGGGTGAACAGCAACAGACAACTGAGCAATACCAGTCGACGCCCAATTCGCTCAGCGAGATAGCCCATGAGAGGAGCGGCGAGAATGACCATGACCGCGGGAATCGTCATCACCAACTGCGCAAAGAGTGCCCCGTCACCCTCCGCGGCAAACTGTACCGCCATGGCCGGTAGCGCGGGCGCCGCCGCCATAGGGATCAATGAAACCAGCGCAGGGCCGGCCACAACCACACACGCTTTGGCGTTTTCGTTGGGGCCTATAACGGCCGCCGTACTGCCATCGTTCATCAGGTCAACCTCTGCTTATTCTTATTTGAGAATCGGACACTACATTTGCCGGCAGAAAATAACCACTCAAGGCCACTCCAGCCTAACCACGCCACTGGCATGCACGATTTCATTCGCGTAGGCGCGGATCTCTACTTCAACCCAGCGCATTGGCGCGCCCCCCAAGTCGCTGACAGTACCCTCAATGCGCAACGTATTGCCTGCATAACACGGAGCACCTAGTCGAATGCTCATTTTACTCAGGCGCGCCTCGGAACCTGCCCATTGACTGACGAAGCGCTCGGCATAGGCATTACTGGCAAAGATATTCAAGAAAAGCTCTGAATGCCCCAACTCACGGACCTTGTCGAGATCATGGTGAATCGGATGAAAATCGCGGGTGGCCATGGCGCTGACAACGATGCTGCTGGTCGTCACCTCCGCCCGCAATGTTGGCAACGATTGGCCGACCCCAATATCCTCAAAATGCAAAGTCGGAGCACCGCTCATGACGACTCCTTCGGCAAATAGCACAACTGGCGAAAGTGCAGCACTGCAACCTTTTCATCGGCCTGAGTAAACACATCCTGGCGCACAGTGAAAAAGTATCCGTCACCCAGCCCTGTGGTTTTACGATCACTCACCAACACAAGGGTACTGACGCTGTGAAGCTGCTCCCCCGTGCGAAGGTATCGAACAAACTCCTGATCAACATTGACGCCGACCAGACCGGTATAACCTCCCTCACTGAACAGCCGGATAATTTCCGTCGCATCCACTTGTGCCGAGCCTTCCGGACGCCAGCCTGTAGGGCCCGGCTGAAGCCAGACTTGCAACATACTCGGTGGAGCCAATGACTTATCATCACTGCATCCACCCGCGTCGACCCCATAGCGTGGGTCATTGATGCCGTGAGCCTCGCACCAGTGGCGAATCATGCTCGAATTCACCGGATCACACGCCAATACCCGAGCATAAGGTTGATCGAGGCGTGCTTGAATCCGAGATAACCAATCACCGGTCGGGGCGTTCACGCTCATTACACCTCGAAAAGTCCGGCGGCACCCATGCCACCGCCGATACACATGGCCACAACCACGTATTTAACGCCACGACGCCGGCCTTCGAGCAAGGCGTGGTTGACCATCCGCGTACCACTCATTCCAAAGGGGTGGCCAATGGCAATAGCTCCGCCGTTGACGTTCAACCTGTCCTGAGGAATGCCCAACTGATCGCGGCTGTAAATCACCTGACAGGCGAATGCCTCGTTGATCTCCCACAACCCAATATCCTTAACCGTTAACCCGTGCTGCTTGAGTAGTTTGGGAATTGCATAAACCGGACCGATGCCCATTTCTTCGGGTTTACAGCCAGCCACCGCAAGGCCGAGGTAAGCTCCCAGAGGTTGTAATCCGCGGCGCTTTGCTTCAGACGCACTCATTAGCAAACTGGCGGCAGCTCCGTCGGACAGTTGCGAGGCATTGCCTGCGGTTATGTGCTGGCCTTCAGCGATCCAATTGCCCCCCTTCCAGACCGGATTCAGGTTCGCCAGGCTCTCGAGTGTTGTATCGGCCCGATTGCATTCATCCTGGGTCAGAGTGACCAGTTCATGGCCAAGGCTGTTGCCTTCTTTGTCGAACAGTTGCTTGGCCGTGGTGATCGGTACGATTTCATCGCCAAATAGCCCATCACGTTGAGCCGCTGCGATACGTTGCTGGCTTTGCAGGGAATACTCATCTTGTAAGGCACGCGGGATCGCATATTTCTTCGCGACGATTTCAGCGGTTTCAATCATCTGGATGTATGCGCTGGGCGCGACCTCCAGCACAGCTTTGGACTGGAGCCGATAAGTATTTTTGTGTTTGTTCTGGATCAGCGAAATTGACTCCAGACCACCGGCCACTGCAATGTTCAGTTCACCACACATGATGCCCTTGGCGACCGTTGCGATGCTCATCAATCCCGATGCGCACATCCGGTCCACCGCCATGCCAGGCACAGAGTCAGGCAGGCCGCCCGTGTAAGCGCACAACCGACCCAGATTGTAGCCCTGAGTCCCCTGCTGAGCCGCTACGCCAATGACCACATCATCGACCTCGGACGATTCGATACCTGCCCGTTCGACCACTGCACGTACTACATGACCACCGAGTACTGGCGCTTCAGTGTCATTGAAAGCCCCTCGATAGGCCTTGCCCATTGCCGTGCGCGCTACGGATACGATGACCGCCTGTGTCATTTGTCATTTCCTATTCTGAAGAAGTAGAACCTGGCCAGATGCTGGCCGAGAGAACAAGCTGACTCATCGTCCATCAGGACTAGAGCAAAGGCCGGGGATTCATTCGTTGTTCACACTCGCCGCATTGAGAAACGCAGGGCGCTCGCCCCCGCCATGGACCAGCAGGTCTACCCCACTGATGTACGCCGCCTGCGAAGAAGCCATGAATAAGCAGGCTTCACCGATATCCGAAGGTTGTGCCATACGTCCAAGTGGCACGGTAGCGGACACCGCAGCGAGGCCGTCATCATCGCCATAATGCAAATGAGACTGCTCGGTTTGTACCAGCCCGGGGCTGACGCAGACCACCCGGACTTTGGGGGCCCACTCCACCGCCAAGGATTTGGTCAAACTGAGCACGCCAGCCTTGGCCGCCGCATAGGTAGCACTACCCGGCCTGGCCGAGTAAGCGCCCACGCTGCCGATGAACAGAATGACTCCTCCCGTGTCCTGATCCTGCATAAGGGCATTCGCCCGCAATGCAGTAAGCAATGGTGCGGTCAGGTTCAGGCTGATCAACGACTCGTGGAAACGGGCTGAACCGCTGGCGGCAAGAGAATAAGGGGTACCGCCGGCATTTTTAACCAACACATCCAGCCGGCCATAACGCTCATGGATATGGGAGAAGAGTCTGTCCAGATCGGCGCTCTCACGAATATCTGCAGGAAAAAAATCCGCCGACCGCCCCTCTACGCCCGGCAATGTCAGTGGAGAATTGCGTCCGCACACCAGCACCGTGGCGCCGGCCTTCAGGAAGCACTCTGCTATCCCGAAGCCAATTCCTTTGGTGCCACCTGTAACCAACACCACTTTATTGGTGAAATCTCGTTCGACAGTCATACCCGACGCTCTCTCTGGAATTGGCCTTTGGATCTGATCCTAAAGGTCAAACAGATGGGCGTCTTAGTCTGAAGAGACGATAGAGAGCGTTTGACAACGCAGCGCAACGATCGGCATTGCGTAGATCTCTCTGAATGCACGAGAAGCCAGGCGCGAGCGAAGGTGTCGCTTCCAACCTCCGTTTGGACCAGGACGGCTGCCAGACCTCTGGAGTAGATTCGAACGAAAATACAATATTAAGGAACAGTCGCATGACTTGGAGTTCTGGCCCCGTAGTTGCCAACCCACCAATCGTATCGACGCCCCTGAAAACGCCTGGAGCTGAAATACAATGAAAGACCAAACGTTAGCGGCCCTTGAAGTGCGTCTCGCAGAGGTTGAAGCCCGTCTGGCAATCATAGATCTTGAGGCAGAATATGCACGGAGTTGGGATGCCGGTGATGGTGATGGCTGGGCAGCGCTCTTCACAAGTGATGGCGTGCTCGACTTGGCCCCCGTCGGTGCCCAAAAACGCCAGATCATCACCGGAAGCGCAAAACTCTCAGCCTTTTGCCGGGACATCGACGCATTCTACAAGGGGCTGCACTTCATGCATCTTCCCCGAATTCAACTCATCGGTGACAGGGCTTATAGTCGGTTGCATTTTCAGTGGATTGGTTTGTTCAGGCCTAACGCCAACTATAACGGACAGCGAAGTGCTGCGGGTTACTATGATGTTACTTATCACCGCGTGAATGGCAGGTGGCTTATAAAACATCGGCTGGACAAGGCTGTCTCCGGCCAAACTGTGGAAAACTTCGATCTCTACATTAACGGCGGTATCGGCCCAAAGGCGACAGACGATAATTTCGTCAAGTCATAAATTAATGCTCGGCTGGTTCAGCTTGACCCGTATTGTCAGGATGCATCTTGAACCCAGATGGAGTACATCGCTAGCAGGAACACCAGCGTCATGATGGTACCGACGAACGTGCCTCCGATCAGCGTGTAGGGCAGCTAAATGGCCAGAGAGGTGCTCTCCGTTGGCCGCCTGACTTGGGGTTTGACGTGAAATCTCGCTGAATCGCGTTAGGATATCGGTGGTGTGCTGACGGATTTGATCAACCCCTTATTCCAAGGTGGTCAACCTACGAGGATATTAGGTCTGATAATGGAATGTTATCCGACGTTATTTCCGAAGACGGAAATTTCAGTCCGATGACCGTACTCAATATTACCGACCAGTTGGCCTAGATCGACGAAACCCCGCTCGACCCCACATTTCCTCGCACTCAATGCCCAGGAAGCGGCGGCGGCCTTTATCACCGCCGGCACCGCGGCCAACACCGTGCGCAGTTACCGCAGCGCCCTCACCTATTTGCTCGGCCTGGCTGCAACTGCGTTATGGCCAGGCATTGGGCAACGCGCCGCTGCCGCCGGCGGTGGCGATTCAGTTTGTCGTTGACCATCTGGCGCGGCCGCTGGCCGACGGCGGCTGGGCGCTCCTGCTACCCCCGTCAATCGACGCGGCACTCGTCACCGCCCGGGTCAAGGCCAGGTTGGGGTCGCTGGCGTTCAACACGGTCAGCCATCGTCTTTCAGTGCTCGGTAAATCGCATCGACACCGATAACATCTCTGACAGATTTCTAAATGCCTAGGGCGTTCGCAAGCGCGGAAAGGTTGCCAGCTAGAGTCTTCTGTTGGGCACGAGGCTGCTAGCATTTAGCTCTGAAAGGTGACTATTAAGATCCTCACGGGTGAAACCCAAACGCGAGATGACTATTACGCGCCTCAAATCAAAGAGCGTACATTTGTTAACAGCTGCCTCGAAACGAGATCAGGGCTTCATCTGCTTAGAGGTGATTCCAGTCATGCGTGGGGTACGCCTGTTAACGGAGGAACCTAAAAAGAGAGGAGATACTGTAATCTGAAACATGCGCGTTACACTACTCCATCAGCAACAGCTAAAAATGCATTACATTAGCCATCACCCAGAACTGGACCAGATGCAAATTTAGTTATCACGACGCTAGGGATCAACGCAGCCCGGATATCGATTCCCACTCGCGCAGAAATGCGCATATGATAAGCTGCTTTTATAATTTTGTAGTGGATTAGGTCATGAAGCCCATTATTAGCGAAGCCTTAGTTAAACGGGCATTAATAAGTTTGGAAAAAAAAGGTGTAAAAGCGACGCTGGAAGCGGTTCGTACAGAAATGGGTAATCACGGTTCAAAAACCACGATAGTTAAACACCTACGAGCTTTAAAATCTAAAGAACTAAATCAATCCGCGGAACGCTCTAAATCTAACGAGGAGATAAACAATGGTCAATTCCAATCTCAGGATTCATCGAGTCTATGGAGTCAGCACAACGATTTCGCTCGCCTGCTAAAAATATTGCACAAATATGGCACTACCAAGGAATACCCAGAACTAATAGACGAGCTCTGCAAAATAATTGCAGACCTGAAACAAGAAAATATTAAGGTAAAAAATGAACTTAGCTCATTAAAATATTTTCAACGACAGGTCATAGATGCATTGAATGTCACGGCAAAAATTTAAACATAGCGATCTAAAACGCAGATTGTTAGCTTCGGACTTTTTTGTAGGAGTTTGTATCGTAGGTCGCGCACTCGTTTATAAATTTTCTTTTCAGGAGATGTTTTGTCGCCGGAACGGAATGCGGCGCGATTATTTATATATTTCATAAATAATTCTCGCTCGGACCAATTGAGGCGCCAGATGGCGCTGCACCACGCCGCCCATGCTGTGGGAGCCTGGCCGGATTGGTACGTCCCATAATCCTCAGAGACAATGCTCCACGATTGAAGTTTTTCCGCACTGATAGATGAACATAATCGTGTAGGGGAAAACGCTTGATTGCTTTCACACCGCACCATCACTACTTCCAATAAAAAATCAGCGAAGGGCTTCCATAACGACTCTAAAATAAGCTGAGCATAGCTCTCAGCTAGCCAATCGGTGATGTATGCAGTCCATATTTCGTATGATTTTGGAGAAATTATCATGGCCACTAGGAACGTGATGCGATCCAGTACAGGCATCAAGCTCAAGTCATCCCAAAGAACTTTCAAATATAATTTATTTGCTGGATATACCTCCTTCTGGAGCACTTGGTGAATATCAAGGTGAGCACTTGATTCGTCCATAATCATCCAGAATGGATGGTTCAATAAGTCGCGCAATTTCGGCTCTAAATCGATAATTATCGCCAGTTTGTCATGCTGAGGCATTTGGCCTTTTAAAAACATGTCCCATGAGCGCTTCTCTTGCGAACCATGGGCAAGTCCTAGTCTCCGTTCATACCAACGTGACAATTGATAACCATTGGGTTGGATGCCCGCAAGTTCTGTAAGTCTTTCAGCTAAGACCGCTGCTTTCAGCGTCTGCAACAGTGTTTTGTTCTTACGCCCCATTTGAATGCCACTTCCTCATAAAATGCGTGAGTATCATTCTGCAATCCACCGTACCGAATCAAGGCTTTCTTCACGTCGCCAATGCACAAACTTTTTCGTGCTTCAAACCCCTGTATTTATTGAGTTCGGACATGAGAGTCATTTTTTTGTTAGACCCTAGGAATCATGCACGGTCGATCGATAGTATTTCGCCGACGGGACCGGTATCAATGGTGCGGTGAATACAGACCGTACCGTACACATTTAGTGCCGAGCATCAACTTGAAAGGTAAAGGCCCTAAAGGGAGATATTTTTGAGGATCGCAATTGAGTGCGGTCACCTTGTGGTGGCCAATGGTAAGTTATCCGTAGTAATGGAGGTAGGATCGCAGGGAACCGTTACGGTCACTGAATATGGTATTGGGACAGTATCAGTAGTCGATCTCGCGAATATCCAACCTATCCCACAATCTCGCCACAGCGCTGAATACAATAAACGTAACGTAACTCACATAACGGAACGCAGCGCCTCGCAAATGATACTAGCGGGCGAAAGGTCATCCGTTATTGAATTATTTATTAATAAATTACGTACAGCAAAAGACGCCGCGGCATTGTTAGGCGTAAAAAAAAGCGCATTCTATGAACTCGTTAAAAGGTACAGCCCAGACTTAGGCCCCGTCACACTAATAAAAAATAATCCCGGCCCTCAACCAGGCAGTATGCGAACTGATATTGAAACTATACACGTCATTAAAGAATGCTATGACAAACACTATCACGGAAAATCAGCTTCGTACGCAAATGTATGGCGGCAAGTACAAAGTGCATGCCATGCACTTGGGTTGATGTGCCCAAGTCTTGCAACTGTAAAAAAAATAATCAAGAGCATAGATGAAAAAGAAACATTTCTAAAAAAGCACGGCAGTGATGCGACGAATCAGATCTATCAATCTCGCCCTGGAATCGTCTTTACAGACCGCCCTCTTCAAGTAGCACAAATGGACCACACACGAGTAGATTTAATACTTCGCGCAGAACATGATCGCACGCAAGTTATAGGAAGACCTTGGCTCACAGTAATTATAGACGTGCACACGCGCGTCATCCTAGGTTATTACCTGACAATGTTTGCTCCTTCACTTATCTCTGTTCAGCAAGCAATGGGAATGGCAATCCTCCCTAAAAGCAATGGTTATTTTCAGTTAGCTAGTGAATCAAATCATTATCCATACTTTGGTTTTCCCGAAAGATTGTTGATGGATAACGCATCTGAATTTCGATCTCCGATACTTGAAGCTACATTGCGCAAATATAAAATAAATCCCGAGTGGCGAATCATTGGCAAAAAGCATATGGGCGGTCATATTGAACGTTTGATCGGGACTTTCATGACCTCTGCAGTGCATTTTCTACCAGGAACTACCTTCTCCAACACACAGCAGCGCGGTGACTATGACAGTGAAAAACATTCTGCTTTAACTTTTAAGGAGTTTTGCACCTGGTTCGCAGGACAAGTGCTTATCTATCACGGCACTGTTCATTCTCAGTTAAAAAAATCCCCAAAAGATGCATGGGAACAGGCATTTCGCGAAAAGCAAATAACTACGCCCGAATTGGTCGTAAATCCGCAAACGCTCTATTTGGATTTCTTACCAGAAAAAATAAAACCCGTGAGAAACAATGGAATAACACTCAATACTAGGCGATATTACACGCCAAAATTAAATCGAGTCCAAGGAAGAGGCAAGGTAATTGTAAAGTTCGATCCGTTTGATTTGACCGTAGTATGGGTCAATATCGAAGGGGTGTATGTGCGAGTTCCGCAAGTGTCTTTAGTTAGTGAGTTTTCAAGTTACGAAGACTACCGCTGCGACCGTGAGTTCAATAAGCAGATACCAGTCGGCACAGTAACTGATGACGACGCACTCAGGCAGATTCGGACCAATAATGCATTGGTAAAAAATAGCCAGCGCGACACACGCAGTGCCAAATTAGCAAAAGCACACCAAGAGGGAGTTATGCATCACAGAGACAGAAATAAGCATGGAATTCCTAACGCCGTGTGGAATGTCCATATTAGCAATTGCGAAGATTCAGTCGCTTCGGAACCGGAAGTAAACTTCTCATTAATCCCCCAACTATTCGACCAAAATGACTAATCAACCAACAGACACAAGCCACGTACGTCAATCCAGACGCCACTTATTAGACCTTTCCACAGAAGAACGACTCATGATATGCCTGCAAGATGTATTCATTGAATACCCCAACGCCCAAGCAATAATGAATGCCATGCACTTTATGCTTCGGACTGAAAACAAGGTTCAAGCACCATGTATGTTGGTATGGGGCAGCGGAGGTTATGGAAAAACAAGCATCATAAATCGCGTAAAAGAATCAAATAAAAATCAAACCGAAAAATTGGTATTTATGAGCTTCAGGCAAAATCCGAATAACTATAATCTCAGGGAGCTTCTATTGGAGGCATTCGGGATGGAGGTAACCAAAAAGTACAGCGGATATAATGCTTCCAAAGAATTTGCGCGTACCGTCGAGCGAAATAATGTCAAGGGGATTGTCATTGATGAAATTCATGACGCTGTAACCTTATCGACAATGCAACAGAAAATTAATCTTTCATTACTAAAAAATTTGTCCGGCGATCAATACAATCTTTGTGTCTTTGCTTTTGGCGTAGACAAGGCCAGCGAAGCTCTCCGTCTAGACCCTCAATTAGAAAGGCGCTACTTGCAATGGCCGTTAGAAAAGTGGAAATTGGATGAAGATTTTAGGGCATTTATTGCCGCGTATGAACGCACTCTTCCATTAAAACTTCCGTCATTCTTGCACAGTCAAGATTTGGCTACTGCAATACTCAAGCACGCGAATGGCGTCATGGATAACGTGGTAAAAATCATTCAGGTATGCGCTGCCGAAGCTATATCGTTAGGGTTAGAAAAGATCACTCTCCCCATTATAGATAATGCTCCATTTTTAGCTGCGAAATATGGAGTTTCTCTATTGCGCCATAAAAAGCGATGAAATTCAATGCCTCAATCTCATCTAATAAATGAAATTAATCGAATTTACGAGGAGTTCAATTTACCAACTCCTCAAGTAAAAAATGTTGTGGCTGCGATAGATTCAATGCTTTCGGTAAACACTGGAAGAGGCTCATTACATATTATCCTCGGAGAATCTGGCTGTGGCGTCTCAACTGCGACAAAAATGTGCCAAGACATCCTTCTCCGTAGGTCGATCAATACAACAGTGCTTAGTCCCCGCGCCTTCAGCGATGGAAATAATCCATGGGAAGCATTACTAGAGTATTACGGATTCACTTACCAAGGAGCGAAACTACAATCTACGAAAAATCAAATAATCCCATATTTCATATTAAACTTAATTCGTCACGCTAAAATTGACTGCATCATCCTAAATGACTTTTTAGAGGGTGTAATTACGCGGATAAAAAAGCAGCAATTGATAAACGCCTGCCTAAGTTTAGCGCGCACACCGATGTCTATAAATATAATTATTGGCACGACGAAGCGTGCTTATGGAGCAACATGCACTGACGATATACTGACGTCTATTCATTGCATACAAGAATGGGAAAATGGCGTAGGTTTTTCATCTTTTATGGGGATCCTTGAAAATACTCTCTCTGAAAAGCATACAATAAATATTGATCTCAGATCCCATGCTGAAACCATTTTCAAACTATGTTCAGGTAACACTGGAAATCTGTTTTACCTTCTAAAGGAACATGCCATACACGCACTGCTTACTGGCCCCGCCCAGGCTCCACTATCGAATGAATTTCCACCCTTAAAGGCTACACTTCAGAACAATGCATATTTATTCAGTATTGAATCCAGTTAATGATGAGTCTTTCACATCATGGATTAACAGATGCGAAATAAAGCTTTCGCACCGCTGCATCTCTGTCGAAAGTATACAGGCCCTTACTAGATCCAAGCTTAAGTGCTACCCGAGTCAGGACCCTGACTTTTCCAAAGAAATTTTAACCTCCACAGCTGTACACAATGTAATTAATGCAAACCCCAAAGAAATTTGGAATCACTTCCGTTCACATTCTGAATGGATAATTCCATATTCTGCCACTCAGTTTGCATGCAAGGCGTGCTTGGTCGATTCTTTGGCCGATCAACAATGTCTTGTTTACAAAAAAAGATGGAGATATCTCGCCAACCCTATTTGTGACATCCATAAGTGCTTGTTAAACGAGCTACCATATGGAGACCGCTATCACATCCATGTTTTGTCCAGCGATTTTACTCAAACTCACAAGTGCAGGCTAAATGAGCCAAATCTTCAAATTGTTGTTTTGCTTGCGCTTAAGTTTCAGAAATTTATAAATAGCTTGGAAATATCAACAACGTTTGCTGATCATAAGACTCAAAAGGCACTCAAATTTTTGATCGAGTTATTTCTTTGCGCTGGCGAACCGAGAGGGCTCGCTTGTAGAACTCTTTCGCGATCATCACCCCAGCGCGGCGCGTTTAAATACTTTGGAGGTCGCGCATTAATGATGATAGGTCCATTTTCATGCTCGGCGTTCGAACGGATGTGCGCGCTAATATTAACAGGGTGCATCATCGGGTTTTATTCAGATCGTGATTTGCAAACATTAGCATTTATTTCGAATGAGTTTGGATTGTTATATGGATGGTCCGCATACGACATAGGTAAGCACAGTAATGTTTTTGTCGACTTAGAGCACTCTGGTATTTTACGTCGACTGATAGATCTAATACCATTTATCACCGCTAGTCAGTATCTAAATTTTATCGACGGGTTCAAAAATGGCTGAGAATTTTTATAAGATAAATCTTCAGTATTTAAACCTTGGCCTTGTCATTACAGACAACTTCGGCATTCCATGTGTAGAAGTGTATATTCTCTACGCAACCATAAACAAAATCGTAATTGCTTATAGCCTGCTTAACAGCAGGCCCAGCAGGCAATCAGCCAGCTTACTAAATATTCATATTCGTGAAAACCTAAAAGTCCTTGACACATGGATGGAAAACCCTAAGGGTTACAGCCATTTTTTCAGGTGTTCTCCTTGGGATCCTTACCAACCAAAACAAATGGTGATAGATCATAAAAAATACAGCGCATTGAAAATAAATTTATCAATTGGTTCGGATTACTTCCTTGATGCATTATTAGATATTCCGCCCGAATACCTTAGTCCGTTGCTAAGCCCTTGGAAATTTTCATCCAATCAAGCGATGAGATTGGTTCAAAACCAAATCAAACAATATAACCTCTCAATCTCAACAAACGCTGAGGAAACCCTATTCAGTATTTGTAGGCGCAACGATGCCCCTACAGCCATGTCAAATTAGCCATTGATAAATTCCAATATTAAAGTCTAGCAATAAAGATCTTCTATCACTTTGGCTTCTTGAGGCAGTTCTATCCGTACAATACGAATGTTAGATTTTAATCTCTTCATTGGTCTATTTCTAACGCTATTTAGTCAATTGAACCTTCCAGCGACGCGATAGATGTTGGTCGAATAACCTTGCGACACAATCTCTATTGAGCTCAGCATCTCTTGCACATATATCGCCCAATCCGCGTCCCACACGTCGACAGAATCAAACCAACAGCGTGTCTTCATTGATCACCTGTACATTTAACTGGCTGCGTCTGTACTCGACGTAGCCGGTTGTTTTCTGCCCACGCGTAAAAACTGCACCAGGTGGTTTTTCTCTGTTGCTTTTTGAAGTTCTCGGTGAGTAACAAGATCCGGACGTCGGGCATTTTTTGGAGGTCGCTGACGGTGCTTTTGTGTGTGTCTGATCCACCTCTTCACACGGGGGAGAATATGCTGTGTCGCTTTTTCTATTCAATAGTGGCTTTAATGGTTGGCGCGGTACGCATACTTAATACTCGGAAAAACGGCTGAATATTCTGTTGATTTTCCGGTAAACCGCTAAAAAATAAACGGAAACGCTAATTAATCAATGAGTTAAGGGACTCCGGTTATTGGCGGACGGTCACAGTTGGCTCTTCACTTTCGGCCGTATAGGCGCCCAGCATCGTGTGCTTGCGAATCGCTAAATGGTGTTTACCCATTTCGCAAATTTACTGCGTTGCGCAGCGCACTTCTTGCTCAAGCGCATGAAGATGTTCCTGCCGCCAGCTACCATGCAGGCTGCGCGCAACCGTCTCTTGCTACCGATGTCGATGCCCGCACAATGCAGGTGAACGAGCTCCTACGGGTACAACGGTTACCTAGCGTCCTGTAACACCAGCTCACGCAACGTATCGAGAAACAGCTTGAGCACCGGCGAATCGTCATCCGCACGGTACGTGACGTACAGCGGCACCTCCGGCAACGCCGGGGTCAGGCGCCGGAATACCAGGCCCGCCGGAGCCAATTGCTCGATGGAGGCCGGCAGCAACGCCACGCCGAAACCGGCCCGCACCAGGCTGAGCAAGGTTTGCACCTCGATCACCTGCTGGCGGATCTGCGGGGTGAACCCGGCCTGGATGCAGCACTGGAAGAGAAAATCGGCGAACCGGGATTGCTTCAATTCCAAGGCGACGAACGGCTGCTGAGCCAGATCCGACGGCGCCAGGGTTTCACGCTTTGCCAACGGATGATCGACTGGCATGACCACCCGGATCGGTTCGTAGATCAGCAGTTCATTGCGCAACTGCGGGTCGTCATAGCCGACCCGGAACACGCAGGCGTCGATGCGTTTTTCCTTGAGCGCCTTGACCTGCGCTGCCGGGGTCATTTCATGCAGACGCCAGTTCACTTGCGGATAACGCTCGCGAAACAGGTGCAAGGCCCGTGGCAGCACCCCGACCATCACCGAGCTGATCATGCCGATTTCCAGTTCGCCCAACTGGCCACGGCCGGTCTGGCGCGTCAGGTCCAGCGCGCGGTTGAGTTGTTCGAACACCAGTGGCGCCTGTTCCTTGAGCATCTGCCCGGCGGCGGTCAATTCGACCCGGTGATGGCTGCGTTCGAACAACGGCGTGCCCAGTTCCTCCTCCAGCAGACGAATCTGCTGGCTCAGGGGTGGCTGGCAGATATGCAATCGGTTGGCGGCCCGGCCGAAATGCAGCTCTTCGGCCAGGGCCATGAAGTACCTCAGCAAGCGCAAGTCCATGCACGTTATCCCAGGTTCAGTGGTGTTGAGCGCTGGCGCACACCAGTCAGGCTGAACAAGGCATTGGCAATGGCCGGGGCCACCGACGGGCTGCCCAGTTCGCCGACGCCACCGGGCTTGGCCGGATCGCCGTCGACCAGCAGGATGTCCACCGCCGGCATATCCGACATGCGCGTCACCCGGTAATCGTGGAAGTTGCTCTGTACCACCCTGCCCTGTTTGATGTCCATCCGGTCGAACAACGCGTGGCCGAGCCCCCACATCAAGCCGCCGTAGATCTGCTCTTCAACGCCGCCGGGCGACACCGTCAGGCCACAATCGACCACGCAGGTGAGCTTCTCGACCTTGATCACGCCTTCCTTTTGCGACAGGCGCGCGACCACCGCGATGAAACTGGTGTAACCCTGATTGGTGGCGATTCCCAGCGCCGTGCCTTCGGGCAGCGGCTGACCCCAGCCGGCGCGTTCGGCGGCGCTTTTCAAAACAGCGACATGCCGTGACCGGTCCTGCATGTTGGCCAGACGGAAGGCCAGCGGGTCTTGCCCGGCGGCATGGGCCAGTTCATCCATGAAGCTTTCGACGGCGAACACGTTGGGAATGAAACTCACCGAGCGATACCAGCCGCTGGGCACCTGACTTTCGTGCCTGACCCAGGTCAGGTCGAGGTTGGCCGGACGATAGGCGAAATCCCACGCGGTGATGGCTTCCGTGGTGCTGTAGTCCATTTTGTCGGGGCGCTCGAAATAGCCCGGCTCCCACTGCTCCGGCGAGGCCGGCGACACCGCGTCAAGCTGCATCGCGGTCAAGCGGCCCTGCGCATCCAGTGCACCTTTGGTCCGGTGCAGCGTGGCCGGGTGCATGAACAAGGAGCGCATTTCGTCTTCGCGGCTGTTCATCAGTTTCACCGGTACCCTGGCTTGCTGTGCCAGGTAGGCCACTTCGAACAACCAGTATTTGGCCTCCCGCGCTCCGAAGCTGCCGCCGGACACCAGTTCGTTGATGATGACTTTGTCCTTGGTGAACTTGCATATGACTTGCGCCGCTTCCAGCGCCGATGACGGCACCTGCACCCCGCCCCAATAGGTGATGGCGTTGTCCTTGACCTGCGCGGTGATGCAGATTGGCTCAAGCGGGTTCTGCACCTTGTAGGGCATGCGGTAATCGGCTTCGAGCAGCTTCGCGGCACCCGGCCATTGTGCGTTCACATCACCCACCGCCATCGCGGACACCCGTTGTGCGCCGTTGTCGTCCAGCGCCGCAGCCTGGGCCTTGGCCAGTTCATCACTGTCGAAACCCGCCAGCGGCGAGTCGCTCCACTGAACCTTGAGCAATTCGCGCCCCTGGTGCGCGGCCCAGTAGCTGCGCGCCAATACCGCCACGCCTTCGACGTTGCCGCCGAGCACATCGGGACGCCCCGGCACCTTGATCACCTTGTGCACGCCCGGCACCTGCAACGCAGCCGCGCTGTCCACCGACACAACGCTCGCCCCCAGTACGGGAGCGCGCTGAATCACCGCCACCAGCATGTCCGGCAGCACTACATCGATGCTGTATTTGAAGCGTCCGCAGACCTTGGCCTGGGCATCGCGCTTGTGCCGCAGCTTGCCGATGTACTTGAACTGCGCCGGATCCTTGAGCGAAACCTTGCTCGGGGCCGGCAGATGCGCGGCGACGCCCACCAGTTCGCCGTAGCCGAGGCTGCGTTTGCTCGCCCCATGAACCACACGGCCTTCTTCAGTGTTGCAGCTGTCGGGGCTGACTTTCCACTGTTTGGCAGCCGCCGCGATCAGCAACGCCCGGGCCGTGGCACCGGCCATGCGCAGGCGGTCGTATTCCAGCGAGACGCTGGTGCTGCCGCCGGTGGAGAAGACTTTCCAGACCGGGTGAATGTAGGTTTCGAAGAACGGGTCTTCCGGCGAGATCACCTGCACGGTCATCGGGTTGACGTCCAGTTCCTCGGCCACGCAGGCGGCCAAGGCCGTGTGCGTTCCGGTACCGGAGTCGTGCTTGTGCACCACCAGTTTCACCGTGCCGTCAGGCAGGATTCTCACCCAAGCGTTGGGTTCGAACTCAGCGGCGGTTGCCGGGGCTTGCGGGTCAGTCGCGGCCAGGCTCGAAGGCAGGTAAAAGGCAATGGCCAGACCGCAGGTTACGGTTGCGCTTTGCTTGAGAAACACACGCCGCGAAACATCCATCGGGGAGATCGTCATCACGCCTCCTTCGGCGCGTTGGCCGCGCGCTTGATCGCTTTGGTGATCCGCCCGTAAGTACCGCAGCGGCACAGGTTGCCGGACATGGCATTGCGGATCGAGTCGTCGGTCACCGCGGCACCTGTATTGAGCAACGCGGCGGCGGACATGATCTGCCCCGATTGACAGTAACCGCATTGCGGCACATCTTCGGCAACCCAGGCCAGTTGCAGCGGATGCTGCTCAGTCGGTGACAAGCCTTCGATGGTGGTGATGCTGTGCCCCGCCACGGCGGCGACCGGCAGCTGGCAGGAGCGCACCGCGACACCGTCCAGGTGTACGGTGCAGGCACCGCACAGGCCCATGCCGCAGCCGAACTTGGTGCCGGTGAGTTTCAAGTGGTCACGCAACACCCATAACAAGGGCATGGAGGGCGATGTCTCCGCCAGCTCGCGTCGTTCGCCGTTTACCGTGAATTCGATCATTGTCAGGCTCCAAGAGAGCGGCCCGTCTTTGTGCAGGCCTGGTGACCGATTATTGGAAGCCTTGGGAAAATCGGGCCAGCGACGATTTCTGCCATCCTGTGTAAGTAGGACTAACAGCATGTACAAGCGATACCCGTCGGTGCAGTCCATGAGTGCGTTCATCCAGGCGGCCCGCAGCGGCAGTTTTTCCAGCGCGGCACGCAAACTGGACCTGACCCACAGCGCCATCAGTCAGCAAATCCGAGCCCTTGAAGACTTCATCGGCCAGCCGCTGTTCGTGCGCGAAGGCGGTGGCAGCAACCTCACCGACGCCGGGCAACTGTTCGCCAGTGTGCTGTCCGACGGATTGGCGCAGATCGACCGGGCGCTGTCTTCGGTGAAAAACCGCAGCGTAGCGCAACGCCTGACCCTGGATGTCGACAGTGAGTTGGCCCAGAGCTGGCTCAACCCGCGCTTGCCGCAGTTGCTGGATCTGTTGCCCGATCATGAGGTGGTGCTGCTGTCGATGCCGCGCTCGGATCGCAGCGCGTTCGAGCGCGTGAACCTGGCCTTGCGCTACGGTTATGGCGAATGGGAAGACTGCGAGATGACGCAAATCTGCGGGGATCGGGTGATGGCGGTGGCGTCACCTGCGCTGCTTGAGCGCCATGGTTTGCAACTGCCGTTGAGTCCGGCGCAGATCCTTGAACTGCCGCTTTTGGGGTACACGCGGCGCTCGTGGATTCCGTGGCTGGATGCCGTTGGCAAGGAGCCCAACGAGCCACCGGCGCGGGTGGTGTTTGATAACGCGGCCAATCTGATCGCGGCTGCCGAAGCAGGAGTCGGCGCAGGACTGGTGCGCGGATTGCTGGCGGCGGACGCATTGCGCAGCGGGCGGTTGGTGGCGTTGAACGATGCGCAGATTGCAGCGCATTACAACCTGTACGCGGTGTGGCCACCGGGGCAGGCCGAGCGAGTGGCGCCGGTGGTTGAGGCGGTCAAGCAGTTGGCATTGCTTACACAGCACTGACGCCTTCGCGAGCAGGCTCGCTCCCACAGGGACAGAGGTGTCAACCCGATCTCTGTCACACCACAAAAACCTGTGGGAGCGAGCTTGCTCGCGATGAGGCCCGCCCAGTCAATACAAAGCCATATCCAACACATATCACCCCCTCGCCCAATTAATATTGTACGAACCCGACACCCCCTTCCAATACTTCCCCCCAAGCAGCCAGCGTCCCGAGCCGGATGCGACCAGGCGAGGAATGCGTGAGTCTTTGCGCATAGAAATGGCCGATTGCCCGGGACGTGGCTGCTGTGAACCGCAAGGTTCCCTACCCCGCTATCAGGAGATCGACTTCAATGATCATCGATATCAGCTGCTATCCCACGGATCTCGTGGACCTCGCCTGGAGGCATGACGGTGACCCGTTCACCGGCGAGCGTCTACTGGAGATGATGGATGGCCCGTACATGGTCAACGGCAAACCTCGCCGCATCGACAAAGCCTTCATCCAGCCCCCCCAGGGCAACACCATCTACACCTGGACCGACGGCGACCTGACCGGTCGCGAGTCCATCGACGCCTACATGGCCTACACCCTGAAAATGGTCCAGACCTACCCGGACCGCTTCATCGGCTGCTTCGTCTACAACCCGCGCTGCGGCGTGGAAAACGGCGTCGAGGCGATCGAGCGCTACGTCAAGGAACATGGCTTCAAGATGGTGCAGATGCAGGCCAACATGCACGCCTACCGTCCGGACCGCGCCCTGGACTGGGTACGCCCGGCCTTCGAGAAATGCGCCGAGCTGGGCATCCCGGTCAAGCTGCACACCGGCGACGGGCCCTACAGCATCCCGTCGGAATGGGTGCCGATGATCAAGGAGTTCCCCAACGTCGATTTCATCATGGCCCACTTCGGCGTACAGACCGGTGGCGTCTACGTGTTCGAACCGATGCAGTGGGCGATGGAGTTGCCCAACGTCTACTGCGAATCGGGCTGGTGCCTGCAATCGCGGATCGTCGAGTTCGCCAAGGTCCTGCCGACCCACAAAATCCTCTTCGGTACCGACACCCCGCCGAATGAGCCGGGCATGTGGCTGCGTCTGCTCGAAGTGTTGTGCCACGAGCCGCCGCAGGGTTTGAACCTCGATGAGGACACCCTGGAGGAGTACCTGGGCAACAACACCGCACGAATGATCGGCCTCGAACCGACCCCACCGCCCCGTTCCGTTTCCGAAGCAGAGGCGCAGCTCAAGCGCCCCGTCACCACGCAACTGGCCAGGAGCTGAACCGATGATTATCGATACCCATCTGCACCCCACCAATCTGGTCGACGAGGCCTGGCGCCACACCGGCGAACCCTTCACCGGCGAGCGCATGCTCAAGCTGATGGACGGCCCGTACATGATCAACGGCAAGCCGCGCCGCATCGACATGGGCTTCATCCAGCCGCCACCGGGCAACACCGGTTATCGCGACGGCAACCGCCGGGGTCGCGAGGGCGTGCGCGACTACATGTCCTATGTCGCCGAACTGTGCGTGAAGTACCCGGATCGCTTCATCGGCAACTTCAACTTCAACCCGCGCTGGGGCCCGGAAAACGGTGCGGCCGAGCTGGAATTCCATATCAAGGAATACGGTTTCAAGATGCTCAAGCTGCACGCCAACATGCATGGCTATCGTCCGGACCGGGCGCTGGACTGGCTGCGTCCGGCGATGAAAGTCTGCGCCAAGTACAACATCGTGGTGCTGATCCACACCGGGGACGGTCCGTATACCATCCCGACGATGTTCTACCCGATTATCCGTGAGTTCCCGATGGTCAATTTCATCATCGGTCACTTCGGTATCCAGACTGGCGGCAACTACTCGTTCGAAGCGTTCTGGATGGCCATGGACACGCCGAACGTGTACTGCGAATCCGGCTGGTGCTTCCAGTCGCGGATCGTCG
The DNA here is from genome assembly GCF_019219115.1 of Pseudomonas sp. PDM28. Lineage (NCBI taxonomy): Bacteria > Pseudomonadati > Pseudomonadota > Gammaproteobacteria > Pseudomonadales > Pseudomonadaceae > Pseudomonas > Pseudomonas sp. PDM28. The sequence continues at coordinate 132,512 of NZ_JAHUWG010000002.1, forward strand.
AGTTCGCCAAGGATCTGCCGCGCAACAAGATCGTATTCGGCACCGACTCGCCACCGAACGAACCGGGCATGTGGCTGCGTGAATTGGAAGTGTTGTGCTCGCCGGCGCCGCAAGGCCTGGGCATCGATGAGGATCACCTTGAGGACTACCTGGGCAACAACATCGCCCGGTTGTGCGGCATCGAACCGACGCCACCTCCCAAGGACCTGATCGAGGCGGACCTTCGTCTGACCACGACGTACCTCTAGGTTCACGCATAACCCTTGTGGGAGCGGGCTTGCTCGCGAAAGCGCAGTGTCATTCAACAACGATGGTGACTGATCCACCGCTTTCGCGAGCAAGCCCGCTCCCACAGGTACGCACAGCACTGCTTTTCATGAGGTGAAACCATGACCCTCTCCACACTCGGCGATACCCAGGATTTTCACGACTTTCTAGACGCCTATCGCCGGCAATACCCGGACGATGTGCTCACCGTCCGGCAGTCCCTTTCAGCCGATCAGGACGTCACCGCCCTGGTCGATACCCTGGCCACCCAGGGCCGCGATCCGCTGCTGATCTGCGAAAAAGTCGGCAACTTCGGTTTGCCGGTAGCCACCAACCTGTTCGCCTCCCGCACCCGCATCGCCCGGATGTTCGGCGTTGCCCCGGCGCAATTGCACGAGACGTTCCAAAAACGCGCCAACAACCCCATCGCCCCACACTACGTGGAAACCGGTCCGGTGCTCGATGAAATCTTCGAGGGCGAAGCCGTGGACCTCGCACTGCTGCCGATGCTCAAGCATTTCGACAGTGATCGCGGCCCCTATATCACCAACGCGATCATCATTGCCGAAGATCCGGTCACCGGTATCGCCAACATGAGCTATCACCGCTCGATGCGCCATGCCCGACAGACCCTCGCCACCAGCCTGCACTCACGTGGTCACCTGTGGCGCATGCTGCAAACCGCCCGGGAGCGCGGCGAAGAATTACGCGTGGCCATGGTGGTCGGCGCACACCCGCTGTTCATGCTCGCCGCGGCGGCACGCTTGCCGTTCGGCAGCGATGAGCGCGAGGTGGCGGGCGGTTTGTTCGGTGCGCCGCTGGATCTGGTGAAAACCCCGCGCTACGGCATCGGCGTTCCGGCCTTTGCGGAGTTTGTCCTGGAAGGCGCCATTGATCCGACAGCCTATGCCGAAGAAGGCCCGTTCGGTGAGTTCAGCGGGTACTCCTCGGATCGCTCGACCAACAATGTGCTGCGGGTCGACACCCTGATGCGGCGCAAGGATGCCTGGCTGCTGGACGTGGTTGGCGGGCGCTACGCCGAACACCTGACCCTGGCGCGGCTGCCGCGGGAAGCGGAGATGAGCGAGAAACTCAAGGCACGCTTTCCGGCCGTCACCGCCGTTCACTACCCCAATTCCGGCACCCATTTTCACTGCTACGTCGCCCTGGACCAGAGCCGCGACGGCGAAGCGCGGCAGATAATGCTCGCGCTGCTCGGTTGGGACCCGTACCTGAAAACCGTGATCGCGGTGGACAGCGACATCGACATCAGCGACGACAGCCAGGTGCTCTGGGCGCTGGCCACGCATTTCCAGCCGCACCAGGACATCTTCGTCATCGACGGCTTGCCCGGCAGCCCGCTGGACCCGTCGTCCTCCATCAACGGCACCACCTCGCGCATGGGCCTGGACGCCACTCGCGGTTCAGGCTTCGACGGGATCAAGGCGCAGTTGGACCAGGACGTGGTCGAGCGTGCCCGCCAACTGCTCGCAGGCCTGCAATCATGAACCGCCAGCGCATGGTGGTCGGCATCAGCGGTGCATCGGGTTTCATCTACGGCGTGCGCCTGCTGCAATTGCTCGCCCAACTGGACATCGAAAGCCACCTGGTCATCAGCCGCGCCGCATTGCTGACCATGGCCCACGAAACCGACTACAAACTGGCCGACGTCACCGCACTGGCCAGCCATTACCACCGCACCGACGACGTGGCCGCCGGGATCGCCAGCGGTTCGTTCCGCTGCCTGGGCATGGTGGTTGCGCCCTGTTCCATGCGCACCCTGGCGGAAATCGCCACCGGCACCTCATCGGGCCTGATCGGTCGCGCAGCCGACGTCACCCTCAAGGAGCGTCGCACCCTGGTGCTGATGGCGCGGGAAACCCCGTTGACCCTCGCCCACCTGCGCAACATGACCGCCGTCACCGAGATGGGCGGGATCATCGCCCCGCCCGTCCCGGCCTTTTACGCCCGCCCGCAAGACCTTGCGCAAATGGTCGATCACAGCCTCGGCCGTATCCTCGACCTGTTCGGCCTCGACGCCGGGACCGCGTTGCGCTGGGGAGAACCCGACAAGCCTCCAGCCAAGTACAAAACATCTGGGAGCGAGCTTGCTCGCAATAGCGGTGGGTCAGTCGGCATCAATGCCGGCTGATATGGCCCCATCGCGAGCAAGCTCGCTCCCACAGTTGAAAGCACTCCGACCATTCAGTCATCAAGGAGCATCACATGAACACTCCATTCAACGCCCCGACCCCGAACACCAAAATCCCGGTGACCATCCTCACAGGCTTCCTCGGCGCCGGTAAAACCACCCTGCTCAACTACATCCTCAGGGAAAACCACGGCCGCAAGATCGCCGTGATCGAGAACGAATTCGGCGAAGTTGGCATCGACGGCGACCTGGTGCTCAGTTCCGAAACCGAAGAAATCTATGAGATGGTCAACGGCTGCGTGTGCTGCACCGCCGAGGTCCGCGAAGACCTGGTGCGTATCGTCCGTGAACTCGTGGCGCGCCCGGTGCGGCTCGACCATATCCTGATCGAAACCAGCGGCCTGGCCGACCCGTATCCGGTGGCACAAAGTTTTTTCATCAACGATCCGATTGCCGATGAAGTAGAACTCGATGCCATCGTCACCATGGTTGATGCCAAGCACATCGCTCAGCATCTGGAAGACCTGCAGCTCGATGGTGTAGACAACCAGGCGGTGGACCAGATCGTCTGCGCCGACCGCATCGTCATCAACAAGATCGATCTGGTCAGCGCCGCCGACGTGGCGTCCCTGACCGACAAGATCCGGGGCCTGAACGCCACGGCGGATCTGGTGACCTCCAGCTACGCCGAGATCGACTTGTCGAAAATCCTCGGCATCGGTGCCTTCGAGTCCACTCAAAAACTCATGGAGATCGGTGCCGAGCACGACCATCACGCCGATGAGCATCATCACGATCATGACGGCCCGGATCATGACCACGACCCAAGCGTGTCGTCGGTAGGCATCGCCGTGGATGGCGCGGTCAACCTGGGCGACTTCCACCGCTGGATCACAAAGCTGCGCATAGAACAGGCCAACAACCTGTACCGCATGAAAGGCGTGCTCGCGGTGGCCGATCAGGACCAGCGCTATGTCCTGCAAGGAGTGCATAGCCTGGTGGAGTTCCGTGCATCGACGTCCTGGGGCAACGAACCGCGCTCCAGCAAGATTGTGTTCATCGGCCGCGACCTGGACCGCGCAGCCCTGAACCAGGGCTTTGCCGCCTGCCTGGCAAGCTGAAAAAGGCATCGGAGCCGGTGGATGGCGGTTCCGGGCACATGAATGACGGGTGCCAGACAGTCAGGACACCATGAAACCTGTGGGAGCAATGGTGCTCCTGCGGTCGGCATCAGAACGAATACCCCTCTCTACCGAATAACAACAGCAAGAGGTGATTCCCCATGTCGTCAGCCAATACCCCTGCAACGCCCACCATCCACCCCGTCGACCGGATTCTGCCGGTACGGCAAATGCTTACCCTCGGCCTGCAGCACATGGCCGTCTCATACATCGGCGCCATCGCGGTGCCGTTGATTGTCGCCAGCGCCTTGAAGATGTCCCAGGCCGACACGGTGGTGCTGATCAGCACCACGCTGTTCTGCTCCGGCATCGCCACCCTGCTGCAAACCGTCGGTTTCTGGAAATTCGGCGTGCGCCTACCGATCCTGCAGGGCGTGGCGTTTAGCAGCGTGGGGCCGGTGATTGCCATCGGCAGCAATCCGGAAGTCGGTTTCGCCGGGGTCTGCGGCGCGGTGATCGGCGCGGGGGTTTTTACCATGCTGATGGCGCCGTTCGTGGGTCGACTGCGGCGCTTTTTTCCACCGGTGGTCACCGGTTGCATCGTCACCGTGATCGGCTTGCAGCTGTTTCCGATTGCCTATGAGTGGGTCGGCGGCGGACGGCATGCCAGCGACTTCGGCGCGCCGACGTACCTGGCTGTTGCGGCGGTGGTGTTGCTCAGCATCCTGCTGGTCAACCGCTACGGCAGCCCGATGCTGCGCAATATGGCGGTACTGGTGGGCATGCTGGTGGGTGCTGCGCTGGCCTACGGGCTGGGTATGGGCAGTTTTCACAGCGTGCAGGAGTCGCCATGGCTCACCGTGCCCTACCCGTTCTACTTCGGCCTGCCGACCTTCAGCCTGATCCCTATCGCCACCATGGTGGTGGTGATGATCGTGCAGATGGTCGAGTCCATGGGGCTGTTCGTGGCCATCGGTGACATCGTCGACAAACCGGTGGAAGAAAAACAGGTGATCAACGGCCTGCGCGCCAACGGCCTGGCCAGCACCATCGCCGGGATGTTTGCGGCATTTCCGTTCATTGCCTTCATGGAGAACGTCGGGCTGGTGATCCTCACCGGCGTGCGAAGTCGCTGGGTCGTCGCCATCAGCGGCCTGCTGATGTGCACGGTAGCGCTGGTGCCCAAGGCCGGCGCGATCATCGCCTCGATGCCGACCGCAGCCCTCGGCGGTGCCGGGATCGCCATGTTCGGCGTGGTCGCGGCGGCGGGGATCCAGACCCTGTCCAAGGTCGACTACGAGCGCAATCGCTACAACGTGCTGATCGTCGGCTTCACCATCGCCGCCGCCCTGGTGCCGGTGCTGGCCCCCGCCCTGTTCAAGCAATTGCCCGAGTGGTCGCAGCCTTTCCTGCACAGCAGCGTGGTCATCGCTTGCCTCGTGTCGGTGTTGCTCAACGCCACCCTTAACGGTGTCAGCGTGCCTGATGCCGCCGCCAGCAAATCCGCCACCCACAGCCTCTGACTGGAGCCGACCATGACTCAACTGCAAAACATCCTGATCAAGAACCCGCTGGCGGTCATGACCGGCCTGCGCGGCCCACGGGCTCGGGCCGGCGCCGTGGATATCCGCATCGTCAACGGGCGCATCGCCGAAATGGCCGCCGGCCTTGAAGCGCAACCCGGCGAGCGGGTGATCGATGCGCGCCACTCGGTGGTGTATCCGGGCTGGATCAACACCCACCATCACCTGTTCCAGAACCTGCTTAAAGCCGTCCCCGAAGGCTTGAACCAGGACCTGCAAGGCTGGCTGGCCAGCGTACCCTACCCGCGCCTCAACCGCTTCACGCCGCAACTGGCGCGGATCGCCGCACAACTGGGCATGGTCGAGTTGCTATTGTCGGGGGTGACCACCTGCGCCGATCACCATTACCTCTACCATGCCAACGGCACCACCGAGACCGGTGACCTGCTGTTCGACATGGCCGAGGAATTCGGCCTGCGATTCGTGCTGTGCCGGGGCGGAGCGCTGGAGTCGGCCAGCGCGCATCCGGGGTTCTCGAAAACCGCGCTGCAACCGGAAACCCTGGACCAGATGGTCGGTGACATCGAACGACTGAAATCCCGTTATCACCAGGACACCCCGGACGCCTTGCGCCGGGTGGTCGTCGCGCCGACCACACCGACTTTTTCCCTGCCGCCGACGCTGCTGCGGGAACTGGCCCACACCGCCCGGGGCCTCGGCTTGCGCCTGCACACGCACCTGTCGGAAACCCGGAACTACGTCAACTTCTGCCACGAGAAATACAACTGCCTGCCGGTGGAGTTCGTTGCCGAACACGAATGGCTCGGCCCGGACGTGTGGTTCGCCCACGCGGTGCACCTGCAACCGGGTGAAATCCGCATGCTTGCACAAACCGGCACCGGTATTTCCCACTGCCCGGTGAGCAATGCGCGCCTCGGCAGCGGCGTGGCGCCGGTACCGCAGATGTTCGAGGCCGGGGTGCCAATATCCCTCGGCGTCGACGGTGTGGCGTCCAACGAATCCGGGAGCATGGTTGGCGAGGTAAACACGGCGTGGCTGATACACCGCGCGGAGCAAGGCGCCTCGGCCACCACCGCCGAAGATGTCATTCACTGGGGCACGGCGGGTGGCGCACAGGTGTTGGGGTTGGGTGCGATCGGCACACTTGAGATCGGTCAGGCGGCGGACCTGGTGATCTATGGCCTCGACCATCCGCGCTACTTCGGCTTCCACGACATTGCCGTGGCGCCCGTGGTAGCGGGCGAGCCGATTAGGGTGAAGTACAGCCTGGTCGGTGGCCGGGTGGTGGTCGATAACGGTGTGATTCCGGGGCTGGATATGCAGCGGATGCGGGCCGAGGCGTGGGACGGGGTCCGGCAGTTGATGAATGTGAACGACTGACCGACCTGCCACACCTTTACTCCTGTGGGAGTGAGCAAGCTCGCTTCCACAGGGATCTCCATGATGCTCAGGATTTACTGCCATGTCTGGCCTCAATGATCTTCTACAAGCCATCGACTCCGCCGCCCAGGCGGGCGAAGAAACCATCCTCGCCACCGTGGTCAAGGTCGAAGGCTCGGCCTATCGCCGATCCGGCGCGCGCATGCTCATTCCCCTGCACGGTCGCACCATCGGCACCGTCAGCGGCGGTTGCCTGGAGCAGGACCTGGCGAAAAAAGCCTGGTGGCTGACCGACTCCGGCGAACCCGTGGTGCGCCGCTACAGCACGGGCGCCACTGAGGACGAAGACGATGAGCAAAGCTCGTTGACCTTCGGTTTGGGATGCAACGGCACGGTGTTCGTCTTGCTCGAACGCCTGCACGCGACATCCTCGTCACCCGTTATCGAACTGTTGCGCCGGGTGCGCGACAGCCAACAGCCGGCCGCCATGGCCACGGTGATTGGCACGTCTCGCAATGCCTCGGCGCGGGTCGGAGACCGCCTGCTATCCGACACCGATGGAACCCTGCGCAATCTACCGCTGAAAATTGCGATTCGCCACGATTTGCGCAAGACACTGGCGCAGAAAAAATCATCGATACGCCTCTACACCGACGCCCGTGGCGAAGTCGAAGTATTCTTCGAATACATCGCGCCGCCGCCGCGTCTGGTAATCTTCGGTGCCGGCCACGACGCCCAGCCGCTGGTACGCATGGCCAAACTGCTGAACTGGCATGTCAGTGTCATCGACAGTCGCAGCCACTTCGCCCGCCCCGAACGCTTCCCCCAGGCCGATGCCGTAATCTTTGCCAGCCTCGACAACCCATTCGACCTGCGCCCCCTGACCGATGGCGCCGCCGTCACCGTGATGACCCACAGCTATCGCCAGGACCGGCATTGGCTCGGGCAACTGTTGCAGACCTCTCCCGCCTACCTCGGCCAGCTCGGTCCGAAGGAGCGTACGCAGCGCTTGCTTGCGGAGATCGGTCAGGGGACGTGCGCCCTGCATTTCCCTATGGGCCTCGACCTGGGGGGCGATGCTCCGGAGAACGTGGCGCTGTCGATACTGGCGGAGATGACGGCGGTGATGAATCAGCGTCAAGGCGGGATGCTCAGGCATCGGCGCAAGCCGATTCATCAGGCGGATTTGCAGGTCAGTGAAAATCTGCACGGTCGGGTAGTCGTTTGACTATTGCACGTACAACAACACCTCCAGCACCGCCAACTTGTCCGGTTTGCGCATGATGAAGATCCGGCTCACCCGCCTTTCCAACGCTGTAGTCAGTGCGATTACATTCGTATATCTGGCCGCTGTTGAGCTTGCTCGCCCTGGTCACACTGTGGTCCGCGCAACGGGAGCCAGTCGTCATGGACGATGGCTGGTAACTGCCAGTAGTGAACGACCGTAAAGGGTTTGCTGCCCCTCGCGATAGGCACCGATCGGTCAAAAGCTGCCTGTGTTAACGGGCAGTAAACGGCCAACAGCCGCCGCTCGCTCAGTGGGCCGGCAATCGTTGCTCGCGTCCCTTCAAGATATCGAGCGCCTAGTTCTGAAAAGCGCTGATCAGGCTAGACTCATCCAACTTGACAAAGGGCTTCCAATAGAACTCGATCCCATTAAACATCATCCATCTCATTCCCCATCGCCAGGACTTATTCATGCCCCTGCCTTTTCACAAGATGCACGCCAATGGCGATGACTTCGTCATTGTTGACGCACGCAAGATGGCCAATCCGGTGACCAGTGCGCTCGCTCGTCGAATGGGTGATCGCAACCGGGGCATCGGGTTTAATCAACTGGCGGTGGTGCTTGATTGCGACGATGCCGATGCGCGACTGGAATTCTGGAATGCCGACGGCTCCACGCTGGATGTCTGTGGCAGCGCAACCCGGGGTGCCGCAGACCGATTGATGCGCGAGTCGAACGCGACTTCGATAGGGCTGCGAACCAGCCGCGGTCTTTTGACTTGCGAACGAATGTCCACTGGTGTCATTTCCGTCAGCATGGGAGAACCACGTTTCGGTTGGTTGGACATCCCCCTGACTCGCGAGTTGGCTACGGCTGCTCTGCCACTGGCGGGTGACCCGGCCGCTTGCAACATGGGAAATCCGCACTGCACCTACTTTGTGGAAGATCTGGCGGCGGTCGATGTGGCGACAATCGGGCCGGCCATAGAAACCGATCCCCTGTTTCCCCTCCGGACGAACGTGCATTTCGTACAGATCATCGACCGAACGCGCATTCGCCTGCGTATTTGGGAGCGCTGGGGTGGTATTCCGCTGGGTTCTGGTTCCTGCTGCTGTGGTGCCGTGGTCAATGGAATACGCCGTGGCCTGCTGGACCACTCCGTTGAAGTGGAATGTGATGGCGGAACCGTCACGGTTGAATGGGATGGTGTGGGGCCGGTTGTTCTTATTGGGCCGGTAGAATCGGTTTTCTCGGGAATCATCACCGACACTCAGCTACAGGTTGTGTAGCTGCAGGTATCGAGCAGTTCAATTCATGGGCGATTGAAGGTGTTGGTGACGGGCAGGTTTTGGCCGATTTCTGCATGTCGTGACGGACAGTAAGCGTCCTAAAGCGGTTGCCACACGTCTCGCGAAGTCTTACTTCTATGGAGCTGCTCGCCAGAGATACCACGATAAACGAGCTACCTACCACCGGAATGCGGGTTTTTGTACACCTTAACGGAGCGAGCCTTCCGGGTGCCTTTGGTCTCTGCGGCTGCAGGGATACGGCGGGTAACGGACTGAGGATCCAGGATGGCGACGATATTGCGGAGGCTGTAACCGTGAGAGTTCGGGGAGGCGTGACTAGGAATGTCGTGGAAACTGGCGCTATGAACATAAATCGATGAACAGGCGAGTTAATTCCGAGAACATTGAGTCTGTAATCTCGGGCCCGCGAGCCACTTATGAACATCTGACATCGCCCACTTGTTAAATCAGATGTTATTTTGAAATGGTCAACGTAGACCTTACATTTCACCACATCACAAGAGCCGACACCCGGCGGCATAAATTGACGTGGATCAACCGTGACACTTCGATGTGCTGTATGTTGAAAAATCAAACCCGCTAATCAGTACCGGAGATTCTCCATGTTCTGGTTTCGCCATCGTCAACCAACGTTCATATGCCTCGCCATCGTGCTGTGGTTGTTAGCGTTTGGTGTGGCAGCGACCCAGGGATGTCTGGCACAGCCAAGCCATAATCCGGCTACAACACATGTCTCACTGAACACTGCGCAAGATCATGAGAGCCACGAAGCCCATGCCCTGGGCTGCCTTCAGCACTGCGCCGATGCGGCGATAGCTGTAAGTCCTTCGCTCCATCTTCAAACATTTGATCTGTTCAGTTGGACGTTTCTGTTACTGATCCCTGCGTTGCTGATTTTGTTTCCCGCCAATCCCTCCGCTTTTGCCTTTCTTGCATTACGGCGCCCTGTACCGGCCAGACCACCTGCCCGCCTGATTTTCGTCCGTTTCAACGATTAATCCGACCTTTTGCGCGCCGATCTTCGGCGCATTGTCCGACTGCGCCAACCTGGTGCGGCCTGGTGTTACCTGAGTTGTCATCACCCTTTGGAGATTGCCATGCATGCCTCACTGAAAATTATCCTCGCCACCCTGCTGACCAGCAGCCCACTCATCGCCTCGGCAGTCGACGAGCATCACCCTGAGCAAGGGCAGACCGCGTCCGGCCAGACGAGCAAAACAGCTACGCCGATGCCAAACAATGTCATGACCGAGCAAATGCAAAAAATGCAGGCTGCACACGACAAGGCAGTCGCAGCCAAGACCCCTGCCGAGCGACACGCCGCCATGCAGGAGAGCATGAAGACGATGAAGGACAGCATGGCCATGATGCATAAGAACTGTCATGGCATGGGCATGGACGGCAACAAAGACGGCATGGAGATGGGAATGATGAACATGATGATGAAAATGATGGATCAGCAATCGAGCATGATGAACATGCCGATGAGCAAGTGACGCGCACAAGCCTGTAGACAATGTAGCGACGGTTTACGATAGGTGGTCGCCATGATCGATCTGAACCATTTCACACCGCTGAGCGCTCTGATTGGCGGCCTGTTGATAGGCACTGCCGCTACCCTGTTCGTGCTGTTTAATGGGCGCATCGCCGGCATCAGTGGCATTGTCGGCGGTTTACTGCGCCCGTTGGCTGGTGATGTCGCGTGGCGCATAGCATTTGTACTGGGGCTGCTCATGGCTCCGCTGCTTTACCGCCTGAATGCACCACTGCCTACGTTGCAGATCGATGCTGGTTATCCGCTATTGATTGTCGCCGGGATGTTGGTCGGCATTGGCACACGCTATGGGGCTGGCTGCACCAGCGGTCACGGCGTCTGCGGCCTTTCGCGCTTGTCGCCGCGTTCAGGGGTGGCGACTGCAGTGTTCATGAGTGCCGGGTTTGCCACCGTCTTTGTGGTTCGCCACCTTCTGGGAGGGAATTGATCATGGCACTCTTCTTCGCCTGGATTTGCGGGCTCATATTTGGGGTCGGTTTGCTGGTTTCAGGCATGACAAACCCCGCCAAAGTGCTGGGGTTCCTGGACCTGACCGGGGTGTGGGATCCCTCGCTGGCATTCGTCATGGCCGGTGCCATTGCCGTGGCTACCCTGGGCTTTCGGGTGGCAAGAAAGCGAACGCGATCACTGCTTGGCTTGCCGATGAATCTGCCCACAGCTCGACACTTCGACCGACGCCTGATCATCGGCAGCCTGCTATTTGGGTTCGGTTGGGGATTGGCCGGGATTTGCCCGGGCCCCGCTCTGGTGCTGTTGGGCTCGGGCATTTTCAAGGGTGCGGTGTTTGTCGTGGCCATGCTGGCCGGCATGGCGCTATTCGAATGGTTTGAGCGACAAAACCGTCGTGGGTCGTCGCCTCCAATTTCCGTGGGTAAAGCCACCTGAGTTTTACCTGGGAGGACGCACTGTCCACGGTTAGAGTCAAAATAAAGTTGTTTCCATAAAAGATCGTTCAGACCGCTGATCAGTAATATCTGTTTTTTGACGTGCTTCCGATATGCGGTCACAACTTTAGCCCACCTCCGAGTCCTAACAAGCTGTTCGTCGATGGAATATTGGCGTGCGCCGCTATTTAGACTGATACGGAGATAAGTTAATGATTTTCAACGTACAAAGTTTTGGCGCTAAAGGCGATGGGATTACCGACGACACGGCCGCGATACAGAGTGCGATTGATGCCGCGGCTGTCGCTGGCGGTGGCCAGGTGTACATGCCGACCGGGACCTATATCGTTTCCGCAGGCGCGGAGCCCTCTGACGGATGCCTGATGCTCAAGAGCAACGTCTACCTGTACGGCGACGGCATGGGCGTCACCAACGTCAAAGTGGCTGACGGTTCGGATACCAAGATCACGGGGGTTATTCGCTCCGCTTATGGCGAAGAAACCCACGACTTTGGTGTCAGCAACCTCACCATTGATGGCAATCGTGACAACACAACGGGCAAGATCGACGGTTGGTTCAACGGCTTCATTCCCGGCGTAGAAGGCTACGACTCCAACGTCACCCTCGACAGTGTCGAAATCAAGGATTGCTCCGGGTACGGTTTCGACCCCCACGAGCAGACCGTCAACATGGTCATCAAGAACAGCGTGTCCCACGGCAATGGCCTGGACGGCTTCGTCGCTGATTTCCTGAGCGACAGTACCTTTGAAAACAACATCGCCTACGACAACGACCGGCACGGTTTCAACGTCGTTACCAGTACCCACGACTTCACCCTGACCAATAACATTGCCTACAACAACGGCGGTAATGGCATCGTCGTGCAGCGCGGCAGCGAGGACATCCCCTCCCCCAGCAACATAACCATCACCGGTGGCGAGGTGTACGGCAACGGCGCCGAAGGGGTGCTGATCAAGATGTCCAGCGAGGTGACTGTCAGCGGCGTCGATATTCACGACAATGCCAGCGCCGGGGTTCGCATCTATGGCAGTAACCACGTTGAAATCACCGACAACACGCTCCACAACAATTCACTGGGCAGCCCCGTACCGGAAATCATCATCCAGTCCTACGACGACACCCTGGGCGTGTCAGGCAAGTACTTCAACGGCAGCGACAACATCATCCAGGGCAACATCATCAGCGGCAGCAACCTCTCGACCTACGGTGTTGCAGAACGCAATGAAAACGGCACGGATCGCAATGCCATCATCGGCAATACCATCAGTCACACCAGCAATGGTGTCACGTTGATCTATGGTGACGGCAGCTACGTCAGCGACACGGTGCCCATGACCACTGTGCAGGGTACGGCTGGCAACGACACCCTTTTGGGCAGCGCCGAAAGCGAGATTTTCTACGGCGGGGCCGGCAACGATACGATCAATGGCGGGGCCGGTGGCGACATTCTGGTGGGCGGTGCGGGCATCGACAAACTCACCGGTGGTACCGGCGCCGATACGTTCCGTTTCGCCGCTCAGTCCGACAGCTACCGCAATGCAACCGCAAGCTTCGATGACACCGTGACCGACTTCGACGTCACCCAGGACAAGATCGACCTGGCCGACCTGGGCTTCACCGGCCTGGGTAATGGCCGTGGTGGCACCCTGCAGGTCAGCTACAGCGCCAGCAACGACCGCACCTACATCAAGGACTACGATGCCGACGCCAGCGGCAATCGCTTCGAGTTGATTCTCTCGGGCAACCTCGCCAGCACCCTGACCGCCAGCAACTTCATTTTCAATCGGGTGGTCACCGGCACCAGCGCCAGTGACACATTGCTGGGCAGTGATTCGGCCGACACCCTGCTCGGCCTCGCAGGAAACGACAATCTCAGTGGCGGCGCGGGCGACGACAAGCTCGACGGCGGCGCCGGGATGGACAGCCTCACCGGTGGCGCCGGGGCGGACACTTTTGTGTTCTCCAATCGTCTGGACAGTTACCGCAACTACAACACCGGCGGAGCCAACCTTAGCGACCTGATCACCGACTTCGATGTCAGCAACGACAAGATCGACCTGTCGGCCATCGGATTTACCGGCCTGGGGGATGGCAAGAACAACACCGTGTACCTTGTGCTCAACAGCACCGGCACCAAGACTTACATCAAGTCCTTGACTGCCGACGCCAATGGCAATCGTTTTGAGGTGACGCTGGCCGGCAACTACCTCGACAAACTGACCAGCGCCAACTTCGTCTTCGCCACGTCGTCACCAACCAACCAGGCGCCGGTGCTGGCCACGCCGCTGCCGGATCAGAACGCGACCGAAAGTACAGCGTTCAGTTACGTGGTCCCGGCCACCAGCTTCACCGATCCGGATAACGACAGCCTCAGCTACACCGCCAAGCTGGCCAATGGCAGCGCCCTGCCCGGTTGGCTGACATTCGATGCCGCCACTCGTACGTTCAGTGGCACACCCAGCGACACCGCGTCGGGCACTTACTCCATCCAGGTCACCGCCACCGATGGCAGCAACGCCACCGTCAGCGACAGCTTCACCCTCGCCGTGCAGGACGTACCCGCGGGCCCCACGGTGATCAATGGCACCCCGAACAACGACACGCTCACTGGCACCGCAGCCAACGAGCAACTGCAAGGTGGCGCAGGTAACGACACGCTCAATGGTGGCGCGGGCAACGACATCCTGATCGGTGGCACCGGGGTGGACAAGCTCACCGGCGGCGCGGGGGCCGATGTGTTCCGCTATACCTCGAAACTCGACAGTTATCGCACCAGTTCCACGAGCGTCAGCGACCAAATCCTCGATTTCGATGTGACCGCCGACAAGATCGATGTCTCGGCACTCGGCTACACGGCGCTGGGCAATGGTCTGAACGGTACGCTGCAACTGACCTACAGTGCGTCGACCAACCGTACTTACCTCAAGGATCTCACCGTCGACGCCAACGGCAATCGCTTTGAGTTGTCGATGGCGGGCAATCTGGTGAGCAGCCTGACGGCGAGTCATTTTGTCTTCGCCGACCAGAACACTTCAAGCAATGTGGCGCCAGTGGTGGCCATTCTCCTGCTCGACCAGAACGCCACCGAAAGCACGCCGTTCAATTACACCGTGCCCCATGACAGTTTCACCGATGCCGACCAGGATGCGTTGGTCTATACCGCGACCCTCGCCGACGGAAGCGCTCTGCCCACATGGCTGAGCTTCAATGCCACCAGCCTGACGTTCAGCGGCACGCCGATCAGCACTGCGGCCGGAAACTACAGCGTACTGGTCAAGGCCACCGATCCTTCAGGTGCCTCGGTCAGCGACAGCTTCGCCCTGACGGTGGCTGATGCGCCAGCCAGTACCCTCGCCGGCACAGATAATGCCGATACGCTCAACGGCACGGCAGGTGCTGACCTGATCCTGGGCAAAGGTGGCAATGACACGATCAAGGCTGGCACCGGAGCAGACATCATCGACGGTGGTGCCGGACGCGACTCGCTGTATGGCGGCGATGGGGCGGACACCTTCCGCTACACCAACGCGCTCGACAGTTACCGCGATTACGACGTCGGCGGCATCACTGCCACCGACACGATTTATGACTTCACTGCTGGCGTCGACAAGATCGATGTGTCGGGCCTGGGCTTTCTCGGTCTCGGCGATGGCAGCAATCACACGCTGTACATGACCCTCAACGCGGCCGGCGACAAGACCTACATCAAATCCGCCGACGCGGATGCCAATGGCAACCGTTTTGAAATCGCTCTCAACGGCAACTACCTCAACACCCTCACCGCCAGCGACTTCGTGTTTGGCGAGCGCGCCCAACAGGACATTCTCTACCTGCCCACGCTCGGTCAATCCAATGCGCGCCTGCTGCGCATGACAGAGGATGACGATCAGTCTGGCACCTCGATGCTGGTCAAAGACCTGGACCGCTACACCCCCTATGACGTACGCAGCCAGTTCACCGATGCCGACGGCAACGGCATCGACATCGCGGTGGGAGGTAGCACGGTCAACGGCCTGTCGACCCTGAGCGCCGAAGAGCTCAAGTTGTGCTGGTGGTTGACTGACACCAACCAACCAGGACCTGCACTGTTGCGTGCCGTCGCGTTGCTGGGGGACCAGCTCGCCGAACTGCAATCGATCGATAACGTCACCATGGGCATCATTTGGGGCCAGGGCGAGGAAGCTGCCCAGGAGATCGCGCGTGCCACGGACAAAACCGCGGCGGCCGCTGCCTACAAGGACGCCACCCTGAAGGTGTTCGATTACCTGCATGCCCAGTTCGGCAACTTCAACGTGTACATCATGGAAACCGGCCACTATCAGGAGGATGCGGCACGTGCCCGGGGCTATTCCGAAGAAAAGATCGCCTCCATCGTCGAGGGCGTAGGCTATGTTCGCGCCGTCCAGGAAGCCATCGCCACCGAACGCGCCGACGTCAAGCTGGCGGTGGACTACACCGACCTGCCCTTGCGCTACGAAGTCGATTCGCTGGTGTATCCCGATGACGTCTGGCACCTGCACGAGGAATCGGCGGAAATCGTCGGCCAGCGCCTGGCCGACTACATCGCCACAGACCTTGGCTTTCAAGGCAACCCGGACGACAACAATAGTGTTCAGGACATTTTCGACAACGCTCAGAACCAGGGCGGCATGATCTCCGGCACTGACCAGGCCGATACCCTGGTGGGCAGTTCGGGCAATGACACACTGGATGGCGACTTGGGCGCCGACTCCATGACCGGTGGTGATGGCAACGACATCTATCTGGTCGACAACGCGTCCGACAGCGTGGTGGAAACCAACCCCTCGGCCTCGCAGATCGATACGGTGCAGGCATCAGTCAGCTGGACCCTGGGCGCCAATCTCGAGAACCTCGTGCTCACCGGTGTCTCGGATATCGACGGCAGCGGTAACGCGCTGCGCAACTTCATCACCGGCAATGCCGCCGCCAACGTGCTCAATGGTGGCGCAGAGGCCGACAGCATGAGTGGTGGTGATGGCAACGACACTTACTATGTCGACAACGCCAACGACAGCGTGATCGAGACCCAGGGCAACGTGTTGCCTGGAGGGATCGACAGTGTGCGCAGCAGTCTGGGGACCTATACCCTGGGCACGAATGTCGAGAATCTGTACATCGAGAGTCCGGGCGCCGCCAATGGCACGGGCAACGCGTTGGACAACACGCTGTTCGCCGCAGCCGGCAACAACGTGCTGGACGGGCGCGAGGGAAATGACACCGTGTCTTTTGAACGCGCTCTGTCCGGTGTCACCGCCAACCTCTCGACCTCAGTGCAACAAAACACCGGGGGATCGGGGCTCGACACCTTGAAATTCTTCGAAAACCTGACGGGAAGTGGCTACGCAGACAGTCTGTCGGGCAACAGCGCCGCGAACGTCCTGAACGGCGGTGCAGGCAATGACACGCTCGTGGGTGGTTCCGGCGATGATCGGTTGATCGGCGGTGCAGGCACCGACAATCTCACCGGTGGCACTGGCGCGGATACCTACGCATTTGGTGCGCTGTCGGACATGGGCGTCGGTGCTTCGCGTGATGTGCTCAACGGTTTCAAGAGCATCGAAGGCGATCATCTGGACTTCTCCGGCCTGGACGCCAACCCGTTGACCGGCACTGTCGATGCCTTCACCTTCATCGGCAGCAACGCTTTCGACCCTGCCAACGCCACCGGCCAAGTGCGCTTTGCCGAAGGCATTCTCTACGGCAGTGTCGACGCCGACGCCACCCCCGAGTTCGAATTCGCACTGCTGGGCGTCAAGGAGTTGCACGCCAGCGATTTCACCGCCTGAGTCCAGGCCATAATCGCTGAAAGCAGGCCTGCCCGCTCCTAACGTTTAAGGATTCTGTAGGAGCAAGCTCGCTCCTACAGTGACGAGGATAGCCGCTCATTCCTCTTTGAAGGCTGCGAGCAAGCGTTCGCGCAAAGGTTTCATCAGGTAGTTCATCAAGGTACGCTCGCCCGTGACCACCGTGACATCGGCAAGCATGCCCGGCCGCACCGGCAGGCCGGCGGCCTGTAGCGACACAACGGTATCTGCGGGAATTTCGACCTTGGCGGAAAAGTACGGCTGGTGAGTCTGTTCATCGATCAACTGGTCCGCCGACACCGTAGTCACCGTCCCGGTGACAGTCGGGGTATCCACCCGTTGCAGCGCAGTGAAGTGCACGTGCACCGGCAACCCCGGACGCAACTTGTTGGCCATCAACGGCTCGAAACGCGCGGTGATCGCCATCGGCGCATCCAACGGCACCACCTGCATCAGGGTTTGTCCGGCCTGGGCAACGCCGCCAATCGTATGAATGTTCACGTCCATGACCTGTCCGGACACCGGCGCGCGGATCGTACCGTTTTCGACTTCAAACTCAAAGGCACTGATCTGATCGGCAAAAGCTGACGCCTCGGCGGAGACTTCACTGAGCTGGATTTCGGCATCGCGGCGAAACTCCTGCTGCGCCTGCAAGGCCTTGACCCGACCTTCATTGATCGACTGGCGAGTCCTGCCGGCATCACCTATCACGGAGGCAATCTGCCCGGCCAATTGGGCGGCGTTGCGCTCGGCCTCGAAGAGCTTGTTGCGCGGGACATAGCCCTCATGTGCCAAAACACGCAGGCCTTCCAGCTCCTGCTGCTGGAAGCGCATCTGCGTTTCGTAGTTGCGCTTGACGCCTTCATATCCGATCAGTTGCTGCTGCAATGCGGCGGTTTCGTGTTCGATGATCTGCAAGCGACTGGCCAATTCTGCACGCCGGGTCGCAAATAACTGGCTCTGCAAGGCCATGGCTGCCTTGAGCCGCGGCTCTTCAGCGTGTTCCAGCAAGTCAGGGGGCCATTGGATCTCGGCGGTGCCCAGGCGCTCGGCAATCAAGCGAGCCTCGACGCTGCGATCATTAAGCAATTTGCCCCGGGTCACGTCCAGTTGTGACTGCGCTTGCACCGTGTTGAGTTGCACCAGCAACTGGCCTTGGGTGACGCGGTCGCCATCACTGACCAGCAGTTTTTCCACCACGCCACCGACCAACGACTGCACCGCTTTGCGTTCGCCCGCTACTACTACGGTGCCACTGCCTACGACACCCTGATCGAGCGGCGCCAGGCAGGCCCAGAGCAGGAAGCCACCCAGTGCCAGGGCCAGGAAGCCCACGCCATATCTTGCCGCGCTGCCCGCGTCGGTATTGGCACCTGGCAGCATGGGCTTATCACGTACGCTCGGTCGTTGTTCGCTGTACATCTGTGTGCCTGGGGTCAGATCATGCATCTTCGCCAGCCTCCTTGATCGCTGCCGGTCTCGGCCCCGCAAGCAATGCCTTGAGCACCCGGTCCCGTGGACCGAATGCTTGTTGAGTGCCGTCCTTGAGCACGAGGATGTGGTCAACCACCGCCAGTACACTAGGCCGGTGCGTAATCAGCACCACGGTGCTGCCAGCGGTCTTGAGCGCACCGATCGCCTGGACCAGCGCCAGCTCTCCGGCTTCATCGAGATTGGAGTTCGGCTCATCGAGCACGATCAGCGAAGGGAGTCCATAGAGTGCACGGGCCAGGCCGAGGCGCTGTTTCTGTCCCCCGGACAATCCCAGCCCGCCGGGGCCCAACGGCGTGTCGTAACCTTTGGGGAGCCTCAGGATGATCTCGTGTATGCCAGCATGACGCCCCGCCACGATGATCTTGTGAGCGTCCTGCTCACCGAAGCGGGCAATATTGTCGGCCACCGTGCCGTCGAACAGCTCTATGTCCTGCGGCAAGTAGCCCAGGTGCGGGCCCAAGGCGTCGTGAGACCATTGGCTGATCTCGGCGTTATCGAGGCGCACCGACCCGCCCATGGCTGGCCAGACCCCGACCAGCGCCCTGGCCAGTGTTGACTTTCCACTGGCGCTGGGCCCGACAACGCCGAGCACGTCACCTTTGACCAAATTGAAATTGATCCCCCGCAGGATCGGTTGCGAGGCACCGGGCGGGCCGACATACAACTGCTCCACATGCACCGCGCCGGTGGGCGGCGGCAACGGCATGCGCAGGCGCTCGCCTGGATGCCGGACAAGGAGTTGGCTGAGGCGCTGGTAACTCTGGCGGCCGGAGTTGAATTGCTTCCACGAGCCGATGGCGATTTCCACGGGGGCCAGGGCGCGCCCCAATAGCAGCGACATGGCGATCATCATGCCCGCCGACAATTGGCCTTCGAGCACCAACAGCGCGCCGAGCCCCAGGGCCAGCGATTGCCCGCAAATGCGTACGAAACGAGTCATCGACGTGATGCGCGCGCTACGGTCACTGGCATGGGCCTGGGCCGCTACGATGCGCTGCTGCAGCAGGCTCCAGCGCTGACGCAATGGCCCGAGCATGCCCAGGGCCTGGATGACTTCGGCATTGTGGAACGTGCTGTTGAGATAAATCGACGACTGCACACCCAGTCGATTGGCTTCGTCCAGGCGTGTTCGAGTCGCCCATTCCCCCCACAGAGCCAGGCCGACCAGTATCAGGGCCAGAACCAGCGTCAGCACGCCAAACCATGGGTGAAAGATGAACGCTATCAGCAAAAAGATCGGCAACCATGGCGCATCGAGCAAGGCAATCAGGCCCTGGCCGGTGATCAGCTGCCGCAGTGTCGCCAGATCGGTGAGCACCTGGGCCGGGTTGGCATCGTGCTCGCGAAGGCTGCGGGCGAAAGCGGCGTCGAAAAGCCGCTCGCCCAAGGCTTCGTCGAGCCCCGCGCTCATGCGAATCATCACCGCGCCACGAACCCACTCGATCAAGGCGCTGAACATGAACAACCCCAGCGCAATCAAAGTAAGCATGAACAAAGTGGTTTCGTTACGACTGGTAAGGACCCGGTCGTACACCTGCATCATGTAGAGCGACGGCACCAGCACCAACAGGTTAATCACGCCACTGAACAGCGCCAACGACCAAAACACCCGGCGGTAGCTTAATAACGCGGCGTCAATGTCATGACGCGGATCGAGAAAAAAACCCATAGAAGATTGCTCGCTTAAGAAAGAGTCGGTCCAGGACGCAATCCATCGCGAGCGTTTGCCCAAGGGGAGAAACACCAAATGCACTCTGACGTGCCGCTATCAGAGACGGTCCTCGTCGCTACAGGCGCCAATAACTGACAACGCGGCCTCGGGTTAGTGCCGGTTATGCAGATCGGGCTTTCAAGTGGGTGACGGACGGGTATGTTGTAAAACGGCAAGTTCGCATTGCGCGCCGCCATGGCAAGGGTGACCGGGCTGCCGGGCAATGCCTTCCCGCGCCAGAGCAATACAGTTCTTCGCGGGTCGCGGACAAAACGTGCAAGCTCACACTCTAAAGCGCGCTACCGTCTCGTTCAGTGCTCCTGCCATCTGCGCCAACTCCAAACTTGCTAACTGGGTTTGCTGGCCCCCCACTGAGACCTGGTCGGATACGTTACGAATCCCTACCAGATTTCGATCTACCTCACGCGCCACCAGGGCCTGTTCCTCTGTGGCACTGGCGATCAGCAGGTTGCGCTCATTGATCTGCGAGATCGAACAGGCAATTTCTTCCAGTGCCTCGCCGGAGCGTTGCGCGACTTCGAGGGTCGAGTGCACCAGGTGACGGCTGCTATGCATGGCGTTAACAGCCTGCACGGTATCGAGCCGAATATTGCCGATCATCTGTTCGATTTCCTGAGTCGACAGCTGAGTGCGATGGGCCAGTGCTCGCACCTCATCGGCGACCACCGCGAATCCACGACCAGCATCTCCGGCGCGAGCTGCTTCAATCGCCGCGTTGAGGGCCAACAAATTGGTTTGCTCTGCGATGCTGCGAATCACGTCAAGCACCGAGCTGATCTCTTGCACGCCCTTGGCCAATTGCCCGATACGCTCTGAGGTATCGGTCATGCCGTCCGCCAGCGCGCCTATCGAGGAAACTGTTTCTTGAACTTGCTCACGGCCGCGTTGCGCGGTTTGTTCAGACACCCGCGACGCCTCGCTGGTGCTGACTGCATTGCGTGCGACCTCGTCGATGGCCGCCGTCATCTGATTGACCGCTGCCGCAGCCTGCGCGATCTCCAGACCCTGCAGCTGCAAGCTGCTGCTGGTCTGGCTACTGACCGCGCTCAGCTCTTCGGACGAACTGGACACCCGTTCGACCGCCGCCGCGATGTGCTTCACCATCGCATTCAAGCTTTGCTGCATCTGGTGCATGTTCATCATTACGCTATCGTCAGCACTCGCATTCAAGGGCACTTGAATCGTCAGATCGCCTTGGGCGATTTGACGCAAGACCTGCGCAGCAACTATGGGCTCTCCACCCAAAGGTCGAGTGACACTACGCGTCACGATGACTGCAACGACGATTACTGAGAGCAGACAGAACACAAGCAAACCCAACATGTTCAGTCGCGCATCGTTGTACAGTGCCTGTGCCGACTTTTCGCGATCGGCAAAGATCTGCCCTTGCAGCACCATCAAGGAATCAAGGCTTTTGTAAACCTGCTGTTCTGCGGGGACGACGTGCTGCTTCAGCTGCGCCATCGCGGCATCAAATGCGCCTTGCCTGATCAACACCTGCACTTGGGTAAACGCAGAGACGTAGGCTTCCCGGTTCTGTTTCAGGGCAGCATAGGCGGCCTTGCCATCCGCTGAATCGAGCAACGGCTCTAGGGTTTCAAGTGCCTGGCTGATGCGTTTTTTAGTGGAGTCGATGGCCTTTTGCGCTTGCTGATTCTCCTTGTCGATCAGCAAATCCCTGGTGTTCCTGGCGTTGTCCCGTACACCTGTGGCAATGACCAGGATCGGGTCAATTTTCGGCCAGTCCTGTTTGACGATCACCATTGCCTGTTCCTTGAGCGTTGCCAGATCGTGCAGCGCGTAGAACGTCAGACCGATCAATACCAACGGCGCAATTGCAAATCCAATAGCAATACGTCGTGCCGTGCTTAACTTGGCCATATCAAATGCTCCCTGATTAATACCCGCCCGACGGGCAGCACATTGGAATACTGCATGTGCCTATGCGCCCTGCATCCACCTTGCCTTGGTCGTTTCAGTGTCCACGGATATAGTGTTCCAGTTGCCGGATCAGGTCGGCCTGCTCGACGATGGCCTCTTTCACCAGATCGCCAATCGACAGGAGGCCAATCAGTTGATCACCTTCCACCACCGGTAAATGACGCAGATGACTGTCGGTCATAACCATCATGCAACGCTCGATGCTCTGTTGACTGTCTGCCGTAACGACGGGCGCGCTCATGATGACCCGGACTGGAGTACCGACCGAAGATCGCCCCTGTAGAACGACCTTGCGCGCATAGTCGCGTTCGCTGATAACACCTACCACCTGCCCATCCTCTATCACGGGTAGAGCACCTACATTCTTTTCAGCCATCATCTTCAGCGCTTCGTACACCATCTGATCTGGCGCGATGCTATGTACCTGCTGGTTTTGCGTGACCTTCAGTTTCAGCAATTGTGCGGCTGTTTTCATGAACGGCTCCGAAGATAATTACGGATAAAAAACGCAAAAAAAACGCCTGAAACCCTTCGGTTCCAGGCGCCTTTGCCTGTTCTTTTGCAGTGTTAAAGCCTGAGATTCCTGTCTGAGGTACCAACCTTATTCATGGCCTGTTCAGTACATCGATCATCGTTGACCGAGGAGGAGTCCAGAGGAATATGCAGTAGGTAAACCTGATGTAGTTCTTGCAGCCTTTGTGCCAGCCGGCAGCACAGACACTTCATCCTATGCGCAAGTCCAGTCTCCCGAGCTATAGGTGGTTATAACGGTAGCTGCGATCCAGGCGGGTTTCTGTGGCGTGAGCAGGCATCCCGAGAAAGCGAATTGCCAAGGTCAGCCAATCGATGAGCTGGGCTAAAGGAGGCGAAAGCCCACCGCGTCGCTTCCGACTGGTGCACTTTGTTAAGCGCAGCGCTTTACAACAGTGCATGTCCTGCTGACTCCACAATGCTAGTGCTCATGAGTTCAAAGTCAGGACGGAGGCAGAGGACTGGTTTATCGCCAACTGGATGTACCCACGGTGGGTGCCTGGCAAGCCTGCTACACCTGCAATTAGTTTCACCCCTTTGCCGGCGGCCGCCATGTGCAAGTGGAAAAGGCACTGAAACGACATCGCAGGCCACCACCTCAATGCTCTTTGACTTTCCTGATACGCAGCACAATCAACGCAAGAATACCGATCGCGAGCGGTGCCATGACCAGCATGGCCTCTCGCGGGGACACCTCAACGCCAAGCAGGTGCACCCCTGAGTAACCCAGCTTGAGCAAACTGAGCAGGTAGTAGGTAATGGCAATGATCGACAGCCCCTCCACTGCGCGCTGGATCTTGATCTGGGCATCGGCGCGGGCATTCAGGCTTTTCAGGATTTCCGAGTTCTGTTCCTCCATTTCGACCTGAACCCGTGCTTGTAACAGATCGCCCAGATTGGCCACGCTTTCGGCCAGGTGCTCCAGGCGCTGTTCGGTGGCGGTGCAGTATCTGACGGTAGGCTTGAAGCGGCGCTCGATAAATACGCCCAGGCGTTGGCAATCACCTACGTGACTTTCGCGCAGCTCACCCAAGCGTTCGAACACCAATTGCGCATAGGCTTGCGTGGCACTGAAGCGGTGCCGGGTTTTCGCAGCGCTGCTCACCACTTGCGCAGAAAGGTTGGAAATGTCCGCAAGCAGGGCTTTCGCATTACTGCCGTGCGGGTCGGCGTTGCGTTCGGACAGGGTGACCAGGGTCTTGTCGAAAACATCGAGCTGCGCGCTCAAGTCCTTGGCCATGGTCAAGGATAACGAGGCCATCATCCTGTAGGTCTCGATTTCCAGCAGGCGACGTATCATCCGGCCCTGGCGGTAGGCATTCAGGCGCCGGTTGACGAACAACATGTGGTTGTTGCCCTCCTCGCTCAGGCGAAAATCACTCCAGACCATGGCATCGCCACCCCCCACGCACGAACCGCTCGGATCCTTGAAGCCGTACCGGGCCAGATCCAGGCCGGTTTCACCGCGCACGACAATCTGCACCGAGTTGATCAGGGCCGGCAAATGCACTTCGACCTTTGACGCCAGCACCTCGGGCAGCGTTGTCCAGGACAAGTCGTCAGAGGATGAAGTGACCACCAGTGTCAGGGTGAAAAACTCGGCATGGCGCTCCCATTTCAGTGCATGGCCATCGAGTTGGGTAATGCCTTGGGCGGCATTCAGGTCGAGGGTGCCAAGGCAGCATTGTTCAAGGAATGCATTGCACGCCTGATCGCTGCCGAGGAAGGCCAGATGAAACACATGGGCCGGCTCATCGAAATACAGTGACGGGCGCGCGTGTAGTTCGTTGTGCAGGCTTTGTCGTAACGGGTGCATGTTGTATGGCCATGTTGGAGTTGTTTTTGCCGCTTGCGATGAATGCCCACCCGAGCCAGATGCCGAATCTTTCGGGGCATTATCGATGGCTGTTGAGGGTGGGACAGTTTGGCGAACTCATGAGTCACGGCCGGGTGACAAACCAATACCCTTGAATCAGCCATCGAATCCGCGATCAGCGCCCTGGCTGACTGGCGACAACGGCAATGACGCAATTATTTCAGCGTGGCAAACCTCGAGTATTTCATCAGCCAGAGAAGAATCATCCGGGCAGGCGCGCGACAACATAACCGCACCGATTGCATGCGCCAGCATGTCGATCATTTTTGCCCTCACCCCATCCTGCGGTGCGTCTTGCCTCGCTTTGTACTTTTCTTCGAGCGCTGCCAGCGTGCTTTCTACCCCGCTGGCAAAGGTGGCTTTCAACTCATCTGATTGACGCGCAGCGTCTCCACAAAGGGCCGCCATGGTGCAACCGCTGCCCCTGCCGTCTCGGTGATCCCTCGACACATACAAATCGATGAACTCAGCAACGTCGAGACCTTCGGAACTGGTCAGCGAATGCGAAAGACTGTTCGCTGCCGCTTCAGCCATCAAATCAGCCTTGGAGCCGAAGTGCTTATAGAAACCGCCTTGCGTAAACCCGGCTGCTGCCATGAGTTCCGCCACCCCCACGCCATCGTAGCCACGCTCGCGAAACAGCTCTGAAGCCGTTTCAACGATGTGAGCTCTATTGGCGAGTGATTGCGCCTTGGTGATCTTCATTTCCTGCGCCTCTGTATCTCAAAGCAATGCCCTCATCATACTCTGATGTCGATCATAATCAAAAGCGTTGACAGTTTTGAGTGTGATCGACATCATAAATGTGCCGACGCGAATATTCCCTGGCACGGCGCATGTCGCCTCCACTAATCAACGAGTATGGAAACGAAATGAACGATAAGACGTTGTTTGAGCCGTACACGCTCGGTTCGCTGACACTTTCCAACAGAATCGTGATGGCTCCGCTGACGCGTAACCGTGCGGGAGCAGGCCTCGTCCCAAGCGAATTCGCTGCAACCTATTACAGCCAGAGAGCCTCGACAGGCCTGTTGATCTCCGAAGCCTCGCAGATCTCGCAGCAGGGACAGGGCTACCAGGATACGCCCGGTATTTACACGCAGGCGCAGATCGATGGCTGGCGCAAGGTCACCGATGCCGTCCACGCAAAAGGCGGACGAATTTTCCTGCAGTTGTGGCATGTCGGACGCGTATCGCACGTTGACCTTCAGGAGAACAGTGCCGTTCCGGTAGCACCTTCCGCCCTCCGTCCCGCGACCAAGGTGTTCGTCAATAATAGCTTCGTGGACGTTTCAGAACCGCGAGCACTTGATATCAGCGAGATTCCCGGGATCGTCAATGATTTTCGCCAAGCGGCGAAAAACGCCATCGCTGCGGGGTTTGATGGCGTAGAGATCCACGGCGCAAACGGCTATTTGCTGGATCAGTTCCTCAAGGACGGCTCCAACATTCGCACTGATGCCTATGGTGGCTCGGTTGAAAACCGTGCTCGCTTGCTGCTCGAAGTCAGTGCTGCAGTGGTGGACGAGATCGGTGCGGATCGAACGGGCGTTCGTATTTCCCCAGTGTCACCTGCCAACGGCGTTTCAAGCAGTGATCCGCAGCAGCAATTTGACTACGTGGTCGATCAGCTCGATGCCTTTGGCCTGGTTTACCTGCATGTGGTTGAAGGTGCCACGGGTGGGCCGCGCGACGTCGCCCCTTTCGATTTTGGCTCCCTGCGCCGACGCTTCAAAAACACCTACATCGCCAACAATGGCTACGACCTGAATCTGGCTACCTCGGCACTGAAAGAAGACAAAGCCGACCTCATTGCTTTCGGGCGTCCGTTTGTTGGCAACCCTGATCTGGCAGAGCGACTCATGGCTGATGCGCCTTTATCCGCATTTGATCCAACGACGCTGTATGGCGGCGGTGCAGCGGGCTACATCGACTATCCGACGCTTGCCGAGTCCAGCTCCGCGCAGGGCTGAACAGTCGTAAAAACTGAATTGCTTATCGACAACCATTCAAGAGCATCCAATTATGAGCCTCCCTGAAACCGTACTCATCACCGGCGCCTCGACTGGCATTGGCGCCACTTACGCCGAGCGCTTCGCCCAACGCGGGCACAACCTGGTGTTGGTTGCCCGAGACAAAAACCGGTTGGACGCACTTTCCTCCCGGTTGCGTAATAAATATGACGTTTCCATTGACGTTATCCAGGCTGACCTGACTCAAGCCAGTGATTTGACGACTGTCGAAGCCCGCCTGCGTGGTGACGCCAATATCGGCATCCTTGTGAATAATGCGGGAGCCGCCCAATCCGGCAGCTTCGTAGAGCAATCCACAGACAGCGTTGCAAACCTGGTCGCGCTCAACACCACCGCACTGGTGCGACTCGCCAGCGCAATCGCTCCACGCCTGGCACAAGCCGGTAATGGCGCGATTATCAACATTGGCTCGGTCGTGGGACTGGCACCGGAGTTCGGGATGAGCGTATACGGCGCGACCAAGGCGTTTGTCCTGTTTCTGTCGCAGGGTCTGAGCCTTGAGCTCTCGCCAAAAGGCGTCTATGTGCAAGCTGTTCTCCCAGCGGCCACCCGCACGGAAATCTGGGAGCGTGCGGGCATCGATATCAATACCCTGAGCGAAGTGATGGGCGTGGACGAGCTGGTCGATGCTGCACTGGTCGGTTTTGATCGTCGCGAGCCGGTGACCATTCCGCCGTTACAAGACGCTGCCCGTTGGGATGCTCTGCAGGCTGCCCGCCAAGGTTTGCTTTCAGAGATTCGCCAGTCTGTAGTCGCCGAGCGTTATCAAGCGCAGGCGTGATTGTCACGCTGCAAGCGCTGATACGCATTCCTGGATGTAAAGGCGCTTGCTGCAGATTTTCTTGCACTCACTCATCCACCCCTCATCAGGGCACGGTGTGCACATGATCGTTGAAGCCACAAATCGTGACCTTGGATTGCCAGCGCAGTTCGTCTGCGCCGCGAACCAGCGTGTAACTGTCGAAGGAACAGTATTTGCCTACCGGGACTTGGGGCCGAGAGACGGGTTACCGCTCGTTCTGTTGAATCATTGGGGCGCAGTCCTGGATAACTTCGACCCACGCATCGTCGATGGACTTGCCCGCACCCGGCGAATCATTGCCACTGACTATCGGGGAATCGGCGCCTCTGGTGGAAACGCCCCTTTGACCGTCAGCGAGATGGCGAACGATACCATCGCCCTGATCCGCGCTCTGGGATTGGACAAAGTCGACCTGCTGGGTTTTTCATTGGGTGGGTTCGTCGCACAGGACATTGCGTTGAGAGCCCCAGAGCTGGTGCGCAAACTCATTCTGACCGGTACCGGGCCGGCGGGCGGCCAAGGTATCGACAAGGTGTGGTCAGTATCGTGGCCGTTGATGCTCAAGGGGCTCCTGACATTGCGCGACCCAAAGTTTTACCTCTTCTTCACCGCTACGGCCAATGGGCGAAAAGCTGCCAGGGATTTTTTAGTTCGCCTGAAGGAGCGTGATAAAGACCGCGACAAAAAACCAGCGCCTGGCGCCTTCATGCGGCAACTGAAGGCGATTCACGCCTGGGGCCGGCAACCGCCACAGGATCTCGGTCATATCCAGATACCCACGCTGATCGTAAACGGTGATAACGACATCATGGTTCCCACTGTGAACTCTGCCGAGCTGGCAAACCGTATTCCAAATTCACAACTGATCATTTACCAGGATGCGGGTCATGGCGGGATCTTCCAATATCACGCTGATTTCGTGACGAGAGCGACGGCATTCTTGAATGGCTGAGCACCTTCGGCTCACCTTAAAACAGCACGCTGGGTTGCGCATGCTGCCATCCCATTGAAACCATGAGAACTGAATCATGAAAGCTTTCTTGATCGACCGTTACGGCAAGCGTCATGGACGTATTGGCGAGGTAGCGGAACCTGAACCTGGAATCAACGACGTCCTGGTTAAAGTGCATGCCAGCAGCGTCAATGTCCTGGATTCGAAGATTGCCAAAGGTGAATTCAAGCTGATCCTGCCGTATTCATTCCCGTTGATTATGGGTAATGACCTGGCTGGCGTTGTGGTTCGCGTGGGGTCGGGCGTACACCACTTCAAGCCGGGTGACGAAGTCTATGCACGCCCACCTGAATCGCGCATTGGCACCTTCGCCGAGCTGATTGCGGTGGAGCAAAGTGCCCTCGCGCTCAAACCCAAAAATCTCACTATGGAGCAAGCGGCTTCTCTTCCCTTGGTTGCGTTGACCGCCTGGCAGGTGCTGGTTGAAACAGCCCGGTTGAAAAAGGGGCAAAAAGTCTTTATCCAAGCCGGTTCCGGTGGTGTCGGCACAATTGCCATCCAGCTTGCAAAGCATCTGGGGGCATTCGTTGCCACGACGACCAGCACAAATAACGTGGATTGGGTCAAGGCGTTAGGAGCCGACGTCGTCATCGACTACAAACAGCAAAATTTCGAAAACGTCTTGCGCGACTACGATGTCGTGTTGAACAGCCTCGGCCCTGTAGAGCTTGAAAAATCACTCAGCATTCTCAAGCCTGGTGGCCAGCTTATCTCCATCTCTGGGCCACCAACGGCAGAGTTCGCAAAAGAACAAAAGCTGTTCTGGGGATTGGGTTGGGTAATGCGTCTGTTAAGCAGCGGCATACGCAGAAAAGCCCGCAAAAAGGACGTCAGATATGCGTTCGTGTTCATGCGTGCGAGCGGTGCTCAATTGGAGAAAATCACTGCGCTTGTCGAGTCCGGAGTTATCACGCCTGTGATCGACCGAGCTTTCCCTTTCGAGTCAACGGCTGAGGCATTGAGCCATGTCGAACGGGGCAGAGCCAAAGGCAAGGTGGTCGTCAAGCTCATATGACTCCAGACCATGGCATCGCCACCCCCCACGCACGAACCGCTCGGATCCTTGAAGCCGTACCGGGACAGGTCGGGTGACATACCCCCGGATCGACAGTAGCGAAGCCCTGCCGTCCCTGGCAGGCACTTCTCACACCGATTCCGGTGTCGGTTCTGTTACTCGCATGCTTCAGCTCAGCTATGCCAGGGACATCTGCTCGGGATAGTCGCGCCGGGCCTGTTCGACTGAAATGTATTGGTTTTTTATATCATCCTGGATAGCGTCCAGGCTGCGGGCTTTTGCCGGCCCCCAACCACCGCCGTTGGCAGTGACCAGACGCAGCAAATCGCCTTTTTCAAGCGCCACGCGATTGGCTCGACTGAAGCGCTCGGTTGGCCCCCGTTCGCGAATGACTTCGGCATAATTGCACGAGCCTTCGTGACCTCCATCAATGCCCCACGGCGGGGTGATCCCGCGCCCGAAGAATGTCGACACCCAGGCTTTGGGCGACAGGATCCTGTAATCGAGCATCACCCCTCTTCCACCGCAGTAACGCCCCGCACCACCCTCTTCGTGATGAAAACCATAGCGCTCGACTAATACTTCATAACAACGCTCGGTCAACTCGACGGGAATATTGCTGGTTTCACCATTGCCCACACAGAACTGACCGCTCTCTCCGTCCTTGTCATGCCCGGCGCCCCAGCCGCCAACCAATGGCTGAACCATAAGGTACTCATCGTTGGTAATGGAGTTGCGCCCATTCAATACCATTGAGCACACGGAACCGAGCTGCCCTGCGATCAAGCGATCCGGCAGCACTTGAGCCAATGCGCGACGTATCACATCGGCCGCCGCTACCATTGACTCGAAGTAAGCAGACACCGGTGCCGGACGCTGAGCCGTGCAGATGGTGCCCGGTGGGCAGATCACTTCGATTGGACGGAAACACCCGGCATTGGCCGCAATACCAGGTCGCACAACGCCCATGAACACTTCGCGTACCGCTGATTGCAGACCGCACAAGGTATTGTTGATCGGCCCTTGCGCTTGCAGGCTTGACCCAGTGAAATCGGCCACGAAGCGACCCTCAGCGATCTCGACTTTGACCTTCACCGTGAATGGCCCGTTGCCCAGGCCATCCTCGTCGATAACGTCCTCGGCATAAAAAACACCCTTGGGCAGGCTTGCAAACGCCGCCAGCGTCATCGCCTCGCCGTGCTCGAGCAACCGCTCGATGGCATCCAGGGTGGTTTCCTCGCCATACTTGGCCACGATCGACAACAGCCGCCGCTCCCCAACGCGCAACGCAGCTGCGCAGGCATGCAGGTCACCCAGCGTCATGTCTGGCAGGCGCACGTTGGCAGCAATGATGTCCACCACGGCTTGATTGATCCGTCCACGGTCATAGATGCGTACGGTAGGAAACTGCAAGCCTTCCTGGTAAATCTCCGAGGCATCGGAGCTGAAACTGCCAGGATCCTTGCCACCCACCTCCGTCCAGTGCGCCTTGTTGGCCGTCCAGGCGATCAGGCGCTCCTTATGGAAAACCGGCATGATCATCGACACATCCGAAAGATGCGTGCCACCTCCGCCGTAAGGGTCATTGGTGATGAACATGTCGCCCGGCAAAATATCGGTCAGCGGGAATTTCTCCATCACACTGCGCACGGCGCCATCGAGTGTGCCAATAAACCCAGGAATGCCGTTGCCTTGGGAGATCAACTGTCCTGTCGCATCAGTCAGGCCAATGCCGTAATCCAGTGCTTCATAAATGATCGGGCTCATGCTGGTGCGTTTGAGGGCAATGAACATCTCTTCGCCAATAGCAACCAGGGCGTTCTTAATGATTTCGCGGGTAAATGGGTTGGCGTTGCTCATGCCGAAACCTCTTGGACGTTGATATGGATATGAAGGCCACCGTACGGGTCAACTTCAAGCCGATCGGCCGGACGAATGACGGTCGTGGTAGTCGCCTCTTCGATAATCGCCGGGCCATCGATCCGCATACCGCTGAGCAGTGCCGAGCGTTGGTACAGGGGCGTATTGATAGGTTGTTCAGGCTCGAACTCGACCCAGCGGCGCCCACTCAACGCAACTTCGGCGGTCGTCGAAGTACTCACACCGATGGGCGCCATGGGCGATTTGGGTACTTCGCCAAATGCCACCAGATGGAGGTTTACGACCTCGATCGGTAACTCCAGCCGGAAGGTGTAGGCCTGCTCGTGCTGCGTGTGAAAGCGCTCGAGTATCGACGACAGTTGCAGTTCATCGAGGGCGACTTTTACCGTGTGTTCCTGGCCGATATAGCGCGCGTCGATGTGCCATTCGAAACGGAGCTTTTCGCGCGACATACCGTCGTCGGCAAATTGTGTTTCGGCAGTGGCCTGAAGACTGGCAAAAGCCCTGGTCAGGCCAGGTAGTCCTTCGTCATCGAGCATTTGCAGGTGTGTCTGAATGTAGTCGCGACGAGAGTCGAGCATCAGCATGCCCCAGGCAGAAAATACCCCGGCGAATGGCGGAATGATGACTTTCGGAATCCCCAGCTCAGCGGCCAGTGCAGTGGCGTGAAGTGCGCCACCGCCACCGAAGGCCATGAGCGCGAAGTCGCGAGGATCATGGCCACGATTGACCGAAATCAGTTTGAGCGCGTTGACCATGTTGGCGTTGGCGATCTGCAACACACCATGAGCCAATAGCTTGGACGACACGCCAATCTGTTCTCCCAACTGTGCAAAAGCCCTCTCCACTCCCGCAACATCGGGTGTGATTTCGCCGCCGGCGAAGTCATCAGGATTGATCCGGCCAGTGTAGAGGTTGGCATCGGTGGTTGTGGGTGCCAGCCCACCGCGTCCATATGCGACCGGGCCTGGCGTGGAGCCTGCACTTTGCGGCCCCACACGCAGGCTGCCCGCCGCATCGACCCAGGCCAGGCTGCCACCGCCATTGCCGATTTCAACGATGTCCACGACAGCTGTCATGATCGGATAACCGGCACTGATCGCCGTTTTTTCGATCACGTAGTCGTTGCTGATGTCCACCTTGCCGTCATGGATCAAAGAACACTTGGCCGTTGTGCCGCCGATATCCAGCGCCAGCAACTGGTTTTCCCCGATCAACTGACCATAGGCCTGCGCCCCGAGGATGCCGCCAACCGGCCCGGACTCCACCAGGCTGATCGGATCCTGCTTGGCCGCATTGACCGGGGAAATACCGCCGTTGGACTTCATGATAAAGGGCGCCGATTGCAGCCCTTTATCTGTCAGGTGCTTCGACAGATTATCCAGATAGTCTCGGGTAGCCGGCATCACGTAAGCCGACAACACGGTGGTATTGGTGCGCTCATATTCACGCAGCGCACGGCTGACCTGATGCGAAGCGATGACCGCCACTTGTGGCCACAACGCCTGCACGGCAGCCATCAATTGCTGTTCATGCACAGGATTGCAATAAGCATGCAGCAGGCAGATGGCGATCGCTTCGACGCCCTCCCCGCGCAAGGTGTCGAGTATGGCTGGCAGGTTCTCAAGGTTCAGTGGGGTGACGACTTCACCGCGATAATTCAGGCGCTCACAGATTTCCAGACGCAGATGACGCGCAACGAAAGGCGGCGGCTTGCGGTAGTAGGTATTGAAAATATCCGGCGTATTGCCCCGGGCGATCTCCAGCACATCGCGAAATCCGCGGGTGGTCAGCAAGGCGGTTTTGACGCCCTTGCGTTCGGTCAGCGTGTTGATCACCACGGTCGAGCCATGGGCGAAAAACTCGATGTCGGCGTAACTGACGCCGCTTTTGGCGACCGCATTGAGCAGTCCCTGTTCAAAGTTCGGCGGTGTAGTGTCGGCCTTGACCGCATTGATCACACCGTTTTCCAGGTAAACCAGGTCAGTAAAAGTGCCACCGATATCGGTAGCCACACGGATTGTCATAAGTCCTCCGGCAGTCACGTAAAAGCCGGCCAGCCGCAGGGCCGCCGGCTGATAATTCAAAAAGTGTGGGAAACGGTGAAGATCAGGCGTCCGTCATTACGCAAATACTCGCCACTGTTGTAGTAGCGACCCGACAAGTCGGTGTCGACCCAGCTCAGCTTTGTATTGACCGG
Source organism: Pseudomonas sp. PDM28 (assembly GCF_019219115.1). Lineage (NCBI taxonomy): Bacteria > Pseudomonadati > Pseudomonadota > Gammaproteobacteria > Pseudomonadales > Pseudomonadaceae > Pseudomonas > Pseudomonas sp. PDM28. The sequence goes on from NZ_JAHUWG010000002.1 coordinate 166,316, forward strand.
GCCGAAACTGCGCTTGAGTGCGACTTCCCAGTTCGAGTATTCATGGGCGCCTGTCAGATCCGGCTGGCGAAAGTACTCACCAAAGGAGTGCCCGACCAGGAACGTCAGATCGACTTGCAACGGCAGATTGAAGGTGTAATCGGCCGCCACGTACTGGGACGACTGGGACGTACTGATCATGTCGTTGGAATAGTAGAAATACGTATTGAAGTTGCCGTAGCCGAGACTGAATCCAATTTCCGGATAGTTGATGTTGTAGTTGGTTGAAGGGAACGTGTAGTAGTAACCGATCACGCCATAACGCAATCCGTTTTCCAGTTGGCCGTTATAGCCACCGTAAAAGTCGATCTCGATGTTCGCGCCGTCGTCATAGGCGTTGCCACTTTCGTAGCTGTCGGTATTGGTCGCCCAGGCGCCGACAAACAAGCCGCTCTCGCCGGCCCAGTCCAGGCTCATGCTCAATGCCGGATCGTTGCCGGAGTAACCGATACCACGAACCTGATACTCGGAGGTCAAGGCCAATGTGCTTGACACCTGCGCATGGGCTGCGCAACTGAACCCGAGTGCGGCCATCACGATGAGTCGGATGATATTCATTAAAACTGCTCCTGAACTTCTAAAGCTTTTTATGGGCGTTGCGGTTGGCAGAAAAAAGACGAGCCAGCCTGTCGAACACACGTTTGTCGTGTTCGCTTTACTAAAAACAGGCATGGCTTCGCCCTCCGGGTAAAACCCGGGTCAACGCGCTAGATGGGGAGTTATCGGTTTACGAGTGCGACGGCACTATCGTCGAAACAGGGTGCAATCGGTGGAGCACCAGGTACGCGACGAGGGCGACCAGTAGTGAGTCCAATGTGGGTTGCGATGTCAGCGTCCAGCCTTCAAAGGACGTCATCCAGGCGACTGCGCTGGCCAGCGCCCAACTGATCAGTGCCGGCCAGCCAAATGCGCAGGACTGTTTCAGTGCATCGATGTCATAGCGTTGTTGGCGTACCACAAAGAAGTCCGTGACATAGATACTCGCCAATGGCGGGATCACGATGCTCAAGGCCATGACGAAATCCAGGAAATGCGTCATGAACCCACCTACAGCCAGGCCAGTTGCCAGCACGCTCCCGCCCACTGTCAGCTTCCAGCTCACGGTCCGGCTGACAGTCGCCAGCGTGAGCGTCGCGGAATACAAATTCGCGGTGTTGGTGATCCAGGTGGAGAACACCAGTACGGCCAAGGCCGGCAGCAGTACACCCAGGCTTGCCATGATCAGCATGATTTCGCTTTGGTCGGTGATGATCGACAACAAGCCACCGACGATAAGCACAAACGGAAAACCAGCGGCCATTCCAAGAATGGCAATCAAGGCATCTTTTTCAGTGCGTGCGTACCGGGTGAAATCAGGCATCAATACCGGTGTCAAAATCACCATGCCAATGGTACTGGCGATGGCCAGTGCCAGGCTGTCACCCGAGCCCGGGAACCCGCCCAGTTGGCCGGGCGCTGCGCGCTGCAAGCCCAGGTACAATGCAAACAGCATGAACAGCGCCATAAGCGGCACCGAGTAAATCGACAGCCGATCCAGGCCTCGCAGCCCGTAGATGGCCATCAATGTCATCAGGATGCTGCCCCACACACTGTGCAACCATGCAGGCGTGACAATGCCCCAGGAGCTTTGCAACGCGCTGGCCACTGTGCTGCCGAAGATATCCGCCGTGGCGGCATAGAACCCCAGTAAGGTCACCGCCATGGTCAGGTTGATCAACTTGGCGCCATGCCGGCCAAAGGAAAACTGCAGAATCATGTAGGTACTTAGTCGAGTCCGCACACCCACCATCGCGGTCAATGCGCAGAGTAAACCGAGCACGGCACAGACTCCGATGAAAATCAGCGAGGCCGTCGAGAATCCTGTTTTCCGGGTCACGTCGGCACCCAGCCAGAACACAGGCAAAGTCATCCCTATCCCAAAGGTAATCAATGCCAGGCCGGTTCCGGAAACCGTTTCGGACTGGGGCACGGGTCTGCGATCGTACCCGTCGGGAATCACGTTTTCTGTACTGTTCATGCTCGCCTCTATACTGGCAACGCCTGCTCTCCCACTATGAAGCAGGAGGCAAACCGACTATTAGAATTGTTTTGAGGCGCTCGCGAACGCTGGAAACATGTTGCCAGCCCCGCTGAAATCTAACTGCGCTTTTGCAGGGGCCAGGAAAAACATTCAACGGTTATTCAGCACGAAACTGCATGTTGTTCGGTAGTGTTTGCCGCATCAACCATGCTGCGACGTCCGGTTCCAGTGAGGGCGCCAATGCCCCCCGAACAGTCCGATGATACTCATCGAGCCACTGCGCTTCGGCCTGACTCAGTAGTCCATGTTCGATCAGTTCAATGGCAAACGGCACCAGGGTGAGGACTTGAAACCCCAGGAACCCCGGATGCGCCTCGACCTCAACCACCTCATAGAGGTTCTCGATACGAATGCCAAGTTCATTGGGCAGGTAAACACCCGGCTCGATCGATGACACCATCCCTGCTTGCAGTGGCACCGCGCTGGCGTGGGGGGCAATTCTGTGGGGCCCCTCGTGCACATGAAGATAGCTACCAACCCCGTGTCCGGTGCCATGGGCGTAGTCCAAGCCTTCGCGCCACATCACCTGCCGCGCAACGCTGTCCAGTTGCTGACCACTGGTTCCACTGGGGAACATGCAACCAGCCAGTGCGATATGGGCACGCAATACGGTGGTGTAAAGGTAACGCTGGCGCGCGGTCGGGGGGCTGCAGGCCAGCACCCGGGTCACGTCGGTCGTGCCCTGGGGATATTGGCCACCGGAATCGATCAGCAGCAACTCACCGTGCTTGAGTTTTGCCACCCGCCCAGGCTTGGGCAAGTAATGGGGCTGAGCGCCATTGGCACCGGTGGCGGCGATGGTCTCGAAACTCGCGCCTTGATAATCGGGATGCCGAGAACGCCAGCCCTCAAGAGATTCGACGATCGACAATTCGCTTTGTCCGAGAAACCGCTCGCATTGGCAGTGGAACTCATACAGGAACCGGCACAGGGCCAGGCCATCGATACGATGTGCTTCACGACTGCCACGCAACTCGGCGGGTTGCTTGCAGGCCCGTTGTAACAGCAGAGGATTAGGTGCCTCAAAAAAGACACAATCGGCGGACTCGAATTGACGATAGACAGCCGCGGTGCACAGACGGCGATCAACCCAGATCCGTTGGCCATGCAGTTCGGCGATGGCTTGATCCAGGCATTGGGGTGAACGCACGGACACCGCAGTGGGCAGCCAGCCCTGAGGCAGTTGCAGGCGGTCGGCGTCGATGAACCAGTCAAGTCGGCCATCGACGTACAACAGGGCGTTGCTGAACGGCAATGGTGCGATATCGATATCCTGACCGCGCACGTTCAACAGCCACGCCAACATATCCGGCGCGGGCAGCCACAAGGCATCGCATTGCGAAGCGCGCAAGCTGGCAGTGAGGTGTTCGAGCTTGTCTTGTGCAGCCATACCGGCATGTTGCAGCCCCCAGGCAAGCACCGGGCTGTTCGGCGCCGCCGGGCGATTGCGCCAGCATTCAAGCACCGGATTGTCCAGGGACTCGTGCCAGTTGAATCCCGATTGCGTCGCCATGACCTGCCAGCGCGCGCACTCATCGACGCTATGCAGCCTGGAATCGCAGACGATGGTTGCGCCGGCTTGCAACTGTCCGCGCAGCCAACTGAACAGGCTGCTGTCGTCCAGCATCAAGGTCTCGAACTGAGGGCATTCCTGGCAGGCCTGCTCGGTATAGCGACCATCGACCAGCAGCGCGGCGCGTTCTTGTGTCAGTACCGCCAGCCCTGCGCTGCCACTGAAACCCGTCAGCCAGTACAAGGCTTCGTCAGCCGGGGCCAGGTCTTCGTTGAGGTAAGCATCGCTGCGGGGAAGCAAAAACGCATCGTATCGACGCGTGGCCATTACCGCCCTTACATTCTCAGAGCGCCCCATCACACACCTCGCCGCTGACGATAGGCTCGCACGATGGCGATCTCGGCCTCGGGCGGCAAGTATTCCTGCGCCCCGGCACTGCTCCAGATTGCCTCAACCACCTCCATGCCCGCGCAGACTTGCCCGAACGCCGCAAAGCCCAGGCCATCCGGATGGCGAGCGCCACCATGATCGAAGTGCGGCTGATCGCCGATGCAGATAAAAAAATCACCTTCGGCAGTGTTGGCCTCGTCACGACCCAATGACACAGTGCCATGTCGATGGCTCAAACCGGTCTGCAGAGTGCTTTCGAGTTCGATCATGGGCAAGTTATTGGCTGCCAGGGGGCGCGTCCCCCCGTGCACGACACTGATGCGAACAGGATCTTCCGGTTGCTGATTGGACGGATTGACGATGCGGAAAATGCTGCTGCCGTCATAGCGACCACTGTCCACGTAGGCCAGGAAATTTGCGGTGGTCAGCGGTGCCTGCTGACCAAACAGCTCGAGTGTAAAGGCCCCCAGTGCCGTTTCCAGGGTGACGTACGCAGATGCAGACATGGCTGTTCTCTCCCTCAGGATAAAACCAGTATTGTCCGCAAAGACGGCGATGCAAAAGATTGAGATAGCCCGTGTGCATTGCACTTGCTGCGGGATGCGCGGGCATTTACCGCAGATTGTGCAGGTCGCTCGCCGTCACTCCCGCCAAATCAGATTCTCTAGTGGGTAGCCGGCAAACCACTTGGTTTTGTCGAGAATGATGTTGCTGCTGATTTTCAGGATGTTGGGGTTTTCATCCAGCAGCTGCTCACAGAGCGTGTTGAAATCGGTCACGGTGGAACAGGTGGCCAGGGCAATGTAGTCGAACTCGCCATCGACCTTCAGGCAGTCGACCAGTTCGCGACGCTTGGCAATGAAGCGCTCGAACTGAACACGCAGATGCCCCGCATGATCGCGCAGGCTGAACATGACATAGGCCATGACATTGATACAGATCGCATCGATGTCGATCGAGGCCATGTAGGCGCGAATGTAGCCGGCATCCTCCAGTGCCTTGGTCCTTTGCAGGCAGGCGCTGGGGGAGAGATTAATCTTCTCGGCCAACTCCAGATTGCTGATACGAGCATTGCTTTGCAGGTTTTCGAGGATTGCCCGGTTGATACGATCCAACTTTACTTTTTTCATGTCGCCTCTATACCAATCAACCATCACCCCCAGGATCCAGGGAATGCAGGTGCCCCGCCATCAGTCGCGTCATCATTGGCACCCTCCGCAAGTCCATCGCTCAAGAGTATTGATCACCGATCAAGTGGAGCACAGCGTTTTCTCCTCAGGTGTTGCAACGGCCTGCCTTGATCGGGACACCGTCCGAAGCGTGTTTGTCGACCTGCCATCGCTGCAGCCGGCAAACGAAACCATCGTCCGGGTTTCATCTACCCTGGGCGAGAAAGTCGCGCCAGATCTGGTGGCCGACATCGTCATATCGCTTGACCAGCTCGCGGAAGGAACGACGGTGCGCGGAGTCCACCAAAGGCTCAGGAAGCATCGGATCGAACACGATCTGGCGCATGGCCTGGTCCCCCAGCACATACGACTCACGGGCAGCGTCCTCAATCGGCATGCCGGCCAAGCGCGCCATCGACGCCTGCAGCGTGCGTTGGCCGTCGCTGTAGGTTTTCTGCAACTCACTGGCGTCCCACAGCAAACGGGCCCGGGCGTCTCGCTGCGGATCGAACTGCTGCGCCTGGAACACCGCCGTCGAGTTTTCCACGCCCAGTGACAGCAGACGTTCGCGTGTGTGCGTCACTCCGCCGACCAGGTTATCAGGGCGGATAAACAACCCGTCATCCAGTTCGCGCAAGCCCACCAATCCGAATGCGCGCTCTCGGGCACGCAATGCTTTGCGATCGCTGCGGCCCAGGGCCGCCGTAAGCGCCACCACCCAGCTGCCATCCCACTCGCGCAGACGCGTTTCGGCCTGACGCCAGGCGCCTATCTCTTCGCCCAGCGCTCTGCCGGCCTGGCCAAGACGGTAGGCGCCGCGCACGACAGTTTCGATCAGTTCGGCGCTCTGCAACCGGGCAAGGGCAACGCGTGTGTTGTTCGCAGACAGACCGAACAAAGCGCAGGCGCGCACGGCGCTGGTGACATCCAGCTCACCACCTTCGACAACCAGGAGCAATTTGAGGATCAACTGACGCGGCGTTGGCGTCGGGTTTTCGAGCTCGTCTGAAGCGGGTTCCAACAAGAAACAGTCCTCCCTTCCAGGCACGATTCGGCACGCACCTGATGAATGATCGTAAATTACAGTGATTGACATAAAAAATACATTGAGTGTAATTTTCTCCGGACCTATCACGGAGAAACCCGCTCATGTCTGCCGCAATCCAGCCAAAGCTCGACACCCCGTTTTCAACCCACGAAGTTTTCAATCAGCCGCAGCCGTTGCCAGCTTACAACGCCTGGGACAGTGATGTCCCACTGCGCGAAGCGGTGCGAGTGAACGGCGGCGACTGGGCACAGGCACAGTTATCGGCCCATGGCGCCATGAGTGGCGGCGAGCAAATGGAGCTGGGCGAGCTGGCCAATCGCAACAAACCCGTGCTCCATGCCTTCGATCGCTATGGCCGGCGCATTGATGAGGTGCAGTTCCATCCCGCCTATCACCAGCTGATGCTCAACGCGATGCGCGGCGAGGTACACAGTTTTTCGTGGAACCACTCGGGGCAACCCGGAGCCCATGTGGTGCGCGCGGCCTTGTTGTATCTCAATGGCCAGGCAGATGCAGGCACCTGCTGCCCGTTGACCATGACCCACGCCGCCATTCCGGCGCTGTTGAACACCCCTGAGCTGGCAAAAATCTGGATCCCCAAACTGACCGCCCGGGACTACGACCCACGTCCCCTACCCGTCGAGCAAAAACGCGCCTGCACCATGGGCATGGGCATGACCGAAAAACAGGGTGGCTCGGATGTACGCAGCAATACCACCCAGGCCCACCCTCAGGCCGATGGCAGCTTCAAACTGGTCGGTCACAAGTTCTTCTTCTCTGCCCCCATGTGCGATGCGCACCTGGTACTTGCGCAGCTCGATGGGCGCGTGAGCTGTTTTCTGATGCCGAGAATCCTGCCCGATGGCTCGCTCAATGCCGTGCGCATCCAGCGCCTCAAAGACAAGTTGGGCGACTGGAGCAATGCGTCCTCCGAAGTGGAGTTCCAGGGCGCCACGGCCTATCTGGTCGGTGCTGAAGGTCGCGGGGTGGCGACCATTCTGGAGATGGTCGCGCTGACCCGTCTGGACTGCGTGATCGCCTCTTCGGCACTGATGCGCCAGGCCCTGGTGCAAGCGCTTAACCACGTCAGCCAACGACATGCCTTCGGCCATGTGCTGATCGAACAACCGCTGATGCGTAACGTGCTGGCCGACCTGGCGCTGGAGAGTGAGGCCGCCGTGGCCTTCACGATGCGCATCGCCCGCGCCGTGGATGCCTCGCCGAACGATCCGCAGGAAGCGGCCTTCGCTCGTATCGCCACGGCCATCGGCAAGTACTGGATTTGCAAACGCACCCCGGCGTTCGTCAACGAGGCCCAGGAATGTCTGGGCGGGATTGGCTTTGTCGAAGAAAACATCCTGCCGCGCCTGTACCGCCAGGCACCTTTGAATTCCATCTGGGAAGGCAGCGGTAACGTGCAATGCCTGGATGTGCTGCGCTCATTGCACAAAGACCCGGCAGTCAGTGAGGCCTTGTTTGCCGAACTGCAGAGCGCCGCAGGCCTGCACCCGCTGTATGACAGCCACCTGCAGTGGCTGCACAACGCATTCCAGGACATTGGCAACCTCGAGGCCCGCAGCCGTCTGGTGGTGGAGCGCACCGCGCTGGCAATCCAGGCCGGGCTGCTGCTCAAGTCAGGCAATAACGAGATTGCCGACATCTTCTGCCGGGCACGCCTGGGCAACGAGTGTGGATTCGCCTTTGGCAGCCTCGATTCCAATGCACCGCTGAGCACCTTGATCGAGCGCGCCATGCCCCGTCTCTGAATTTGGCCATAACAATAAAAAAGGAGAACGCCATGAGCGTACATTTAGGACGGTTGCTGGCACAGCGCGCCGACTTGACGCCAGACCGAGAAGCGCTGGTTTCACCCACGGGAAGATGGACCTTCGCCCAGTTCGACGCACGCTGTAATCGCCTGGCCAATTATCTGGTTGCACAGGGCGTGGCCGAAGACGATCGCGTGGCGGTCTATTCAAAGAACAGCGAGTTTCTCGCCTGCGCGCTGTTTGCCGTAGCGAAGGCCGGCGCCACGTTGGTGGTACTCAACTGGCGCCTTCAGGCGCCCGAGCTGAGCTACATCCTGGCCGACAGCGAACCGGCAGCGCTGCTGTTCGAGGACGCGTTCGCACCCACCGTCCGGCAATTGGTAGCTGACCTTCCAGGTCTGACCCTGATCAACAAAGGTACCGGACAAGCGCCAGGCGCCTACGAGCGCATCACTGCCGATACCAGCCTGGACGCACCGCTGTTGCTGGGCCGCGGCGGTGATGCCCCTGCGGTGATCATGTACACCTCGGGCACTACCGGAAAACCCAAGGGCGCTTTGCTCTCCCACGCTGCATTGATCTGGACCGCGCAAAGCAACAGCGCCACGCTGGAGTGGAATCAGGACCACCGTTTTCTACTGATCGCCCCGATGTTCCATATCGGCGGACTTTCACCCATGCTGACCAACGTGTTCAAAGGTTGCACCACGGTGCTGCTGCCTGACTTCGACCCCACAGAAGTCTGGGAGGTGATCGCTCGCGAGCGCATCACCAGCCTGATGACCGTGCCAGTGATGCTTCAGGCATTGTTGACCCTGGCGAAAAAACAGGAAGTCGATAGCAGCAGCCTGGTTTCCGTGACCTGCGGCGCCTCGGCAGTTCCCCTCAGGCTAATCGAAGACTGCCTGGCCATCGGCGTGAAGGTGCAGCAGGTGTACGGCATTACCGAGTTTTGTGGCGCGGTGACCTTTTGGACCCAGGAAATGGGCCTCGCCCATGCCCACTCCCACGGCAAGGTGCTGATGTTTGGTGAGGTCAGAATCGTCGATCCGTCCAGCCTGGAGCCACTGGCCCCCGGCCTGGACGGCGAAGTCTGGTGTCGTGGGCCGATGATGTTTTCCGGCTACTGGCGTAATCCGCAAGCCTCCCAGGCAGCTATTCACCAAGGTTGGTACAGAACCGGTGACATCGGCCGCATTGACGAGCATGGATTTCTCCACGTTGTGGATCGCCTGAAGGACATGATCATCAGCGGTGGCGAGAACATCTACCCGGCAGAACTGGAGGCGGTTATTGCCTCGTTGCCAGGTGTCGCCGAGGTCGCCGTCGTCGGTCAGCCTGATGCGCGATGGGGCGAGGTGCCAGTAGCCTTCGTCGTTGCCGCGTCGCCAGGCGCTACCAGTGAGGCCGCGATCATCGAGGCCTGCCGCCTGCGTCTGGCTGGTTTCAAGTGCGTGAAGTCGGTGCAGATGATTGACACCCTGCCCCGCAGTTCGGTGGGCAAGGTTCTGAAGCGACAGCTGCTTGCATGAGCCCAAGCAAGTGCCGCTGAACATCAGCGGCACTTGCTCACGCGGCAATCGCGTTGGCGACGCTTGGCTTACCGATCAGCGAAAACGTTCAGCGAGCCGCTTGTGCGATATCCCCGCAAAAAAGATCGACGCTGCCATCCTCAGGTGTCGTGCGCACGACAACGGAATATTGACCGGACAACAGATCCGACACAGAAACCGGAGCAACTCGCTCAAACCTCCAACCTGTCTGAGCACTACGCTGAGTGGTAATCCTGTCATTCATCTCGTAAGCCACCGGCCCTGGCTGGTGGCAGTTGCCTCTGTTGACGAACGTGTAAATGCGCAACGGCATGGTGGTTCCTGTCGGGACGCCAGAGATATAGAAGTTGAAATTACTTTCGTTGTCCACGTCGGTCAGCGTCGTATTGGCGATCTGGCCGGCATTCTGCTCGGTGGCTTTCAGGGGAAGCGTCACCGACTGGGTGGATGAACGGGTACAGCCCGAGAGACTTACTGTGACCAGTAGCGCTGTCAGTGGGATGGTGTAATTCATTGACAACCTCGATCGGTTGAAGAAGTGCTGGGTGGAATATTGTGTATAGCTGATTAGCTCATGTTGCACTCCCCCGGAATGTACTTCTCAGACATGCCCCATCCCGTGCCGCTCCTGCATTGAGCAATGTCTCGATCCGAGTGCAGAAACAACAATTATTCCCAAACCCACTACACTGGTTTGCGAACTGACTGCTGTAGTCATCGCCAGAGTGAGCAGCCATGTAACCGCCAATGATTAATCCATCCACCGTAGGTGAACTTCATGAACCTCATGATCCTGGCGCAGCGTACCTGGAACTCCGCAGTCACTACGACCCGCCTTTGCTCGCACGTTGAACGCCACCATGGCGCGCCCCTCGTCGTACTCGGGCTGAGCCTGATCGCGTCGACGGCGGTGTTCGCGGCTGACCCTTTGGCATCCTGGAATGACGGGCCGGCCAAGCAAGCCATCGTGGAATTCGTCAAGGCGACCACCCAGCAAGGGGGTAGCCAGTTCGTTTCGCCAGCCGAACGCATCGCGACCTTCGACCAGGACGGCACGTTATGGGTCGAACATCCTGCGTATAGCCAACTGTTTTATTGCCTGAGTCGCGTTCCTGAGGTGGTCAAGGCAAAACCGGAGTTGGCCAGCGCCGAACCCTTCAAGACGGTACTGTCGGGCGACCGCGCCGCCATGGCAAAACTGACCCTCGATGACTACCTGAAAATCGCCATGGTGACCCTCAGCGGCATGCCTACGGATGAGTTCAAGCAGCAAGTTCGTGCATGGCTGGCCGAAGCCCGCGACCCTCGCTGGAAGCGTCCTTTCACCGAACTGACGTATCAGCCGATGAAAGAAGTCATGCAGTACCTGCGTGACAATGGCTACAAGACCTACATTGTGACCGGGGGTGGTCAGGACTTCGTTCGCGCCTATTCCGAGGAGATCTATGGCGTGCCTGCGGAACAGGTCGTCGGGAGTGCTGGCGCAACCGAGTATGTCTACGACAAGAGCGGTAAACCGCAGTTGATCAAGCAACCCAAAGTAGTGCTCAACGACAACGATGCCGGCAAGCCAGAGAACATTTATCTGATGACGGGCCGTCAGCCAAACGCGGCCTTCGGCAACTCCACCGGCGACAAGCAGATGCTGGAATACACCAAGGCCGGCCAAGGCGCGCGGCTGGTGATGCTGGTGCTGCACGACGACGCCGAGCGCGAATATGCCTATGGCCCGGCTCAAGCATTGCCGGAGACCAAGGTAGGCACTTTTACGCAACCCCTCTATGACCAGGCAAAGCGAGATGGCTGGACGGTCATCAGCATGAAAAAGGACTGGAAGAAGGTATTTGCATTCGAGTGAAACACCGCTGCAGGTGAATTCAACGTATGAGCAAATACCCCGCTGAGCCGTAAAAGCCGCACTAGACTCCTTCGTGCGCCTTACTCCTTACAGGGGCATGCAACAACAGAAGTCATGATCTGTAAGCAGTACCTGGGCTAATTGCTCGGTGGTCAAAGCACGTGGGTCAATGCAGTTGTGCACTCATCACCGGCCAACATCATGAAACAACGAGGTTGCTGGCATGGATAAGCTATCGGATCGTTTCAAGTTGTCTGTCGTGTTTGCTGCACTGTTGTCATTGAACGGGCTTGCCCACGCCGCTCAAACAGAAAAAACCAATATCCTGTTCATCGTTTCCGATGACACCGGCTATGGCGATCTGGGTCCGTACGGAGGCGGGATCGGGCGCGGCATGCCAACGCCCAAGATCGATGAGTTGGCGGCAGAAGGTGTCACTTTCTACTCCTTCTATGCGCAGCCGAGCTGCACGCCTGGTCGGGCGGCCATGCAAACCGGGCGCATCCCCAATCGCAGCGGCATGACCACCGTGGCGTTTCAAGGTCAGGGCGGTGGTTTGCCAGCCGCCGAATGGACGCTGGCATCCGTGTTGAAGACCGGCGGCTATGACACCTACTTCACCGGCAAATGGCATTTGGGCGAAGCCGACTATGCGCTGCCCAATGCCCAGGGTTATGACGTGATGAAGTACGTCGGCCTGTATCACCTCAATGCCTATACCTACGCGGACCCAACGTGGTTCCCCGACATGGATCCGGAAACCCGCGAGATGTTCCAGAAGGTGACCAAAGGCGCGTTGTCCGGCAAGGCCGGCGAAAAACCGGTTGAAGAGTTCAAGATCAATGGCCAGTACGTGGACACACCCGTCGTGGACGGCAAACCCGGGGTGGTCGGCATTCCGTTCTTTGATAACTATGTCGAAAAAGCTGCCCTTGAGTTTCTCGACACGGCGGCCAAATCCGACAAGCCGTTTTTCATCAACGTCAACTTCATGAAAGTCCACCAGCCGAATATGCCGGCCCCGGAGTTCATTCATAAGTCCATGTCCAAATCCAAATACGCCGACTCCATCGTCGAACTCGATACCCACATCGGCCGCATCATGGACAAGCTCAAGGCGCTGGGCCTGGATAAGAACACCTTGGTGGTTTACACCACTGACAACGGGGCCTGGCAGGACGTTTATCCGGACGCCGGCTATACCCCGTTCCGCGGCACCAAGGGCACGGTGCGTGAGGGCGGTAACCGGGTACCGGCCATTGCCGTCTGGCCAGACAAGATCAAGCCGGACACGAAAAACCACGAGATGCTCGGTGGCCTGGACTTGATGGCGACGTTCGCCTCTGTGGCTGGCGTGAAGCTGCCGGAGAAAGATCGCGAGGGGCAGCCGATCATCTTCGACAGCTACGACATGACGCCAGTACTCACCGGTAGCGCCCCTTCGCCGCGCAAGGAGTGGTTCTACTTTACCGAGAATGAACTGTCCCCAGGTGCGGCCCGTGTCGGGAACTACAAAGCGGTATTCAACCTGCGCGGCGACGATGGCGCCCAAACGGGCGGTCTCGCCGTGGACTCGAACCTGGGTTGGAAAGGCGCACAGAAATACGTGGCCACCGTGCCGCAGGTCTTTGACTTGTGGCAAGACCCGCAAGAGCGCTATGACCTCTTCATGAACAACTTTACCGAGCGTACCTGGACCATGGTGCCGATCTCGGCAGCGATCATGAAACTGATGAAAACGTACATTGATTACCCGCCACGCAAACTGCAAAGCATGGGCTATGACGGACCGATCGAGCTGTCGCAGTACCAGAAATTCCAATATGTGCGTGATGCCCTGAAGAAGGAAGGCATCAACCTGTCGTTGCCAAACGGTAACTGATCAATTCACCTGAAAAATGGCGGCCTCAGCAGAGGTCGCCACGTTTCGAGCCGCAGCGGCCAACGCTCCAGCTTTCCGGTCGCGGGGAATTTTGCAGCAGACATGAATGGCGTTCCAGTTCACGCGGATAAGTGGGTACACCATGCCGCTTGAGATACGTCGACGACGCCACCAGAACATGTGCGCAAGAACCCAGGCGGCGCGCGGTCAAGCGAATATCGGTTTGCTCGCCGGTGCGTATCACCGCGTCGAACCCCTCCCCGATCACATCGACCATGCGGTCACAAAAATGGATATCCAGTTCGACTTCCGGATACCGCTCCATAAACCCCTCAAAAGCCGGCATCATAAGGTCGCCGAGTGCAGGCGTGCCCACCCGAAGACGTCCACGTGGACTGCCAGCCAGGCCTGACAGCTCGGACTCTGCTGCGGTGACTTCACTGAGGACGCGGCGGCAGCGCTCAAGGAACAGGGTCCCCTCGGCCGTCAGCATGATGCTGCGTGTGCTGCGATGAAACAGCCGCACATGCAAGCTCGGCTCCGAATGAAACCCGGGCAACAAAAAGGGCCCTCTCAGGCCCTTTTGTACGTAAACCAAAATCACTTGGTCAGCCAAGACTCAACGCTCGCGGCGCCATGCCAAGTTCGTCCGATGCACTTCCATTTTTTAGCACCGGGGGACATCGGGCTTCAGAAAAAGCGTCCACCCGATGTGAGCCGATGGCAATGTACTTCGCAGGTTCAATCCAACTCACTGATGCAAACCACTTTAGGCTGCGTCATGTCTTCATACGCAAATCGAACACCTTCGCGCCCCAGACTTCCGTACTTGAAACCACCGAAAGGCATGGCATCGAAACGATAATCGGAAGAGTCGTTGATCATCACGCCCCCCGCTTCAATCTGACGCGCCAGTTTCAAAGCCTTGGAAATGTCACGTGTGAAAAGACCGGCGTGCAAGCTGTACTCTGTTGCGTTGGCCAGAGCAATGGCGTCTTCCAAATGGTCAAAAGGCTCCAGGATAACCACCGGCGCGAAGACTTCCTGCTGCCAAATCGTACTGCCATGGCTCACGTGCTCAAGCACGGTCGGCGCATAGCTTCCCCCTTGGCGATGGTGCCCACACAGCAGAACCGCCCCCTCGGCCAGCGCTTCATTTACCAATTGCTCGGTACGACGTGCCGCCTGCTCGGTAATCATCGGGCCTACATCCGTTGCTCGTTGGTGAGGATCACCCACTACCAAGGCGCGCGTTTGGCTGACAAAACGCTCACGGAAGTCCTCATAAATTGAACTATGGATAAGGATGCGCTGCGTACCGATGCAATTCTGCCCTGCTGCCCAGAAGGCACCCGACACGCAAGACTCCACGGTCGGTTCCATATCACAATCTTCAAGCACGAGAACCGGGGCATTTCCTCCGAGATCCATTGCCAGCTTCTTCAACCCGGCACTACGAGCGATGGCCTCTCCTGTTGCAAAACCACCCGTAAAGGAAATCATCCGAACTTCGCGAACCTCCACCAATGCTTTACCCAAGTCGATGCCACCCGTAGCCGGGGTAATCACAGAGGGTGGAAGACCCGCTTTCACCAGGCACTCGACGAGCTTGAGTGCAGACAACGGCGCGAGTTCCGAAGGTTTCAAAATCACCGCATTGCCACCGGCGATTGCCGGGCCGAGTTTATGGGCGACCAGATTCAGCGGATCGTTATAGGGCGTGATTGCGACGATAAGTCCCAAGGGTTCCCGCGTGAACCAACCTTGACGCGATTCCGATCCTTCATAGGCCCCGAATGGAATCACTTCCCCGGCGTTACGACGCGCCTCCTCCGCCGATAACTTCAACGTGTTCACGCAACGCTTCACTTCCTTCTCTGCTTGCCGCAGCGTTTTTCCCGCCTCTGCAACAATCAACCTGGCGAATGCATCAGACTCAAGCTCCACACTTCGAGCGGCATCCTCAAGAATGCGCGCACGTTGGTGACGAGGCATTGCCGCGCTCTCGCGAACGCCGATTCGCGCGCGTTCCAGCAAGCCAGGAACTGCAGCGGCATCAAGGCAAGGGACACTCCCTACCAAGCGACCATCGAATGGACTGAACACATCAATCTGTTTGGCTTCAACAAGCTGGATACTGGCCATGCTGGATACGCTCATGACTATCTCCTGTTATTTGCCGTGGGCGGTGTGGATGGCGACGATGTCCGACAGCAATGCGAAGGCCGTCTCGATACGCCCTGCCCCAGGCCCGGACACCGTGACAGCTCCCAGCAACTCGGTATTGAACGACACTGCATTCGTGGCGCCGGCAATACCCGCCAGGGGATGCGAATTCGGCAGCAGCCGGGCCTCGACACTCGCTCGAACCGAACCATCGGCTTCACGATCGGCTGAGCCAATCAGTTTCCAGCTCTCCCCATTGGCACTTGCCTGAGCGATATCCTGCGCGCTGATATTGCTGATGCCTGAACAGGCTACGTCACTGACATTCAGTCGTGCATTCAGAAGTTCGTTGGCCAGGATGACCACCTTGAGGCGTACGTCAAACCCTTCCACATCGGCGGTTGGATCTGCCTCGGCGTAACCGAGTTGTTGCGCCTGTACGACGGCATCGTTGAACGCCAGGCCGTCTTTCATTTGGCTGAGCACATAGTTGGAAGTGCCGTTCAGGATGCCTTCGAAGCCCTGTACGTTGGCACCCGCCAAGGCCTGCTTGGCCAGACGAATCACGGGCGTGCCACTCATCACCGCCCCCTCGTACTCGAAAGCGACCTGGTTGCGACGAGCCAATGCCTTGAGTTCGGCACCGTGCAGCGCAATTGGGCCCTTATTGGTGGTCACTACATGAATGCCACTTTCCAGGGCCCAGCGGCAAAAGGTCGTGGCGGGCTCGCCATCCACCGGATTGGTGAAGGTGGCCTCGGCGATGATGTCGGCACCGGAATGCTTGATCACGGTTTCGTTGAAGGCCTCGGCATTGCCGCCGGGCAGTTGAGCGAGTGCGCCTTTCTCGATCGGTAGCGCGACCAACTGCTTTGCATCCAGACCGTCTTTGGCAACGATGGAGCCGAGGAACAGATCGGTGACACCGACAATTTTAATAGTGAAGCCCAGGGACTCTTTCCACTGGGCATTACGATCGGCGACCAACTGGGCGAAGCCACGGTTCACGCCACCAAACCCTACCAAGGCAATTTTGTACTCAGTCATGAAAGCTGTTCCTTTATTGATGTTGTTCGACAGGAACATCCTAAGAGCCGGGCTTTGGCAGTTGAATATGGCAGTCTGCTCTATTAATTGGGCATTTTGCCCAAGCTCATTTTCTTTAAAACACTGCAGAAAGGACAAACGAGGTCACGGTGTTTTCCACCCCTGGCATGGCCGCGATTTCCTTCCACACAAGATGGACACGCTCCGGTGTGGCGGCATTCACGCGCAGCATTAAATCGAACTCACCACTGAGTACTTCACATTGCACGACTTCGGGAATGGAGCGCAGCGCAGCCAATACGGCTTCGCCACGCATGCGGTCGTAGCGGTAGACGAAGATCACCGCACTGATAAGCGACGCAGGCCGCCGCGACTCACCGAGAAGCACCGTATAGCCCTGGATCGCACCGTCGCGCTCAAGACGCTCGATGCGCTGGCGCACCGCATTGCGCGACAAGTTGATCTTGGCACCCAGTTCGATATGGGCTATTCGCGCATTGGCGGTCAGTTCGGCCAGTATGCGTTCATCCAACGGATCCAGAATGCGTTTCATACAGGCCTCTGCTGCGCCAGACAAAGCGCCTGGCACAGCCCGTCCAGATCGCCCTTGGCCAGGTACGGTGGTTGCGCGAGCACCTCGACGGTCGTCGGAACGCTTGCATGCCAGACGCCCAGCTCGGCCAACAGCGCCGCCGACTTGGCCGGCGCAATTTGCCCGAAGGTGACCATCGGCGCGCCCAGGCTGCGTCGATGAAGCCTGCCCGCCAGTACCCCAACAGCGGTGTGAGGATCGATGGCCGAGCCCGTCTCGCGGAACAGTTCGACGACCTCATCACGCACCTGGGATTCGTCTACCGCATAGGAATCGAAGAGTACGCGAGCACGCAGCCATTGCTGGTTGCCGATGCTCATTTCTCCGCAACCTTCAAAATGCTCCATCAGCGCTTTTGTCGAGCCGGCATCGTGCTCGTAAATCTCCCAGATAAACCGCTCCAGGTTGGAAAACAACGAGAAGTCCATCGCCGGCGATACTGTTCGATCAGTCATCCGGGTGGAGTAGCGATTGCAATGAAAAAACTGGTGCAGGGCATCATTGCTGTTGGTCGAAATGATCACCTGATTGATGGGTAATCCCATTTTCTGCGCAATGTAGCCGGCGTAGATCTCGGCCGAGCTGGCCGCTGGAACGCTAAAGCCAACGGGACGCGAGCCACCGCCCAGTTGCAAGGCCGCGTGGAAGTAAAAAACGATCTGGGCCAGGACGCCGATCCAATTGGTCGAGTTGAAACAGATCGGCATCACGGCGTCCAACGGCCACTCACGCAAGAGTCGGGAGACCAGCAGCTGGCAATCATCGAAATTACCGTCAACCGCAAACAGCTGGACTCGCTGCGGGTCGGCTGCCTGCAAGGCACTGAGTTGCTCAGGCGCAAGACCATCGCGCGGATACAGTATCGCCATGCGGGCGAACGGGCAGTCAGTAAAGGCTTCAAGCGCAGCAAGGCCCGTATCACCGTTAGTTGCCCCCACCACCAACGCTTCTTTACCGACCTCCTTAAGAAAATGCTCGACCAGGCGCGACTGCAATTGCGCGGCGAAATCCTTGGAAGAACGGGTCGGGCCATGAAACAGCTGGAGTATCCACTCGTTATGCCCTATCTGCTCAAGCGGCGTAATGGCGCGGTGCTTGAATTGTCGATAGCTGTCACTGAGCAAGCCACGCAGGGTACTTTCGTCTATGGAAGAGCCAACAAAAGGCGAAATCACTCGCCAAACCAACTCATCGAACGGCAGCCACGACCAGCTGGCAATCTGTTTCTCAGTGAATACCGGCAAACTGGCTGGGACATAGAGACCACCGTTTTCGGCGAGCCCCGACAGAACCACACTGCGAAAATCCGCCCGCATCTCACCGCCGCGTGTGCTTACATAATCCATGACCACTCCCAATCGGTATTACAAAAGGCGATGGGCTTGAGCCACCAGCCAGGTAGAAAAATTTGCGGCATCAGGCGATAGCGCTTCGCTCTGTTCGTGCACCAGATAAAAAGATTCGCTGGCCTCGATTCGGTTACTGAATGGCGCAACCAATTGCCCGCTCTTGAGCAAATCCTCGACCACCGAAGACCGTGCCAGCGCAACGCCCTGCCCCAATTCAGCCATGCGGATCGTGGAAATCAGCGTGTCGAACTGAAGGCCACGGGAATAGTCGACGTCGTCTGCACCCACTCGCTTTAACCAGTAACCCCAACCTTCTTCGTAACCCAACACGTGAAGCAGGGAATGGTTCATCAAGTCGCGTGGCTCATGTATGGGTGAGCTGGCCATGAGCTGTGGGGAGCAAACAGGCTGAAGGATGTCCCAGGTCAATCGCTGAGCGTGCAAACCCGACCACTCACCGCATCCCCAGCGAATCTCCAGGTCATCCTCGCCGTCCGGTTCTTTCACCCAGATATTGCTGATATATCGAATATCAATCTGGGGATACTCCCGACAAAAATCTGCGAGCCGGGGGGCCAACCAATAGTGAAGAAAGGAAAGGCTGCCACGCACCTTCAAATGTCTTCGATTGTGCTGGCCGAAAATCTCGTTGGTGCCGACGGCAAGGCGACTGATCGCGTCTTGGACAACAGGCAGGTACGACTGCCCTTCCTCGGTCAAGCCAAGCCCTCGGGGCAAGCGCTTGAACAGCGCCACCCCGAGGTGACTTTCCAACTGACGGATCTGCTGACTCACAGCCCCTTGCGTCAGATGGAGCTCTTGCGCCGCGTGGGTAAAGTTCAGATAACGCGCCGATACTTCGAACGCCCTCAACCAGTTCAAGGGGGGTAG
Organism: Pseudomonas sp. PDM28; assembly: GCF_019219115.1. NCBI lineage: Bacteria > Pseudomonadati > Pseudomonadota > Gammaproteobacteria > Pseudomonadales > Pseudomonadaceae > Pseudomonas > Pseudomonas sp. PDM28. The sequence goes on from NZ_JAHUWG010000002.1 coordinate 185,662, forward strand.
TGACTTTTGACTCATCGGCGCAACCTCATCAGGACTTTATCTATGCTCAATCATTGCCTGAGAAATTCACGCGGTGCCAGAGGATTGAGCAGCTGCGGCCAAAGCCAACCGCTCGGCCCTCTTGTTTCGGGTGATCCAGTAAACGAAATAACACCACGCGATAAAGGGCAGACCGAAGTAAAGCGCCACACGCTGCTCAGGATCAAAAGCGATACCCACACAGGCCAGCAGACAACACAACAGTGCACCGATCGGCACCCATGGATAGCCGCGCACACGGAAATGCAGGTCTTCAACTCGCCCGCCATTAGCGACGTATTGGCGACGGAACGCGATCTGGCTTGCAGCAATGCTCATCCACACGACGACGACCGCCAGACCGGAAATGGACACCAGGGCCAAGTAAACCGTGTCAGGGGCAAACACACTGCTGAGCAGAGAAGCCGCTGCACCCGCCATGCTAAGCACGATGGCGTTCACCGGTGTGCCCCGACTGGAAAGCCTGGCGTAGCGCTTTGGCATATGCCCTTGATCGCTCAATGTCCACAGCATGCGCGAGGCTGCATACAACCCCGAGTTAGCGGCGGAAATCAGTGCCGTGAGAATGACGAAGTTCATGATGTCGGCAGAGTAAGGAATGCCAATCAGCTCAAACACCATGACGAATGGACTTTCTACGAGCCCCGCTTGCTCCCGTGGCAGTAACGTCGCAAGGACGAAAATTGTCCCCACGAAGAACAGCGCCAAACGTACCACTGTCGTGCGGATAGCCTTGGGCACGCTGGTTTGTGGATCCTGTGCTTCACCTGCCGCAATGCCGATCAGCTCGGTTCCGGAAAATGCGAAGGATACCGCCAGGAGGGTCATGGCAATGGGCAGGAACCCGGTGGGGAACAGCCCTTCACGTGTGAAGTTGGAAAGTCCCGCCCCCTGCAAACTCTGTACTTGCAAAAGTCCGAATATTGCCGCTCCGCCGATCGCAATGAAGGTGATAACGGTCAGAACCTTAATCAGCGAAAGCCAAAATTCAGTCTCCGCAAACAACCGGACAGAGACGACATTGCTGATGAAGACTGCAAGGGCAAACAGCGCACTCCAGATCCAGACCGGTGTGTCAGGAAACCACCGAACCATCAGTATGCCCGCCGCGGTAAATTCTGATCCGATCGCTACTGCCCATGTGAGCCAGTAAAGCCAGGCCACTGTATAGCCTGTGCCTGGGCCCAGGTATCGCGTTGCGTAGCTACTGAACGATCCGGTTTCCGGCATCTGCACAGCCAACTCACCGAGACAGACCATGACCAGATACACCATCACCGCACCGATGATGTAAGCGATCACCGCACCGAGCGGCCCTGCCTGATTAACCGTGTATCCAGAGGTCAGGAATAATCCCGTACCGATCACACCGCCCAGTGCCAACATCACGATGTGGCGTGTTTGCATTTCCTTTTTGAAACGCGAGTTTGGATCAGGCTGATTATCTTCGATATGCGTGGACATAGTTTTATTCTCATGAAATGTTCGGACAAACACCTTGTAACCGGCTGTTGGGCAGTACAATTTTGTCGTCGCTGGATTTTATTATTTTCATTCTTCATGAAGGGCTTAAGATGAATATCGAAAGTCCTGCCCGTATTCAGGCTTCTACTTCAATGAAACGTTGGGCACTGTCAGCGTGAAAGTTTGCATCACCTTGTTTACTTCGCACTAAAGCGAAGGCTTGTTTTAGATCAGCCAATAAATCTGCTGAGTCCTCAATACCTACGGACACTCGAACCAAACCTTCGGAAATGCCAAGTGCCTGACGCTCTTCCAAGGTATTTTCCACGTGACTGGTCGTCCGTGCCGGCCCATAAATGGTCTCGACAGCGCCCAGATTACCCGCCCGATGCGCATATCTGAGCAGCGGCAGCAAACGAGTCACGGTATCCATTCCTCCTTTGAGCACGAAGCTGACGATGGCGCCGAACCCGTTCATTTGCGAACGAGCGATGTCATGACCTGGATGTTGAGGCAACCCCGGATAATTCACCGACTCGACCAGCGGTTCGGTGCAGAGGTACTCGGCCAAAAGTTGTGCGCTCGCCTGTTGCTGGCGAAGACGCAGGGCCAGAGTCTTGATGCCCCGGATAATCAGATACGCCGAAAAAGGATCCAGCGAGGCACCATTGATTTCGCGGTAATGGCGAACTTGAGACATCAAATGCTCAGCGCCGCACACCACGCCACCGAGTACATCACCATGACCGGACAGGAATTTGGTCGCGCTGTGCACAACCACATCAACACCTAGAGCGAGCGGATTCTGATTCAGCGGCGTCGCGAATGTATTGTCCGCAACCACCAAAGCACCCACTCGCTTCGCCGCGGCCACAAGGCGCCGAATATCAACGATTTTCAGCGTTGGGTTCGTGGGTGTTTCCAGGTACAGGACGTTGCAGCCTTTCGCAATCTCCTGCTCAAGCGCCACAGTGTCGAGCGTATCGCAAAGGGTTACGTCCACACCCATGCGTGGAAGAAACTCCTCAAAGATCTTGTTCGTGCCACCGTAGCTGTCACGTGTAGATATCACGCGCTGCCCATAGGACAGGAAGGTGTGTAGCACACCGCTGATTGCGGCCATTCCGGTACTGAAAGCGACAGCCGACTCCGCGTTTTCGAGCTCACAGAGTTTATCTTCCAGGACAGAGACAGTGGGATTGCTCATCCGGCTGTAAATGAAGCCCGGCTCCTTTCCCAATGCCACGTCATACCACTTATCGATATCGTCATAGCCATAGGCGGCACTGACCACGATGGGGGTCTGGGTCGCATTGTACGGATGTTGAACCTGCTCTCCTCCCCATACGACTCGAGTCCCCATCCCAACCTCTGAAGCCTGGACGGCGCGTTTCTTGTTTTCCATTAAATTGTCTCGCATCAAGGGAAACACGACCGTGTTCCAAGTGGGCTTGGGAGGACTATAAGGAAGGCTCAAGCTGGTGAAAAATCATGATATCTGGGAGTAAGGGGTGCTTTTTTTAATGGCTAGCGGCGAGGTATCACGAGCTTGGGTGTGCCGTACCAAGGCCAGGAGATGACCTGCAAGGACTTGCAAGCCCCCTACCCAGGCAACAAGAAGTACAATTTCCCCCTTCCCTTTCAGTCCTTGCTCAACTTGGGTATCGCAATTCGGCTGCTGGTCTTGACCTCGCGTAAAGCCAGGCTGGACTGAATTGACGCAATACCCACCTGACGCCTCAGCACCTGCTCGATAAAGTCACTGTAGCTATCAAGATCCTCTGCCAGCACTTGCAGCACGTAATCGGAATCACCAGTGATCTTGTGACAGGACAGCACTTCGGGCAGTTGCGCGATCACGGCTTCAAAGGCGTCCGGAGCGTGATCGGCATGGGTGGAAAAACGGATGTGCACGAACGCCATGATGTCCAGTCCCAGCATGCGTCGATCGAGGTTGGCCTGATAGCCCTTGATGACACCCGCTTCCTCCATTCTTTTACGCCGTCGCCAGCAAGGCGTCAGGCTCAACGACAAGCGCTCGCTGAGCTCGGCGTTGGAAATGCTCGCATCTTCCTGCAACAACGTGAGTATCGCCAGGTCGGTCTCGTCGAGACTGATGCGTTTGGATGATTTTTTCTGCATTACGCCATTCCTGAGTAAAAACGCCCGAACAATCTGCAGAACCGCGAAAACAAAGCAAAGAAATCGCATCCCGGCCAGAACAGAATATTTGCACTGGTTCACAATAACGGATGCGCAGAATGTTTACAGTTTTCAGTGATTCTCACCGCTTGCACCACGGTACCGAATTGAAAGATGGCGTGCTCAAGCCGTCCTTCGAACAGCCCAGCCGAGCCGACACTGTCCATAGTCGGGTCAAGCAGGTCGGTCTTGGCCAGATCGTCGAACCGCGTGTGTTTGACCGCTCGTGTTACGTCAACGCACACAGCGAGCGCTACGTCAGCTTTCTGGAAAACGCCTGGACAGAATGGTGTGCAACCGGACGTACTCATGATGCCCTGCCACTGGTATGGCCGGTTCGGGATCTGGCCAGCGAACAAGTGCCGACGTTCATCGACGGCAAGCTCGGTTTCTATGCCATGGATGCCGGCTCGCCCATTACCGCCACGACCTGGCAAGCGGTAAAAACCAGTGCCGATATCGCCCTCACCGGTCTCGCGCTGATCGATGAAGGCCACGACAGTGCCTTCGCCCTGTGCCGCCCGCCCGGCCATCACGCCGCGCGTGAGTACATGGGCGGCTACTGCTATCTGAACAACGCCGCCATTGCCGCACAGCAGGCCATTACCCAGGGCGCCCGGCGTGTTGCGGTACTGGACGTCGACTTTCATCACGGCAACGGCACGCAGAACATTTTCTACGGGCGCAGCGACGTCATGTTTGTCTCGCTGCACGGCGAACCTGCGGTGTCCTATCCGTACTACTCGGGCTACAGCCACGAAGTCGGCGCGGGGCACGGCGAAGGTTACAACCTGAACTATCCGCTGCCGAAGAACACCACCTGGGAAAGCTACTGCAACGCCCTGCTCCACGCCTGCAAAAAACTTCAGCAGTTCGCCCCTGAGGTGCTGGTCATTTCACTGGGCGTCGACACGTTCAAGGACGACCCCATCAGCCACTTCCTGCTGGAAAGCGAAGACTTCATCGGCATCGGCGAGCTGATCGCGGGTGTGGGCTGCCCGACCCTGTTCGTGATGGAGGGTGGCTATATGGTCGATGAAATCGGGATCAATGCGGTCAACGTGCTGCATGGTTACGAGAGCAAGCGCGCCTGAGTCATCCCCTGCCCCACAACGTCGCCATTACTTAACCGGAGAATAACAACATGACTCTTTTTATAGACGTCGACCATGCCGCACGCTTGTTCGCCAACGTGGGAATCCGTCGGGCAATCCGCGAGATGGCCGTTTACATCGAAGCTGACTATTCACGCTGGGCACAGTTTGACAAGTCGCCGCGCACCGCCAACCACTCGGCCGACGGTGTGATCGAGTTGATGCCGACCGATGATGGTCAGCAGTACTCGTTCAAATACGTCAATGGTCACCCGGAAAACGGTCAAAGCAACTTGCTGACGGTCATGGCCTTCGGTGTCCTGGCCGATGTCCACAGTGGCTATCCAACCCTGCTCAGTGAACTGACGCTGACCACCGCAGTGCGCACCGCCGCTACCTCTGCCTTGGTCGCGAAGTCCCTGGCGCGCCCGGATGCAAGCATCATGGCAATCATCGGCAATGGCGCCCAGAGCGAATTTCAGGCCCTCGCCTTCCATGAAATGCTGTCCATCAAGGAACTGCGCATATTCGATATCGACCGTGACGCCTCGCTCAAGTTGAAACACAACCTGTCCGCATTCCCGGATATCGAGGTGATCCTGGCCAGTTCGGTGCAGGAAGCGGTCAAGGGCGCGCATATCGTCACCACCGTCACCGCAGACAAAGCCTACGCAACGATCCTGACGCCCGAGATGATCGAGCCCGGCATGCATATCAATGCCGTCGGCGGTGACTGCCCGGGGAAAACCGAACTGCACGCCGACATCCTGCGCAATGCCCGGGTCATCGTTGAGTTTGAACCTCAGACCCGGATTGAAGGCGATATTCAACAACTGGAGGCCGACTTTCCCGTCGTCGAGTTCTTCCGGATTGTTCAGGGCGAAGTACCGGGGCGCGAGAGCGACGCACAGGTCACCGTTTTCGATTCGGTGGGTTTTGCCCTGGAAGACTTTTCGTCACTGCGCTACGTGCACGACCTGGCGCGCGAGCATGCCATCGGCGAGCGCATCCACCTCGTGCCGACACCGGCCAACATAAAAAATCTCTACCAGTTGCTCGATCAGTCGCCGGCCATCGCACCTTCGCGGCTGCGCACAGTCCGCTGATAACCCAAAGGGGGTGCCCCTGTGCAAGTAGCCCGGAGGCTCGCCCCCTGCCCACCCTGCCACCCGCAAACCAGCACCGTCACTAGCCGTTGCATCCCAAACAAGAACCCTCGACACCCACTTTTCTGCCAAAACTCAAAAACATAAAATCAAGAGGTTTTGTAATGAAATCGATTCCGTCCGGGCTGCCTGAACAGCCCGCGCTGCAGCGCACCCTCAGCAATCGTCACATTCAGTTAATGGCCATGGGAGGCGCCATCGGGACAGGCCTGTTCATGGGCTCCGGGAAGATCATCGCCCTCTCCGGCACGTCGATCATCCTCATCTACATGATCATCGGCCTGTTCGTTTACTTCGTCATGCGCGCCATGGGCGAACTGTTGCTCTCCAACTTGAACTTCAAAAGCTTCGCGGACTTTGCCGGTGCCTACCTTGGTCCGCGAGCGGCGTTCTTCCTCGGCTGGTCATACTGGCTGAGCTGGAGCGTCGCGGTGGTGGGCGACGCCGTCGTGGTCGGCGGATTCTTTCAGTACTGGTTCCCCGATGTACCCGCCTGGATACCGGCCATTGGCATGCTACTGACGCTGTTCGCCTTGAACGTACTGACCGTCAGGCTTTTCGGTGAAGTGGAGTTCTGGTTCGCGATCATCAAGATCATTGCTGTCGTCACCCTGATCGGCGTCAGCATGGTGATGATTGCCAGTTCCTTCGTCTCACCCAATGGCGTCACTGCATCCCTGAACCACCTGCTGGATAAACAGGCAGCCTTCCCCAACGGCCTGTTAGGTTTCTTCGCCGGTTTCCAGATGGCAATCTTCTCATTTGCCGGCACCGAGCTGATCGGCACTGCCGCCGCCGAAACCCGTTCCCCCGAGAAGACCCTGCCTAAAGCCATCAACTCGATTCCGCTGAGAATCATCCTGTTTTATGTACTGGCGCTGGCCTGCATCATTGCAGTGACTTCCTGGCAACAGGTTTCGCCCAACAAGAGCCCCTTCGTCGAACTGTTTCTGGTTGCGGGGTTTCCCGCGGCAGCAGGTATCGTCAACTTTGTAGTGCTGACGTCTGCCGCCTCATCGGCCAACAGTGGCGTGTTTTCATCCAGCCGCATGCTGTTCGGACTGGCCAGTCACGACAATGCGCCAGGGATTTTTCGACGGTTGTCGGGCAATAGCGTGCCGCTGCTGAGCCTGGCGTTCACTACGCTGCTGATGTTGGTGGGTGTGTTGTTGCTGTTCATCGTCCCGCAAGTCATGACCGCGTTCACGATCGTCTCTACAGTGTCGGCGATCCTGGTGATTTTCACCTGGTCAACCATCCTCGCATCGTACATTGCCTATCGCAAAAGCCGGCCCGACCTGCATGCGCAATCGGCCTACAAGATGCCTGGCGGCGTACCGATGGCCTGGTTCTCCCTGGCGTTCCTGGGCTTTGTTCTTTGCCTGCTGGCACTCAGACCTGACACCCGTATCGCTTTGATGGTCATGCCGGGGTGGTTCATCTGGTTGGCAATTGCCTACCGTTTGACCCATTCCAGGAAGCACAAACTGTCCGCGGGTTCGGCAAGTCAATACAGTTGATGTTCAGTTGGTGCCTTGACGTGCCAATGCAATGAAACGCGTTTGACCCAGGCGCCATTGGTTGAGCACCTGCAGTCAGAGAAATGCAAACGCAGGCCGTCAAGTAACACTGACGGCCTGCTCTGCGGGAGCTTTAGGCAAGTCGTGTCTGCTCACCGACGTCACTGCTCATCATGATGTGAATCACGCACCAGGCAATTGGCTGCTACGAACGCATCTACAGCTAAAAAATTAGTTGCTCCGGTATCACGGTGCAGGATTGTGCAAAAAGCTCACAGGAACCGAATAACGTAAAAAACAGCGGCACCGTAGTCTGGACACAGGCAGAGAGAACACCTCGCCTGCAACCGGAACTCAGTGCAAAAAACGTTGCCCTGACCTACCGGTACCAGACACTCAAATTACCGGAGTCATTGCCATGAAAACTTCAAAAAAAATCTTCGTTTTCGCTACCCTCACAGCGCTTAGCCTGAGCGTATTTGCGCTGGAAAGCACGACCGCCAGGCCGCCAGTGAACGAAGCTCAGCAATGCAAAGAGGCAATGCGACCCTTCGTTGCCCAGGATGGTTCTGACCGTATCCTTGGGAAGCGCGTTGCCGAAGGCGGCTCGGATCGTACCCCAGGGATGCGCGTTGCCGAAGGTGGCTCGGATCGCACACCAGGAATGCAACAAGTTGGCTAACACATAATCAAAACCGTCAAAAAGCCCAGCAATAGCTGGGCTTTTTGATATTTAATAAAGCTGTACTGCCGAAAAAACGCCCCGACTCTCGCCACGCGTGATCAACTCTTGAGGAGTTTCCCTTGATCCAGTCCGATGCCGAAATTACGAAACGTCGAACCGAGCTGGCGTCCATCATTCAACGTTTTGCGCCCGAATATGGTGTATTCGAGACGGCAGTGCCCCCGCTTCACTTCATCAGAAGTGATGTTCCTACAGATGCGATTCACACAATCCATAAACCAGGTCTATGTATTGTTGTTCAAGGTCGTAAAGAGGTGCGACTGCGTGATGAAGGTTACGTCTATGATCCGCTGAATTATCTCGTCGTTTCCGTGACGCTGCCTTTAGCGGGGCAAGTGATTGAAGCTTCTCCAGAGGAGCCATACCTATGCATCCGCCTGGATATTGATCCCTGCGAAATTACGCAACTGATCGCCGATGCAAGTCCGATCGGCGTGCCCAGTGGTGCGCAAACCCGTGGTCTTTTCCTCGATAAAATAGACACGTCGTTACTCGACGCAATGCTCCGCCTCGTGAGACTGCTGGAAAGCCCGGAGGATATTCCCACCCTGGCGCCGTTAGCCATTCGAGAAATATTCTATCGACTCTTGCGTGGCCAACAGGGCCAGAGGCTGCACGAGATTGCGATCGTCGACAGCCAGGCGCATCGCGTAACACGAGCAATTGAGTGGCTTAACGGAAACTACTCAAAACCCCTTCAAATCGATTCGCTGGCGAAACTCGTCAATCTGAGCACCTCGACGCTCCACCACAGGTTCAAATCCATAACGGCCATGAGCCCTCTGCAATATCAGAAGCAACTTCGTCTACACGAAGCGCGACGCCTCATGATCGCTGAAGGCCTTGACGTCGCAACCGCTGGATTTCAAGTCGGATATGCAAGCCCATCGCAGTTCAGTCGCGAATACAGTCGTCAATTCGGCTCATCACCGACGCGAGATTTAGCAAAACTGCGGAGTTTTGCTTGATCGTTGGCGTGCAATCCACATGTTGCTGGCGCAGGCGTTGTTGAGTGCCGTTGCCAGCAAGCTGGGCGAGGCGTCCGTTTCAGCGTTGAAACATCGTGAAAGCCTGATCGACGAACTCAACGCTTCGCTGTAAGGCCGGGCCTGGAGGTCCGAGTACGATATGCACCGCTACAGCCGATTCAAATACCCCACGGCGGTGCAGGAACAAACCTTGATTCGATCCATTGTTTGAAGGCAACCACCACGGCCGTGGGGAATTTGGCCGATGGCCTGACCAGATAGACCCCACCGGCAGTGTCCAATTGCCAATCCGCAAGGACACGCAGCAACCTTCCGGCCACGATATCACGACTCATCAACCAGTCACCGGCCCCTAGTATTCCCGCATTAGCACGGGCGGCCGCCAGCAAGGATTCACTGTCATTGGCTGTCAGGTTGCCTTTCGGTGTAATCGTCTGAAGTTCGTTGCCGCGATGGAGTCGCCACTGCGGAAAAGACGCAAGGCCACTGAAGCGCAGGCAATTGTGCTTGATCAGATCCTGTGGCGTTTGGGGCATTCCGTGCTTTCGGATGTAAGCCGGCGAAGCGCACAGAATCCGGCGATGGTCGCTCAGCTTTTTGGCGATCAACCGGCTGTCTTCCAACTCGCCGATCCGTATGGCAGCGTCAAAACCCTCATCAATGATGTCCACCAGACGCTCACTGTAATCTGCGAGGATCGAGACATGAGGATAAAGCTCGAGAAACTCCGGCAGCATCGGACCTAGCCAACGCCGTCCCATCGCTGCCGGTAATGCAAGGCGCAAAGTACCTCGAACTTCGCTGGCGCCCTTCGCCGCTTGCTGCTGCGCTTCATTCATCAGCTCGATGGCAGAGCGAAGGCGTTGCTCCAGTTGGGCACCGGCTTCAGTGATTCGCACCTGCCGGGTTGAGCGCTCCACGAGCCGAACGCCGAGGCGCTTTTCCATGGCGGCGAGTCGTTTCGAGACGACCGTCGGGTGTCGCTGCAATAGCCGACCCGCACCGACAAACGAGCCTTGCGAAGCAACGGCCAGAAACGCAGCGATCTCGTCACTGGACTGACTGGTCAGAACATCAATATTCATGGTTTTAGAATGATCGCTCCCGATGAACGCCCCGACTCCAGGTCGGCATGTGCCAGCGCTGCGTCAGCCAGCGAGTAGCTTGCCCAGATCCGGGGCTTGATGATACCCGCACCTATGGCGGCCAACACATCCTGTGCGCGCTCCTGGTACTCAGAGGCGCTCGCCGTATGGGCGGCCAACGAAGGACGTGTCAGGAACAGCGAGCCTTTGGCGTTGAGCGTGGACAGCTCCACGGCTGAAGGCGCCCCGGAGGAAGCGCCAAACGACACCATCAGACCCCGTGGTCGCAGACAGTCCAGAGAAGCCTGGAAGGAAGCGCGCCCTATGGGGTCATAGACAACGTCGACCTTTCTGCCCTCGGTGAAACGAGCGACCTGCGATGCCAGGTTGTCAGCGTCAAACACCAGGACTTCATCGCAGCCCAACGCTTGAGCTTTTTCGACACTGGCCGGCTTTGATACGACGCCGATTACCGTCGCACCCAAGTGCTTGGCCCACGGCACCATGATTTCCCCCAGCCCACCCGCTACACCGTAGAGAAGTATGGTTGTGCCCTGCCCCACGGGATAGGTGGCCTTCAACAGGTACTGCGCAGTGATGCCCTTGAACATGACGGCTGCTGCATCAGCAAACGACAATGCATCCGGAATCCTGACCAGCCGCTCAGCCGGAAAAAGCCGGGCCGAAGCATAGGAGCCAACAGGTCCGGTGGCATAAGCGACGCGATCTCCAACTCGCACGTTGCTGACACCCGCACCCACAACGGTAACACGCCCAGCGCCCTCCAACCCCAGTCCGGATGGCAACGCAACGGGCACCGCGCCCTTGCGTTGAGTCACGTCGAGGAAGTTGACCCCAATGGCTGCCTGCTCAAGCCAGACTTCGCCGGGTCCTGGCGATTGCTCGCTCAGTGACTCCAGATTCAGTACTTCAGGATTGCCAGACTGGTTGAATCGAATCACAGAGACCATGGTCATTTCCCCTTCAATCGGAAGCTGCCTTCACACAAGTGCCGCCAGTGTGAGTACTGATCCCCTGACGAACAAGGTAGGTTGATTGCAGGTCATTAATGCACAGCTTGCAGCAATAACGTCACAGATACTACGCGTAACTGCGTGGTGTCCGGTTTCATCAGACCGCTCTACCTTTCGCACCCGCCCCTACAGTGAATCACCTCTGCTATCTGCAATGCTCAAATCGCCCTTTCTTGCAGACTGCACGCCCCGGTTGATGAACACGGATCGCAAGTCCTTGTTTACCGGCGTATTGGCTGGCCGATGCCCTTGGCACAGGAAATGCGATAGCTACCGGGACGCCTCAATGCCACACCCCGTTGAGGCTCAATTCCACGCTAGCTGAGGCAGCCAACATGAACGCGATTGACCTTCTGAAAGCCGATCATCAAACCGTGAAAACCATTCTTGCTCAATTAAGCGAGTCGACTGATAAAGCGATCAAGAAACGCACGGACCTCCTGGATAAGCTGGAGATGGAGATTTCCATCCATACCAAACTGGAAGAAGAAATCCTCTACCCAGCCTTCAAGGCGGCAGGGACCAAGGAACAGGACGTCTTGTACTTCGAAGCGAAGGAAGAACATCGCACCGTCGACTCGCTGGTATTACCGGATCTGAAGCAGACAGATCCCGGCACACCGGAATTTGCCGGGCGAGTGAAGGTCGTCAAAGAGCTGCTTGAGCACCACATTGAAGAGGAGGAAACCGAAATGTTTCCTCAGGCGAAAAAGCTATTGGGAAAATCCAGGCTCGACGACCTCGGCGAGCAAATGGAGGTGATGAAAGCCAGTTGCAAAAAGCAATGGGCTGCAACCCATATGGCAGCCTGACGCCTGCCCGGACACAAAGCCCGGTACAGTCGTAATGCTGTTCAGTTAAGGATTCTGTAGGAGCGAGCTTGCTCGCGATGGACTAAAGAGCGCCGCGTTTAGTCAGTAAACACGCGGCATCGTTAACGACCATCGCGAGCAAGCTCGCTCCTACAGTGGTTCATTCTCGCTTAACTGAACAGTATTACGGTACAGCCGGGCTTTGCCTGTTTATCCAACGGCAGGGTTGGGAGATCCTCAATGAACAATCGCCGTTCACCTCCCCCTCACGGTACTTGCACGACAGCCACTGGAACGCGTTGCCTGTCACTGACCAGGCAAGCAACCAGCGCCGCCACGCCAATGGCAAACAGATAAAGGGCTTGCCGTCCCAAATGCTCCATCAATGCGCCTGCCACCAATGGCCCGATGGTTGCGCCGATACCGAACGTCACCAATAACACCCCAGCCACCGATACACGCAGTTGGGGCTCCAGATTGTCATTGGCATGAACAACGCCCAATGGGTACAGGCAGAACTGCAGGAAACCTATGACGGCGCCCGCCAGCATGACCCAGCCCTGTCCCGGTGCCTGCAAAAAGGCCAAGGGCAGGTAAGCGATGCAAAGCAGGACGGCAGTCAGGCGAATCAGGCCAACGCGGGAAAAACGGTCCGACAGCTTGCCCAGCGGCAATTGCGCAAACAGTCCGGCCGCAATGCTCAGGGCCATGAACTGGCCAACCTGTGCAGGGGTGAAACCCGATTGCGCCGCGAAGATCGGGGTCAATCCATAGAAGCAGCCATTGAGCAATCCCGACGCCAGGACAGTGCCCAACGACTGCGGCAGACGACGGACATATCGCATGAAGCTGACTCGGTCCTGGCTGATCGGACTGGGCTGCATGCCCCGGTGCATGGCCATCGGCACCAGGCCGATGGCAAAGGCGATGGCCACACCGGACAACACCAGGGTGTCGAGCCCATTGCCCAGGCCCAGCAGCAGTTGTCCCAGCATCATCCCCACGTAGCTGGCCACCATGTACAGCGACATGGCGCCGCCACGACGATCACCCGGCGCACAGTCGTTGAGCCAGCTTTCGATGACCATCAGTTGGCACATCATCGCTACACCGACCACGAACCTCAGCGCCAGCCATAGCGTCAGCGAGTCGCTCAATTGGTGGCTGAGTACCGCCGTGACAATCACCCCCGCACTGACCACGAAGGCCCGCACATGCGAGATCCGGCCAATCAGCCAGTACCCGATCCGCCCCCCGAGTACCATTCCCAGCGCATTGGCCGCCATGAGCGCACCGCCCCAGAACTCTGCGACGCCGGCGGCGTCCAGGCGCAAGGCCAGATACGTCATCAGCAGGCTGGACCCCAACTGCATAAGCAGAGCTGCAGCGTAAATCGTTGCAAATACCTTGGTCAGCGCAAACATGCTCAGTTTTCCCGATCAGACGAGGCCGTGACGTTGCTTCCAGTCTCCGGGATGCACGACATAGCCAAACAGTGCGTGTCCGCCATAGACGAGCTCGGTGCCTTCGGGTATCCAGAGCAATTGCCCTGGCGTCACCCGGTACAGTTCACCGTTCGCTCTCAGTTCGAAACAACCTTCAATGACGAAAATGACTTCGTCATAGAGCAAGGTCCAGGCGACCTCCGCGCCTTCCCAGCGCGCAAAGCCAATCCCCAGATGAGGCGACACGTCATTGCTCAGGGCACGGGCAACGCTGGCGCCCCCCGGGGGGCCGCCGCGATGCACAAAATCCAGGTCCCGGTGGTCGACCAGCATCACCGGCTTTCTGTCAGCAGGCGCCTGGGTCATAGCTCGCTCCTGCTGTTCCACGCCGCCCAACGGATACGTGAACGCACGCCCAGCCCCAGGAACGGTTCCGGCGGATTGCGCGAAGGCATGCCCGTCACGGACTGGATGTCATCCAGACGCTGAGAGTCGGCGCCCACCACTTTATCCGCCAGCAATGTCCCGGAGATGGTGCCCCATGCAGCCCCTACCCCGTTGTCACAAGCCGTCGCGAAAACGCCGTCGTCGAGCTTGCCGAAGAAGTTGGTGAAGTTGCGCGAGATCGCGTAGACCCCGCCCCAGGTGTGTGTGAAGGGAACATGGGCAAGCTGCGGATAACGGGCGTGAAAAGCCGCGCAATGATCCTCTCGGACTTTGAGGCGGATCGAATCATTGATGCTGCGCCCATAGCGTGGCACGTGCTTGTAGGTATTGCGGATGATGAGACGACGATCCTGGGTCATTCTCACCGTGGTGCCGGCGTGGTCGGCCGGTGTCAGCCCCCAGTCGGCCTGAACGCCAACAGAGGCCATCTCGGCGTCGGTGAGCGGGCGCGTCCAACTGGCAAACGTCATCACCGGCAGCAGCCGATTGCGCAAGTAACCAAACTCCTGGGTGAAGATGCTGGTACCCAGCAGCACTTTCGGCGTGCGGATCAAACCCTCTTTACCGACCAGGATCCAGTTCCCGCCGGCGTCCTTCTCCAGGCGCTGGATAGGCGATTCTTCGAGGACTTCAACGTTCTGTGGCAGTGACGCGCCCAGGCCGCGCACCAGTGCCGCCGGCTGCATGAGGTAGCAACCGGGGGTGAAGATGGCGCGACTGTAGTAGTCGGTCCCGAGTACACCGGCCAGTTCCTGGCGTTCCACCTGGCGATAAGGCTCGCCCAGGTCGGCCATCAGTTTCTCGAAATGGTCGAGGTAGGCCAGGCCACGATCACCCACCGCCCCTTGGTACTTGCCGGCATGGGACCACTGACAATCGATGGTGTGGCGACCGATCAGGGTTTGCAGTTGATCGATGGCCGCGCGGTTAAGCCCCAGCAGGCGTTGCTTGTGCTGTGGGTCAGGATGCTCCAGGGCAAACTTGTGCGGCAGATCGATGACGAAACCGGAGTTACGCCCTGATGCCCCATAACCGACACGCTGGGCATCGACCAGGAGAATGCGCGACTGTGGCATGTGCTCAGCCAACCGGCGTGCAGCGGCGAGACCGGCGAAGCCGGCACCGATCACCACGTAATCGGCCTTTTGTTCACCGGTCAGGCGCTTGGCCGGACGCGGTTCGGGCAGTGCGGCGTACCAGCCACAACTGTGGTCATCATGAGGCAGGTTAACGATACTGTTCATGGGTCAATTCTCAAGCCACATGCTGTGGGGTGTCCTGGCAGTTCTGCAGCCAGGCATTGCGTTTTTGTTGGGCTTGCCGCCCGAGCAGGACGAAGCCGCGCAAGGCGCCATCGTTGTCACGGAAGGCAGCGCTGAGTCCGTCCCCGGTCGCGTCGCAGTGCCATTGCCCCGCACAATCGACGGGTGGCGGGAGCAAACACAAAGGGGCCGCCGGTGTCTTCACCGTCACAGGCGCAAGTGGATAGCTCACTGGCGTCGGCTGCCCGGACAAAGTCCTGGCCAGGGCGCGTATGCCCTCATTGATCGGAGCGAGGTAAGGCAGCAGTTGCCCATTCACCTCGATGCAATCGCCCAAGGCATAGATACCGCTTTGCGAAGTCTGCAGGTGCGCATCCACCTTGATGCCTCGCCCGCACTCAAGGCCCGCGGCTTGCGCCAGCTCCACGTTAGGCCGCAGGCCGACCGCCGACACCACCAGATCCGCATCGAAGTGCTGACCATCGGCCAGTTCCAGCCGATAGCCGTTCGCGCCCTGTTCGATACGTTGCAAGGTCGTGCGCAAATGCCATTGCACGCCAAGACCGGACAACGCCTGTTGCAGTTGCAGGCCTGCCGGTTCCGGCAACAGGCGCTCCATCGGCCATTTGCCGAGACCGATAACCCGAACCTGATAGCCGCTGCTCGCCAGGTCGTTGGCGAACTCACAGCCAATCAATCCGTCCCCCAGCACCGCAACGCTGCGCACACCGTCGAGGCGCTCACGGAACGCTCGGTAATCCTGCAGGTTGTTGACGCTCAGCAATGCATCGGCACAGCCCTCGATGGGCAGGCGCAGCGGCGAAGCCCCGCTGGCCAATACCAGCTGGCCGTACTGCATCTCGCCCAGATTGGTATGAAGTCGTCGCGCCACAACGTCGATTCGCTCCACCCGGCAGTGGCTATGAATCCGGATGCCCAATCGCTGTTCCAGCGCCATCGGGCTTTCCGTCGCCAGGCCCGCGGCGCTGCGACCTTGGGCCAGCGCGATGGACAGCGCCGGCTTGGAATAGAGATGCCCACAGTCCTGGGTCAGTACCCGGACATCGAGTTGCGGGTTGGCTTTGCGCAGCGCCTGAGCCAGGCCGTAGCCGGCATGTCCGCTGCCGATGATGACCACTGGCTGGGCCGGTGAAACGTCAGCCATGGCCTGCTTCACAACAACCGGGGCAACGGTCGCGACCTTGACCGGCTCGCTGATTTCGATCATCTCGAAATCGGACTTGCCGACCTTGCACTCGGGGCACAGCCAGTCTTGCGGCACATCTTCCCAGCGGGTTCCGGCAGCGATGCCGTCGTCGGGCCAACCCAGGGCTTCGTCATAAATCAGGCCACAGATAATGCAGAGCCACTTTTTCATGCTGATGCCTCCTCACTCGCCCGAGATGCGCACGGCCAGGTTCTTGGTCCTGACGTAGCTGTAGAGCGCTTCCTGGCCTTTTTCCCGGCCGAAACCGGAGAGTCCTACGCCGCCAAACGGCGTTTCGATGCCGCCGGCGTACCACTCGTTGATGAAAACCTGCCCCGCACACAGTCGCCGCGCACAACGCAGGGCGCGATTGAGGTCTTGAGTGAACACACCGGCGACCAGGCCGAATTCGGTGCCATTGGCAATGCGAATGGCCTCCTCCTCGGTATCGAAGGCAATGACCGCCAGGACCGGGCCGAAGACTTCGGTCTGGGCAATATCCATGTGCGCGGTGACGTCGCGGAACACCGTCGGCGCCATGAAATGCCCCCGCAGCCCGCTGATCGCCTCACCGCCGGTGGCGACCACGGCCCCCTCCTCCTCGGCACGCCGGCAGATGGCCTCGATGCCCTGAAGCTGACTGGCGCAAATCACCGGCGTCAGGTCCGGGTTGTCCTGGCCAAGGCCGATGCTCAGGCTCTCGGCCATTGCCACCACATCAGCGACCACCTCGTCATACAGCGAACGATGCACCAGCAGGCGCGACATCGCCGAGCACACCTGACCGGCATTGAAGAAGATGCCGTTGCGCACGCTGGCCAGCAGTTGCTCACGATCGGCATCGGGGAACACCAGCGCAGCAGACTTGCCACCCAGTTCCATGACGCTGGGAGTCGCGTGCTCGGCGGCGGCCCGCAGGATGCTCTGCCCCGTGGCGACAGAGCCGGTGAAGACAATCTGGTCGACCTCACGATGCCCGGCCATGTACGCCCCCACTTCCCGGCCGCGGCCACAGATCAGATTGACCGCCCCCCGTGGCAAGCCCGCACGTTCGATGGCCTGCAACAGCACACACAGTCCCAGCGGCGAAATCTCCGGCGACTTGATCACCACCGCGTTACCGGCCGCCAGGGCCGGCGCCAGCGAACGGGCGCAGATGGACACCGGAAAATTCCACGGCACGATCTGCAGCGAAACACCCATCGGGTCGTAGACCGTGAAGTCCATGTAGCCGTTGCCCAGGGGAATGGATGTGCCTTCGATCTTGTCGGCCATGCCGGCGTAATACTCGAAGTAACGCGCGGCCTCGACGAATTCGTCACGGGCATCGCGCAGGCTCTTTCCATTTTCCTGACACAGGACCCACGCGCCCTCTTCAGTCACCGCGCGAATCTGCGCGGCGATCTCCAGCAGCCAGGTCACCCGTTGCGCAGGGCGCGCGCGGGTCAGCTCACCACTGTCGGCACAGCGTCGCGCCGCTTGCAGCGCGCGCTCTGCGTCGGCCACTCCAGCCTGGGCGATAGTGGCGACAGGTTCCGCCGTACCGGGGTTGTTGACGGTAATGTGCTGCTCACTGTCGGTCCAGGTGCCGTCGATGAAATTCAGCCAGTGCGGTTGGATCGAATGCATGCTCATCTCCTCACACGCTCTCGGCGCAGTCGAGCAGCTGACGCGCCGCCCACTGGTGGAAGAAATGCGTCGGCAAATCCATTTCCGGGGAGAATGCACCACCGCCATAGCCGGGAGAGTGACGGCCCTTCTGCATGCCTTCGACAGAAGCGATGTCCTCGGCAAACACCACGCGCCAGGACTGCATCACAGCGTCACGCGCCGCTTCGAAACGGTCATCGAGGGCCTCGTCGCCGACGTAGAAAAGACGCAGGTGTTCGACGGTTTTTCCGGGGGCAATCGGCTCCAGCATCATGGCGAAAGCATGGTCGGCCTGAATGCCCAGCAAGACGTTGGGGAAGAACGCTACGTATTCTGCGGTGCGCAGGCGATCCCGTGGCCAGGACGGGAACATGGGCAAGTGAGTGCCGGCGACGTCGGACAGGTTATAGGCATGGCTGCCCTGGCCGGCGAACTGATCGAAGATGATGTTGTAGTGGTCTTCCAGGCGCGAATAGCTGTTCAGGCTCGGGTGCACCCATGGCAAGTGGTAAGCCTCGCAGTAGTTTTCCACCGCCAGTTTCCAGTTGCAGTTGACCTCGATGCTAACCGCACCACTGTTGGGCTCGCGGCGCAGCAGGTCCATGCCGTCGGTGCCGAGGAATTGGGTCCAGCGCTCGGTGAGCGGCGCGAGCTGCTCTTGCAGGTCCGGCGCGTCAGCCGACAGGTTGATGAACACCATGTCCATCCAGATCGCACTGCGCAAGGCTTTCAGGCCATGCTTCTCGCAAGCGAAGCGCTCGTCCTTGTGCTGATTGATGCCGCCGACATGGGGCGTGCCTTTGAGGCCACCGTTCAGATCGTAGGTCCAGGAGTGGTAGGGGCAACGAATCACGCCCTGCACTTCACCCGCCTGCTGCACCAGCTTCACGCCACGGTGACTGCACACGTTGTGGAACACCTGGACCAGGCCTTCGCGGTTACGCATCAGCAACAGGGGCAGCCCCATGAAGTCCACCGGCTTGACGTAGCTGTTGCCCGGCAGGTCGCTGGCGAAACCGACGCACGCCCAATTGCGACCGAGCACGTGATCGCGCTCCAGGTCGAAATAACGTTGCTCGGTATAAAACTCATTGGTCAGGCCATGGGCCTCGTGGATCGGAGCCAGGACAGTCTCAAGGGTGTGTGTCGGGATGAGGCGGGTCGCGGTCGTGGAAGTCATTATTGTTTTCTCTTGCTGGCACGAAAGGAAATGCACGGCAGGTCTGGCCTGCTGCATGACGGCGAGTTTCGGCAAGAAGAGGAAGCCTCGACAAACGATTTTTGTTGCACGCATTAATGACTATTGATCATCAATATGCTCGGCATGCTTTGCTGATACGGTTCAGTAAAAGATGGGGTTTTTAGTGTTTTTACGCGCCTCGGAATTAATGATCAGAAGTCATATATTGATGAGGATAAATGAGTTGTCGGCGGCCCCTGTCTCCACCATTTTGTTGCCACATCCCGAGCCTGCCTCGAGATCACCCTGAGGAGTCGATGACCGGCCGTTGGCATCCGCCAATGACCGCCCTTCCCCTCACCCGGCGAAACCCTCAACCCTTGAACAATAATAAAAGGGGAAAAAAATGCGTGCAGAATCGGGCCTTCTCAAAGGTCTCAACCCGAATGTAACCTTGGCTTCGATCACAACCGTGGTCCTGTTTGTGCTGTTCTGTGCGTTCATGAACGAGCAGGCAGCCAAAGCGTTTGAAACCGCGTCGACCTTCATCCTGACCAACTTCAAGTGGTACTACCTGGCACTGCTGAGCGCTGTGCTGTGCCTGCTGCTGTACATTTCCGTCAGCCGGTTCGGCACCCTGAAACTGGGCGCCCACGACGACCAGCCAGAATTCAGTTTTGGTTCCTGGATCGCCATGCTGTTCAGTGCGGGCATGGGCATCGGCCTGATTTTCTGGTCGGTCGCCGAACCCATGCTGCACTACGCCGACAACCCGTTCTCCAAGGGGTTGACGGATGAGGCTGCGAGCATGGCCATGCGTATAACCCTGTTCCACTGGGGCCTGCATCCATGGGCGATCTTCACCTTGATCGGCCTGAGCCTGGCGTACTTCGCCTATCGCAAGGGTCTGCCCCTGGCGCTTCGGTCCCTGCTCTACCCACTGATTGGCGACCGAATCTACGGCTGGATCGGGCATGTCGTGGATATCATGGGCGTGGCGATTACCGCCTTCGGCGTGTCCCAATCCCTCGGTCTGGGCGTTGCGCAAATCAACACCGGCCTGCACCAGGTGTTTGGCGTTCCGGTCAGTATCGGCCTGCAGCTTTCGATCATCCTGGTGGTCACGATCATCGCCTCCATCTCACTCCTGGCTGGCCTGTCCAAGGGAATGAAACGGATTTCGACACTCAACATGTACATGTCGATCCTGTTGATGCTGATTGTTCTGGTGATCGGGCCGACCCGTTACATCCTTAACCTCATGTTCGAATCCACCGGGGACTATGTCCAGAACCTGGTCGGTTTGAGCCTTTGGATGGACACGCAGAAAGACACCCAATGGCAAAACTGGTGGACCGCCTTCTATTGGCCATGGTGGATGACCTGGGGGCCATTCGTGGGGCTGTTCATCGCACGGATTTCCAAGGGGCGGACCATTCGCGAGCTCATCGTCGGTGCTTTGGTGGTGCCTACCCTGGTCACCATCCTGTGGATGTCCGTCTTCGGTGGCGCCGCGTTGAAGAGCGAGCAAACCGAACGCCAGCAGTTCCAGAAAGCAGCCGCAGCCACTGAGCAGGTTCAGGAACAGGCCACCTTCGAAGGCGGCACGATTCTGCTGGCGACCAAGAAGGAACCCACGGCGGCCATGTTTACCCTGCTCGGAAAACTGGACGGCCCCTTGATCGGTGGCGCGCTCTCCATCTTCGTTTGCCTGCTGCTCGCCGTGCACTTCGTGACCACGGCCGATGCAGGAACCCAGGTCCTCTGTACGCTGAACGCGATGGGAAGCACCAATCCACCCAACTGGATCAGGTTGCTCTGGTGTGTGCTGGAAGGTGGTGTCGCGGCGGGACTGCTGCTGGCGGGAGGGCTCAAGGCCATTCAGATGGCGAGTATCGCCGCAGGCCTGCCCATTGCAATCCTGATGATGGTCATGAGCTACACACTGATTCGCAGCCTGCGGGCGGAACCCTTCGGCGACCTGCCTCACTTGCCTCCCGCTCGCCTGCCCATTCCGGAGCACGCCCGGGAAGCGTTCTCGCAACGTGGCGGCCCCTTGCAGGACGGTCCCGGGGAATCCTTGCTGACCGCCAGAAAAGCCAGCTGAAACCAGCCGCAGTGGCCTGTGGAGACAGGCCACGGCGGCTACTGAATGAAAAACGCCGTCAGCCAACCGCTGACGGCGTTTTTCTTTTCTGGACCTTGCCTTATCCCTGGACGGAAGGGAGTCCCATCAGCCAGTCGCGAAACAGCTTCACACTGTGTCGTGGGCCACGGGTACTGAGTGGTTCCAGCAAACAAAACTGGGCGTTTGTCTGCAGTACCAGATCGTTTGGTCGAACCAGCGCGCCTGTGCTCAGTGGTTCGTCGACCAGATTATTCCAGGCCAGAGCCACACCCTGCCCGCTGATGGCCGACTGGATCAGCATGCTGTAGCTATTGATGTTGATCCGGTGTTTCGGGGCAACGGGAGCACGCTCCAGGCGCTTGAACCATTCCGGCCAGCCGATCCAGTCCCGCTGGGAATCCTCAAGCCATAGCCAGGTGCAGGAAGTCAGCCCTTCAATCGAAGACAGTTGGGGATGCTTGGCCAGGTACGACGGACTGCACACCATGAAAATCTCTTCCGAGAACAGCGGCGTAACGTCCAGGCCTTTCGGTGAGGCACTGCAGTAATACATCGCCAGATCGCAATCGAGCTTGGCGTAGTCCTTCACATGATCGATCGCAATGATCCGTAGATCGATCTCTTCATGCTGGCGTTGAAACTCGGCAACCTTGGGTAAAAGCCAGAGCGATGCCATGGCCGTGCTGGTGGCAACGGTCACCTGCTGATCCCCGCGCCATTGCCGGATTTCCCCCGTGGACCGAGCCAGACTCTGCAGACAGTCGCGAACCGTCTCGTGGTACTGGGCACCGGTCGGCGTGAGGTTGATGGTACGGGTTGTTCTCTCGAACAATGTCTTGCCGAGATAATCCTCCAGCAATCGAACCTGCCGACTGATCGCGCCCTGCGTGACATTCAGCTCTTTGGCAGCGAACGTAAAACTCAAGTGGCGGGCTGCAGCCTCAAAGGCAATCAAGCTGTTGAGGGGCGGAAGAGGCTGAATTTTCAAGGCGTTTACACCCACATATTCTTGTTTTTACCGAATCGCCATTCTAGTGATTCGCACGCGGTCAGGCGCAGGTTTTATGCGTAGACCGCTATATTTACGCTGTGTTTTTTCGCTTCGTAGAGGTCGGGGGGGATTTGTACCTTCGATTGAGCAAAAACGACCCAAGGGGTACACGCCATGCACAGCTTGTTTTATGCAACAGCCCAACTGACCAGAGTTCGCGTCCGCCCTGTTGATTGTCTCGAGCCCCCTCGCGCTGCAAAGGCATCCCCCCTCGAACGCCAGGCAGGCATTTGCGGAGGGGTTCTGCTTTTCGCGATGGGAGTTTCGTTCTTGCTGTGGTTGCTCGGCAGCTAGACCCGCCCCCGCAAAGCACAGCAAGCAATGGTTGCCCCATGACTGCCACGCTTTGCGGCGTGCCAGCTTAGTGTCCGTTTTTGATCATATCCGCGGCCTTTTCGCCGATCATGATGCACACCGAATTAGGGTTACCCGAGATCAGCGTGGGCATGACCGATGCGTCGGCAACGCGCAACCCTTCCATGCCATGCACCCGGAGATCCGGGCCCACTACCGAAAGCTCATCCACTCCCATGCGGCAAGTGCCGGACGGGTGCAGCGCGGCGTGCGCTTCTTCGTGACAGAATTTTTTCATCTCTTCCCGGGACCGGACCGCTGCGTCCGGCACATGCCGCCTGGCAATGAAGGGTTTGAAGGCGGCCTGGGACATGATTTGCTCACCCACCAGGCAACCATCCACCAGGCTTTCAATATCGTAAGGGTCGGAGAAATAGTTAGGCACGATCCGCGGAGGTGACATCGGGTCGGCTGAATAGAGCTCGACATAGCCTCTGGACCGTGGACGTATCTGCCCCAGGTTCAGCGTGCATCCATTGCCACCGGGAACAGAGTCAACGCCCTCCTCGATGCCTGCACCCACCACCATGAAGTACTGGATATCGGGATGGGTTGCCGCCTTGTCACCCCACCAGAAGGCCCCGCCTTCGATCAGGTTTGACGCCGCCGGACCTTGTCTGAACAACGCGTATTGCAAACCGGCCATCATTTTCCAAAGCGGCTTCTTGTACTTGTCGTAGCTATGCGGGCCCGTCAGTTCATACACCAGAGACACTTCAATATGGTCCTGAAGGTTCTGGCCGACACCGGGCAAGTCTTTGATCACTTTGATGCCATGTTTATCCAACTGTGCGGCCGGACCAATACCGGACAACATCAACAGTCGCGGCGAGTTGATGGCGCCGGACGATAAAATGATTTCCTTGTCGGCGTGCATTACATGGCGCACGCCCTTTTCTATGTATTCAACACCAATGGCTTTGCTGCCTTGCGTCAAGATACGGATGACGCGACACCCCGTCTTCACCGTCAGGTTCTTGCGCGATTTGGCGGGTGCAAGGTACGCCACTGCGGCACTGCTGCGAAAGCCGTTTTTGGCGGTGATTTGATACAGCCCGCACCCCTCAGGCTTGCCCGAATTGAAATCTTCGTTGTACGGCAATCCGTGCTGCTGGCAAGCGCGAAGCCATACTTTGGTCAATGGATGGACATTGATCGGATCAGAAACGCCCAGCGGCCCACCAACGCCGTGGGCTTCATTGCAGAAGCGCTCGTTGTCTTCGGCCTTTTTGAAGTATGGGAGTACATCATTGTAGGACCAGCCGGTGGCGCCCTGCTCCGCCCAACCATCGTAGTCGGCCGGGACACCGCGGATGTAGATCATCGCATTGACCGAACTTCCGCCTCCCAGCACGCTGGCCTGGACCATCGTCGGCGTCTCGGTCCGGCGTTGATCTTCGGTAGGCTCCCATGCATAGCGTTTGAGCAGCGGGCCTTGCGCAGTCTTGTAGTAGGCGCCGGGAATATGGATATAGGGGTTGCGATCGCGCGGTCCCTCTTCGAAAAGGACGACGGAAGCTGTTGCGTCTTCGCTCAGCCTCGAAGCCACGGTGCAACCTGTCGATCCGCCTCCGATTACGATAAAATCCACCATTACGACCTCAGATCTTTTTAGTATTGAGAACAAGGCTGCCGGGAGCAGTGGCAACCAATAGAGACTGGCAAGCGTTGACTTGCCCCTGCTCAATGACGAGCAGGCCGAAATCAAACTTGAAAAAGTATTTTTGGATCTTGTCGAAAAAGTTGTTTATCGACCCACAAGCCGGGTCAATAGTGACTTCAACTCTTTGGCGACTTCGTAGCTGTTCTGTTGTTGCTGCTTCTTGCAAAACAACTCACAACTCCACCAGCCCTGGTACCCGGTTGCCTTCACTGCGGCAGTCCACTCGGCAAGGTTCAAGACCCCGCTTCCCGTTGGCACATCCCTGAGGATTGCTTCGTTCGCAATGCCACCTTCGAACGGCAGCGAGTCACAAACATGCACGCCGTAGATCACGTCTTTGTTCATCCTGGCAATGTCTTGCGGTTTCACGCCTGAGGTAAAGCAATGCCAGTAGTCGATGACGATCTTGACGTTATCGCGCTCGGTGCGATCAATCAGCTGAAGTTGATGGTCCAGGCTGTTCAAGGGGGTCCAGGACAGCGCTTCAAGATAAAGAAGCACGTCATACTGCTTTGCCAGGTCAGCCAGCAAGGCGAGGTTCTTGGCAGTCAAGTCATACTGAGTCGCTTCATCAAAACCCAGCAAGCCGGAGTAATACGTGCTCTTGCCATGATGCTGAAAATCGATCACGGCCTGAACATTGATTGGCCCGGTGAGAACCTGTACACCTTTTGCACCTGCCAGGTTGGCCAATTGAAAAAGTCGCTCAGCCTCTTTCAGCAAGTCATCGCGTTCGGCTCCCTGGCGCTCGATATCCCTCAGGTAACCAATGCCTGTGACAGGCACGTCCTTGAGCAGGTTTTTCAGTTCCGCTTCGGTGTAACCGGCCTGCAGCCAAGCTTCCAGTTTTGCGCTGTTGATCTCCAGCGCATCGAAACCCACGGTCTTTGCGATGTCGATGTCCATCGCCAGGGTCGAGTGCTTTGCAACTGTGGAATGCAGGGCCAGGATATTGTTTTGGGTTTGCATATGACGCTCCTACCGTTGTCATTCATTGTAGAGCGATCGGATTCAGGTAGAGATTTCGCAGCTACGCAAAATGCGGCGCAAACTGACGCAGTCAATGCGTCAGGTTCCGATTGTCGACCACTCAAGCGTTTGAAAGCCGGTTGGCCTAGGCCTGATGACCAGATCAAGCAACACTGGAAACAGCACGCTCAATGCCTCGCTTTCATTTGTGTTCAGGACTTGTCCTGGCTCGAAGCGTTCTGGTCGGTTGTTGCATTGGCCAACGCCCGAACCTTGAACGCGGCTGCCAATAGCGCCCCGCGGTCCAGTACACCCTCATGGACGGCCGCAACAATCGCCTCGGCGATGGCATCAAGGCCGGATTCACTCGACACCAGCAATAGATGCGCGCCTGCCGACAGTGACGCAACGGCTGTGTCCGTGATGGAATTTCCCCGGAGGATGGACACCGCATCGAGGTCATCGGAAATGATCAAGCCTTCGAAACCAAGGGTGTCGCGCAAAATGCCGATGACTGTTGACGAGGTGGAGGCCGAATGTTCCGGGTCGAGCGCCGCAAACACCGCGGGGCCCGGCATCACCGCTTTGACACCAGTGGCAATGACTTCCTTGAAGACCTCAAGGTTGTCATGCAGCAACTCCAGTGGCCCGGGAACCGTGGCTTGGGCAATCGCCGGGTCCTCTTCAGTGACGTAATGGCCAGGAAAATGCTTGGCCGTCGCAATCACGCCGGCCCGTTGAACCCCGCGGATAAAGGCACAGGAAACCCGGCTGACCTCGACCGGGTCGGCGCCCAGGTGTCGATTGAGTAGCCATGGATTGGCGCCGGTCACCACGTCGACAATCGGTGCCAGAAACAGGTTAACCCCCAGGCTTCGTGCCGCCTGGGCCATCTCGAAGCATCGCTGTTCGATATCCTGCGAACTCAGCGCCTTGAGCTGCGCTCTCGACGCAATGGCAGGAACCAATTGATGAAGGCGTTCGATGCCGCCGAGTTCCTGGTCCACCGCAATCAGTACTGGCGCCCCAGCCAATGACGCCGCTTGCCGCGCGATGTTGACGAAGTCTGCCTGGGTTTCCGCACTCTTTCGCACCTCGCTCATGGCTCTGCCCACGTACTCCTCCCGTGTCTCTCCCAGCAAAAGGGAAACGCCACCTCGGCTCAGATAACGTCGGACGTTATCGTCCAGGTGCAAATCCCCGAACGCGGGAAGCAGTACCGAATATGCAGCTCTATGGAGTTCGCCAGACATCGATTTTCCTCAGTTCCGTAGTGTTGAGCAGAGCGCTCGTTTTTTAGAAGCGTGCAGGTGTCAGTTGTGTGGAAAAGGCACCCAGGCGCGCCGTCGGCTCGACTCGACGCACGCCAGGGACAGGCCGACGCCGCGCACGCCTTCATGGATGTCGGGTAGCGGGATGCTGGTCGCGGTGCGCCAACCTGCGCCGGCACCGAGTGCCTCGGCGAAGTCGGCATAGAGAACGGCAAGCGCTTCCAGGTAACCCTCGGTATTGCCGGCGGGCAAACTGCTGAAGTTCAGCGTCTGGGCGGCATTGTCGCTCTGGCCTCGGTGGTAGATTCGCTCTGCGCCGTCAATTGGCGAAAACCGGAGCGTTTCCGGAGTCTCCTGGCACCATTCGATCGACGCCTTGCTGCCGATGATCTTGAAGCGCAGACCATTACGGTGGCCGGGTGCCGCGAAACTGGCCCACAGCAAACCGTCCACGCCGCCTTCATACTCCAGTTGCACCACACAGGTATCGTCCAGTCCCCAGCCGGGTACGACCGTGGTCAACTTGGCATTCAGGCTTGTGCAGCGACGCCCGCACAGAAACTCAAGCATGTTGAAGGCATGTGTGCCGATATCCCCCACGACACCGGTCGGGCCGGCCTTCTCTGGATCACCACGCCAGGCAAGGCTTTTGCTCAACGTCGAGACACCCGGCGCCAACCACTCCAGCAGATACTCGACATACATGAAGCGAATGTCGCCAAGCTCCCCGGCCTGTATACGGCTGCGGGCATCCCTGACCATGGGATAGCCTTGATAGGTATAGGTCAGCGCGAAGAACGTATCGTGCTGATCGGCAATACTCGCCAACTCAATGGCTTCCTCGGTGCTGTTGACCAACGGCTTGTCGCAAATGACCGGGATTCCCGCCCGCAGAAACAACCGGCAAGGTTCAAAGTGCAGGTGGTTGGGCGTGACGATGACGACCGCCTCTATGGGATCGGGTCGACGTGACTCGGCAGCGGCCATGTCCTCGAATGACAGGTAAGTCCGATCTGGCTGGAGGCCAAGTGCCTCGCCCGCCTCTAGGCATTTGTCGGCATCCGAGGAGAAGGCACCGGCAATGATCTCGAAGCGATTGCAAAGACGCATGGCCGCCCGGTGATAGCTGGCGAAGTAAGCGCCCTGCCCGCCGCCAACCATGCCCACCTTGAATCGCCTTTGCCCTGGAATGTCGCCGGTTAACCTTGCCATCGCTTAAAGACTCCAATAATTGACACTGACTTTGCGAATGCGCGGAGTGAAGTATCGATGGCGAACTTTCTTTGCACCATTTCGCACACTATCGATACATGACGCGGACTGAAGCACTCGCCATTGCACAGGCAAGCCGGGGTTTTGTTTGTCATCTGGAGTGCCCTTTCAAAGCCGACGGCCAATATCTGTTACCGAGGGCCGGGTGAAGTGTTACTTATCGGGCTTGCGCGTACCCAATGGTGGTTCTGACACATCATCCTGGGCACCCAGAGGTGCGGCTTTTCCCGCCGGCCAGTACAGGGACACGCCGCCAAGCGCTTACAATCTGACGCATTGACTGATATTGACGGGTTGAACTTAAATACCCTGAGCGGGCATGGAACATGCTTAATTAAATCGCTGATAATTCAAGTATTTAAGCTGGCACGAAGTTATACGACCGATTATTTCAATAACTGATTTATAACCTATATAACCTTCTGCACTTAACCCCAGGCCTACATCGAGATAAAAAATGCCCAGCCGAGGAGATTCGCCCCCCATGTCGTTAAGTTCTGCCACCTCGCACCCTGAGCGACAACAGGTTCGCAGCGACTTGCAAGCCAACGTGCAAAAGAACCTGAGTACGCTGGTCGAGTCTTGCCGCTCGGTTGCAGACATGTGCCGCAAAGTTGATGTCAATCGCCAGCAGTTCAACAAGTACCTGGTGGGTCAGCACGTACCCTCACAGAAAATCCTGCAGAAGATCGGCCGGTATTTCATGATGGAGGCCGAAGACCTTTTCCGGCCGCCCGCCGAGTTCAAGAAATTTTATGAGGGCTACGAAAACGAACTACCGACAGACTTGCGGGCCTCGGCGCAATTCAATCATTTCCTGCCCCTGGCGAAGCAGTCGGCGGATCTGCTTGAAGACTATCTGGGCGTCTATTACCGGTACCACAACTCGTCCATCTATAAAGGCCGCATCCTGCGTTCGGTCACCTGCCTGTACCGGACCGACTCAATGGTCCAGTACGTCACCGTAGAACGCTTCCCCTTGCTCGATGGCAGCGGAAAGATCGGCTACTCGTTCACTTATCACGGTTTCTGCCTGCTGCTGGGTGATCGCCTGTTCATGGTCGATTTCGAGGGCAAGCAACGTAACGAAATGACGTTTTCGATTCTCACGCCGCAGCATCGCCGGCCGATCCGCTTTCTCTACGGATTGGTCACCGGGGTGGCGTCGTCTTCTTTCCGCCAGCCCTTCTCTACCCGAATGGCCTTGGGGCTGGTGGACAAAGGCAAGATCCGTAAACAGCACCTGCGCAATGCAACCGCTGTGCTTCCCAGCGATCAGTCATTACCGCTGGAAGTGCGCGAATACATGACGGGCGATAACGCCACTATCGTCTGGGGCGGTCAGGATTAAGACGGTTGAAAGGCGGTCCCGTCGATGTGCCCGTCGATGATCGGCGGGGCGTCGACAGCGGCGCAGGATGGCGTGACTACACTCATGAAGGTTTAATCAGGTTTCACGCGAACTGCGCGCAGTAATAATTTCCACCAACGAAGGCCCCTTGCTGTTCAGTGCCTTGATGAAGGCTGGATTGAGTTGCGAAGCATGCTCGACTCTCCACGCTTCAAGACCAAAGTTTCTGGCGATGCCCGCGAAGTCAGGCGAGTAAGGCTTGCCGTCCGGCAAATTGAATTCCCCGGCCCGATGCTGCCCCGCAAGCGAAACCTGCACATCGCTCAACGACTCAGGCCCGCTGTTGTTGAACACCAGAAACACCACGGGAAGACTGTGCATCACGCACACCGCCATCTCCTGCATCGACTGCAAAAAATCCCCGTCACTTACGGCACACACCACTTGACGTGCCGGCATGGCGAGCTTCGCGCCAATGGCTGCCGGAACTGCCCAACCCACCGCACCGACGCCAGCGGTGCAAAAATGACCTCGGTGCTGATAATCCGGAAACATCTCGCCGACTATTTCCTGGAGACTCTGCGTCCCGACCATCAGAATCGCATCCTCTTCCAGGCCCGATCTCAACTCCGCCATAGGTCGGTGAACCATCAGAGGCGGGATGTCGCTGGCGCTGTTCGCTCGCAAGGTCGCAGGTGACAAACTGGCGTCAACCGAGGCGCTCTGAACAGCCGCCGGGATGTCCAGGCTTACAGGGCCGATGCGACCACTGAACATCGTGTCGAAGGCCTGACGCAGGGTCTGTGGCAATTGTTCAATCGCCGAAACCCGCACATGCTCTTTTGTGATGCCAGTGGCGGCGAATTCAGGCCGGTCATCGCCGCGATCGGGGTTCCCCCCACTGATCACCAGCATGGCCGAGCGATCCACCAAAGCAACCGCGATCCCGCCCAAGGCTTTCGAAAGACCCAACGGAGCCGGCAGGAGAACAGCCATCGGACGACCGCAGGCACGAAAGTAGCCGTCGGCAAGATGGACTGCACTTTGCTCCTGTATGACATGAATGAACGGGATGTCGGAGCCAGTGTTCAGCAATGCTTCCACCAAGGCCCACGAACCATCACCCGGCATGCCGGCAACATAATCGACACCGTTCGCTTTCAGCGCTTTCGCAACAATCTGACCACCCGTGAGCTTCACAGAAAAACTCCCATCGAATAGACGCTGGCGCAAGGGCGGATGCACCTTGCGTCGTCTCAAGACCTTCATCGGAGTATTCGCCTGGAACGAACACCGCTCAATTTCGCACCCCCCGCAAAAGAGACGCACATTGACGCAGGTGAATGCCGCCCATCCCCCGCTTTGGCGGGGCTATCGTTATCAGTAGCCTGCTGCGCCGATTAGGTCACTTTGATGCGTCAGAGTGCGTCGCTTTTAAAGGGGCTGCGAAATTGAGTGCCCTGCTCGCCAGGCCAATACTCGATCCATGAAAACAACAAGCCGAGCCTATCAAGCGCTGGGCGTGCCACGTGAAGGCTTCACCTTGATATCCAGGGAAAGTGGCGCGCCACCAGCCAAGGAAGAGTCGATCGGACCAGTGGAGGCCAACTGCGCAATGCCCTGTTTACCAGGCAGCACCGCGCCACAACCTCCCCAGCTGCATGGAAACAATGCTGGCCATAACTCTGCCGATTTACATGACCGCATGCATAGGGACGTGTCCGGCTAAACCCGCCGCGCCCACGCCAATGCAGGTCGCCAATTGTTAGCAAACAACCACCCTAGGCAGGAACTCAAAATGAAAAAAGAAAGAGAGACGGGTTATGGATCAACTGGCATCAAGCTGGATTCGATCAGCCTGAACCGGCGCACCTTTATGCTGGGGGCTGCTGCATCTGCCGCGGGGTTGTACATCAGTTCGTTCGTACCCAGTGCATTTGCCGCGTCCTCCGGCCATTTGGAGATTCTTGGGTGGGAAGGTGAAACCGGTGATGCGGAGCTGGCCGAATGGCGCAAACAACGTGGCATTACCGTACGTTCCAGCTATGCCAGCAACCAGGACGACATCACCGCGCGGCTGGCCGGCTCCGACCCCGTCCAGCTTGACCTGACCATGTACGCACTGGGCTACGAGACCATCTATCAGGAAATGGGCCTGCTCAAGGCGATCGATACCTCAAAGATCCCCAACTACTCCGCCGAAAATACCGTCCCGCTTTTCTATAAAGGCAGCCGCTGGTACTGGGATGGCAAACAATGGGGCATCCCGCTGTTGTGGGGCATGAACACCATCGTCTACAACCCTAAGAACGTGAAGAAACCCACCGAGTACAAAGACCTGCTCGACCCGAAATTGAAGGGCCGGCTGACCTTTGTCGATGACGGCACTTCCAACTGGTCACTCATCGCGATCATTGCCGGTTACGGGGACAAGTTCCCTAACCTGACCCGCGCCGAATTCGACGACGCCTTCGAAAAACTCAAACCGTATCGTGATCAATGCCGAGTCTTTGCTGCCTCCTCGGGCGATGCGGTTTCGCTGTTGGTCTCGGGCGAAGTCGACGCGGTATTTTCGGCGTCGGCCAACACCCCAAGCGAGACCAAGAAGCGCGGCGTAGTCACAGAACTATCAGTGCCCAAGGAAGGTGCTGCCCTCTGGTGTGACGCCCTGTTCATACCCAAGACCGCCAAGGACGTACCGCTCGCGCTGGAGTTCATCAACAAGACGCTCGAGGCCGATACCCAGGCGAAAATGGCAACCACGATGTTCTCTGGCGTGGTCAACAGCAAGGCTGTGCCGCTACTCCCCGAAGAGCTGAGAAACACCTTCGACTACGCGAACCTGGACAGCTTTTTCGAGAAGTCGAAGCTCTACGGCCAGCCGCCCCTGAGCTCCGACAAGTACGTGACCTATGCTGAATGGATCGATCAGTGGGCGAACTTCAAAGGCTCGTTCTAACCACCTCGGCTATCCGGTGAGGTGAAAGAACGGCTTGAGTGTGTACGAGAGAGCGGGTGCTTGCGGGCACTCACTCCTCTGCTCGTTATCGAAACAAAAAGCAAAGGCACAATAATCATGAACGTAGTCAACAACAGCGAGCCCATCCTCCTCGATGACAGGGATTCAAAGGCTGGCAAACACGTGAAAATCGACAAGAAAACCCTCAGCGGGTATTTGCTGGCGTCGCCTCCGCTGTTCTTCCTGGTGGTGTTCTTCCTCATTCCGTCGCTGCTGCTCCTGGTCGCGAGTTTCTGGACCGCCAAGACCTTCAGCATGGAACCTGCGGCAACCCTGGCCAACTACGCCAAGGCATTGAGTGCCACCGGGTTCTACGACTCGCTATGGATCGCCTTGCAGAATGGCTTCTGGACCGCGGTGCTGTCGACGGTCATCAGCGCCCCGGTCGCCTACTACATTGTTTACCGCACGCGCTCCAATGCCGTGCTGTACCTGGCCCTGGTCTCCTGGTTCTCCAGCTACCTGGTGCGGGTTTACGCCTGGCGCTCGATCCTGGGCACCAACGGTGTGATCAATTCCACGCTGATGCACATGGGGCTGATCGATCAGCCGCTGGAATGGCTGGTCTTCAGCAAGTTCGCAGTGGTGTTGACCCTGGTGCACATTATGCTGCCCTTCACCCTGCTGCTACTGGTGTCGGGTTTGCGCGATATCAAGAGGGACTATCTGGAAGCTGCTGCGGATCTGGGTGCCGGCGGCGCCACCATCTTGTGGCGGGTGATCGTGCCGATGGCCCACAAGAGCATCGTCAGCTCGTTCATGTTCACCTTCGTCCTTGCCGCCAGCGACTACGTCACGCCCCAGCTCTTGGGCGGCCGAGACGCCATGACCACAGGCCTGGTGATCGCCAATCAGTTTCGCTCGGTCGGTAACTGGCCACTGGGGGCTGCGATGGCGTACTTGCTGCTGCTGGTTTTCATGCTGGTCTATGCGCTGTTGCTGGGAGTGTTGCGGGCTGCAAACCTGGCACCCGGCAAGCGTTACCACGACTGATGACCGCCCATAAAAAAGGTAACTCGCCATGATCAGGCTCTTCACTTACGTCTACATGCTGTTTCTTTATGCGCCCATCGCGATCATCGCGCTGTTCAGCTTTCATTCGTCGGCCTCGCTGTCATTCCCGTTCGAGGGCTTCTCGACCCAATGGTACGAGGCGCTGTTCAGCAGTTCGGACTTCATGACGGCTTTGACCAACAGCGCAATCGTCGCCGCGGGCTCGGCCATTCTGACCACCTTGCTGGGAACGTTCTCGGCCCTGGCGCTGATGCGCATGAAGGGCCGGTTCAAATCCGTCTTTGCCTTCATGAACTTCGCCCCCATCGCCTTGCCCGGTTTATTCCTGGGAATTGCACTGGTGATTTTCTTCTCGCTGATTGGCCTGCCACGATCACTGCTGACGGTGATCATCGGCCATACATTGTTCACCTTTCCATTCTTCGTCGAGTCCGTACGCTCACGTCTTGAGTACTTCGATCTGTCGTTCGAAGAAGCTGCACGTGACTTGGGCGCGTCACCGCTCAAGGCGTTCTGGCTGGTGACGCTGCCCATTATCGGCCCGACGATTGCGGGTGCGGCGATCCTGGCGATTGCCCTCTCCCTGGACGAATTCCTGATCACCGTATTCGTCACCGGCAGCGACACCACGTTGCCACTCATGATTCTTTCGATGATGCGCCGCGCCGTCAGCCCAACCATCAATGCCGCCTCGGTGTTCATGCTGGTCGTGACCATTGCCATCATTGTCATTGCCGGCCTGGTCATGACCCTGCGCCGTCGTCGTCTCGAACTTGAACGTGCAGAAACTGCAGAGTAATCGCCATGACCAACAGTATCGAACTGACCGGAATATCCAAGAGCTACGGCAATCTGACTGCCCTGGGCAAAGTCGACCTGACCGTAAAGCGCAACGAAATCCTGACTTTGCTGGGTCCCAGTGGCTGTGGCAAAACCACACTGATGCGCATCATCGCGGGCTTCGAAGAGCCGACCACCGGCAAAGTCGTGATCGACGGCAAGGACTCCACGGCGCTGGCGCCGGAACATCGCCCCGTCAACATGGTGTTTCAGAAGTACGCCCTGTTCCCGCATCTCGATGTCTTCGACAACGTGGCTTTCGGGTTGCGTCTGAAAAAGAAACCGCGGGACGAAATCAAGCGCGAAGTGACCAAGGCACTGGAGCTGGTGCAACTGGAAAACTTCAAGAATCGCTGGATCTCCGAGCTCAGTGGCGGCCAGGCACAACGCGTCGCCCTGGCTCGAGCCCTGGTCAACCGCCCCGCCGTGCTGTTGCTCGACGAGCCGCTGGCGGCACTGGACCTGAAGATTCGCCACCACATGCTCAACGAGATCAAACGGATCCACGAAGAGACCTCGACCACTTTCGTTTACGTCACCCATGACCAGGACGAAGCGATGATCCTCTCCGACCGGGTGGTGCTGCTGAACAAGGGTGGCATCGAGCAGATCGGTGGACCACAAGAGATGTACTGGTCGCCGCGCACGTTGTTCGCCGCGAAATTTTTCGGCGACACCAATATCGTCAACGGCACCTATGGACTGGGTGATACCAGCAGTGGTTATGTCGAGCTACCGTTCGGACGCTACGCACACACGGCCAAGAACAGCCTGAGTGCCGGACCGGTCAATGTCTCGATCCGTCCCGAAACCATCGGCCTTGAGCCTGCACTGGGCAACCCGCTGGCCAACGGGGCCTTTGCCGGGAAAGTCAAAGACACGTCGTTTATCGGCAACCGGGTCATTTACCGTGTCGCCGTAGCCGGCGGTACCCTCGACCTCAAATGCCAGCAGTTGCCCACCCCCGGCAGCCTCACGCTGCCGCCCGGGGCGGATGTCGCCCTGACCTGTAAACCGGACAGTTTCGTGGTGATACCTGCCTGAACAGCTTTCGGTTGAACGACGATCCCTGCGGCATTTCGCGCAGGGTCTGACAGTAGCCTCAACGCTGGATCAGCTCTTCACCAAGAGCCTGATCCGGCGTTTTTTTTGACCTGCACGGTGAACAATAATGGTCCAATATATCGTGGTCGGGGGTGGGTCAGCCGGATGCGTCATTGCCGCGCGCCTGAGCGAAGATACCCAAGCGTCAGTCGTGCTGCTGGAAGAAGGGCCGAGGGACACCCATCCGTTTATCCATCTCCCGGTGGGATTCTATAAAACCAGCCAGGGAAATCTGGTTGAACGCTACCCCTGGGAGCCCCCAGCCGGTTATATCGGCGCGCCGAATCCGACCATGGTGCAAGCCCGGGTGCTCGGCGGTGGGAGTTCAGTCAACGCCATGGTGTACTTGCGCGGGCAACCTGCCGACTACGACAGTTGGGCCGATGGCGGTGCCCGGGGTTGGGCCTACAAGGACGTACTACCGTTTTTCAAGAAATGCGAAAGCAATGACCGCTTCAGCAACGACGCCCATGGCACCGATGGCCCGCTCGGTGTCTGCGATCAACGATTTACCCATCCTTTGACCAAACTCTGGCTACAGGCCTGCCAGCAGGCAGGGTTGGCCTACAATGCCGATTTCAACTCCGGTGTGCAGGACGGTTGCGGGTTGTATCAAATCAATGCCCGCAACGGCTTGCGATCGAGCACCTCGGTCGCCTATTTGAAGCCGGCGCGCCGGCGCCCCAATCTGACGGTGAGAACCCACTGCCGGGTCTTGCGAATCCTGGTCGAGAACGGTCGCGCCACGGGCGTTGAGTACCTTGAGAAAAACCGTCGCCATGTCTTGAGGGCCGATCGTGAAGTGATTGTCAGTGCCGGGGCAATCAACACGCCAAAGTTGTTGATGCTGTCGGGTATCGGGCCGGCCAGTCACCTGCACGACAAAGGCGTCAAGGTAATCCATGACCTGCCAGGGGTCGGGCAGAATCTGCAGGACCACATCGAAGTGTCGCTGATCAATGAATTGCGTCGCCCATTGAGCTACGACAAGTACAAAAAACCTCACTGGAAGATCGCCGCCGGCTCGCAGTACGCATTGTTTCGGCAAGGCCCGGTAACCTCCAACGTGGTCGAAGGTGGCGCGTTCTGGCGTACTTCCCTGGCCGAAAATCGTGCGGACGCCCAGTACTGTTTCATGGCCGGGGCTGGGGTCGAGGACGGTGTAGGTTCCGTCCCTGGTGGCAACGGATGCACCTTGAATGTGTGTCAGACCCGCCCCCGTTCAAGCGGTTTCCTGCAACTGCACAGCGCAGATCCCATGGACTTGCCCCGCATCGAGCCCAACTACCTGACCGACCCGCTCGATGTGGAGTGCATGGCCCAGGCCACCGAGTTTGGTCGGCACATCATGTCCCAGGCCGCATTGGCCGGCCACATTCAGCGCGAGCATGTGCCCGCAGAACCGTTACGCACAGGTGATGACTATCGGCGATTCGTGCGCCGACACGCCCACGCTGCACTGCATCCGGTAGGCACCTGCAAGATGGGTACGGACGCCATGGCGGTGGTGAACAACGATCTGCGTGTACACGGGATCGATGGTCTGCGGATCGCCGACAACTCCATCGCGCCGAGCTTGTGCTCCAGCAACACCAATGCACTGGCAATCATGATCGGCGAAAAAGCGGCTGATCACATTCAGCGTGCTGATCAGTCTCTGTAGGAGCCTGGGCGCGATGGCGGCACAGTCGACGCCATCGCGGCCAATTTCCTGCCGGTGGCTCAGACCCGTAGAATCGATTGAATCAACCCGCTAGCACGCCCATTTCGTCCCGTCGTTCAACGCTGTGTCGCGGGATCAGATCGCTCCGCCATTGGCCATCCCGGCATCCATGCCGGGCTGCCGACGGCGCAGATCCTGCGCTCTGCCTCTTGAGGGGCGTGCACCGCAACAGCACCGCGAGGCGAGCTAACACTCGACCTTGGTGGTGCACGTGTTTCCCAGGATTCCATGAAAAATAAAAAAAAGCCCCCCAATTGGGGAGCCGAAAACACTTGGAAAAGCGGTAAGAGTGACCAGCAGTACCGAGAAACGACCCTTTCTCCCGCTACCCGCTTGCCAAGTGCTGCAACTAACCAAGCGGCCTGGTGAGATCCGCCGGTTCGATGTTCAAAAAAGAGCGCTGTCACGCCGACAAAGGTTGCGCTCTATAAACGGGAGAAATCAGACAGCCTGCTTGTAACGGCGAATGCGGATATCCGCCTGTTCCTTGTGCCCGGCAAAACCTTCCATGCCGCACAGGCGGGAGCAGTACTCGCCGACCAGCACAGAGGCTTCATCAGTCAGGACACGCTGATAGGTGCAGGTCTTGATGAACTTGCCCACCCACAGGCCGCCGGTGTAACGCGCAGTCCCGGTGGTCGGCAATGTGTGGTTGGTGCCGATCACCTTGTCGCCGTAGGAGACATTGGTCCGCTGCCCGAGGAACAGCGCGCCGTAGTTGGTCATATGCTCCAGGAAGTACAACGGGTCTCGGGTCATGACCTGGACGTGTTCGGAGGCAATGCGGTCGGCTTCCTGGACCAGTTCATCCACGGTGTCGCACAGGATGATCTCGCCATAGTCACGCCAGGCGACGGAGGCGACGGGTGCGGTCGACAGAATGGCCAGTTGACGCTCGATTTCCGCCGGCAGGGTTTCTGCCAGTTCGGCACTGTTGGTCAAAAACACCGCTGGCGAGTTGACGCCGTGCTCGGCCTGGCCCAGCAAGTCTGCGGCAATGATTTCTACGTCGGAACTGTCATCGGCTATCACCAGTGTTTCGGTCGGGCCGGCAATCAAGTCGATGCCGATTTTGCCGAACAGCTGGCGCTTGGCTTCGGCGACAAATGCGTTGCCAGGCCCGACGATCATATCGACCGGCTTGAAGTCATCGGTCCCCAACGCCAGGGCAGCAATCGCCTGAACGCCGCCGACACAATAGATTTCATCGGCGCCGGCGAGGTACATGGCCGTCACGATGGCCGGATGAGGCTTGCCGTCGAAGGGCGGCGCGGCTGCAACCACCCGCTTCACGCCCGCGACTTTAGCCGTCAGGACACTCATGTGTGCCGATGCCAGCAACGGATATTTGCCTCCGGGGATGTAGCAGCCCACCGAGTTCACCGGAATGTTGCGATGCCCAAGGATCACACCCGGGAGGGTTTCGACTTCGACATCGTGCATCGAGGCTTTCTGTACCTCGGCAAACCGACGGACCTGTGCCTGCGCAAACTTGATGTCGCCGATTTCCTGTTCCGAAAGACTGGCAACGCACGCGGCGATTTCTTCGTCGGTCAGGCGGAAGGTCGCAGGCTCCCACTTATCAAATTTCTTCGAATACTCCCGAACGGCTGCATCGCCGTTCTTGGCGACATTGGCAATGATCTGCTCGACCGTATCGCGCACTTGCAAAGCGATTTCGGCTTGGGCTTCGACGGGCTTACTTTTTTTCAGATAACGAATCATCAATATGCTCCAGGTGGTTCTTGATGCACGCAACATGCACTCAGCATTGGCAAACATCTTTTCTCACCCCCCCTGCTCCGGGCAATTTCGCAGCCGTCTTATTGCTGACGCGATCTGACGCAGCACAGACGCAAAGTTGAAGC
The DNA here is from genome assembly GCF_019219115.1 of Pseudomonas sp. PDM28. Lineage (NCBI taxonomy): Bacteria > Pseudomonadati > Pseudomonadota > Gammaproteobacteria > Pseudomonadales > Pseudomonadaceae > Pseudomonas > Pseudomonas sp. PDM28. The sequence continues at coordinate 224,630 of NZ_JAHUWG010000002.1, forward strand.
ACTCCTGACAGCCCCGCCCCTCTGCCACGGGCAATCACACTTATTCGTATAACCTTTTATTCTCAAAAACGAGGTGAGCAAAACTGTTCCGCAGCCTGTAGCAATGCACGCTATCTCGACGCCACTCCTATTCTACTGGGTCATTTCATTAAAAATCCGATCAAGGCATTGACAGTACGGTTTTGAGTGATAGCTTAAATAAGCGGTTATACGTATAACCTAATAATCACACCCAACCTAAGAGGTGACCAACCGTGAGTCGAGTCTTGTATCTATACGGTGGCTGGCCCGGCCATTTCCCCTATGAAATCGCCGGGTGGGCCCGGACCGTTTTCCAGGAACTGGATTTCGACGTTGAAGAGTCGACAGACATCTTCACATTGGACAGGGATTTGACCGGTTATGACCTGATCGTGATCGGCTGGAACAACGCGGTCACCACTGAAACGCTGACCGCTTCGCAGGAAAATCGCCTGCTCAAAGCGATCGAAAGCGGCACCGGCCTGGTGGGTTGGCACGGTGCGGGCGCGGCCTTTCGCGCAAGCCTCAAGTACCACTGGGTACTGGGCGGTTCCTTTCTCGAGCATCCGATGGGCGAAGGCTTTCCCCATCCGTACCAGGTCAACGTCATCGACCGCACCCACGAAGTCACTCAAGGCGTCGAGGATTTCGAGGTGCGTTCCGAGCAGTACTACATGCAGGTCGACCCGAACATCCATGTGCTCGCCGAAACCACCTTCGACGGCAACCCGTTCCCGTGGATCAAGGGCCATCGCAGCCCGGTCGCCTGGGTTCGCCAGTGGGGCCAGGGACGCGTGTTCTATCACTCGATCGGACACGACACCAGCAACCTCGCCGACCCGAATATTCGCCGCCTGACCAAGCAAGGCCTGAACTGGGCTACGCGCGGGCGAGCTGAAAATCAAGGCAAAACCACCGCATCCACCCCGCTTTCATCAACCCAAGGAGTCCTGTCATGAGCAAATTGACCGGCAGCCAGATCGTGGCACAAACCCTGAAAAACTACGGCGTCGAGTATGTCGCCGGCATTCCCGGCCACGGCATCTGGACACTCACCGACGCCTTCCTCGAAGAAGACTCGAAACTCAAGTTCATCCAGGTCTTCCACGAACAGAGCGCCGTGCATCTGGCAGATGGTTACTACCGCGTGGCCGGAAAGCCGATGGCTGCGGTAACCTCCATCGGCGCCGGGGCCGCCAACACCGTGATCGGCATGGCCACCGCGTTCACCGACTCCACCAGCCTGATGCTGATCACTGGCGGGCCACCCACGCACATGCGTGGCCACGGTCTGCTGCAGGAACTGGAACGCTACACCGACAACGACTTCCCTAAAATCGCCGAGGCCGTGACCAAGCGGCACTGGGTCGCGACGCGCGTTGAAGAGTTGCCGTTCATGATGCATCGGGCCTGGAGCTCGATGGTCACCGGTCGCCCAGGTCCGGTCCATCTGGAAATCCCGATGGACGTCCAGGCCGAGGCCGCGGAAGTGACCCTCCACGCCCTGGAAGAACGTACGCCGATCGGCAAATGCTTCCCGGATCCGGCGGCCACTGCTCGCGCCGTTGAAGAATTGCAATCCTGCAAACGCCCGGTGCTGGTCATCGGTGGCGGTGTCATCACGGGCGAAGCCAGCGCTGAAGTGCTCGCCTTGGCCGAGGCCTGGCAAATTCCGGTGGTCACCACCTGGAACGGCAAAAGCGGCTTCCCGGAAGACCACCCGTTGTTCGCCGGCAGCGTCGGCCAGACTGGCACGATGTGCGGCAACAAAGTGGCCTCGACGGCCGATGTGATCATCGCCGTAGGTTGCCGTTTCACCGACTGGTCGTCGTCCAGTTATGCCAAGGGCGTGACCTTCGCCATTCCGCCGTCGAAGTTGATCCACATCGACATCGACCCGCACGAAATCGGCAAGAACTACCCCGTTACGGTCGGAATCTGTGCCGACGCCAAGCACGCGCTGGCCCATATCGTTGAGGGTCTGAAAGGTCAGACTGTCGATCGCGAAGAGTACCTCAGCGATCTGCGCGGCTATCAGGACGAATGGGAAAGCAAGCTGGCCGGTCGTCGTGACTCCGACCGCTTCCCGTTCACCTCGCAACGTCCATTGGGCGCGCTGCGCAAGATTTTCCCGCGGGACACCATCGTGGTGGTCGGCTCCGGCAACACCCAGGGCGCGGTCAAGCAGACCTTCCCGGTCTACACCCCTCGCACTCACCTGACCTCCGGCGGGTTCTCCTCCATGGGTTGGGCCGTGCCTGCCGCCATCGGTGCCAAACTGGCTGCGCCGAACCAGCCGGTGGTCTGCATTCTGGGCGACGGTGACTTCCTGATGACGTCGCAGGAAATTGCGATCTGCGTGACCAACAATATTCCGGTCGTGTTCATGATCCAGAACAACGCCGGGTACATGTCGATTCGCGGTGGCCAGCGCAAGCAAACCAGCCGCCATATCGGCACCGAGTTCAACCATCCGGACGGCACGCCCTATAGCCCGGACTTCAAAGCGGTGGGCGAAGCCTTTGGCCTGAAGTCCTATCGTGTGGAGCGCCCGGAAGACCTCGAGCCGATCCTGCAGGAAGCCCTGGACTTGAACGCTCCGGTGTTGATCGAAATCCCGACTGACCGCGACGCTGCTGGCCCTTGGGTACCGGGGTGGTGGGACTTCCCGATTCCCGAATACATCACTGACGAACGTCAGGACGAGTACTGGGAAATCCGGAACTCCGAACAACACCTATAAGTACTGGAGCGGCTCAAATGAGTGATGCATTGATTTCGCATCATGCAGAGCTGAATCCACAATCGGGGGCGTCGCGCGAACCGCGCGCCCTCGACGTGGTGACACCTGATGCAGATGGCAATATCAATTGTGATGTGGTGATTATCGGCTCGGGCATGGGTGGTTCGACCTTTGCCCATGCGCTGCGAGATAGCGGGCTGGACGTTGTGATCGTCGAGCGCGGTGATTTTCTGCCACGAGAAATACAGAACTGGAGCACCGAATCCGTCTTCGGGCAAGGCCGTTATCGCAATGCCGAGCAATGGCTGGACGAGTCAAACCAACCCTTTTCGCCCGGCGTATTTTATTACGTCGGCGGAAACACCAAATTCTATGGCGCGATGCTGCCGCGGTTTCGCGAAGAAGACTTTGCCGAAATCCAGCACGCCGAAGGCGTCTCTCCGGCCTGGCCGATCAGCTATGCGGATCTGGAACCCTGGTACGCCGAGGCGGAAAAACTCTACCGGGTACATGGCCAGGCAGGCGTCGATCCCAGCGAACCCTGGCGCTCAGGCCCCTACCCACAACCGGCGCTCAAACATGACCCTGCCCTGGCTTCCCTGGAGCAGAGCATGCGCCGGTCCGGGCTCAAGCCTTTCGTGATGCCTGCGGCCGTGGACTATGGCAATGGCGGTGGCTGCGTACTGTGCTCAACGTGCGACGGTTACCCTTGCCTGCTGGACGCCAAGGCTGACGCCGAGGTTTGCGCATTAAGGCCCGCCTTGCGCAGTGCAACCGTCAGGCTGTTGACCCGCACCACGATCCAGCAACTGAAAACTGCTGCAGACGGGCGGACAGTCACTCAAGCCCACGGCCTGATCGATGGTCGCGCAGTGACGCTGCGTGCCAAGCGCTTCGTGCTGGCCTGCGGGGCGGTAAACAGCGCCGCGCTGTTGCTCAAGTCGGCAAACGAACAGCACCCCGAAGGCCTGGGCAACAGTTCAGGGCAAGTGGGTCGCAACTACATGGTGCACAACAGCACGTTCATGCTGGCGATCGACCCTCGACGCAAAAACAAGGTGATCTTCCAGAAGACCCTGGCCATCAACGACTGGTACAGCGCCAGTGCGCACAACTCGTTTCCCTTGGGTAACGTGCAGATGCTGGGAAAAATCCGCGAACCCATGATCACCTCCATGCGTCCGTGGCTGCCGAAGTTCGCCTCGCGCTACATCACCGATCACAGCGTCGACCTGTACCTGACATCGGAGGACCTGCCAACCCGGGAAAACCGGGTCACGTATGACGCGCAACGCGGTGCGATCAAGGTCCATTGGAAACCCAATAACCTGAAAGCCCATGAAGGCCTGGTGACCAGGACCAGCCAGGTCATGCGGGCGGCAGGCTACCCGCTGATCCTCAAAGCACGCATGGGCATTGCCACCAACTCGCATCAATGCGGTACGGCGGTCATGGGTAAGGACCCGGTGTCGAGCGTGCTGGACCTCAATTGCAAGATGCATGACCTGGACAATGTCTGGGTGGTCGACAGTTCTTTCTTTCCGTCATCGGCCGCGGTCAATCCGGCACTCACCATCGCCGCCAACGCCCTGCGGGTCGCGGCGAACTTCAAGCAACTGGTGCAATGAATGGCATGACATGAAGCCGAAGGCTGCGGTCGCGCTGGGTCACCGCAGCCTTGTTCATCGATTGGCGTTAAACGTCCTGCACCTTGAGCGTCGAACTGCGCACGATCAATTTGGTGGCGAATATCTTCTGTTCAGGTTCCAGCGGAGTATCGGCCGGTGCATTCAACTGCTCGGTCAAAAGCCTTGCCGCGTAGACACCTTTCTCGACGATGGGTTGGCCAATGGTGGTCAGGCCCAGTTGCACCGCCTCGGGAATATCGTCGAAGCCAATCACCGAAAGGGTTTGTGGAACCTCGCGATTGAGCGCATGGGCGGTTTTCATGCAAGCGATCGCCATGACGTCCGAACAGGCCACCACCGCCGTGACGTCGCTGGATGTCAGCAAGGTAAAGGCAGCGGTTTGCCCGGACGTCGAGTCAAGCCCGCCGGCCTCTATGATGCTCAAATCCTCGAATGCCAGGCCGGCTGCCCTTGCCTCTTCCACGTAGCCGGTCAGCCGCTCCCTGACGATACGCTCACTTGCACTCTTGAAACGGTGCCGGTCGATGGGGCCGCGGTATCCGTCCGGGTTAAGACGGTCAATGATGACCCCTATCTTGCGATGCCCCAGATCCAGCAAGTGACGCATCTGCGCACGTGCGGCACCCCGGTCATCAATCCCGACAAAAAAAGAACCTTCCACCAACGGCGAATCGATCACCACAAACGGAATGTTCTGTTTCACCACGGCCAGCACGGCCGGGTGGTCATCGGGCAAGGTCGAGATAATCAAGCCATCGACCAACCCGCGCAGCGCAAGGCTGCCGTGATTCGCTGCCTGTGTCCGGCCGACAAAACGGTTGTTGTTGAGCGGGAACAACGTCAGCGCGACGTTCTCCAGTTCCCCTACCTCGCTGATCCCTCGCAGCAGGGCAACAGTGCAAGGGTCGGCGAACGCCAGGGACAACTTGTCCATCATCATCAACCCGATCGCCCCGATCTTGCCTGATCGAAGGCTACGCCCAAGCACATTGGGTCCCGGGTAACCCAGTGACGCCGCTACGGCAAGGATATGCTCACGCTGGGCCTCGGACAGTTTGGATGGGCGATTGTAAGCGTAAGACACCGCGGGCTGGGACACCCCCGCCGCCAGTGCTACATCTTTCATTGAAACGGATGCCATCGCTTGCTTCCCAACCTTTTTGAAACCTCGTGAGAGGTCAGTGAAAAAAAACGCCATGCACTCAGTGTAACCGTTGAGGTGAAACCTTCGGAACCAGTCGAGTGGCACTGAAAATGATCGCGATCATCAACGCGGCAACAGCGAGCAACGCCAAGGGCAGGCTGCTTGCATGGGCGACGAAGCCAATGGCTGCCGGCCCCATCAAAATGCCGAGGTAGCCCAGACTGGTCGCGGCGGCAATGGCCAGTTCACCAGGCATCGTCTTTTGGGCACCTGCCAGCGACAGGTAAACCGGAGCGATGTTGGCCAGACCTGTGCCAATCACCGCAAACCCCACCAGGTTCAACAGCCAGTCATTCGCCAACACCACCATCGCGAACCCCAACATGACCACGAGCCCGCCGCCAATGAGCACCACCCGTGGCCCCAGTTTCAGCAGTATCCGGTCACCATTCAATCGGCCCAGCGCCATCATCACCGCAAACACTGCGTAACCCAGCCCGGCCAGGGAATGCTGGACGCCTCGCTCGTCAGCCAGGAACACCGCGCTCCAGTCGAGAATCGCGCCCTCCGCAAGGAAGGCGAACAGACAAAGCATACCCAGCAGTAAAACCTTTCGGGTAGGCCTGACAAATATCGGGCTGCCTTCGTCACCGCTGCGCCCCAGCAACTGTCGGCCATGCGTCAGGACGAAGGCAACCAGGGTCGCCATGACCGCACTGCTTGCCATCAACGGCGTGGCGCCCAGCCACAACAAGGCGGTGATACCGGCAGCACTGACAATCGCGCCGAGGCTGAACAGCCCATGGAAGCCGGACATCAGTGAGCGTCCCGTCGCGCGTTCCACCATCACGCCCTGAACGTTCATCGTTACGTCGACCGACCCGCACCCTGCCCCGAAAACGGTCAGGGCGAACATCAAACCGGCGAAGGAGTGAGTCGTCGCCAACAAGGGCAAGGTCAGCAACACCAGCGCAATACCCACGTGCATCGTAAAGCGACAACCCTTGCGCGCATTGAGAATACCCGCCAGCGGCATCATCACCAGCGAACCCAAGCCAAGGCACAGCAACAGCAGCCCCAGGGCCGCGTCGTCGATCCCCGCTCGCGTGCGGGCATAAGGTACCAACGGAGCCCAGGCGCCCATGCATAACCCCGACAACAGGAACGTCGATCGATAGGCCAGCATATGAGGTGTAGCGCACGGCAGTAGCAATTCCTGAGATGACACGGAAACCCCTGTGCTTGGATCAATTCGAGTTATACGTATAACTCATAATAACCCGTTCGGCCACAGGATCCGTTCAAAACCAACAGCCTCGTCACACATAACTACATGCTATACGTCGCCTGAATTGAGAATAGCCACGAAAAAGTTGACATCGATCTTGTCACCAATGTTATTTTTGAACGGAGTTATACGTATAACTCTTGCCTTACTCAGCTTTCGCATGAACACCCAACAAAAACAACAGGGACAATGCAGCGTGATGAATAACGTTCAAAAAACACCGATCCCCTATCGCATCCGCAAGGCGCGTATCGCGACGCTCCTCGGATTCATGATGATCGGCGCCATGATGTACATCTGGTCGACCGGGGTGAGTGTCTTCAGGACGCAACTGGGCTTTACCGGTGAACTGGGTGATGCGAACTTCGGCCTGATCGCACTCGGGGTCGGCGTCGGCTCGGCGACGGGAGCGCTGCTGGTAGGCCGCCTGCTGGACACCTTCGGTGCTAAACCGGTAATCACCGTGTGCGCCCTCGCCTACCCCCTGTCCATTATCCCGCTGGGTTTCGTCAGCGGTTTCTGGTTTGCAATGTGTTTTGGCGTTGTGCTGGGCTTGCTGCGTGGCGCCTTGGATACCGCGTTGAATGCCCATGGCGTTCAAGTGGAGCGGTTTTACCAGCGCTCGATCATGTCCGGCTTCCATGCGTTCTATTCGCTGGGTGGCTTTCTGCTCGGGATGGCGTGCAGTTGGCTGACGGGTTTCTACACCGACAGCGTAAAAGTGCCATTTACCGTGCTGGGCATCGCCATGCTGATTGTCGGCTGTATTTTCAGCCGGTGGCTGCTGGGCAAGCATGACGTTCCAGACGCATCATCCGACGACTGGCAAACAGACGCTCAGTCCGCTGATGAAATCGGCAAGGGTCCATCGACCAGAACGCTACTGGTGATGATTGCACTCGGCGCTCTGCTGCTGGGCAGCATGATGGGTGAAAACGCGATTGCCGACTGGGGCCAGGAGTACATTCGCCGCGAGTTCTCAACATCGACTTCCACCGCGGGCATGGCGGTGTCGATATTCGTCGGTGCGGCTTTCATCGGGCGCCTGTTCGGCGACCGTCTGGCGGCGACCTTTGGTAACGCTCAAGTGGTTTTCGCATGCGGGACGGTCTGTGTCCTCGGCATGACCCTCACCATCGTCGGCGGCACGGCTGTTACCGGCATCCTCGGCTTCGCACTGTTCGGCCTCGGCCTGTCCTGCATCGCGCCACTGATGATTTCCGCCGCCGGACGCCGGGACCCGCAACATGCAGGCCGCAATATTGGCATCGTCAATTGCATCGGCTTCTCGGGCATGCTCGTGGGACCCGCCGCCATCACCGTGATCGTCAGCCATTTCGGTCTGGATTCGCTGATGTTTTTCCCGTTGATCATGCTGGGCCTGCTAGCCACATTTGGCCCACTGCTGATGAGAGCGCCAAAAATCGACAAGCGCGTAAAACAGTCCGTCGTCAACAACACCAGCGCCTAGATCATCGGCGAACTGCTCGCGATACGCAGTGCCAGGCCTTCATAGGCATCGAGGGTGATGGTGAATTCGCCCTCGACCCGTTCGTTGATGGATCAATCTCGTCAGCGTTTGCGAGTCGATGCGTGGCTGGGGGTATGGGAGGTACTGTTAATGCACATGGCCCAAGAACTCGCGCAAAAAATGTAGTGCATAGGTATAGGGGGTATGCCTATCATGCGCAAAGCATAGGTAGGGGGGGTATCCATCCAATGGGCCATATCTCAGCAAACAAAGACGATCTTCTCAAGCGTGTAAAACGCATCGCCGGACAAATCCAGGCCGTTGAACGCGCATTGGAGTCGGATCTCGATTGCGCCAGGACACTGCACCTTGTGGCCGCCACTCGCGGCGCCATCAACGGCTTGATGGAAGAAATCATCGAGGAACACGCGCGTGAACATGTCGCGAACCCTGCGTTGAGCGAAGCAGAGCGCAACAAGGGCGTCGAAGAGTTGCTTGAAGCCATTCGCCGTTACTCCAAGTGAACGCATCCAGGTAGACATCATGAGCAGCCCCCCCATCAACTACAGGCACGACCACGTGTTCCTTGGCCCGGCGCACGACGAAAATGCCAGGCGCACGCTTTGGGTTGTGGCATTGACCCTTGTGATGATGGTTGGCGAGATCACCGCCGGGTACATCACGGGCTCGATGGCGCTACTGGCCGATGGTTTTCACATGGCAACCCATGCCGGTGCATTGGGCATCGCGGCGGCCGCTTACGGATACGCAAAGCGCCATGCCTACAGCCAGCGCTACAGTTTCGGTACCGGAAAGGTTGGAGACCTGGGCGGGTTCGCCTCGGCGCTGATCCTCGGCATGGTCGCCCTGGGCATTGGCGTTGAGTCTGTCATGCGCCTCTTGCAGCCAACAGAGGTTCAGTTCGGCACCGCGACGCTCATCGCGATTGCCGGCTTGATCGTCAACGTCATCAGTGCCCTGCTGCTGGGCTACGATCACAGTCATGGGCACGATCATGAGGATCACGGCCATGCCCATCCCCATGCCCATCACGGTAACGACAACAACCTGAAATCAGCCTACGTCCACGTCATTGCAGACGCGCTGACTTCGGTGCTGGCCATTGCTGCTTTGCTCGCTGGCCGGTATCTGGGCTGGGTATGGCTGGACCCGGTGATCGGCATCGTCGGCGCCATCGTCATCGCGCGTTGGGCCTGGACCTTGATGGGGGTCACCGCTGGTGTGCTGCTCGATCAGACCGATGCGCACGTTGCCGAGGAAATACGCGAACTAGTCGAGAAACCGGGGGATGCCACCATCACGGACTTGCACGTGTGGCGAGTCGGGCCGCAAGCTCATGCGGCCATCGTCAGCGTCCTTGGCGAAGCCACGGCGAGCGCCGACAGCATTCGTGAACGTCTTAAACCTGTGCACGAAGTCAGCCACCTGACGGTCGAGTTTCGACCGGCCTGATCCCGCACCTCCCCACTCTTGTCTCCAAAGGAACCCCTGATGCCACCAGGCAAACGTGAACTGGCGCGGATCGAACGCCGGTTGATCACCACGCTCACCGATGCGTGCGAAACAGCAAAAGGTGAAATCAAAGGCTTTACCTGGCTCACCCACACCGCTGACCTGAATGCATTGGCTGAAACCCTGAAGGTCATCTGGGTGTTCGAAACCCTGGCTGACAGGAAACTCGCCCAGGTTGACGCGAAGGCGCGCATCCTTGAGTTGACGGCCATCGCGCTGCGTGAGGCCAATATCGACCTGACCCCTTCAGACCGCAATGTCCGCTTCGACTCTGAGCAAGAGTGCCAACGTACTCACGGTGGCGACTGGAAAAGTCGCCTGGCTCAATCACGGGTGGCCAAAGGTGACTGACAATGGCTAGGAAATCGAAAACCCCTGCATTGCCGTTTGCCAGCTCAGTGGTGATCTGTGTGTCAGTTGCGGGCGAAGCAAGGAAGACATCAGAAAGTGGAAACGCATGAAGCGGCCTGAAAAAATGGCCGCTGTGCAACGGGCGAACGTGCGCTTGAAAGGGCTCAGGAAAGCACAGGGTTAATCACTTCCTCACCATTCAACAGTCGATGCAAGTGGTAACCAGACGCACACTTCGAATCCGTCCCGTCGACCTGTTGCAGGTGAGATCAATTTCATTCTCGCGTTGACCCCCAGCACAATGGTTTTGGCAATCGCCAACCCCAGCCCTGACCCGCTGATTTCACTGTTTCCCCGCACAAAGCGCTCGGTGAGCCTCTGCAACACAGGCTCAGGCACCGGCGGGCCACCATTGACCACCCGCAGCAGCGCCTGGTCCGTGAGGCTGACTTCGACCGGTTGATCCGCGGTGCCATACTTGAGCGCATTCTCGATCAGGTTGCGCAACAGGATTGCAAAAGCGTCCGGATCAATCGTCGAGTACAGGCTCGTCTGGGTTGGCAGGTGCAACTCGATTCGGTGCCCACCGCTGTGGTTCCATTCATCAACCACATGCGCCAACAACGGAATGAGATCCTGGGGCCTTTCGGACAACAGCCCACCCCCCTCGGCCTTGGCCAGTTGCATGAGTTTTTCCGAGAGCCGCGTGAGTTCGCGCAACGCGTTTTCAATTTTAGCTGCGCGTAACCGCAACGGGCCTTCGGGCGCTTCGTGACGCAAACGCTGGATCTGCGCCAGGGTCGCGGCCAGTGGTGTGCGCAGTTCATGGGCGCTGTTGGCGGTAAAGCTGCGCTCGGTCTCCAAGGCCTTGCGCAAACGCTCCAGCAGGTGGTTGACCGCTTCGGCCAACGGATTGATTTCGGCCGGCAGGCGGGCCACCTGGATCGGCGACAGATCCCCCACGCCCCGAGCCTCCACTGCACGACGATAGGCCAATACACTGCGCAGGCTGATGCGCACAAACATCCAGGTGCCAAACAGGCTGATGGGAATCAACGCCAATAACGGCAACAACAAGGCAAGCAACGCTTCGCGTGCCGCTTCACGGCGATGCTCAAGCGGTTCGGCAATTTCGATAAACACCGTTTGACGCAGCGCGCTGGCGGCGTACAGGCGGTATTTTTTAGTGGTTGAAAAGCCTTCGGCCGGTTGTTGGTTGAAGATCTTCGGGTTGGCGTCGTGGGACTGCATCAGGATTTGGCCCTTGGCATCGCGCACCAGATACGTCAGGTATTCCTTGTGCATTTTCAGGGTGGCGACATGTTGTGCCTCACGGGGATTTTCCCGATTGCTGATTTCCAGCACCGCCAGGGGCAGGATGCGCTGCGCGGTCTCCTCCAGCGCACTGTCGAACGCCTCGTTCAATTCATGTTGCACCACCAGCCAGGCACCGACGGTTGCCGCCAGCCACAGTAAGGTCGTGCCCAAGGTCAATCCCAGGCCGAGACGTTTTTGCAGGCTTGACGACGGCTTCATGCGCACACCAACCGGTAGCCCATGCCCCGCACGGTTTCTATCAGGTCGCGCCCGAGTTTTTTACGCAGACGGCTGATATAGACCTCGATGGTATTGCTCTCGATTTCGGCGCCGAAGGCATATAGCCGCTCTTCCAGCTGCGACTTGGACAGCAGCGCGCTGGGGCGCTGCACAAATGCCTCGAACAGCGCCCACTCGCGCGCCGTGAGGTCCACCGTCGCCCCAGCCCGCTGCACTGTGCGTGCACTCATGTCGACCTGCAGATCACCGAGCTTGATCTGTGGATTGGGATTGCCGCTGTAACGCCGGGCCACCGCCGCCACACGGGCCGAGAGCTCAAACAGGTCGAACGGTTTGACCAGGTAGTCGTCGGCACCGGCGTTGAGGCCAGCGATACGATCGGAAATCTGATCCTGGGCAGTCAGGATAATCACCGGGGTCACGTCCCCTGCCGAGCGTTGCTGACGCAAAAAATCCAGCCCGCGACCGTCCGGGAGCATCAGATCCAGCAGGATCAGGTCGTAACGCGTGGTGCGTACGCTGTTGCGCGCATGGTCCAGGCGCTGCACCCAATCGACCGCGTGACCGTCATCGGCGATCTGCTCGCGCACCGCCTCCCCCAATCCCGGTGCGTCCTCGACCAATAAAACCCGCATCTGGCCCCTCCTGTGATGGTTGTCGTGCAGCACCTTAATCGCCTTACCTGACGTGAATCTGAAGATTCAGCTGGTTGTCAGGAATGCACCTTAGGGTATGCCTCAGACGCCGACCTCGACGGGAGACAGATCATGAAATCAGTTTTTATTGCCATTGCCACGCTGTTGAGCCTGCTGCTCAGCGGTTACGCCCTGGCCGATGACGACTGCAGCGACCCGGTGAGCGACTGGCAACCGCGCGAAACCTTGCGTCAGCAGGTAGAGCGACAGTATGGCTGGAGCGTGCAGCGCATCAAGGTCGACGACGGTTGTTACGAGCTCAAGGGGTTGGACCGCAAAGGCAATGGCATCGAAGCCAGCTATTCACCGGCATCACTGCGCCTGCACACACTCGAGATCCATTTCCGGGACGACGGCGATGCCAGGGATTACCTCGGCAGCCCGCTCACCGAATGACACCCCGCCTGTCGATGAGTTTTTCCTGCGCTTCAGGTTGCTGTCAGCAAGCAAGTCCAGGCTCTCGACCTAACGATCAAAAGGACACCGCCATGAAAAAGATCATCACAGCAACTTGCCTCGCAGTGGCCATTGCCCTGCCGGGAGTGGCCCAGGCCCGTGAGGTGACCTTGACCACACAGCTCAAGGACTACGGCGGCAATGATGCCTATCTGGCGATCTACGTCACCGACGCCAATGGCCAATACCAGAAAACCCTCTGGGTGGCCGGCAAGAAGGCCAAATATTACAAACACCTGGGCGACTGGGTTCGTGGCAGCGGGATGAACCCGAGAGAGTTTGACGGCGTCAGCGGCGCCAGTGTCGGCAGTGGGCGCACGCTCAAAGTCAGCGTCGAACTGGCAGACACCCTGATTGATGCCGGGTATCAGATCCGTATCGACAGCGCCGTCGAGGACAAACGTGACGCCCGCGCCGATGTCAGCGTGCCCCTGACGTCCAAGGGCGCAGGCAAGCCGGCAACCGGCAGTACCTACGTCGACTCCTTTACTTACGATCTGTAGCACCCGCCAATTCTGGAGGCTGAACATGCTTCGTCAGTTCCATTCCCTGCCTGGCCTGATCGCCGCCCTGTTGGTCATGCTGTTGGCCATCAGCGGCGCGATCCTGTCTGTCGACCCGGCCCTGGAACGCCTGCACAGCACGCCCTCGCCTGCCGGACAACTCAACGTCGGCCAACTGGCCGGGCGCGTAGCCAACCACTTTCCGGGCGTGGAGCAGATCCAGCGCACGGCGTCCGGCACGCTGATCGTTTACTACAACCAGAACGGCCAGGCCGGGGCGGAAAAGGTCGACCCACTGACCGGCGAAGGCCTCGTACCTTACGCGCCATCCGCGTTCTCACGTTGGGTGAAAGACCTGCACCGCTCGCTGTTCCTTGGCACGCCGGGCCATGGCGTGTCAGGTGTCGGTGCGCTGTTCATGCTGATGCTGTCGGTGTCCGGTGCGCTATTGCTGGCCCGGCGCCTGGGCGGCTGGCGCAACCTGCTGCAGCCACTGCGGGGCACCTTCAGTCAGCGCTGGCATGCCGAAGTCGGGCGACTGGCACTGCTCGGGCTGCTGCTGTCGGCATTGAGCGGGCTCTACATGTCCGCCACCACTTTTGGTTTTATCGCCGACGGCAGTCAAAGTGAACCGGCCTTCCCCGCCCATGTCAGCGCCGGCCCGGCCTTGCCGGTGGCGAACCTGCAAGCCTTGCAAGCCACCGACCTGAATGACTTGCGCGAACTGGTCTTCCCGAGTCCCGACAACCCGAGGGACGTGTTTTCCCTGCGCACGGCCCAAGGCGACGGCTACGTGGATCAGGCCAGCGGCGCCTTGCTGTCCTATCAAACCCACGACTCGATGCACAACCTCTACCAATTGATCTATCAGCTGCACACCGGCGAAGGTCTGTGGTGGCTGGGCCTGCCGCTCGGGCTCTGCGCCCTCTGCGTACCCTTGATGAGCGTGACCGGCATTCTGTTGTGGTGGCGACGCCGCAAGTCTGGCCCGAACATCCGCCATAACAGCCCGGCCCACTGCGCCGACAGCGTGATTCTGGTGGGCAGCGAAAACAACAGCACCTGGGGTTTTGCCAAAACCCTGCACGACGCCTTGCACCAGAGTGGCCACCAGGTGCACAGCGCGGCGATGAATGAATGGAGCGGCGATTACCGCAATGCCCAACGGGTGTTCATCCTCACCGCGACCCACGGTGACGGCGATGCACCGGCCTCGGCTTCGCAGTTCCTGACGCGGCTGGCCAAAAGCGGCCTCAAGCCTGGCCTGCCCTATGCGGTGCTGGGCATGGGCGACCGCCAGTTCGCGCAGTTCTGCCAGTATGCCCATCAGGTGCAGGACGCGATGTTGCAGGCCGGTGGCTCGCCCTTGCTGGGGCTGGAAACCGTCAACCGCCAGTCACCTCAGGAGTTTGCGCGCTGGGGCCACGCGCTCGGCGAAGTGTTGGGTCAGGATCTGGTGCTGGTTCACACCCCGCAGCCGCCGCGCAAGCATCAATTGCAGCTGACAGAGCGGATTGCCTATGGCGAACAGGTGAATGCGCCGACCCACGTACTGCGCTTCAAAGCCTGCGGCGAGCTACCGGGCTTTCTGGTCGGTGACCTGGTCGGAATTCTGCCCCCGGGCAGCCCGATCCCGCGTTTCTACTCGCTGGCCAGCGGTTCCCAGGACGGTGTGCTGGAGATCTGTGTGCGTAAACACAACGGTGGCATGTGCTCGGAATTCCTTCATGGCCTGACCATCGGCGCGCATATCGAAGCTTTCATCCAGCCCAACCCGCAATTTCGGCCGGCATCGGGCACGCACCCGGTAATCCTGATCGGTGCCGGCACCGGCATCGGTCCTCTGGCCGGGTTTATTCGCAACAACAAGGCCCGACACCCAATGCACCTGTATTGGGGCGGGCGTAACCCGGCCTCGGACTTTCTCTATGAACCGGAGCTCAACCAATACTTGTCGGACCGACGCCTGACGGCACTGCGCGCCGCCTTCTCTCAGGTTCAGGACCGTTGCTACGTGCAAGACCGACTGGTCGGCGATGCCCTGGCCTTGCGCCGGTTGATTGAAAAAGGTGCCCAGGTGCTGGTTTGTGGCAGTCGCGAAATGGCCAAGGGCGTGATGCAGGCCCTCGATGAAGTGTTGGCGCCTCTGAACCTGAGTGTGCTGACCCTCAAGACACAAGGACGCTACCGTGAAGACGTCTACTGAGTTGCAACGCTACAGCCTGAACGGCGAAACCATGGGCACCCGCTACACCGCCCTGTTTTATGCCGAAGCCGGGATCGATACCGACGAAATTGGCCATCGCCTGGCGCGTGCCGTAACCCGGGTGGACCAGCAAATGTCCACCTGGAAACCCGACTCGGACCTCAACCGCCTCAACGCCGCCCCCGAGCAGGAATGGGTGCCCGTGCCCAAGGAACTGGCCACGGTACTGTCAGCAGCACTGCGCGTCAGTCAGCAATCCGGCGGCGCCTTCGACATTGCTGTCGGCGACCTGGTTAACGCCTGGGGGTTCGGCCCCGGGGAGCAAAGGGGCACGGAGCAGGCGATCGGCTCGATTGCGCCGCGTCCCCGACTGTCAGCCAGCGCCGCGTTGGTGGTTGAGCCCCAACGCAATCAGGTGCGCAAGCGCGCGCCGTTGAACCTTGATTTGAGTGGCATCGCCAAAGGTTTTGGCGTGGATGAACTGGCCCGCTGCCTGGACGGTTTGGGCATCGACCGTTACCTGGTCGGCATCGATGGCGAGATGCGCGCCCGGGGCGTCAAACCTGACGGCCAGTGCTGGGCCGTGGCCCTGGAAAAGCCCAACCGGGGCGTGCGTGAAGTCATGGGCGTGATGGAGCTTGGCGATGCCGCAATCGCCACCTCCGGGGACTATCGACACTGGATTGATGTGGCCGGTCAGTCCTATGCTCATACCATGAACCCGGCCACCGGCACGCCGCTGTGCAACTCGCTCGCCGCCGTCACCGTGGTGGCAGCCTCGTGCATGCTTGCCGATGCCTGGGCCACGGCGTTGATGGTGCTGGGCGAAACCGAGGGCCCACGTCTGGCTCAAGAACGCGGGATGGACGCGCTGTTCGTGCTGCGCCAAGGTACACAGTTCAAAGAAATATCCATTGTCGGCGGCCGGTTGCAGGCGCAGATTGAAACCCGCTGACGCCGTTTGCCGGCCCGCGTCCGATGTGAACCGCCTAATGACAGTGAGTCCCGTTAAACAATGAAATTCATGCACAGGCACACCGAGGCACACCGAAGCGATCGTATCGGCTGGCTGCGCGCCGCCGTCCTTGGGGCCAACGACGGGATTGTCTCTACCGCCAGCCTGCTGATCGGCGTCGCGGCCGCCAACGCCAGCCATGCCACGTTGCTGGTTACCGGTATGGCAGGGCTGATGGCCGGTGCCATGTCCATGGCCGCTGGCGAATACATTTCCGTGCACTCCCAGGCCGATACCGAGCGGGCCGATCTGTCCCGGGAACGGGCAGAACTGGCGAGCGACCCGAAAGCCGAGCACATCGAGCTTGCCAACATCTACATGCATCGCGGCGTATCACCCGAACTGGCGCATCAAGTGGCCGATCAATTGATGGCCCATGACGCACTGGGCTCTCATGCCCGGGACGAGTTGGGCATCAGCGCCACCCTCACCGCCAAACCCTTGCAGGCCGCCCTGGCCTCCGCCGCCAGTTTCGTGGTGGGCGCCGCGTTGCCCCTGGCCGTGACTTTTTTCGCCCCGGCGCACAGCGTCGGGCCCTGGATATCGGCCATGTCATTAGTGTTTCTCGGGACATTGGGCGCCATTGCCGCCAAGGCTGGCGGGGCCAACGTCATGACCGGCGCCTGGCGGGTAACATTCTGGGGGGCCCTGGCCATGGGGATTACTGCACTGGTGGGGCACGTGTTTGGCGCAGTGGTCTAGCGGGCGACTGCGTTGACCTCAGAGTTTGATTGCGCGCTTTGATCAGGCGCGCAGGTTCAAGGTTTTCTTTTGCAGTGCGACTCGGGCGCACCGTATCCCCACGTGATTGTCGTCTCGGCCTGATGCTCCCAAAGGGTCTCATTGCGCCCAAGGTATTTAATGCCACTGCCGCCTGGCTGCTGGTACATCAGCGATACGCTATCGCCACGCTCGGCGATCAATGTCGGCGGATCGGTGTTGAAGAACATGGCCGTGACCTCGTTAGCCGGGTTGCCGTCGCACTCGTAGTAAACCGGCCCTGTGCCCGCTACCAGTCGGTACCGTGCCTGCAACTCGGCGATGCGGCGCTGGTATTCCATGCGTACGCAGGCACCCGCGTCATCGCTCTTCCAGCAGTCATCGCGCCCCTTGATCCATCCACGTTGCTCTGCTTTCAGCGTGGGAGGATGCTCGTTGCCGGCCTTGATACGCGCACTGGCATAAACCTGCGACAGCTGGCGATCGAGCGCGGACAAGTCCTTGTCCTCACAGATCATCGCCTCGATACCGTCGGGCTCCACCTTGGCGCAATCGTAAGAAGGGCCAGGCGTCCCATTGACCGTCAGGGGTTTTCCGGCGTCGCTCCCGGTCGCCTGCATCGCCTTGGTCTGCTGATCAATGTACGTGCACCACTTTTCGGAGTTTCGTTCAGGGACGTTTGCCCCACCGCGAACCCCGGCTTTGAATTCGATCACCGATTTCCATTCGTCGGAGCCAATATCAGGCCCGTGCCCTTGCGCATCGGCAGTTTGCAGTCTCTTTTCGATCGCTTGGTACCAGGCGTCAGAGCATAGGGTTTGCGCCTGGGCAATTCCTGTAGCGCCGACAAAAAGCAAGGCAAGATACTGGGTCATGTGCAGTCCTTTTTGATCCGGGCCGTCGTCAAACAACGGCATAAGCCGACATCCGTCGGGTCGACCACTACGGGCTTGTTATAATCAGCGAGGACGAACAGAAACCGGACAGCATGCCGACACTTGAATACCTGACCGCCAGCGCTGGAATGAAGCACTCAATGAAGCCTCCAGGGTTATAAAAGGACTTATCGCAGAATGTGGCCATATCTTGCTCCGACCCTTCTGGCGTGTCTCCTCCAATTGCTGGCAGCGAGTGCCAACGCCGCACAGCAGGCGCATGAAACGCTGACAATCATGGTAGAAGATGCCGCCGCACCCTGGTCAAACCGCGACGGTACAGGGTACGCCAACGACGTGGTCCTCGCCGCCTTCAAAGAGATGGCCATGGAGGCCAGGTTAAAAGTAGTGCCCTATTCACGCTGCAAGTACATGGTGCTCAACGGCCAGGTCGCCGCGTGCTTCAACATGAGCTGGCAACCCGAATTCCAGGGCAAGATCAAACTGGCGACGCGACCGATATTCAACGTCAGTAACGATGTTTTTGAATCCATCAAGACCCCCTTGCCGAAGCCCCCGGACGGTCAATGTAATTTGCCGCCCGGCACCGTCGTCGGCATCACCAGAGATTACGAATACTCAGCCCAGGTCATGGCACTCCAGGCTTCAGGGGTCGTGTTCGAGAATTCCCTCTCAGACTTGACGAGCCTCCAGAAACTCGCTGCTCGGCGCTTTCAGGCAGCCGTGATCATGAGCAACGACCTCGAGGTCCGAAACCGAAAGGCTCAGCAGTCAGGGACAGAAGATACCGTGCGCTTCGCCTTCAATTGCGGACTGGTGAACTCGACGATAGGTTTTAGCCTGTCCCATCCAGACGGATTGCGAGCACTGGAAAAGTATGACGAAGGCTATCGACGCATCGAGGCCAACGGTGTGCTCAAGAAGCTTCACCAGCGCTGGTTTCCTGAGCAGTGAATCGCCCAGGGTTTCACTGTAGGAGCCAGCCTGCTGGCGATGGATTCAAGTACGCCGCGTTCATCCAGTTCACCCGCGTTATCGTTAACGACCATCGCTGGCAAGCCAGCTCAAGTGACCGCGTCCTGTAGGAGCCAGCCTGCTGGCGATGGATTCAAGTACGCCGCGTTCATCCAGTTCACCCGCGTTATCGTTAACGACCATCGCTGGCAAGCCAGCTCCTACAAGTGACCGCGTCCTGTAGGAGCCAGCTTGCTGGCGATGGACTCCAGTGCGCCGCGTTTATCCAGTTCAAACGCGTTATCGTTAACGACCATCACTGCGATGCGGCGACCCGACAAGCCAGCTACAAAGGACCGCGTTTACCCGGTTCAAACGCGTTATCGTTAACGACCATCGCGGGCAAGCCAGCGCCTACAAGTGACCTCCAGGCCTGACCACTACAAACCTTCATTGAAACGGAACGAAGCGCCATAAGCCGACGCCGGCAAATGGTTTGAACCGTCACCCCGTAACCGCGAGCGGAAGGTACCGCTTTGCGGTTGGGTGCGGTAGAGCCCGCGTTTCTGCAATTCAGGGATCACCAGTTCTACGAAATCCTCAAGACTGCCCGGGCTGATCAGCGGGTTAATCATGTAACCGCTGGTACCGGATATCCTTGCGTGTTCCTCAATGCGCTCGGCCACCTGGTGAGGGGTGCCCACAAGAATAAGATCACTGCCTCGGGTGACGTTGGCAAAACGCTGTTTGACGTCGCCTGCCGTCAACGGTTTGCCACTGCCATCGGGATGCATCACATAGGAGGTCATGCCCTCGGTGTAGGTGGAAAGCGCCTCACTGTCGGCATAGCGGCCGATATCAATGCCGGTGTCGCCCGCGTAACTGACCAGTTGCGCCTGCAAGTGATAGTTGCTTTGCAGTTCGTCGTACTTGCGCTGAGCCTCAATCTCGGTTTTCGCGGTGACGATTCGCAGCACTGTCAGGGACTTCACATCCTCACGCTGACGGCCACGTGCCTGGGCCTTGGCCCAGATTTCCTCCAGCCCCAGGCGAATTTCCTGCGGGTTGGACTTGGCAATGAAGATCAATTCGGCGTGCTTGGCGGCGAACTCACGACCGCGCCCCGACCAGCCCGCCTGAATCAACAAAGGCGTGCGTTGTGGCGATGGGGACGTCAAATGCGGCCCGGCCACCCGGTAATGCTCACCCTCATGATTGATCGGCCGCACGCGCTCGCCCCGAGCGTAGAGCTGGCGCGCCTTGTCCGCGACCACGGCGTCGTCGGCCCAACTGCCCTCCCAGAGTTTGTAGACCACATCAAGAAACTCTTCGGCACGTTCATAGCGGTCATCGTGCTTGATCATCTGCTCCAGGCCGAAGTTTCGGGCGGCGCTGGACAGGTATGAGGTGACGATGTTCCAGCCGACCCGGCCGTTGGTGAGGTGATCCAGCGTGCTGAAGCGACGGGCATGGGTGAAGGGATGTTCGTAGCTGGTGGTCACGGTAACGCCAAAGGCCAGGTTTTCCGTAACGGCGGCCAATGCCGGAATGATCATCAGCGGATCGTTCGCCGGGGCTTCCACGGCCCACTTCATCGCCGCATCGGCGTTGCCACCAAATACATCGTAGAAGCCCAGCACATCACCAAAAAACAGCATGTCGAGGTGAGCCTGATCGGCAATGCGCGCCAGGTTCGACCAATACCCCAGAGAATTGATCGCCAGTCGTTCGTCAGCGGGATGGGTCCAAAGGCTTGGCGCGCCGCCACAGCCCACACTGGCTTGCTCATAGAGCGCAAACAAAAGAGGTTTTGGATCAGACATCGTGGTTCCTATAGATAAAGTCATTAAACGCGGCGGTTCACCGCTGATTCTTGAAACCTTTGCCGTAGTGGCGCTCAAGGCGGTGCTGTATCAATTCCAGCCCGATGGACAGCAACCAATAGATGACCGCTGCGGTGGTGAGCATTTCGATGTAGCGATAGGAAGAGCGGCCATAGGACTGCGCCAGAAACATGACCTCCCACACCCCCATCACCGAAATCAGCGATGAGTCCTTGAGCATTGAAATGAACTGGCTGGTTGTCGGCGGAATGATCGTGCGCATGGCTTGCGGCAAGATGATGTGCACAAAGGTCGCCCTTGGCCCAAGACCCAGCGCCTTCGCCGCTTCGCGCTGCCCGGGTGCGACAGCCAGGATGCCGGCGCGAAAGATCTCGCTCAGATAGGCCCCATAGTTAAGCGAAAGCGCAATGATCCCCGCGCTGATTGCCCCGGGTACAACGCCCAACTGCGGCAAGCCCAGATAGATCAGCAGGATCTGGATCAGCAGCGGTGTACCGCGAAAAAAAGACGCGTAGAAACTGGCGATACCGAATGCCACCGCGCTGCGTGACAGTCGCGCCAGCGCCGTCACAAAGCCAAGGAACAATGAAAGCCAGATCGAACAGAAACACAGGAACAACGTGAGCGCGGCGCCTTGCAGGAAACCGTTTGGCCCAAGGTGCAGGCCGACCAGATTGGGCCATTTCTCCAGGATGATCGAAAACTTCAAATCGAAGCTCATGAAGAACAGGACGCACAATCCAGACAACGCCGCCCACGTCAAATACAGGCGAGTGCGAAATCCAAACAATTGGCTAAGGCGGCGCGTCTCGATTGCAGGGGCGGCAGTCGCCTTGGCCGGGTGTGGGTTGAGGGCTGTCATTGGCTGATGTCGGCACCGATCCACTTCTGCGAAATCTTGCTCAGCGTACCGTCAGTCTTGAGTTGAGTAATGACCTCGGTGACTTTGGCATTCCATTGCGGATCGCCCTTTTCAATGGCCACGACGTTCGGTTCGGCATACAACGTTTCGCCGGCTATTTTGAAGCGCGGATCCTGGGCAATCCGCTCGCGAGCGGTGATGAGGTTGGTGACCATGGCATCCAGACGCACGCCTGTGCCCAGCGCCAAGTCCTGGAAGGCCACTGTTTCATTGTCATAAGGGGCCACTTGGACGTTATCGAACGGATAGTTCAACGGCTTGTCCTCGGCGCCCTCAATCACCAGATCCTTGTTCAAATAGGCTTCGTAAGTCGACGCGCTGATCACACCGACTTTTTTGCCGGACAAGTCTTTGCCCGCCGTGATGTCCTTGTCCTTGGCGTTCACCACGATGACGGCCGGCGACTGGTAATACTCGACCGGAAAATCAAACACCTCGGCCCGTGCCTTGCTCGGGGTCATCGAGCAGACGCAGATGTCATAGCGCCCACTCCAGCGGCCGGCGGCAATCACATCCCAGGACGGTGTTTCCAGTTTGAGTTTGACCCCGAGGCGTTGCGCAACAGCCTTGGCAACATCCACGTCAAACCCGTCGAGTTGGTTCTGCTCATTGAGAAACGAGAACGGCGGATAACTTTCCATCAGGACGCCGGTCAGCTCGCCTTTTTGTGTCACGCGATCCAGGGTCGCACCCGCGAAAGCCGTTGAGCAGGTAGCGAGCAACGCCAGGC
Source organism: Pseudomonas sp. PDM28 (assembly GCF_019219115.1). Lineage (NCBI taxonomy): Bacteria > Pseudomonadati > Pseudomonadota > Gammaproteobacteria > Pseudomonadales > Pseudomonadaceae > Pseudomonas > Pseudomonas sp. PDM28. The sequence continues at coordinate 247,328 of NZ_JAHUWG010000002.1, forward strand.
CAAAGGGTAGAAGCGCCATAGTTTTCAAAGACAAATGCTCCAATCAATTCAAAAAATCTTGAATAGATTAAAACGCACTATAAAACACATTTGTACTTTATTTATGGAATAAGCAACTCGCTTCAGGCTATATCTGGGAGCCCACAGAATTCGGAAAAAATCGTACGCTCAGGCTTTTTGATCTGGAGTAGGTCTGCCAGGTTGGGGGTTGGGGAGCTATGGAACCAAAAACCAACGTAAGCCATGTGCGAGCCGGTGGCTCGTTGTCGCTGGGGTTGTCCGGTGCTGCCGTCAGCGCAGGGGTTGTCGCAGGTGGCATTGCGGGTACCGTCGCCATGCTCTGGCCCAATACTTTTGCGCCTGACGCCGCGTTTTACAGCACCGAAGAATTCGCCAATCTGGTGGTGGCCAATATCGGTGTACGGGTCAACGTCAAACACCTGCCCGATCCAGAAGCCGCGTTTTTGATCGCCTGCTTAGGTGTAGCGGCTCTCGTTTCAATGCTACGGGGTCTTGCTATCTGCAAATGACAGAGGCCGGTTCAGGCCTCTGTCCTGCCAGGCTATCGGTCTTCACGGGTGTGCCACAGGCGCAGCAGGTAGATAGTCGAATCCAGTATCTCGTAACGCATCTCGTATTGGCCGATTTGAATTCGGCGCACATCCCTTGGTTCGAACTCCTCCAAGCGTTCGCCAATGCGCGGGTTGGTCAGCAGCGTGGTAGGTGCGGCTGTGAGTTGCTGCACTGTTCGAGCGGCGGCTGGCTGATTCACCGAGGCCAGAAACTCGTACAGTCGGGTAATGTCGGAAAGCGCCTTGCGTGTCCACTTCAATTCCATCAGCGCGGCACCGGCAACGGAGTGTCGGCGCTGAGGCTATCAGCCCAGGCTTGGACTGCTTGGTGGTCAATAACGCGACCAGCGTCAACATCGGCCAAGGCCTCACGGGTCAGACGACTACGCTCTTCTTCCTGCTCTATCCAAGCGGACAGAGCCTGTTTGACGATCCAGTTTTTGGAGCGTTCCAGACGCTCGGCCATCAAATCGACCTTTTGGGCCAGTTGCTCAGGGACGTGAGCCGTGACAGATCGAGTTTTCGCGGTGGTTGCCATGATGAGGGTTACTCCTGATCGTTACTTCTTGAATTTGATGTCGCCGGATCCTGCAACGGAATGATCGCGGATCGGGGGACTACCACGGTTCACGATGTCTCCAGAACCCGCCACGCGGGCCTTCTCGCCCTTGACCAAAATTTTGCACACAGGGCGAATCGGTCTCTCTTCCTTCTCGTAGTTGACTGCGCGTTCCCACGCGGAATCGCGATGGGTAGCATTCTGGAGAGTTAATGGGCTGGAATGGTTCATCGGCCGATCCTTGACAGATTTACTCTGCACTAATTTTGGTCAGTTCGATTTAATGCTAATCATAGTGAATAATTATACATCATCAAGTTGTACCGTCAGGTTGGGTTATACCCTAACCTGATGTCAGGCTGCATGCAGGCTTGAACAAGGGAGAGGCTCGCAATACCTTGGCCAGGGCGGTGTTCTTCAACCGTCTCGGTGAAATCAGGGATCGGAGCTTCGAGCAGCAACACTACCGGGCCACCGGCCTCAACCTGGTGACCGCCGCCATTGTGCTGCGGAACACGGTCTACCTGGAGCGGGCAACCCAAGGGCTGACTGACGCTGGAAAGCCGGTGAACACCGACCTGTTTCAATACCTGTCGCCGTTGGGTTGGGAACACGTCAACCTGACCGGCGATTACATCTGGCGGCAGAGCCGCAAGCTGGAAGACGGTACATTCAGGCCGCTACGGCAGGTCGGAAAACCTTAGCGTACGATTTTCTCCGAGTTTTGTAGGCTCCCCATATCGAATCAATGGCCAGAGCGTTCACGGGACAGGTCTATATTATGTTATACTGTAACTACGAATAATCTGTCGGTGGCTACTGGCAGAGCTATCCACCCTCCCTGCCTGCGACTTTCGATGACAAACTTCAATCAGATTCCGCCCGCCACGAGCGTAAGCCAGCGCCTGCTATCCATCGATGCCCTCAGGGGATTGGTGATCCTATTGATGCTGCTGGATCACGTGCGCGAGACGTTCTTGCTACACCGCCAGGTAGCCGACCCGATGGTCATCGACACCACCGAACCGGCGCTGTTTTTCAGCCGAACCCTCGCCCATCTGTGTGCGCCGGTGTTCGTTCTTCTTACAGGACTGTCCGCCTATCTGTACGGCGAAAAGCACCAGGGCAAGAAAGCTGTGTCGATGTTCCTGTTCAAGCGTGGTCTGTTCCTGGTTCTGCTGGAGTTCACCCTGGTGAATTTCGCCTGGACATTCCAGTTGCCGCCCAATGTGATCTACCTGCAGGTGATCTGGGCGATTGGCCTGAGCATGACGGCCCTCGCTGCACTGGTCTGGCTCCCTCGGCCGTTCCTGTGTGTGCTGGGTCTGGTCATCGTCGCCGGGCACAACCTGCTCGATTCTCTGCACTTCCCGGTCGGATCAGCGATGCACCTGCCCTGGGCAATCTTGCATGATCGCGGCTGGATCGAATTCTCCGACAGCTTGCGCCTGCGCACTTCCTACCCCCTGCTGCCGTGGATCGGTGTCATCGCCCTGGGTTACTGCATCGGCCCCTGGTTCACACGCTCAACCTCGGCCACCGTGCGTCAGCGTTATCTTTTGCTGGCCGGGGCCAGCGCAGTGACCGGTTTCATCGCACTGCGCCTGGTTAACGGTTATGGCGAGGCACATTGGGTGCTCTATGAAAGCACCACACAAACCCTCATGAGTTTCTTCAACATCACAAAGTACCCACCGTCCCTGCTGTTCCTCTCGCTGACGCTAGGGGTGGGCCTGTTGCTGCTGCCTGGCTTGGAGCGGGCTCAGCAACGCAAGTGGATCAGCACTCTGGCGGTATTTGGCGCGGCGCCGATGTTCTTCTACCTGCTCCATCTTTACGCGCTGAAAATGCTGTATCTGACCCATGTGGCGTTGTTCGGTTTGAATCAGGGCAACTACTTCGGTTTCGCGAGCATCTGGGCGGTGTGGCTGATGGCCGCGCTCTTGGCTACAACGCTGTTTCTACCTGTACGCTGGTTTGCCGCATTGAAGGCTCGTCGTCGTGATATTGGCTGGCTCAAATACTTCTGATCAGGGCACAGGTTTTTCGCGGGCGGCTGGTAATAGCGCGTAGACAAGGACGCGCTGTCAGGCCGCCCGCTCCAGTGCATCCAGCAAGCCCGCGTACTCCAGTGAGAGCCGGTGGCGCGGGGCCAGATGCACGATGGGGACAGACACTTCGTGAGACTCGCGCATCTTGACGGAACTGCTGAGATAAACCGGCAGCACTGGCAAGCCTTCGGCCAGCAGTTCATTGACGACATTCTGGTGAAAACCGGTGTGCCCGGTGAACTGGTTCACCACCACCCCTTCCACTTCAAGTGACTCATTGTGATCGAGTCGCAGTTCTTCGACTTGAGCGATGACCCGGTACATTGCCTGGCGAGAAAAGCTGTCGCAATCGAATGGAATCAGCAACCTGTCCGCCGCCACCAAAGCGCTGAAGGTGTAGAAGTTCAGCGAAGGCGGCGTATCGATATAGATGCGCTCATAATCCTCGGACAGTTCAACCAGCAATTTGCGCAGCTTGTTGATCTTGAACTTGCTCTCGAGTCTTGCCTGCAGGTCTGCCAGATCGGGACTCGCGGTCACCAGGTGGAGGTTGTTGTAATGGGTCTCGGTGATGGATACCCGATGGCGCCTGCCTTCGAAGCCGCCGGACAACGTCTGCTTGAAGAAATCGGCTATGCCGGCAGGAATATGCTCGTTGCTCAGCCCCGTGAGGTAGTGAGTCGAGTTTGCCTGGGGATCGAGATCAACCAGCAGCGTTCGGTACCCTTCGGCAGCACTCACAGCCGCAAGATTGCAGGCGATGCTGGATTTTCCAACGCCGCCTTTTTGATTGAATACGACACGACGCATGTGGCTTGCTCATCCATGAAAAGGCCAAAGGCCATCTGTAGTAAATGTAAGCGGTCATGTCAATTCTATGACTGCAATATTACAGTTTCACGACAGGGGTTGCCTGAAGGCGCGGACTAGAGCATTCCACACCCATTCACGACTTGAATCGTACTGCCGACTATTCTGAAGCCAAGTCTGATTTCAACCGTGCGACGTCAGGTCCGAAGCACTACTTGGCCCTTTGGGAAACCGATATGACAGATCCGCAAGATAAACCCGACTCCGACGAGGGTTTAGCTCAGATGCTTATAGGGAAAGGTCCCTGCACCTATCTATTGCTGCTCTTGCTGGGATTGATCCTGCTGTTTCCCTTTCTTGAAGAAGGTCTGTTTGCTCGTACGTTGCTTGGCATTCTGTTTTCAATCGTGCTGCTCGTGGGTGCTTTCGCCACCCGGCAGACTCGGCGGGGGTTCATCCTCAAGCTGGGACTGGCGCTGCTTGGGGTTGGTCTTCAATGGGCGGCGTTGTTGGCTGAAAGTACCGCGATTCTTGGCCTTGCCGGGATAGCTTATACGGCGTCTCTTGCCGTCTCGTTCAGCGGAGTGCTTCGCTATATTCTAAAGCGCGGACCGATTACAGCGGACAAGCTGCATGGCGCGCTTGCGGGTTACATCATGCTGGCCTTCGTCTGGTCGTTCGTATATGCCCTGGTCGAGATGTCCAGTGCCGGTTCATTCGGCCCAGGCCACCTCGACTTCACACAGCCCGGCACGTTCTTCAAACTGATTTATTTCAGCTTCACGACGCTCACAACCACCGGTTACGGTGATTTTATCCCGATGACCAACCATGCCCGTTCACTGGTGATGGTCGAAGAATTTTCCGGCGTTTTTTACGTGGGTGTCGTGATTGCGCGGTTCGCCGGTCTTTATCCATCGAATCAGGCCAAGTGAAAGAACCGAATGCACCAGGCTTTTTCGTCTAACGTGAATTGAAGCGTTTGCATGATCTATTCCCCTGAAAATGGAGTTCGACGATGAAAACTATCGCTTCCTGGCTGTCGGTTACGTTTCTTGGGCTGGTGCTCGGCGGCTGTGCCGCGGTCGGCGCCGGGAGCGGAGGCGCTGGCGAGACGCAGATCCGTTCGGGGAAAATCGAGCAGATTACACTCACACAGATGCAGACCAACCACGATAGCGGCGTCGGCGCCATTTTGGGCGGCCTTGGCGGTTTAGCCTTGGGAAGCCTGGTCGGCCAGGGAACCGGTCGGGATGTGGCGATGGTTGCCGGTGCCCTCGCCGGCGGGGTTGGCGGCAATTACGTCGAAAAGAAAAAGTATGATCAGCCCGTGGACGCTCAGCAGATCATCGTCCGGACCCAAAGCGGCGTGCTGGTTCAGGTGACCCAGCCAATCAATCCGGCGCTGACAAAAGGCCTGAAGGTTTATGTCGAGGGCACTGGAAACGAAGCGCGGGTGGTGCCGCAAGGTTAGTGGCGGCGACAATCGCACAGCAGACAGGCCCGTCAGAATGCCGCTCGACCCGCCCGCGATGAAAGTCGGTGTCATCTCCGACACCCACGGCCTGCTCCGCCCCGAAGCGATCGCCGCCCTGCTGGGCAGCGATTGCATCATTCACGCCGGCGACATCGGCAGCGCGCACATCCTCGACCAATTGGCGGCCATTGCACCGGTGCATGGGGTGCGTGGCAACAACGACCTGGACGCACCCTGGGCGCGCGAGCTGCCCGACTGTCTGCGCCTGAACCTAAACGGCTGGAAGGTGCTGCTGGTGCATGACATCGCCGACCTTGCAATCCATCCAGATGAGCATATCGACCTGGTGATCACCGGTCACTCGCATAAACCAGGCATCGAATGGCGCGGCGAACGACTGTTCCTGAATCCGGGCAGCGCCGGGCGTCGACGTTTCAAGTTACCGGTCACCCTGGCGCTGCTGGACCTGTCTGCACAGTCCATCGAACCTCGGCTGGTGTCACTGCTCGACTGATTCATCTGCCAGGCACCTGCGCACGGGTCATACAGCGCCAAGCCGAAAAATTGAAACATCGAACAATGACTGCCCCCTCGAACGCATGGGCCATCGATTCACGACTCGTCGGCAACCACTCTGACCCTGTGGCAGTCGGCCGGCCCAAGTTTCTGGCCGCTCGAGGAACGAACTTCAATCGGCATCAGCGTCTGGCCGAGCTCATTGTCCAGCAGCACAGAACGCGTCTCTTCGCGCTTGAACAGGAAACGTTCACCCCACTGCCGCAGGCTGACCACCACCGGAAAGATCGCCCGCCCTTTTTCCGTAAGCACGTACTCCTTGTAGGCACTGCCGTCTGACGCGGGTTGAACGTCGAACACACCGACCTCAACCAGAGTTTTCAAGCGCGATGCCAGTATGTTCTTGGCCACGCCCAGGCTTTTCTGAAATTCGCTGAATCGGCGAACGCCATCGAATGCGTCGCGGATGATCATCAGCGACCATCGATCACCAATGGCCTCCAGTGATCTGGCTACCGGGCATTCGCTGCTGTGGGATGAAGTGTCTTCGACCATCGTATTGACCTTCCGGATAAAGATTGCCGGGCCTGCCGTGCAATCCCGAGCAAAGTGGTTGCAATTTAAAACCTGACTCGATAACAATTCAATCCAGTTTTTAATTGAAACCAGTTTAGCGCCACGGAGGCTCCTGTGACAGCCGATGCCGATTCAGCCACCTGCCCTTTCGACCCGCAGGCTTCGGGCCTGCCCGATGCGGATAATGGAGAAAGCGCCCGCGCAGACAGGACCGCCGGGCTGTCTGCGTCGCTTACGCTGCTGTTTTCCGTCACCTGCGCGCTGGCAGTCGCCAACGTGTATTTCGCTCAACCCCTGCTCGATTCAATGGCTCAGAGCCTGGGGGTTGCCTCATCGATGATCGGGGTCGTGGTGACGGCTACCCAGGTCGGTTACGCGCTGGGGTTGCTGTTCATCGTCCCGCTGGGCGACCTGCTCAACCGCAAGCGGTTGATCCTCACGCAAGTGCTGCTGTCTGCGGTAGCACTGGCGGGGGTCGGCGCAGCGCAGCAATGGCTGGCCCTGTTGGGCGCCATGGTCATCGTGGGATTGCTGGCGGTGATGGTTCAAGTGCTGGTGGCCTATGCCGCCGTACTGGCAACGCCGTCACAACGCGGCCAGGCCGTGGGCACCGTCACCAGCGGCATTGTCCTGGGCATTCTTCTGGCGCGGTTTACCTCTGGGCTGATCGCCGATCTGGCGGGCTGGCGCGCCGTGTATTTCGTTTCTTCAGGATTGATGCTGGTCCTCGCGGCGGTGTTCTGGAAAGTGCTGCCCGCCACCGTGTCTCCACGCAACCGAAACACCTACCCGGCACTCATCCGTTCGCTGTTCAGGCTGTTCATGACCGAACCGGTCTTGCGCATCCGGGGTCTGCTGGCCTTGCTGATCTTTGCCGCGTTTTCGGTGTTGTGGACATCCATGGTGCTGCCACTGAGCGCGCCTCCGCTGTCGCTGTCGCACACAGCCATCGGCCTGTTCGGCCTGGCCGGCGTCGCCGGTGCCCTTGCTGCCAGAAGAGCCGGTCGCTGGGCCGACCAGGGGCTGGGGCAACGCGTGACCGGTCTTTCGCTGGTGATCCTGACGCTGTCCTGGTTGCCCAGCGCGTTTGCGCAGACGTCACTGATCGCGCTGGTGTGCGCAGTGGTCCTGCTCGACTTCGCGGTGCAAGCCGTACACGTCACCAACCAGAGCCTCATTTTTGCCGCACGCCCCGACGCCCAAAGCCGCATGGTGGGCGCCTACATGTGCTTTTATTCGGTGGGCAGCGCACTGGGGGCCGCGGCCGCGACCCAGGTGTATGCGCACTGGGGTTGGACAGCCGTCAGCCTGCTGGGTGCCTCGATCAGTGCGACGGCCCTGGTGCTGTGGTTGATCAGTTGTCATTCCTCAACGATCGATCAAGGAAGATTCGCATGAAAACCCGACACCTCTTGCTCGCCATTTCGATTGCGGCCATGAGGGGCGTGAATCTCTCAGTGATCAAACTTTTCGTCTGCGCCAACCGGGGCTGAGTCGGGACGGCTTCAGTCAGGCCCTTTGCGCACCGCCCGCCTGACCTCTGCCTGTATGGCATAGGCCGGAGCCTCCACGGCATTGAAGTCATGGGTATAGCGCTGGGCAAATCCCTGCACACCCCATTCCTGATACTGCTGCACATGCTTGAGTTCGTGAGCCCAGAGCGCGACGTCCTGCTCTGCGGATTGAGGGTCGCGGAAGAGGATGATGTCGATCAGCGTCACGGCACCGACATCGGGGTTCTGCAGCATGGCCGTGGCGGCGCTGAATTGTCCGTTGTTGCTGATTTTGTAGCGCGCGGCATCGAGGACGCCGGGATCGTACCAGGGCAGTAGTTGCTCACGGATGTGCGCAGGAATGGGCTGGCTACCGGCGATGGCGGCTGCATCACGGGCCTGGCTCAGCCACAGTGCCAGGGCCGGCGTCGCGATCTGGTAAACGTCCTCGGGCACCACGTCCGGAAGGCAGATGCAGCCGTCCAGGCACACCTGTCTCTCGCCAGCCGGGCAGTCGCTGGTCTGGGCCGGCACTTCAAGCGCCAGGCAAAGCACAAACAGCGCCACCAGGGGCGTGGTGATGGACGGCATTTGGTGCTCCATGCAGCGGAAAGTGATTAACCGGATGTGGGTGAGGCTACCCCTTGGAGTCCGAGCAGTTCACTCGCCAGCAGCGCTTTCAACGCCATCGGCTTGGCAAAGTGATAACCCTGGGCCTGTCCTGCCCCCATTTCACGCAGCAGTTCCAGTGTCGCCTCATCCTCGACGCCTTCGGCCACCACACTCAGGTCCAGCGACTCGGCCATCCGCACGATTGCCCGGACGATCGCGCGACTGCGGGAACTGGTGGTCAGTTCGAGGATGAACGACTTGTCGATTTTCAAACCGCTGAAACGGTACTGATGCACATAGCTCAGGGAGGAAAACCCTGCGCCGAAGTCATCGAGCACCACCGACATGCCGTTGTCGGCCAGTTGCTGCATGGTCTGTCGGGCAATCGCCGGCTCGGCAACCAGCGCCCCTTCGGTCAACTCCAGGCAGATCCGCGACGGCGACACCTGGTGCTGCGCCAACAGTTCCAGTACCTCACTGGCGAAGCCGGGGCGCGTCATGCTGTAGCTGGAACAGTTGACGTGCACCGCAGGCCAATTGGCGTGCTCGGGCTGCGCGAGAATCTGGGCAATGCTGGTCAGCATGTACAGGTCCAGTCGACCGATCAGGCGCAAGCCTTCGACGTCCGGCAGGAACTCGCCCGGCGCGATCACCCGGCCGCCCGGCTGATGCCAACGGATCAGCGCTTCCAGGGCCAGCAGCTCGCCGGTTTCGACACTGACGATCGGCTGGAAATACGGCAGCAGTTCGTCAGTACGCTTGAGCGCGTTGCGCAAGGCCCCTTCCCGCTCGACCTGGTCCGAAACTTCACGACGCACCTCCTGGTTGAACACCGCGTAGCTGTCGCGGCCGGCACTCTTGACCCGGTACATCGCCGCATCGGCATCGCGCAGCAAGTCGGCGGGTTCGTGATGGAACTGACTGTCGGCGCTGACGATACCGATGCTGCAGGACGAAAAAACCTCATAGCCGTTGATGAAAAACGGCAGGTCGAACGCCACCAGGATCCGTTCGGCGATTTCGATCATCACGTCCAGCGGGGCCTCGGGCGCCAGTACCGAAAACTCATCGCCCCCCAGGCGTGCCAGCATGTCGGTCTCGCGCAGACAACCGCGCAAACGCTGGGCCGCCTGCATCAACAGCAGGTCACCAAAGTGGTGGCCGAAGCTGTCGTTGACCATCTTGAAACGATCGAGATCGATGAACATCACCGCCAGGTGCCCGCCTTCGCGGCCGAACCGCGACCAGGCCAGATTGAGGCGCTGTTGCAGGTAGGTGCGATTGGGCAGCCCGGTCAGCGCATCGTGGGCGTTTTCGTGCTGCAACTTGGCATTGGCGTGATCGAGTTCGCGGGTGCGGCTCTGCACCCGGGCTTCGAGTTTGAGGTTGGCGGCATGGATCGCTTCAGCGGCCGTGCGTCGCGACAGCGCCGTGTCGATGTGCCGCGACACGAACGTCAGCAGTTCCTGGTCACGCTGGGTATAGCGTACCTGCGAGGTATAGCTTTGCACCGCCAGCACGCCACGCACCGCCTCGTCTTCGAACAAGGGAATGCCCAGCCAGGAGTAAGAGCGTACCGACTCATGGGCAATTTCGATTTCGCCCTGCGCGTGTAATCGTTCGGCCTCGGCAACGTCGATCAGGCAAGGTCGGCGCTGACGGATCACATACTCGGTCAGGCCCCTGCGCCCTCGCCGTGCCGGCGGGCAGGTCGTCTGCCGTTCATCCACGTAATAGGGAAAAGTCACCTCGCCGGTGGTGTCGTCGAACAGCGCAATGTAGAAGTTCTGCGCGAACAGCAGGTCACCGACGATGCCATGCAGGGTCTTGAACAGCTCGGCCATGTCACCGGGCTGGCTGGACAGTTCGGCAATCTGGAACAGCGCGCTCTGCAGATGTTCGGCGCGTTCCCGCTCCGCCACTTCCTGGCGCAATGCATCGTTGAGTGCGGACAGTTCCAGGGTGCGACGTATCACCGTTTCTTCCAGGTCCTCACGGTGCAGGATCCGGTCCAGCGCCATGGCCACGTGACGGGCGACCACCAGAAACAATGCGCGGTCTTCTGCGCTGTAGATTCGCGAAACGTCGTAGACCTGCATCGCCAGCATGCCAAACACGTCATCCGAGGCGTTTTTCAACGGTGCGCCCATCCAGAACTCGGGACGATCACCCACGCAGTGGAAACGGTTCTGTGCCTGGGCCTCGAGAATGCCGGCGGCGTCGATCAGCAAAGGCTGGCCACTGGTCAACACCTGCCCGGTCAACGACAGGCGCGAAGGGTCAAGGTATTCATAGTTTTCCGATTCCAGGGCATCGACGTCGATGATGTCGACGTAATACGGGTAATCGATCTTGCCAGTGTGCGGGTTATACAGCGCGAGGTAGAAGTTCTCGGCGTCGATCAGACTGGCCAGCAGCCGGTGAACCCCCACCAGGAACACTGAACGGTCACGGGTCGAACTGGCCAGATAGGTAATTTCATAGAGCACACGCTGGGTGATCTGCGCACGGGCCAGGGTATTGGTCTGTAGCTCGATACCCAGGCGCTGGGCAAAGTCCGCGAACGCGGGTTCAGCCGCATCGTTGACGGGGGCGAGCAGCCAACCCAACTCACTTTCGCCTCTGCCGGTCGGCCAACGGTGCAGGTTCGAAGTCCGGCAAAAGGCTTCAAACGCCTCATTGGCAATGCTCGAAGGCCATTGCACCCGTGGATCGCCTTGCCCGACCCAATGCATCTGTTCGCCGGCGCGGTAGAACACCCAGGCAGTGCTATGGGCCCAGTGGCGCGCTGAGTCCAGCACGTGCTCGATCGAGTCGTCATTGCCGGCGTAGACCTTGCCGACAGTATCCGGACTCTTTACGGGTTGCAGCTCGGCCACTTCGCATTGGCTCGAATGCCGCCGGGAGTCGGTCAATGTACGAAAACTCATCAGGGCTCCCTGAGCCAAAACTGGCGAAACTCACTGACTGATTGCTAGCAATATGCCATCTATCATCTTATTTATAGCTTATAGCGTTTTTTTCAATGCTTTGTTCACTTTAGTGCCGGGTATGAGACGGGCTGCAATTTATTCGCTGCGTATTACCCGGGCCAGCGCCTCCAGGATGATGGGTTCCATCGTCCTCTATGACGCGAGAACCGCAGTGGCGGCTAGCGGCGCAGACAAAGAAACACCACTCGGTGGCAGGCCGCGTTTTCACACGATCTGCCACCGAGTGGCGTTTTAGCGATGCTGTCTATGGATTGTCTCAGCCATCGGACACAGGCTGTGACTCCCCCCTGCATTTCAATGTGACATATCAGTCGTCATTGTCATCGCGATCACGGTAGCGACGGTGTTCACGATCATAGCCACGACGATCATCGTCACGGTCATAACCCTGATCATCGTCCCCTCTCCAGTCGTAACCACGTCGATGATCATGATCGTGATATCGCCCGTACCGTTCTCCGTCATCCCAATGCGGGCCGCAGCCTCCCAACAACACGGCGCTGGAAATGGCCAAGATCAAGATTACTGCGCGATTCATGAAAACGTCCTGAATGTCGGGATTATGGAAGGGTCACGGCTGCTCGAAACGTTTATCCGGGCAGTGTTCAGCCATGGCTATGACCATTCGGTAACTCAATGATTCCGTTGGGAAATACAAACAAGTGACGCTCACTCCCAGCGACCACGCCATCGAATGCCCGCCGAGACCTACCGGACGTGTCATCAATAGCCAAGGGGCTGTCGTCAAAAGAAAAGCGCCCCTGACACGGGGGTTATCTAATGGCAGTACTGAAAAGGTCTCTGGCGACGAGTCGACGTAAGCGACGCTGCGCCTGAGTCACGAGTTGCCTGGAACACCAGGCAGGAGAACAACAATATGAAATTCGTGAAAACTCTTCTGGCTGCCGTACCCCTCATGGCGCTGGCCATCGATGCCCAAGCCTATGTATCGAGCCAGGAAGCCGCCCGACTGGGCAGCAGCCTGACGTGGGTGGGTGCCGAAAAGGCCGGTAATGCCGACGGCTCCATTCCGCCCTACAACGGTGGACTGACCACCGCCCCACCCGGTTTCAAGACCGGCGACAGCATGCGTCCGGACCCTTTTGCCGGCGAAAAACCGCTGCTGGTAATCAACGGCAAGAACGTCGACTCGTACAAAGGCATGCTAACGGCCACCACCGTAGCATTGGCCAGACGCTACCCCGGCTTTCGCATCGACGTGTATCCGACCCACCGCACGGCATCGCTGCCCCAGGCGGTACTGGACAACAGCCGCAGGAATGCCACCCATGCCAAGTCCCTCAACGGCGGGATTGCCATCGACAATGTGATGCCCGGAGTGCCGTTCCCGATCCCGCAATCAGGCGCCGAGGCGATGTGGAACTTCCTGCTGCGCTACCAGGGCGTCAACATCCATTCCAAGTACGACTCCTGGACGGTCGACACGGCCGGCGTACCGAGCCTGGCGGTCACCGGCGAGGCATTCGTGTCCTTCCCGATCTACGAGAACATGTCCAAGCCGTTCAACAGCTCGGACATTTATTATCAGTTGAAACTGTCCTATACCGGGCCTGCGCGCCGAGCCGGCGAGTCGATCATGCTCAAGAACGCCACCAATCCATCGGAGTTTCCCGGCCGGGCCTGGCAGTACATGCCGGCCCAGCGCCGGGTCAAGCAGATTTCGATCCTGGCCTACGACACCCCCAACCCCGGTACTGCCCGTGCGCTCGAGCTGTATGACTGGACGCTGGTCGGCAAGCAGGAAATGATCGTGCCCTACAATACCTACAAGCTCACCTACGCTCGCGACGCCAAATCCCTGACCACGCCGAATTTCATTGCCCCGGATTTCGTTCGCTGGGAAAAACACCGGGTCTACGTCGTGGAGGGCAACCTCAAGCCCGGCGCCAGGCACATTTACCAGAAGCGCCGCTTTTACCTGGATGAAGATACCTGGGCCGCGGTGGCCTCCGATCAGTACGACACCCGTGGCCAGCTGTATCGTGGCTCCTTCGCGTTCTTCAGCCAGAGCTATGACCAGCAAGTCCCGGATGCCACGCCCTTCATGACGTACGACCTGTCGAAAGGCACCTACAACATCAATGGCGTGGTCGGCCCTCATGGCGGCATCCGCTACATCGAGCCGCTATCGACGGCGCAGTGGGTGCCGGAGTCCATGGCGGGCGCCGGTATTCGCTGAGTGGATGGTGACAAGGCCCCCCGAATCGAAAAAGGGGGCAGGACCTGCAGGGATCAGCTGTCGCAGGCCACAACCGGGTCTTGAGCAGATTCGGCAGCCAGCTTCAACCGGTCAGCCTTGCTGATGTACTTATCCTTTTTTTGCGGGGCCAGTTTGGCACTGGCCTTTTTCGCGTGCGCCTTCAGCAGCTGGTTTATTTTCTTGCGACGATTCATGTTTTTCTGCTCAACCGGTATTTCCTGAATGATATCAGCTTAAACATTCAGGCCGGGCTGCCGCGTTCCCCATAACTGGGTTACTTCACCCACCCTTCCGGGTAATTACCACCAAATTGGAGGAACATCCCCTTTCTCCCCGCGTCTCCCGAATGCAAATCCGTCAGCAACTTGTTCATTAACCTGGGTTTTTTCTTTGCCCGGGTGATGGCTCATTAGTTGCACACGCCCCCTTGTGCCCACAACAGCAGTCGTCCCGGACATGGAGACGACGGGACATCACGCAAGGGGTGAAACATGAAACGCACGACTCAACCAGGCAATTCCTTCTACTGGCTGCGCAAAACAGGCCTGCCTTGTGCGATGTTCTTTACCCTGGCCACGGCAGACGCCGCACCACTGGATGATTTCGGCCCGCCACCACCGACGGACCCTTCGGCGTTTACCAATCCACCTGCCGACCCCCAGGCCGCGGTGGATGCTGTAGAGGCCATGCCACCCACCAACACGGGGGCCTTCGCCCTGCCCAATGGCGTGTATGGTACCCGCACCACGCCGACGACCGACAACGTGCTGCCACCAGCGCTGCAGACATCGTTCAAGATCCCCACCAACGGCAAGCCCAGCCCGTTGTTCGGGGCGCAGCCGTACACCCAGCAATTGCTGTTGTTCGAAGAATTCGGCACGGAAAAACTCGACCCGACACTGCCGCCGCCCACCCTGACCTTCCCGCCTCCGATTGTCGGCCCGGCGCCCACCCAGGACCCGAACAGCATCGCCCGCAGCGGCCCTTCGGCTGCGGCGCTCGAAGCCTTCATGCGTCAGCCCGGGCTGTACCCGTTTCCGTCGCAGTATTCCAACGTGCTGGACCGTAACCCGTGGAAAGCGCAGGTAGAAGCCTTCCTCAACCGCCATCCGGTCGGCTCGCCGGCCGAGGGGCGTCCGCCAGGAAAAGGCTGGTCGCACCAGCGCTGGAACGAGTTCTACCCACAGGTCGCCTTCAAGACCGCCCAAGCAGGCGCCAAACTCAACGGCGGCATGCGCGACCGTCGCCAGCTGCACAACTACGCCGTCGGTGAGTTCGGGCCGGGCGGGCTCTACAACCAGACTTCGGACAACCCGATCATTGCGGGTACCACCAAAGGCATCGATACCCGTTTTCACCCCAACATGCCGATCCAGAACCACAAGGCGCTCTGGACCTTCGACGGCACCTTCCCGCCAAAACTGTTGATGGTGCGCTACGGCCAGGGCGTGCTGATGCGGCACTACAACGCCCTGCCGATCGATCCATCAGCCAACATGGGTTTTGGCCTGCACACCCTCAGCACCCACGAACACAACGGCCACAACCCGGCCGAAAGCGACGGCTATGCCAATGCGTTTTTCTTTCCCGGGCAGTACTTCGACTATCGCTGGCCGATCCAGTTGGCCGGTTACGACAGCATCAACACCAGCGCCCAGGATCCGCGCGCGGCGTTCCCCTGCGCCCCGGGCGAAACCCTGTATGTCAACGATGCCACGCCGGGCCTGAAGACCTGCAACAACGGCACCATCAAGATCCGTGGCGACTGGCGCGAAACCATGAGCACCCACTGGTTCCACGACCACATGCTCGATTTCACCGCGCAGAACGTCTACAAGGGCAGCGCGTCGATGATGAACTACTACAGCGCCCTGGATCGCGGGAACGAAGCCTTGGAAGACGGTGTCAACCTGCGCCTGCCCAGCGGCTCGGCCTTGCCTTGGGGTAACCGAGACTACGACGTCAACCTGATGCTGGCCGACAAGGCCTGGGATCAGAACGGCCAGCTGTGGTTCAACCCGTTCAACACCGACGGCTTCCTCGGCGATCAGATGCTGGTCAACTGGCAGTACCAACCACGCCTGAACGTGCGGGCGCGCAGCTATCGCTTCCGCATCCTCAATGGCTCGGTGTCGCGCTTCTTCAGGATCGCGCTGGTGCGTGAAGTCGTCGGCACCGGTGGCGAATTCCCCGGCCCGACAGGCTCCGGCCTGTCCTATACCCGCGTGCCCTTCCACTTGATCGCCAACGACGGCAACCTCATGGAACACGCCGTGCCGTTCGACGGCAGCCTGGATCTGGACGCTGACGGAGACCTGCAGGACCACAACGCGATCCTGCCCGCCCAGGGCATTGCCGAGCGTTTCGACATCATCGTCAACTTCTCGAAATACGGGATCAAGACCGGCGACAAGCTGTACTTCGTCAACCTGATGGAGCACCAGAACGGCAAGGGTCCGGAGAGTATTGCGCTGAGCTTGGCCGATGTCCTGGCCGGCAGGTACAAGGCAGTGCTCAAGCTGACCAGTACTGGCTTGCGATGGGAGGACGGAGACCCGGTGGTGGGCAAGTTCATGCAGATGGTGGTCCAGCCATATGCCGGCCAGGACGTGAGCATGAACCCCGCCGACTACGAACCCGCCAAACCGGGCAAGCCAGTGGGTAAAAGCATGATCCCGTTGACGATCAATCGCGACGACCCGACGATGCAGGCCAAGCTCAAGGCTGCGCGCCATCGCGAGTTCATCTTCGGTCGCTCCGACGGCACCGACGAAGAACCCTGGACCATCAAGACCGATGGCGGTTTCGGCTATCAAATGGATCCTCGGATCATCAGCGCCGCTCCGCAACTGGCCACCGGTCCGACCCCTGCCGGGTTCTCCGGCGATGGCACCCTGGAAGTGTGGAAAATCAGGAACGGCGGCAACGGCTGGAGTCACCCGGTGCACGTGCATTTCGAAGAAGGCATCGTCCTCAACCGCGACGGCAAGGCGCCGCCGGAATGGGAAAAATGGGCGCGCAAGGACGTCTATCTCATCGGCCAAGGTATCGACAGTTCCGTGGACGTAGACATTGCGATCCGCTTCCGCGAGTTCGCCGGGACCTACCTGGAGCATTGCCACAACACCCAGCACGAGGACACGTCCATGCTGATGCGTTGGGATGTCGAGCACCCCGGCCAGTTCCAGTTGATGCCAACGCCACTGCCTGGCTGGGACGGCGTCACCTACGTCAACTCCGCCGCGCTGCCGACTTTCCGCACTGGCGATGAACGTGTCGAAGACCTCGCCAACCAGAAACCTGTCGCCAACCCCGACAGCGCCATCAGTAACACCGGCCAACCGGTGACCATCAACGTGCTGGCCAACGACACCGACCCTGACGGCAACGTGCCGCTTAAAGTGGTGGGTCTGGAGCAACCGGACTCCGGCAAGGGCTCGGTCAGCACCGACGGTCTGCGCGTGATCTACACACCACCGGCCACGATCCCCGCGCCGTTCACCGCGACCTTTACCTATAGGGCCAGCGATGCCAAGAACGCGGAGTCGGCACCGGCGACGGTGTCCGTGGCGGTCTCGGCAGGGGTCGTCGAGAACCTGATCGTCACCAGCGCCACCGTCACCGCCCGCAGCAGCAGCCGCTGGTATTGGGTACTGTCCGGCACCACCTCGCGTGGCACGGGCAATACCATCACCGCGACGGCCACGACCACGACCGGCACGGTGAACCTTGGCGCCGCCACCCTGACCACGACGCCTACAGGCGCGCGCTGGAATATAGCGGTGACAACCGTCGGCAGCGGCCCAGCGGCTGCCCCGACGGCGACCATCAAGTCGGCCTTTGGCAAAACCGTGACGGTGCCGGTAGTGAAGAACTGAGTTTCAACCTGGCTTTAGCGACGAGGGCCTCAATGGATCTGAGGCCCGAATCGGTCAGTTCGGTTGGTCCGGTTCAACTGTGCGGCGCGATGATCCTGAGCCATGGCCAGCGAGCCTGATAACTTCTGGCCTTCTGATCGAACAGGTCCGGCCTGGGATTTCCTGGATTGATTCGAAGCAGCCCGTGCTCTGTGTCGGCCAGGCCGTTGGGGGCATAGACCTCGCCGGTGGCGACATCCCAACCTATGCAGGTACCGGCAACCAGGTAGCGATCGACCCCGTCCCTGGCCGACTGGAGCCTGGGATAATCCCCGCCGAACCGCTGGCTGTACCACAGGTGAACGCGGGCCTGATTCTTGACCTCAACGTTCACGTCGAGGTCGTTGAACAGCTGCCGAGCTGACTGGATGACCTCATTCTCTGCCTCCCAGGACAGATCATCATCGAAGTAAAAGACGTCGTAATCCTTCACTCCCCACTCTGGCGGTCGCTGCGACTGATGATTCCAGACGGCCTGGAACAGGCAACCGGCCGTGAGCATGCATTGGTTCAAGCCGAGCTCGGGCAAGCGTGTGTAAATTTGTGCGTTGACCGGATTGGTCATTGCGATCCTGATCAGGCTTTCGGCAGTCAATGTCATCTTCATCCCTTCCCTATCGATCTGATCCTGGCGACCGACAATACCCCCGCTGCTTTACAAATTCACGAAAAACACTGCCCGTTCCCTTATCCGGCCAATCAGGTGCCATTCAGCGTTATCTCGTCGGTACTGACTACGTGGATGACACTTTTGAAGTGAGCCGCCGCCGTGCCTGCCCCGATAATCGATAGCTTACTGACGAACTGTCGAGGTCAAGCATGACGAGCGCAAATATGGAACAAGTCAGCCCGGGAACACTGAGAAGAGTGATTGTCGCCGCCGGCATCGGCAATTTCGTCGAGTGGTTCGACTTCGCCGTCTATGGCTTCCTGGCCACGACCATCGCCCAGCAATTTTTCCCCAGCGGCGATGCCAGCGCCGCGCTGCTCAAGACCTTTGCGGTGTTCGCCGTGGCCTTCGCGTTTCGGCCCCTTGGCGGGATTTTCTTCGGCATGCTGGGCGACCGGATCGGCCGCAAGCGAACCCTGGCGATGACGATTCTGCTGATGGCAGGTGCGACGACCCTGATCGGTCTGCTGCCCACTTATGCGGCGATCGGGGTCATGGCGCCGATTCTGCTGTCGCTGATCCGTTGCGCCCAGGGCTTTTCCGCCGGGGGCGAATACGCAGGTGCCTGTGCCTACCTGATGGAGCATGCACCGAGCGACAAACGCGCCTGGTACGGCAGCTTCATCCCGGTGTCGACATTTTCCGCCTTCGCCGCGGCAGCCGTGGTGGCTTACGCGCTCGAGGCATCATTGTCGGCCGAAGCCATGGGCAGTTGGGGTTGGCGCCTGCCCTTCCTGATTGCTGCGCCGCTGGGCCTGGTGGGGCTTTACCTGCGCTGGAAACTTGACGAGACGCCGGCATTCCAGGCGGTGACCCAGGAACATGCGGTCGCCCACTCGCCGCTCAAGGACACCTTGCGCAACCATGGGGCGGCGATCTGTTGCCTGGGTGCCTTCGTGTCACTGACCGCCCTGTCGTTTTATATGTTCACCACCTATTTCGCGACGTACCTGCAAGTCGCCGGTGGCCTGAACCGCGCAACCGCGTTGCTGGTGTCACTGATTGCATTGCTGTTCGCCGCGGCGATCTGCCCGCTGGCCGGGCTGTACTCGGATCGGGTCGGGCGTCGCATGACGGTGATGACGGCCTGCGCTCTGTTGATCGTTGTCGTGTATCCCTCATTTTTGATGGCCAGCTCCGGCTCGTTCGCAGCGTCCGTCGTCGGCGTCATGCTCCTGGCGATTGGCGCGGTGTTGTGTGGCGTAGTGACAGCTGCCTTGCTCTCGGAAACCTTCCCGACCCGCACTCGATACACCGCCTCGGCGATCACCTACAACATGGCCTACACCCTGTTCGGCGGCACCGCGCCGCTGGTAGCGACGTGGCTGATCAGCACCACCGGCAGCAACCTGTCGCCGGCGTTCTACCTGATCGTGATTGCATTACTCGCGCTGGCCGGGGGACTGGCATTGCCGGAGACCTCGAGGATCTCCCTGCATGACGTGGCGGCGCAGGAGAAAGCCGAAGGCGTGGGGGCATCCGCCTGACACACGAAACGGGCCGGCAGGCGTCAAGTCAGCGAGGTTTCCCTCAGAGGCCTTTGACTGGCGAGGCCTCTGGCCTGCCAGCGATGGTCGTTAACGATAACGCGGGTGAACTGGATCAACGCGACGCACTTGAGTCCATCGCCAGCAGGCTGGCTCCTACAGTTTCTGCGTGGGCATGACCCCTTGTGGGAGCTGGCTTGCCAGCGATGGTCGTTAACGATTACGCGTGTGAACTGGATGAACGCGGCGCACTTGAGTCCATCGCCAGCAGGCTGGCTCCTACAGTTTCAGCGTGGGCGCGGTCTTTTGTGGGAGCTGGCTTGCCAGCGATGGTCGTTCACGATTACGCGTGTGAACTGGATGAACGCGGCGCACTCGAGTCCATCACCAGCAGGCTGGCTCCTACAGTTTCCCGGGAATGCGCAAAGAATCTTTTTTTCGACAGACGTCACTCGTGCCTTGAATAGAGAGGCGACGACATCCGTCACCGGAGGTCATGCCTCGCGCGCCAACCCCAACTCAATTCGACGTCACCCATGATTCCACAGCGACATCGTGGGCTTGTCATGAAATGAAAAGAAATTGTCGTCGAATGAATGGCCGTCAGCCGCCCCCCTCCATAAATTCCTCTTCGGGCCCGCACGCGTTGAATACCGCGATCTGAACGCGGGCCCGTGCTGGTTTACAGGCTCAACATCATAATAATAATCAGAGGGGCCGCATTGTATGCGCGTGAATTTACCCGTAACCGAGCATGAAAGAGTATTTCCCGCCGAACAACGATTGATCTCCACGACCGATCTCGATAGCCGGATCACCTACTGCAATGAGGCCTTTGTTGCCATCAGCGGTTTCACCTACGACGAATTGGTGGGCCAGCCCCATAACCTGGTTCGACACCCCGACATGCCTCCCGGGGTATTCATTCACATGTGGCACACCATCAAGCAAGGCAAGCCCTGGATGGGCATTGTGAAAAACCGCGCGAAGAATGGTGATTTCTATTGGGTCAGTGCCTACGTCACGCCCATCCATGAAAACGGACGCCTGAGTGGTTACGAGTCGGTTCGTTCGCTGCCCAGCCGCGACCAGGTCCGTCGGGCCGCAGCACTCTATGCACGGATGCGGGCCGGCAAGCCCATCGTTTCGCTGAGCACGCGGATTTCCCGGCCGCTGCAACACGGCTGGCCGTTGCTGATCGCCGGCGCAGTTTCATTGCTCGCCGAGCAGTGGCTGCCCAATGCAGCGGCACAGGGGCTGATGGTGGCGAGCCTGTGTATGGCCTGGTACCTGATCGAGTCCCGGCATCGCAGAGCCATCGAGCGCACCCTGGCCGAGCATCCGAAAGCCTTTTCCGATCCGTTGGTCGCGCTCACCTACAGCGACAACCATGGTCCCCAGGGTCGCCTGGACATGGCCATGGTCAGTGAGGAAGCGCGTTTGCAGACCGCCCTGAGCCGACTCGTCGATGCCGGGGTCAATGTCAAGGCCAAGGCCGCGCAGTCGTCCGAACTCTCCGGATCGCAAGCGCAGTCGCTTGATCGTCAGCGCAGTGAAACCGATCAGTCAGCCGCCGCCATCTCACAGATGGCCGCCACCATCCAGGAAGTCACCCAGAACGTCATCAGCACCGCGCATGCCGCATCGCAGGCCGACCAGTTGACGCGTGACGGCAGTGAGCTGGCCCGGCAAAGCCTGAGCGCCATGGAAACCATGCATGAGGCGGTCAACGAGATCGGCAAGGCGGTCAACGCATTGGCCAGTGAAACGCAATCGATCGGCAGTGTCGTGGATGTCATCACCTCCATTGCCGAACAAACCAACCTGCTGGCGCTCAATGCGGCCATCGAGGCGGCCCGGGCCGGTGAGCAAGGTCGCGGTTTTGCCGTGGTTGCCGACGAGGTGCGCTCCCTTGCACAACGCACTCGCACCTCCACCGAACAGATCCACGGCATCATTGCTTCGCTGTACGACGGTGCCGATCGCGCAGTGTCCACGGCCAGCCGTGGCGAGCAGATCTCCCGCGAAAGCATGCAGCGTGTCGAGGCGGTGCAGTCGGCGCTGGTCGGCATCAGTCAGGCCGTCACCCGGATTACCGGAATGAGCCAGCAGATGGCCTCGGCGTCTGAAGAGCAAAGTCACGTGGCTGAAGACATCAATCAACAGATCACGCGTATTGCCCAACTCTGTGATCACAGCGCCGGGCAGGCCAAACAAGGCGCCGCAATCAGCCAGGATCTTGAGGCCATGGCCGACTACCTGCACAGCCTGGCCGAGCGTTTTAACCGATAGTGGCGACAGGGTGAATCCTGCTGCGTCAGGGTCCTAGCCCATTGATGCTGATCATCTGAGCTAGCTTGCTCGCGAAGGTCGTCAACGATAACGCGTGCTCACAGACTGAACGCGGCGCTCTTGAGTCCATCGCGAGCAAGCTCGCTCCTACAGTAGCAATACGTCGGCGGACGGTCGTTGCCAACGATTTCACTAAGGCAACGCATACACCCTGAACAGTCTCTTCACGGTAAGGTTGCTCCCACCCAGATACTGGTCGTAGGCCTTTTCCACAAAGCCCGAGTAATAGGCTTCACTCAGGGCCGTATCGACCAGCAGGCGGAAGTCTTCGTCGTTGCGATCGACCATCATCGCCACCGGCGAGTACTCGAAGATGCGGTCCAGGATCATCAGGTTCTGCGCCGCACCTCCCTTGGCGACTTCATTTCGCAGCAGCATGCGTTCGGAGAAGAAGGCATCGGCCTTGCCCTCGGCGACCAGCTTGACGCCCTCGTCGTTGTTGGCCACGGTCACCAGAGAGGCGATCACGTTGAGCAGGCGCATCCGCTCGCGAATCCAGTCTTCGGTCACCCCGCCCTCGAGGGTCGCGTAGGTCTGGTTGGCCAGGCCGTTGTTGATGCTGGCACGCCAGGTCGGGCCGGCATTGGCGACCTTGCCATTGAGCACATTGAGCAAGGGTTCGGCCGCATCGTTGCGCACCACGACCGAGAGGCCGGCGGTGTAGACCGGGATGGAGTAGCTGATCATCTTGCGCCGTTCCAGGGTAGGCGCTGTCGGCGTGCAGAGGATATCCACCTTGCCCTGGCTGACGGCACTGACCTGATCCGCAACCGTGACCGGCTGGTAGTGCACTTGCAGCTCGGGCAGGCCCAGCTCGCTCTTGAGCTTGTCGGCGACTTTCAGGCACAGGTCGATGGCATAACCGCTGGCCTTGTCGCCTTCCTGCTTGCTGAAGGGCGCCAGGTCTGGCAAGTATCCCAAGGTAAAGGTGTGGCTGCTACGCACGCGTTCAAGGGTGTTGGCACCGGCTACCAATGGCAGCGTCAAGAGTGCGAAGGCAAGCAGCAGTCTGGTGGTTGTGGCAAATGGTACGTTCATGTCCGGTTTCCCCGTATGCAGATGTCTGTGCAGTCCTGATGGCTACGCCTGAGGATTTGCGGCCCTGGCCTGATTGGTCACTGGCACTTCGGTGAAGCGCTTGGCGAGGAATCCGTAGAGCAGGTAGCCGACAGCGAGTACCAGGGTGCCGCCCATCACTGCGTCCTTGCCGCAGGCATACAGGGCATACAGGGAGTACGTGACGGCAATCAGCAAGACCACCACGTTACGCGTGCGAATCGCTGACGAGACCCCGGCCTTGTGCATGATCACCAGCAGGCCGGTCAGCGCAGTGATATAGGGGATCAGGTTGGTGACCGCGGCCAGGCTGACCAGCTTGCTGAACTGCGCGGCGGCGTCGGGCGAGATGGTCGACAGGGCCATGAGGGTTTGCAGCACGCCGCAGACGATCATGCCGACGACGGGCGCATTCATCGAGTTGACCTTGCTGAACAGCTTGAGGAACAGGTTCTGGTCAGCCGTCATCTTCGCCGTTTGCGCCAGGGTGAATTGCCAACCCAGCAGCGAGCCGACGCAGGCCATGACCGCCAGGGCCATGACGATGTTGCCCACCATCGGGCTGAATATCGTGGCGTAGACCAACGCAAAGGGCGCCGAGGACTTGGCCAGTTCGGCGTTGGGAATGATGCCCTGGATGACGGTGGTCGACAGCACATAGACCACGGCGGCACCGAGGGTGCCGAACAGGCAGGCCAGTGGCACATTGCGCTTGGGGTTTTCCACGGCATCGGTGGCCTGGGCCGCCGACTCCATGCCCAGGAAGGCCCACAGGGTCAGGGGAATGGCTTTGCTGATGGCTTCGGAAATCGGCAGGCTGTTGGGGTTCCAGGCGGCGGCCAGCACATCGGGCTTGAACCAGAACCAGCCGATGATGCTCAGGCCCGCGACCGGAATGATCACGCCCCACACCGTGAACGCACCGATCTTGCCGGTGATGCCCGGGCCGCCGAAGTTGGCGAAGGTGGTCAGCCAGATCAGCCCGATGGTGCCGACACACAGCGGAATGGCCCCCGTGCCCAGCCAGGGCACGAAGGCGGTCATGTAGCCCACCGCCGAAATGGCCACGGCCACGTTGGCGATGGCCAAGGAGAGAAAGTACAGGTACGAGCAGAGGAAAAAGCCCGACTTCGCATGGGCCTCTTCTGTGTAGGCGGACAAGCCGCCGGATCGCGAACAGAAGACCCCGCACTGGGCAAAACAGTAAGCGATGGCCATCGAGCCGATCGCGGTGAAGATCCATGACAGCAGCGAGACGGCACCCAGTTGAGCCATGTTGGTGGGCAACATGATGATGCCCGAGCCCATCATGTTGACCGTTACCAGCGTCGTGAGCCCCATCAGGCTCATTTTCTTGCTTGAATCAGCCATCGCAAACTCCTTGCCTTGTTCAGAGTCTTGAACCTGGGCCTGGCGACGTGCAGCACACGGCCGGACAGGGGCTAATGCTTAATCAGACCTTGAGCCTGTAAACGCACCGCATTGCTGGCAGGGATTTTCAAAGAGTTCATCACCAGAATTTCTCGGTCTGTCCGACGTTGAAGTTCCTGGGACGAATATCTGTGGAGGCATCATGTCCCTGGGCCAGGAGCGATTGCCTTATTGGGTATAGTTCAATTTTACAATCTGTTACTTCTTGCCGAGTTTATTCCTGGACCGCCTGGGCATGCTCATGACGATCAGGCGCCCTCCTTTTCCAGGAATGCAGCCCCCCACAGGTTGCCTCCAACCAGTGGGATGCTGCTCATCCAGCCGTCAGGTGCGCCCGGCGGAACCTGTAACGGGCAGGTTCCCGAGCAATTTGAGCCCGGTGTTCTTCACGAAAGTGTCGTAGTCCATCGGCTTCTGGACACGGGTTTCAGCGTTGGGCAGTACGTAGGCCCAGGCCCGTTGGGACGAGGCGTCGTACACCAGCTTGAACAGGCGCGTCGGCACCCAGACCTGGTTGTCGCCGACGGTCGAGTGGCCTGGATCGAAGAGCGGGCCGGTAAAGACAAACACGTTGCCATCGGCTCGCGTGGCAAACTTCCTGACATCCGACTCGACCTTGCTCCAGATCTTGCGGTTGTTGGTCGGGTCTTGCGGCACCATGTTCGACAGCGCAAAGGATTGGGCCATTGCCTTGGGGTTCGGTGCATCGGCTGCCGGAGATTGATGACCACGGTCCACGGCCGGATGCTGGCTGCGGTAGTCGCTCAACTCTGCACGCCCACCCTTGGGAATGCGTGGGTCCGGGTAGAACTGGTTGGTGCGCTCTTCCCCTTTGGCATCCCGCAACTGGGCCGCATTCAGGCGTTCGACTACCACCAGCGGGGTCTTGCTGGTTTGCGAGTACAGCACCGCGAAATTGTCGGAACACAAGGCCAGGGGTTTCATGGATGCAGGCACAGTGGCGGTGTTGATCGGTTTCGCTGCCGGGAACAGATCAGCACAGCCATCGAACGAGGCCTGTTTCTGTTTGCTTGAGTAGAGGTCCAGGGCCGCGCTCTGGCTGATCGAGCCTGAGCGGGACGCTTGTTCGTGTTGCGCGGCGGGTGGCTTGAGGAGGTCCAGCAGACTGCGGGCTTGCGCCCCGGGCGAGAGCAAAACAAGGGCCGACAGCCCAACTGCAATTTTGCGTAGGTACATGGGTTGATTCTTCGAAAGGAATTAAGGGGTAAACGTACGGCGAGTCCCGATTCACGGAACCGGGTAGAGGGGGTTGCTGATTATGTGGCGACGAGCATGCTTTCACTGTCCTTGATCAATTACCGATGCGGGGCCGGTCGGTTCGACCGCTGAGGGTCGTGCGGGGGTTATGGATCATGACCAGACCGGTTAGTGCAATGCCGCACTCGCCGGCCCTGTTATTGTGACGCTGGGGTGGATGACTTATCCAGCCCCCCTCGCTACCCTTTCGCACCCGGGTGCCTGACAGCGATTCAGGCCAGACCACATTCCATCCAGACGAACGAATAATGAAATCCTCCGCAGGTTTGCTGTTGTCGGGTATCGAACTGGACCGTGCCAGTTCCATCCCCTTGTACCGCCAACTCTACTTGCAGATTCGCAAACAGATTCTCAGTGGCAGGCTTCAGGGTGGCGTGCGCCTGCCGTCCACGCGGACCCTGAGCAAGGAGCTCGAACTGTCGCGAATCAGCATTCTCAATGCGTTCGATCAACTGATTGCCGAAGGTTTCCTGACGTCGCGGACCGGGGCCGGGACTTACGTCGGCCATGAATGGGAAGGCCGCGGCATTGATGACGAGCAGCTGCGCCAGCCGCCTCGCTTGTCTGACCTGAGCCAGTCGATGCTGTCGTTGCGCAGCGATCATTTCCGTGGCGTGTCCTATGCTGGCTGGGCTACGGACAGCCCGACGTCATTCCTGCCCAGTCACAGCGCCTACGATGCGTTCCCGCAATCGGTCTGGAAGCGTCTGTTGAATCGTCATCTGCACAAGCCGACCAAGGCCATGCTCGGCTATGGCGAACTGCAGGGGTTGCTGGCCCTGCGCGAGGCGATTGCCGAGTACGTCTTCGATGCCCGCGGCATTGATTGCAGTGCCGATCAGGTGGTCATCGTGTCCGGCGCCCAGCAAGCCTTCAACCTGCTGGGCATGCTGTTGCTCAATCCGCAGGACAGCTTCTGGATGGAAGATCCGGGGCATATCGCAGCGCGTATTGCGCTCCAGGCCCAGGGTGGCCAGGTCGTGCCGTTGCGTATCGACGAACAGGGGATCGATGTCCGGCAAGGCCTGGCTGTGTGTCCTGACGCCCGCCTGGTGTTTACCACTCCGTCTCGCCAGCATCCCCTGGGCGTCACCATGAGTTATGCACGACGCCAGGAACTCATCGACTGGGCCGCGCAGAATCAAAGCTGGATCATCGAGGACGATTGCGACAGTGAGTTTCGCTACAACGGCCGCCCCCTGCCGGCACTCTATGCCATGGACCAGTGGGCCCGGGTCATCTACGCGGGGACCTTCAGCAAGGTGCTCTTTCCCTCGCTGCGACTGGGGTACGTGATACTGCCCAACGCCCTGGTCGAACCCTTCTGCACCCTGCGGGCGGTGATGGATCGCAGCCCGCCCACGCTGCTTCAGGCCGCCACCGCGGACTTCATGCGCGAAGGCCACTTCCTCGGCCATATTCGGCGGATGCGCGCCCTGTACCAGGCTCGCCAGCAGGCACTGGTCGAACAGCTGCAGAAACAACTGGGGACTTTCTTCAGGGTCACTCCGGTGGAAGCCGGCATGCACATGATCGCCTGGTTACCCGCGCATCTCGATGACGATGCCCTGGCCAGGGCGCTCGACCAGCATGGCATTCACACCTATCCCCTGAGCGACTACTGCGTCGAACATGTCCTGCCGCCGGCGCTGCTGATCGGCTTTGCCAGCACCCCCGAGGACCAGGCCCAGGCGCGGGTCGAAGCGCTGGCCCAGGCCCTGGACACAATGGGCTACCTGCAGCCGGCCACCTGACGCCGGGCAAGTGGTCTTATGATTTAACTGATAATGGATCTATCGAGAGTTCCTGACTGGCGCGATAAAGGCTGCGCCGGTAGACCCGGTGTCTGAACCAGGAACGACTCGAATGAACAATAAGATCCAGGAACGATTCAACGCCTTGCTCAGCCATAAGGCTGTCGAGGCCGAGGCTCCCCCCCTACTGACCGAGACACTGGCCCGCCAGTTGCTCGACCGACTTGGGCAACTGCGCCTGTTTGCCCACGCCTACCCCTTGCTGACCAACCTGACCCACGGCCGTGTCACCCCTGGCGACCTGCTGGACTTCGCCTATCGCCACGAACTCCAGGGCCTGAGCCTGCACCTGCTCGACGGTGAGGAAAACAGCCTGAGCCAAATGACCGCCGCGCAGCTCCAGGCGTTCGCGGCCAAGGCCAATGCCCTCGGGCTGGACGTGCATCTGGAAATCAGCAGCACCCTGAAAAAAGATGTCGATCAAGCGATCGCCATCGCCAAGGCGCTGGGCACCTGCAACATCCGTGTCTACTCACGCTACGAAGGGGCGCTGTCCCGGGTCATGGATGTGATCGAGTCCGACCTGCACTACCTCGCGCAACAGGCAGACGCGCACGACCTGTTCTTCGATTTCGAGCAGCACGAGGAACTCAAGAGCGGCGAGATCGCGCAACTGCTGAGCCGGCTGAACCACCCGCGCCTGCACGCCCTGTTCGACTTCGGCAACATGATCAATGCCTGCGAGCAGCCCCTTGCGGCACTGCGCGCCCTGGCCCCGCACATACGCCAGACCCACCTCAAGGGTGTGCGCATCGTGCCTGAGCAAAACGGCTTCGGGCATTACGGCGTGCTGCAAGGCTGTGACGAAGACGACCTGCCCAACGCACGCATGCTGTTCGAACTGCTGATGCTCGGCGAATCGACCCCGCAAGTGATCGCCTTCATTCTCGAGCAGGAAAACCACTACGTGGCACCGGCGTTCCGCCAACTCGACGAAGCCGCCGACCCGTTCATTGCGTACCGGGAAATGAGTGAGACAGCGCTGCCGCAGGGCTTCTCGCTGGAGCGAATGCTGGCCGATGAACACCGCTGGGCAAACAACCAGGTCGCCTATGTACGAGGTCTGCTGGCCGAGTTCCGAACCCTGGCCGAGTTGACCCTGGCGCATTGCGCTGACGCCTGAACCTGACGTGCCGAGCGGCACTGCCTACCCCAATACGCCTGGAGAACAATAATGACATCCCATGACAAGGCCAAATGGCTCAGATTCCTGATTCTCATCCTCGGTGGCGGCACCGTCTACAAGCTGGCGAGCCTCAAGGACGCCTTCTACATCCCCATGCAAGAATTCATGGGGCTGTCCCACACTGAAATCGGCGTGCTGCTGAGCGCCAACGCCATCGTCGCCACCGCGCTGTTCGTGGTGGGCGGCATGCTCGCCGACCGGTACGACACACGCAAGCTGATCCCCCTCGGCCTGATCGGTACCGGGGGCCTGGGGCTTTACCTGGCGACCTTTCCGCCGTTCAGCAATCTGCTGGTTGTGTTCTGCCTGCTGGCCGTGTGTGCCGACTGCCTCTTCTGGCCATCGCTGCTCAAGGCCATCCGCAACCTGGGTGACGATAAGGAACAGGGGCGCCTGTTCGGCCTGCTCGAAGGCGGGCGTGGCGTCATTGATACCCTGGTCGCGTTTTCTGCGCTGGGCGTCTTCGTCGCCATGGGTTCCGGTGAAAACGGCTTGAAGTCGGCGATCCTGTTCTACTCGGTCATCGACATTCTTGCCGGCACCCTGACCTGGCTGTTGCTCAAGAGCGGCAAAACCCAGTCGACCGTCAAGCCGAAGAACGGACTGTCGAACCTGCTCGAGGCCATCAAGGTGCCGGGCATCTGGCTGGTCAGCCTCAACGTGTTCATGGTCTACATCGTCTACTGCGGCCTGACCTATTTCATTCCCTACCTCAAGGACATGTACGAACTGCCCGTGGCCCTGGTGGGGGCTTACGGGATCATCAACCAGTACTTTCTCAAGATCCTCGGCGGCCCCGCTGGCGGCTTCATTGCCGACAAGCAGTTCAAGAGTTCCAGCCGTTATCTGAAGTGGGCATTCCTGGCGTTGTTGCCGCTGATGGGCGTCATCATGCTCATCCCGAAAAGCCCGGGTTACATCTACGCAGGCATGGCGGCCACCCTCTCCTTCGCGTTGATTGTATTTTCCATGCGCGGTGTGTTCTGGGCACCGATGGGTGAAGTCGGCATTCCCCAGCACATCACGGGCTCGGCCTTTGGCATTGGTTGCCTGATCGGCTATGCGCCGGGCATGTTTGCCTACGTCATCTATGGCGCGATACTCGACCACTTCCCGGGTCAACAAGGCTACAACTACGTATTTTCGTTGATGAGCCTGCTGGCCGTTGTCGGGTTCATGGTATCGAGCCTGCTGTATCAAGCGGTGCGCAAGAACGCCACGGTCACTGGCGAGCTCAGCGCCGCGCAAGCCTGAATATAGGCCGGGGTTACCCAGTTCATAGGCGTTATCGTGCCCACGCTAAAACTGTAGGAGCCAGCCTGCTGGCGATGGACTCCAGTGCGCCGCGTTTATCCAGCTCACCCGCGTCATCGTTCACGACCATCGCTGGCAGGCCAGCTCCCACAAGGGGCCACGCCCACGCCGAAACTGTAGGAGCCAGCCTGCTGGCGATGGACTCAAGTGCGCCGCGTTTATCCAGCTCACCCGCGTTATCGTTAACGACCATCGCTGGCAGGCCAGCTCCCCCAGGGGACCCTGCCCACGCTAAAACTGTAGGAGCCAGCCTGCTGGCGATGGACTCAAGTGCGCCGCGTTTATCCAGTTCACCCGCGTTATCGTTAACGACCATCGCTGGCAAGCCAGCTCCCACAAGGGAACGTGCCCCCTCGGGAAAACTGTAGGAGCCAGCCTGCTGGCGATGGACTCGAGTGCGCCGCGTTTATCCAGCTCACCCGCGTCATCGTTCACGACCATCGCTGGCAGGCCAGCTCCTACAAGGGGCCGTGCCCACGCTAAAACTGTAGGAGCCAGCTTTATACGTGTTGCAACGCAACGCGGTGCGGCCTGGCTGATCATCCGTGAAACTGTCGGATCGTCATGCAGTGATCTACTGTCAGTCATGGGCTTGGCGTCAATCTCCAGATGGGCGTTGAACTGCCGGGTTTGCAACCGACCTGTCTCGATGATCAGGGAACCGGACCTATGGCAAAAAATGCAAAAGCGGAATCCGAAAACCAGACGTTCACCGCGCAGCAAGCCGAGGCGCAGGACGAACCAGCGCCTGTTGGCGATGTAAGTCGCAACGGCCTCTGGCGTACATGGATCAGGGGCCGGGCGCGCAAGCTGAGTCACTCGACCCAGTTTGTCATTGCCGCTGCGGTGATCCTGGGGCTGACCATGTTTTTCGTCGGCAATCTGGTGAGCGTGCGCATCGAAAGTGCCGCGGTACATAGCGCAGCAGAAGCAGGCGCTCAGTACATGGATACGTTTCTGGAGCCCTTTGTGCAGGAGTTGAGCCAGGACAACACCTTATCGGCTGCAAGTATCCAGTCCCTGGATCGCCTCACGGAAAGTCGTTCGCTGAAACAGCACATTGTCTCGATCAAGATCTGGCGAGCGGATGGCACGGTGGTCTACAGCACGAACAGAGACATCACCAACGTTCAATTCCCGCTGGATGAGATCACCGAGGCACTCAAGGGCAAAGTGGTCACCGATCTTCAGGAACTGACCCAGGACGAGAACGCGTTCGAGCGCGAGCTCAACGTCCCGCTCTATGAAATCTACGCGCCCCTGCGGGATTCGCGCTCCGGGAAAATCATCGCGGTCGGCGAATTCTATGAAAAGGCCGACAGCCTCAGGCGCGAGATCAATCGGGTCCGGGAAGAGGTATGGGGGGTCGTCGGCGCCGCGACACTGGCCATGCTGACCCTGCTTTTCTTCATCGTGCGACGCGGCGACAAGATTATCCAGCAACAGCAGGTGGCACTGCACTTGCGGCTGATCGAACAAACCCGCTTGCACATCAGCAATGCTGAACTCCAGCACAAGATGGCAACGGCTACCCAGGAGTTTTCCCGAGTCAACGAGCTCACCTTGAGGCGCATTGGCGCAGACCTGCACGATGGGCCCGCG
The DNA here is from genome assembly GCF_019219115.1 of Pseudomonas sp. PDM28. Taxonomy (NCBI): domain Bacteria; kingdom Pseudomonadati; phylum Pseudomonadota; class Gammaproteobacteria; order Pseudomonadales; family Pseudomonadaceae; genus Pseudomonas; species Pseudomonas sp. PDM28. Next base: position 279,315 of record NZ_JAHUWG010000002.1, read on the forward strand.
CAGCTATTGACCTTGATTCTGATCCGGCTCGACGACGTGGCCGAAAACTGCACGGCGGTCGATCAGGAATCGCTGGAAACCATCCGCGCCGCCGCCACCGACGCATTGCGTGAGGTCCGCGATTTATCACGTGGCCTGGCACTTCCGGAAATCAACGACGTGAGCCTGGTGGAAGAGTTGCAACTGGTGGCGCAACGGCACGAGCAACGCACTGGCACCAAGGTCACATTGACCCTGGGGCAGCTACCGAAGGCCGCGCCATTGCCGCTCAAACTCTGTTTGTACCGGTTTGTGCAAGAAGCCCTCAACAACGCTTACCGGCACGCCAACGGCGAGGGTCAGGTCATCCTCGCGAAATACATCGATGGCGTATTGAACATCAGCGTCAGGGACAGTGGGCCAGGCATGGCGGCGGACGCGATGCAGCTCGAGAAATCCGGCAGGACCCGATTGGGCCTCGCCGGATTGCGTTATCGCGTCGAATCGCTGGGCGGGTTGTTCAGCATCGACTCCTGCGACGCGGGTACGTCGGTCAATGCGCAGTTCAAACTCTAGTCAGTCGCCGCTTCGGCATCCATTGGCGCTTTCGCCAAACCGATGTGAAGGTGCCCGATCGCTTCACGCTCCCGGTAGTGACGCAGAGCCGTGACCGCTTCGACTCGATTTCGCGCGTTCAGCTTCTGCATCACGCAGCCCATGTGGTGCTTGACGGTTTTTTCGCTGATCAACAGCTTTTGCGCCACTTCCCTGTTGGTCAGCCCCTTGGAAACTTCACGAATGACCTCCTCCTCGCGGTGGGTCAGATCGAACTTGCGGGTTTCCGCTTCGTGCTTTTTGATATTGCTCAGCAGTTTGTTGGCAAACTCGGGGGTGATATACGACTCACCCTTGGCAACCGTCCTGATCGCCAGGACCAGTTCCGGCCCGCTGACACCTTTCAACACATACCCGCGCGCGCCGGCCTCCAGTGCCAGGAAGGCATCATCCTCGGACTCCGAAACCGTCAGCATCAGCACCCTCACATCCGACAGCTGTGTGGAAATGAATCGCACCGCGGCGAACACGTCGCCCGGCATATTGACGTCCATCAACATCACGTCCGGACACTCCTTCTGCGCAATATCCATGGCTTCCTGCGCATTGGAACCTTGCTCCACAACCTGAAGATCCGCCCGTTTTCTCAACGTATTGGCAACGCCCTCACGCAACATCGGGTGATCGTCGGCAATGCCGATGCGAATGAATGGACTCATGAGACGCTCCCGCAAGAATAAGCATTCGGATACACATTGATTAATAGCAGGGAACCCGTGAAGCCGCCGGTCATCAATTGTATGTACCGGGCTCCAGTCGTCCGGATATCCGACTTAGGTCGGGTGCAATCAGAACCTGAACAAGTAAAAAATCTTACAAAGCACTTTATATTTCTATTTCAACACTTTGTTTTTAATGGATTTGAGCATAAAAAACAGAAACCTTCATAAAAACCCGAATCCGTATTCCATCCGACCAGCAGTCGCCCTGCAACGCTTGGGTACAGGCGACCACGGCACCCGGCAAACCGGGCCCGACGTCAAACGCAACAAATTTCCAACGTGGCACGTAACCCGCCAGCGATGCGATTCTCCAGTTTTATCTGTCCACCCAGGCGAACCGCAATGGCCTTGACGATGGTCAGCCCCAACCCTGCCCCCTGATCATTTGCGCGACTGTAGAAACGCTCGAAAAGCCGATCGCGGTCCTGCTCATCGATACCCGGCCCCTCATCTTCGACAGACAGTTCGTAGCCCTTGCTCTTTTCGACCAGTTTTACCGTGATCACTCCGTGCCGGGGGGAGAAGTTCGCCGCGTTGGTGACCAGGTTGTTCAAGGCAATGTCGATGGCCGCAGGGTCGACCCTCACAAGGCCGATGTTGTCGCTGACATCGAAAACCAGTTCAAGGTCCTTGCTCAACAACCAGGGCGTCATTTGGACAAGGCTGTCGCGAACCGTGGCTGCCAGATCGACGGGCACAGGCGGTTGCGCGCCTGCTTTAGGCTCGATACGGGCCATCGTGAGCAATTGATTGACCAGCCGGCTGGTACGGTCCACTCCGGCAATCAAGTGCTCAAGCGACGCACGACGCTCCCCTTCGCTCCCCGCTTCCATCAGGTTCTGCGCATGCACCCTGAGCACGGCCAGGGGGGTGCGCATTTCGTGGGCGGCATCGGCGATAAAACGTCGCTCACGTCCCATGACTTCCTGAATCTGCGCAAGCATACGGTTAAGGGCCGCCTGCATCGGCTCAAGCTCCGTAGGCAGCGGTGTCAATTGCAGGGGTTCGAGTGAACCGGGATGCCTCGCCCGCAGTGTTGCAGCCATGTTGACCAGCGGTTTCAATCCCCAACCGATGGCCAGCCAGAGCATGGCGGCCAGTATCAAGCTCCCCAGAATATTAGGCCACAAGGTGTGGCGTACGATGCGGTCCACCAGGTCCATTCGCACATCGTCCCGTTCGCCCACCCAGATCCGCAGGTTGTTCTGCTTGTCTTCAAGCAGGAAGGCCCGCCAATGCCGGTTGTTCAGGTCGATGACATCACTGAAGCCTGGTGTGACCGGGGGTTGGCTGAAGGAAGGAGAACTGGCGGTATGTACCAGCACTTCATTCCTGGCATTCCAGACCTGAAACGCAATCTTCGTTTCGTACGGATGCCCATCGTCCCTGGGCGTCGCCTCGTTCAGGGCCTGGTTGAAAGCCTTGTACAGATCTGCGTGATCCTTGCTCACCATGGGCATACGCATGACGCCTTGCAGCAGGCGAGCATTCTGGGCCAGTTGGGCATCATAGACTTCGGCAATTTCATGGTTGCTGTCGTGCAGGTTCAGCACGCTGATCACTGTCAGACCTGCGAGCATCAGGCCAATGATCAGGGTCAGGGTGCGACGCCGGATCGAGGTCATCGACGCTCCTCCACCAGATAACCGATACCGCGGACGGTGCGAATCAGGTCGGTGGAGAGTTTCTTGCGCAGGTGATGGATGTGCACTTCCAGCGTGTTGCTTTCGGCCTCCTCGCTCCAGCCGTACAGTAACTGCATCAGATGATCGCGAGTCATTACCCGGCCCGGTGGCGAGAGCAGTTCGTGGAGCAACTGGTATTCCTTGGGTGTCAGGGCCACCGGTTCGCCTTTGTAGCTGACTTGCTGGGTGCCGGGGTTCAGGCTGATACCCGCGTGCTCGATCAGCGATTGCCCACGCCCGGCGCTGCGCCGAAGCAACGCACGCAGGCGCGCCTTCAATTCTGCCAGGTCGAAAGGCTTGATCAGGTAGTCATCGGCGCCGGCATCCAGGCCGGCGATGCGGTCTTCGGTGGCATCGCGCGCCGTCAGGATCAACACCGGCAGGTTGGAGCCGCTGTCACGCAAGCGCCTGAGTACTTCGAGACCGTCCATGCGTGGCAGGCCAAGGTCGAGCACCGCCAGATCGAAGATTTCACTGAGCAGCGAGTGCAAGGCACTGTTGCCGTCCTGCAACCAGTCGACGGTATAACCTTCACGGCGCAGGGCCTGATGAATGCCCTCGCCGAGCGCCATGTCATCCTCTACAAGTAATAAACGCACAGGGTCTCCTGTCAGCCGAGTTTCTTGTTCACGTCTACCAACAGCGCTTCGATCTCCTTGCGGCGCCCGGCATCAGCGCTCTCGCGGCCAGGTCGGGGCGCAGCCTGCAAGGCTTTTTGCAACGCTGCCCTGGCTTCGACATACCGCTTCTGACGGTAGAGGTGATCGCCCCAGAAGTACAGGCTGTCGATGCCGTTGGGGTTTATTTGCAATGCCAGCTTGAGCAACTGCTCGGCCTTGTCCGAATCACCGAAACCGATGGGCCAGCCCGGTACGCGGTCATACAGGGCCCCCAGACTGGTATAGGCTGAGCCTTGCAGGGCCTTGGGGTCCAGGGCCAGGGCTTTTTCCAGATCGGCCTTGGCATCCTTGACCTTGCTCAGCGCACCCAGCCCGCCCTGGGCGCCCGCCCAGCTACTGGTGACGATGCCAGACCAGATCCACGCCTCCGCCACCGTTTGGCGTTCCTGCTTGAAGCTCGAAGCCTGGGCGGCCAGCTTTTCAAAAGCCGCAGTGCGTTGTCCCTCCGGCAACTCGTACTGAATGTGCGCCCAGCTTTGCTGGATACCGTTGAGACGCTGCTGGTCGGCAGCATCCAGCGCCCAGGCACTCTGGCTCAATGCGCCCAGCAGCAGGCAAGCGATGATCTTTTTCATGGTTCGAGATTCTCCTGGTCGGGTTTCTGGCTCAGGCGGCGGATCAGTGGCAATTGCTTGCGCAACCCACGGTCCACCAGATGGGGCAGGAAGCTGTTCAGGCGTACAAAAAAACGCTCGGGCCAGCCCAGGTACAAGTCGCGACGGTCACCGGCAATGGCGTGAATCACCGCCGCCGCCACGGTTTGCGGATCGTCGACATTGGCCTTGAGCGCATCATTGAGCGCTTGGGCTGCCGGGCTGTTCATGCCGGTACGGGTCGCTCGCGGGGCGACGTAAAGCACGCTGACCCGTGTGTCCGCCAGCTCTCGGCGCAGGGCTTCGGAGAACCCGCGCAGGGCAAACTTGGTGGCGCAGTAACTGGCGTAGCCGGGGTAGCCAATGGAGCCATAGGTCGACCCGACGTTCACCACCATGGCACTGTCGGCTTGCTTGAGCAGTGGCAACATCAGTTTTGTCAGGCATATCGGTGCACTGATGTTCACCGCGAGCATCGAATTGATCTCACTGTCGTCGAGCTGTTCGAGCATCGCGAAATGGTTGACCCCGGCGGCATTGATCAGCAGGTTGATGCCGCCGATGCCCTGGGCCCGTGCCAGCACCTCGCGGCGGTCGCAGAGCAATGTCAGGTCTGCACGGATCCAACACAGATTATCGGGATATCGCTCAAGCAGCGGCACCAGGGGTTCTCGGTGACGAGCCACGGCCAGCACCTTGGCACCACTGGCGCACAGTGCAGTGGCGATGGCCAGGCCGATGCCGCCACTGGCACCGGTCAACACGACGCGGGCTTCAGACAGGCGCATGCAGGTTCTCCCCGTTACGCGGCAAGCCACGAAACATATCGGCGTAGAGCCGGTATACCACTTTGGAGGCATGAATGACGGCGGCCTGGTCGTGCGGGTCATCCAGAGTGTCCATCAGTCGACGGTAGGTCTGCATGTGTTCGATATCCAGCGAACCGTGGGAACTGAGGTAGCTGAAAGCGCTTTCCGGCAAGTCCAGGCGCTGGCGAATACTGCCCGCGGCGTGGGTCGCCAAGGCGATGCTCGTGCCTTCAAGTACGTTGACCATGCCGAACAGTCCCACCGGGTTGTCCCGGGCAATCAGGTCGTAGAGGAAGCTGACCATCAATTCGATCGGCAATGAAGGGCGCCCATCGCGTACAGCGTCCCTGTCACCGCCGCAGGCTTGAATGTCATTGAGTACCCATTGTTCGTGGCCGTATTCGTCCTCGATGTATTCACAGACCGCTTTGCGCAGCCATTCCAGGCGCGAAGGCAGGCGCGCTCCGCAGGCCATCATCAACGGCACGGTATGGCGTACGTGGTAATAGGCCTGTGCCAGAAAGGCCCGGTAACTTTCCAGGCTGACGTCGCCCTGCAGCGCATCACGGATGATCGGCAGGTTGAACAACTCATTGCGTTCTTGCTCAGTGGCTTGCTGCAACGTGTCAAAAAAACTCATGGTGCGGATTCCTCGGAAAATGCAGATTCGGTCAATTGCCGCCGGTAGCGCTCGATGATGGCGTCACGGCGGGGCCGGCCATTGGCGGTGAGCAAACCGTTGGTGGCGGTAAAGGGTTGGTCGAGCCGACTCCAGTGGCGGACCTGGGCGTACTCGGGCAAGGCCTCGTTGGCCTGGGACACGGCGGCGGCCAGTTGTTCGTCGGTACAATCCGGGCGATGCGGCCACAGCAGCGCATGGTTGTGGGGCATCGCCTCGCCGTAGACGAAGGCCTGGGCGACAGGCCCGCGCTGGGTCAATTCGGCTTCCACCCACTCGGGGTTCACGTTGCGCCCGAAACTGGTCACGAACTGATGCTTCTTGCGTCCCTTGAGGTAGAGAAAACCTTCGGCGTCGAACTCGCCGAGATCGCCACTGGGCCACCACTGGGCGGTGTGCGGCGCCTCTCCCAGATAGCCCAGCAAGGTTGAACCCTTGATCAGCACTTCTCCGTCATCCGCCAGGCGAATCTCCACATGGGGCAATGGCCGTCCGACACTGCCGGGGCGCTGAGCTTGCGGGCGATTGAGGCACACCACCGATGCGCACTCGGACAGCCCGTAACCTTCATAGACGGGTATGCGCACGCGTTCAGCGCGATGCAGTAGATCTTCACTGACCCGGGCACCGCCCACGGCGGCAAAACGCAGGTGCTGTGGGTCGAAAGCCTTCTGCTCGGCAGCACCGACCAGCATCAGCAACAACTGCGGCACCAGGACCAGGCTCTGGGGGGAGCGGCTGGCCAGGCAACCCAACAGTTTCGGCACTTCCACACCGCTGGCGCCTGCAATCCCCAGGGTTTTCTGGCTGGGCAGGCTCAAGGTGGCCCCGGCATACAGCGCGGCGTAACAACCGATGTTTTCCAGCAAAATGGCCAGCGGCAGCAGCGCCAGGTGGTGTTGCGGGTCGGTGGGTTGGCTGGCCAGGTCCAGCTCGCGCGCGACCCGCAGAATGCTGTCGGCACTCAAACACACGCCCTTGGGTGTGCCTGTGGTGCCCGAGGTGAAGGTCAACTTCGCGGTGCCTTCAGGCATCCGGTTCGGGCCACTGAATGTGCGGTGCCAGAACTCGCCGCACTTCTGATATCCAGTGGCTTGCAGTTCGTCCTGCAATGGCGGTTCGGCAATGACGTGTTCGGCCTGGCTCTGCTCCAGGCAATGCTTGCGTTGCGCCGGACTGAAAAAAGGCGGCAAGGCCACGCAGGTCAAACCCTCGAACAGCGCGGCCAGGTCCCACAGCAGGGCTTCGATACCATTGTCCAGGGCCAGGGCGAGCACCCTGACCCGTTCATCACGCAAGCGCTGCTGACGATCAATGACCTCGGCATAAAGCGTGGCGTAGTCGAGCTTGCGATGGTCGTCCCACAAGGCAATGGCGTTGTTTTTTTGCTCAGCATGATTACGCAGGGTCTGTTTGAAATGCTCCATTTCAGGCGACATGGCAGGCCCCTTCAATGGAGGTCGGCAAACCCAGGCGACTGAACAGGCCGATGTTGCGCAAATGAATGAACCCGGAGCGGATATTGCCGAAATGAACCCAGGGTTTGCTTTCGTAGTAGCTGCCCCAGGCGTGGCGGTCGTCGCCCAGGCGCGCCGGATCGGCAGCACACAGGGTTACGGGCTTCAAGCCAAGGCGATGAAAGCTATTGACCAGCCCCAGGTTCCCGGTGAAGGCGACCCATTCCAGCCCCCCCATGGCCAGCAGGTAAGTCATCGCAATGATGCTCATCCGTGCGCTGCCGGTGTCGCTGGCAGCCAGGTTGCCGACCTCGACGATGGCTGAGCGGCTTACGGTGTGGTCGGCCGCGGCACTGATCAGTGAATCGATCGCCTCGTCCAGATAACCTTCAAGAAACAGCGGTCCGCTGCTCGCCAGACGCGCGCCAACCACAGCGCAAAGCGTGCCGGACGCATCGCTCATGCCAAACAGCTCCGGCATGAAGTGGCGAACATCGGCGCCGTGGGCCCTGCGAAACCGTTGCTGGATAAAGGCTTCGAAGACACTCCTTTGCGGGGTGTCCGGCAAGGCCCTGACAAGATGCATCTGCTGTGCTTCGGTCAGGCCAAAGCGCAGCGGCAACTGAACGTTCCAGTTGAAATCGGACATTGAAAAACATCTCCCCGGATCAATTGGGGAGCAGTATCAAAGACAATTCTTAACGAAGTCTGAAGGTGACAAAACGGTTCTCCTCAGGGGCCTGTTGCGCGAGCAAAGCAAAAAAGCGCCAATGACCGCACCCGCCACAGCGCCGAACCATAAACCCCTCTCCTCTGCCGTTTTTTGCGGTATCAGGCACCGTTATCCAGTCAGGGTATGGCAGAAGGCCAGCTGGCGGGATATTCTGCGCTCTTCGCAGCCACTTCTACCCGGCGACGAAAACCCGCCCCCCGTTTTGAACATGGAAGTCCTGATGAACCCAAGGAACCCGGATTTCACGGCAAGCCCATTGCCTCGAGCCTTCTACGCCAAAGCCCCCTTGCAATGCATCAGGACGGCGGACTGATTTTTACCGCGCACAGCACTTGGCAAAAAAATAAATCTGTCCCCTATTCCCGTCTTCTCGAATGACTCAACAGCAAGGAGCATTGGCAATGGCATTGAATTACACGGATGCATCTGGAAACACCTGGGCCGTCGATAGCCGCGGCAATGTGAATCAGGCTAAAACGTCAGCGCTCTACTCCAATACCCTGGACAGCAGTTCCCTGAATCTATACATCGGCGGATCGACTTCGTCTGCATACCTGTCATGGGCATCGGCCAGTGTCACTGCCAATACGCAGACGGTTACGGCGACAGACTCCACCACCGGCATCACCCTCACCCGCACCACCTATATCGGCGACGGTTTTGTCCGCACGCTGGAAATCGTCAAAAACACCGGCAGTGCCCCGCAGTCAGTCAATCTTCAACTGACGGACAACGTCTATTACGACTCAAGGACTGTGGTGACCGCCACCAGCAGCGGTGACACCCTGCGCACTACCGCGGACGACTGGTTTGCCGTGGGCAGCACTAACCTTTCCGATGCCAATCTCGTCCATGTGGTGTCGGGAGGTGCCGGTTCACCCGATACCACCAGTCAGAACTCCGGCGCTGTCGATCAACCACAGAGCAGCTACAACCTGACGCTTGCCGCCGGCGAAACCAAAGTGGTCATGCATTTCCATGCGCTGGCCAGCAACACGGCCGGCGCTCAGGCGATCGGCAGTTCGCTCGCGGGGCTGACCAACAGCGGCTACCTGACGGGCATGAGTGCGACCGAACTGAGCAGTCTTGTCAATTTCACCCAGGATCTTTCCAGCAGCGTGACAGCAACGCTTGCGGCGCATCAGACCAACCTCACCCTGACCGGAACAGCGGCCATCAATGGCACGGGCAACGGGCGCGACAACATCATCACCGGCAACAGTGCGGCCAACACCCTCACTGGCAATGACGGAAATGACACCCTCTTGGGCGGGGCCGGCAACGACACCCTGATCGGCGGCAATGGCAATGACACCCTCGATGGCGGCACGGGTAACGACCTGCTCAATGGCGGTGTCGGCAATGACCTCTATATCGTGGATTCGGCCAGCGACCAGGTCACCGAGATTGCCAATGGCGGCATCGATACCGTCAAGAGCAGTGTCAACTTCAGCATTGCCGCGTTGCTGAATGTCGAAAACATCACGCTGACCGGCACGGCGCTGAACGCTACCGGTAATGCCAACGCCAACCTGTTGATCGGCAATGCTTCCAACAATGTGCTGATCGGTGGTGACGGCAACGATACCCTCAGGGGTGAAGGCGGCGTCGATACGCTCAATGGCGGCGGCGGTAACGATATCTATGTCGTCGATACCACGACCGATATCATTGTTGATTCAGCCGGTACGGACTCGATCGAGTCCTCGGTCACTTTCAGCCTGGGCACTTATGCCGCCATCGAGAACCTGACGCTGACCGGGGCCGCCGCCATCAATGGCACCGGTAACAGCCTCGCCAACACCCTCGTGGGCAATGCCGCAGCCAACACCCTCGACGGGGGTGCCGGCGCAGACCAGATGATCGGGGGGGCCGGCAACGACACCTACGTGGTGCGCGACAGTACGGATGTCATCACCGAAACCAGTTCCGGTGGTACCGACGCCGTGGTCAGCTACCTGAATTACACCCTCGGTGCCAACCTGGAAAACCTGACACTGGCCGGGGCCGCGCTGACCGGCACGGGCAACGCCGGCAACAATTCGCTGCTGGGCACTGCCGGCAACAATATCCTCAATGGTCTGGCCGGCAACGACACCCTCAATGGCGGCGCCGGGATTGACACACTCAACGGCGGCGATGGCAACGACCTCTACATCGTCGACACCAACACCGATGTCATCACCGACACTTCAGGTGTGGATACGGTTCAGAGCACGGTCAGCTTTTCCCTCGACACCCGTACGACCCTCGAGAACCTGTCATTGATCGGCACTGGCGCCTTGAGCGCCACCGGCAATGCCCTGAACAACCTGATCTCCGCCAACGCGGGCAACAGTACGATCAATGGTGGAAGCGGCAACGATACCGTCAGTTATGCCAGCGCCACGGCGGGCGTCAAGGTGGCGGTCAATGGCGCCGCCCAGGTGACTGGCGGCTCGGGTACCGACACGCTGATCAACATCGAAAACCTGTCAGGCAGCAGATTCGATGACGCCCTCACCGGTGACGGCAATGCCAATATCCTGCGCGGCGGTGATGGCAATGACACCCTCGTTGGCGGCGCAGGCAGTGACCTGCTCTACGGCGACACGGGCAATGATCGTCTGGTCGATTCGATCGGCGATGACACACTGAGCGGTGGCGCAGGCGACGATACCTACGTTGTGGCCGGCACCACTGGAACCATCCTGATCGAAGACTCAAGCGGTATCGATACGCTGGACGCTTCGGCAGCGACAGGCGGTGTCACCATCGATCTGACGCCTGGCGGCACCAGCAACATCAATGGACGGATGGTGACGCTTTCTTCCGGAGGCACGGTAGACGTACCACTCGACGTGCTCTTCCTCCAGGACGCCTCCGGCTCGTTTGGCGACGACGTGGCAAAAGTGAAGACGCTGGTGCCCCAGGTGCTGTCTACCCTGTCCTCGGTTCAGGCTGACAACCGTTTCGGCCTGGCCTCCTTCATTGACAAGGGCGAATACGTCTATCGCACCGACCTGGCGATGACCTCCAATCAGACCAGCCTGGTCAATGCACTCAACACGCTGACCATCGGCAGTGGCGGCGACTCGCCGGAGTCGCAAATCGAGGCGCTGATGCAGGCCGCCGTGCGCCAGACCGAACTCGGTTTCCGCCCCGATTCCTTCCGGGTTGCGGTGGTGATGACCGATGCCGACTATCACAAGGCCGGCGACACGCCTTATGTCGCCAACGACGGGGATGCGCTGCTGGAGCTCGAAGACTACCCGACGGTTGCACTGCTCAAGGCCAAGCTGCTGGCCAGCGCAATCGTGCCGGTCTTTGCCGTCACCGCCGGCAACGAAGGCTATTACAACAACCTTGTCGATCAGCTTGGTTTCGGCACCGTCGTGACGTTGGCGGCGGACAGTTCCAATCTGGTGGATGCCCTGACAGATGGCATGACCCAGATTACCGAGGCACGGATCGAGAACGCCATTGGCAGCGTTTACAACGACACCCTGATCGGTAACGGACTGGACAATCGCCTGGAAGGCCTGGCCGGCAACGATACCTATTATGTTCAGGACAGTGGCGACGTGGTGGTTGAAGCGAACCTGGGCGGCACCGATCTGGTCGTCAGCTCAGGGAGCTACGCGCTGTCGGCCAACGTGGAAAACCTGACGCTGTCCGGTACCGCGAACATCGACGCCACGGGTAACGCCCTGAACAACCAGCTCGTGGGCAACAGCGGAGCCAACGTCATTTCCGGTGGCGCCGGTGCCGACAGGATGCTCGGTGGCCGCGGCAACGACACCTACATCGTCGATAACGCAGGCGATCAGGTGATCGAGTACTCCGTCGCCGGCACCGATGTCATCCAGAGCTCGGTCAGTTTTGCGCTGAGCGACAATGTCGAGAATCTGACACTGACCGGCACGGCGGCCATCAACGGCACCGGCAATGCCCTGGGCAACACACTGACCGGCAACACCGTTGCGAACGTGCTCAATGGCGGTGCCGGCAACGACATTCTTATCGGCGGTGCGGGCAACGATACGCTGATCGGGGGTGCCGGCAACGACACCTTCATCTTCACGTCGCTGTCGGACATGGGGACGACCGGTACGATTACCGACGTCATCAACGATTTCGTTCGCGGGCAGGACAAAATCGACCTCGGGACACTGGATGCCATCACGAGTACAAGCTTCAGCAACGAGGCCTTCTCGTTCATCGGCAATGCTGTTGCCTTCACCGGAGCCGGGCAACTGAGGCTGCAGGATAGTGTGCTCTACGGCAACACCGATACGGACAGCGAAGCCGAGTTCGCCATCAAGCTCGTAGGCGTCACGACCCTCGCAGCGACAGACATCATTCTTTGATCTGCCGCTGAACGCGGTATCTGTCTTGCGTTACCGACAACCCCGACAAGCCCTGTGCTTGTCGGGGTTTTCTTTTTTTTGGGGGCTTTCACTGGTTTGGGTTCGGACGCAGTCTCCTGCAGGCGCTGGCTTGCCAGCGATGGTCATTAACGATAACGGGTGTGAACTGGATAAACGTGGCGCGCTTGAGTCCATCGCCAGCAGGCTGGCTCCTACAGACGCGGTCTTTTGTGGGAGCTGGCTTGCCAGCGATGGTCGTCAACGATAACGCGTGTAGCCTGGATAAACGCGGTGCGCTTGAGTCCATCGCCAGCAGGCTGGCTCCTACAGTTTCCCGGGCCGCAGCATTTGTGCTGAGCGATCGGGATGCGCCTGGACGCCGACACTGCGCGGTTAAAAGTGCGCCGTATCCGCCCCGGCAACCGGCAGGCTGGTCGACAGGGGTACGCTCTGCGTGACGTTGGCCATCCGGGTGATTTCCACCTGCACCTTGTCCTTGCCGAGCAGGTAGTCGGCCAGCTTCTGCGAAAACGGCCAGTAGTTCAGATCGGCCGTCAGGGTCAGCGGCCCGACGGCATCGGCCGGCACCAGGAAGGAGAACTCCCCGATGTCGTAGCCCTTGGGCAAAATGCGGTTGTCCGAGAGAATTTGCGTGGCATTCCAGACCTCGACGTCCAGCGGGTTGCCGTCCTTGTCGCCTATGTGCACCTTGAAGTTTCGCGTGTTGACTTCGGTCTTGCCGTCCTTGATCGAGCCCAGCCGGTAGATCTCGCGCCCCGTGGCATCCTGCACCCGGAAATCGATCCACATCTCCCGACCCTCCGGAAAGCCGGTCGGCAGCTTGTGCCCTGCGCCGACATTGGAAACCTTGACGGCGACCGAAGTGTATTGCCCGGCAACGATCGCTGCCGGCAATTGCTCGAAGGTTATTTCCCCCGCGCGCGCGAGCATGTTGCGAGCCCGTTGTGCGCCCTCATCCTGACCGAGATGGTTGAGCATCATCGCGTTGGCCCCGCTGAACCAATGCGAGGCGACCTCCTCGCGATCCGGCCCCATGATCGCGGCCTTGCCCTTGAAACCCGGCATGTGGCAGCTCTGGCAAGTGACATCGTTAAGGCTGTAGGTGCTCTCCTGCCATTCGTCATAGGTGCGCTCCACCGCCACGCTGCTGAACGGGTGCGTGACGTTGTGGCAGGTGCCGCAAAAGTCCGAGCGGGTGTGCAAAGCCGAGTACACCGTGTCGTGATAAGGCGAGACGGCATCTTTGCGCGGGCCGAACTTGGTCGGCTTGCCGTGCGCCCGGGGGCTCAGAACATAGGCGCCGTTGTCCAGGCCCGTGCGGGCACTGATGTTGTGGCAGGTTTCGCAATCGACCCCGGGCATCGGAGTGTTCTTCGCGCTGTCCTCAACCGAGGAGCGGTTGACTTGCGAAGTGATCTGCCCGGTCGTGAGACCGATCGGTGTATGGCAGCCAGTGCAGAAGTTATCGACCTTGCCCTCGGTGGCCGAACTCGCGCGCTTGAGCAAGGCCCGATAGATGGGTTCATCCCAGGCCTGGGACATCATCGACGAGCGCCACTGTTTGTAGATCTCCGTATGACAAGCGCCGCAGACCTGGGCATTGTCGAAGTCCTTCACATTCAAGACCAGGTTACCGGTGGTATTGGCCCGGTGCGGGAAGAACGGCATCCCGCCAGTCACATGCATGAGCCTGGAGCGTGCCGGCTCCAGCCACTTGTCATTGCTCTGATTGTCATTGCCCTGATTGTTACTGCTCTGGGGTTCGTCGGCCGCCACCAGCGTCACCGTCAGCAGGCAGGTCAGGAAGAACAAAAAACGCCGAGCCAGAGGTTTGAGCGCCAGGAACAACGGTATGAACAATGACGCCAGGGAAATGTTCAAGTCGACAATAGCCAGCTTGACGCCTGGCGGTACGTTGAACATTGCCATGTAAGACCCGGCGCTGATCGTCCAAAGAACAATCAAGGCCGATAGCCCATGCAGCGCTAACTGTGCACACGTTGGTCTGGTGTGGCTCATGGCATTTCCTCTGGACGGTTCGCAGAGGATGACTGCAGTACTTCTATTGAGTCGCCAGGGGTATTTCGTGATGCAAACCGATGGTTACGTGCAATCACTCAATGGGGTACTTACAGCTCCACAGCTTGCCGACGCTGCACCTTTCGTGAACGGGACACGCTCACTCAGCAATTACCCTGCCATTGCTGTAACAAAATATGAGCGAGGACCGGAATGTCCCTGCAAACATTCGTCGAAAGTTGAAATGCCGTGCTGATGCTGGCGTGAATACTGCTGGGGAATAGCGCCCCGTTAGTGGGGACGCTTACACCGAAATCGGGGACCACTCACCGTCTTGAGTCGAGACCCCTTACTCCCTGTCTTTCGTCGTCCGGATGAGATTACCCCGTAACTTGACGATGGCCTTCTGCATTTGCACGAAGTCGTCGGGATCGAGGCCGGTTTGCGGGAAGCCGTCTTCGCGCAGGCCTTCACGCAATGTTCGCCCCTCTTTTGTGAGATTGATCCGCACCTGGCGTTCGTCTTCCGGGTCGCGCTGGCGCAGCAGATAACCCATCGCCTCGAGCTTCTTCAGGATCGGCGTGAGGGTGTTGGATTCCAGAAACAGCTTTTCGCCAAGGCTGCCGACGGTCTGATTGTCTTCTTCCCACAGCGCGACCAGGGTGATGTATTGCGTGTAGGTCAGGCCGAGCCGTTCGAGCATCGGCTTGTAGGCCTTGCCGAAGGCCAGGTTGGTGGAATAGACGGCAAAACACAGGAAGTCGGAGAGTTTGAGATCCAGGGCGGATGTCTTTTCGGTGTTTTTCATGGACGTTCTCAGGGGCAATCTTGCGAGACTGAAACTATACGTCGTACACGATGGTATCGGAAGTGCGCATAAACACCGACGGCCGGCTCACCGGGAAAATCCCCGTTGAGCCGGCCGTGCAGCGGGTCAGGCCGTCAACACATTGATGTCGACATCAATGTTGCCGCGTGTGGCCTTGGAGTACGGGCAGATTGCATCGGCGTTGTGGGCCAGTTCAGTCGCCACTCCCTGATCCAGCCCCGGCACGCGCAACGTCAGTCGGGCCTGGTGGAAGTACGCCGCGCCGGTCTGGCCCAGATCGACTTCAATGTCGACGGCCGTGTCGGTCGGCAGTGTCACCTTCATTTGTTGGGCGGCCAGCCCCACCGCTGCGATGTAGCAGGCCGACCACGCGCCGGCGAACAGTTGCTCGGCTTTCGGGTGCGGCTGGACGGCAGTCAGCACGTGTGCCGGTGTGTCGCTGCCGGGGGACGACAGTACGATGTCGAGGTTACCGTTATGACCGCGCGACGTATTGCCCGCGCTGTTATGGGTGGTGTGGGTTTTGCCGCTGGCCAGTACTTTCTCGATCTTGCTCATGATGATTCCCTCAGGATTACAATCGGTTAAAATCGTATGCGCTTGCATCGTATGCGATACTAGTGATGCGTCCGCGCGTCACGCCGTGATCACGTTCAGGGCAACATCGATATTGCCGCGTGTCGCTTTGGAGTAAGGGCAGATGGAGTCGGCGATGTGCGCCAGTTCGGTCGCGACATCCTGTGCCAGCCCTGGCACGCGCAGGGTCAGTCGGGCCTGAAGGAAGTAGGCCGGACCAGTCTGGCCCAGGTCCACTTCAATGTCGACGGCCATGTCCGCCGGCAAAACGATATTGCGTTCCTGCGCCACCAGCCCCACTGCTGCGGTGTAGCAGGCCGACCAGGCCCCGGCGAACAGTTGCTCGGCCTTCGGATGCGGCTGTGTGGCGGCAAAGACGTGGGCTGGCTGAGTGGAACCCGGTGACGACAGGACGATATCGAGGTTGCCGTTGTGACCGCCGACATTGCTGCGGGTGGTGTGGGTTTTGCCGGTAGCCAGTACTTTTTCGATTTTGCTCATGGGGATTTCCTCAGGGTTTAAAGTTCGTGCGATTGTATCGCATGCGACGCGTATGGCATTCAAAAAGACAACGTTCGTCAATTGGCCTGTGCAACGATCCAGTTGTTGCCGTTGTGGCCATGGGAAGCTTGAGCGGTAGCGATCAACAGGGTGCGGCGGCTTCCGGTGTTCATGGCTGAATCTCCAAACGGCAAGGGTTGTCTGTATTTGTTATCGTATTCGACTTGATCGCATGCGATGGATGAATATTCAACCAAAGCCCCAATGATGTCAAAGTTTATTTTATGCCTTGGCGATGAGCGGCAGGTTCGCGGCCGACCGTGCTGCCCTCCCCCTCGCCGAATCAAGGGATGAGCGGACAACATTGGCCCTCGGACAAAAAGGTTCTTCACGCATTCCCCGGAACTGCTGGCGATGGACTCAAGTACGCCGCGTTTATCCCGTTAACACGCGTTATCGTTAACGACCATCGCTGGCAAGCCAGCTCCCACAAGGGACCGTGCCCACGCTGAAACTGTAGGAGCCAGCCTGCTGGCGATGAACTCAAGCACGCCGCGTTTATCCAGGTCACACGCGTTATCGCTGGCAAAACCAGCGCCTGCAATGCCCCGAAAATGCGTGAAGACCCCGCAAAAAAAACCCCCTCACAGGGAGGGGGTCTGGTGTTTGCAAGGTTCTAACGGTTTCACCCGTCTTCACCTGGACTTTCGTCAGCTCATCGCGCAGGAATTCCAGCGAACAGCCAGGTAGTCTCCTCGGCCGGCGCTGCGGCGTTGCGATTGCGCGCCCATTGGGTCAGCGCCACCATCGTCGCAAAGCCGAGCACGATCAATACCGGATAGGCCATCAGCAACTCGGTCAACGAGTATTTCCAGGCCAGCGGTCGGCCTACACCGAGCATCGCGGCATACAGCCAGGAAACGCCCGACAGTGCGCCAGAGAACAGGGCAAACATTCGCACATTGATAGGCAGGTCAAGCAAGGAACCGGCCTTGAGCATGGCGGGCAATACATAGCGGTGCAACAGCATGCCGTTGAATGTCAGCAACAGGACAATAATAACTTTGGCTTGAAGTTTCGGATTGGCAAAATAAGTCATGCCTTTATCAAGGTAATCAATACCTATAATTGCTGCACCGGTGATCCACAAAAATAGCAACGCATTGGAAACAGACTTCTGCAGACTGGCCATATGATCATTATCGTGCCCGGACGACACACGGCCTTTCAATAGATCCTTGACCATTGCAACATCGCTGGCAAACACCAGGCCAATGGCTACGCAACAAGCCAACAGGTGTACGTAAACAACTCCTAAACGCATAAACTCCATGGATTCTTTCTGGCCAAGCAGGCCGATCATTGTATTAATATCCACGTTTACATCTCCACTTATTGCGGCAGTGTGAAGTGACCATGCCCCAGGCACGCGAATGAATTATCCACGCCTGCACAATCAAAGTTCACATTGATTGAAGCGACTAAATTAGTTTGGGTATTACAAGAGAGAGCGACTCGCCCCGCGAGTCAGTGATGACGGCATACTATCACTCCAAGTCTCAGGTAAAAAAAATCCCCATGTGCATTCCATTCAATGCAGATGAGGTATACGTCCAATTTACTAGGGATTGCAGTGCGAAGCTCAAGGGATCCGCCTGCTGGAAGATCAGAGCCCAGCATATACAAATCGTTCATTTTTCGAACAAAAACCTCGACAAACGGTACTGCCAATAATGCCTCAAAAGGCCGGTTTCATTGGCTGAAACCACCGTTGCAAAGCGGCTGAATCGTTTCATTTATCATATCGAAAAAAAAGCGGATTTCCCGCGGAACTCACACCTTTTGACCCAGCGAATAGCGAGTTTTGCCTCGTACGCAGGCACGCCATTCGATGCTTGCTGAACAGGATCAGGCCAGCAACTGGCTGATCCACCGGACCTGGCGCGCGATGTCCTGCACCTTTTCCTCAGGCACGGCCCGCTGCGCCCCGGCAAACTGGCTCAGGGTCTCCTGCTTCTGGCGCAGCTTGCGTTGCCACTTGACCAGGAACGCCGGGCTGCGGGCCTGCAACTGCAGCGGGCCGAAGTACAACTCTTCTGCGGTGTAGATCACCGGCCCAGCGCGCTCGGCGACGATGATTTCGTAGTCGAAACGATTTTCCCGCAGCACTTCCTCGCAGAGGATGCGATAGCCGTTTTCCATCAGCCACAGGCGCAGTGGCTGCTCGCCGCCGTTGGGTTGAAGGATCAGGCGCTCCTGCCCGCTCAGGTACGCCTTGCCGCTGTCGAGGATGTCGCGGATCGTTTCGCCGCCCATGCCGCAGAGGCTGATCGCCGTGATCCCGTCTCCCGGCAGGATTGCCGCCAGGCCGTTGGCCAGGCGCACGCTGATCCGTTGCTCCAGATCGTTCTCGTGCACGGTGCGTTCGGCCGCGCGGAACGGCGTCAACGCTACTTCCCCGGCCACCGCCGCCGTGATGGCGCCACGACGCATCAACGCCACCGGCAGGTAGCCGTGATCCGAGCCGATATCGGCCAGGCGCGCACCGGCCGGCACATGCGCCGCCACGCGCTCCAGGCGCATGGACAATGTCTGTTCGTTCAACTGCGGCCCCTTCTCACCACGAACGTCCGGCGCCTTTGGCCGGATCGGGGCGCGATTGTGTCGGGCAATGCCGTGCATTTCAAATTTATGCGATCAAGTTACAGCTCCCCTTCACGCGATCACGCCCGCATACACCGATCTGTCGACGTTTCCACCGGACAGAATCACCGCCACCCTTTTTCCCGACATGGCTTCACGCTCGGCCATGAGCGCCGCCAGCGCCGCCGCACCGGCCCCTTCCGCCAGGTTGTGGGTATCGGTGTAATACACGCGCATGGCCTCGGCTATCTGTGCGTCACTGACCGCAACGATTCGCGCCGCACCTGCGGCATAGACGGCAAAGGCTTCAGGTATTGGCTTGCGTACGGCCAGACCGTCGGCAAAGGTGGCCGCCGAGGCGGTTTCGCACAGGGTTCCGGTGTCGAACGATAACTGTGCGGCCGCCGCCTCTGTGGAAACCACGCCCACCACCCGGGTGTCCAGGCCCAGGGCATCGCGGGCGGCGATCACGCCACAAATCCCCGATCCACAGCCAATCGGTACATAGACGGTATCCAGATCCGGCGCGGCGTTGAACAACTCCAGCGCATAGGTGGCGACGCCCTTGACCAGCTCGGTGTGAAACGGCGGCACCAGGAACAGGTCGTGCTCCTGCGCAAGCCGTGCCGCCTCTTCACGAGCCTCATCGAAATCGCGGCCATACTCGACCACTTCAGCGCCAAAGCCGCGCATGGCGTTGTTCTTTTCCACCGAGTTGCCTTGCGGCACGACGATCAGCGCCCGCAAACCCAGTGCGCCAGCCGCCAGTGCAAGGCTTTGGCCATGGTTGCCGCGGGTCGCGCTGACAATGCCCTTCACGCCTGGATGCTCGCGTTTGAGCCAGTGCATGAACGTGATGCCGCCGCGCACTTTGAAAGCACCGGTAGGCGTGTGATTTTCGTGCTTGACCCACACCGTGCAACCCAACCGGCTTGCGAGCAAGGGCCAAGCGTACTGGGCGGTGGCGGGCATGACCTGGTACACGTGGCATGCGGCCTGGTCGATGTCGTCGCGAGTCAGTGTGTGCATGAGTTGTCTCCCCGGGATTTTGCCCAGTCTGAACAGGGGCGCAGTACGCAGGCTTTCAAAAAACCGACCTGACTTTTATGTCCAGTCTTCATTACTATGGCGTTCATGCGCCATCGAAACCGTCTGCATCCACCCCTGCTGTCCGAACCGGTCCGCCGTATCGAGGCTGGCGCCTGGGCGATCGAATTGCTCCCCGGCTGCGCCTACGCGGCCCGATACGTCGCGACCCAGGCGGGTATCGGCTTTGCCTTCGACAGCCAGCGAGGCCTGCACGCGATCGGCAGCGACCGGGTACAACCCTTCGATGCCATGCCCAACGGCCTGGCGTTCGTTCCGGCCGGGTGTGACGTGTTGTCCGAATCGCCCAAGGGAGGTGAATATTTGCGGGTGATACGCACTGACGGTATGGCGTTGGAGGGCAATCGCGCTTTCAACAACCGTATCGACCGGCAAGCCACGGCCCTCGCATGGCGCATGCGCGCCGCGCTGTTGCACGCTGGCGTGGAGGACGACTGGGAGGCCTGGGCACTGGCATTGTCCGAGCGCGTGACGGCCAGCGAAGCCGATTCGACACAGCCCCATGGCTCGATAACCGGCAGCCGGATGCGCTTGCTCGATGAGTTCATTGACGCGGGCCTCGATGGCCCGTTGAGCGTACCGGCGATGGCGGGCCTGCTTGGCTTGTCCGAAGGCTATTTCATGCGGGCTTTCAAAAATGCCACCGGC
The DNA here is from genome assembly GCF_019219115.1 of Pseudomonas sp. PDM28. Taxonomy (NCBI): domain Bacteria; kingdom Pseudomonadati; phylum Pseudomonadota; class Gammaproteobacteria; order Pseudomonadales; family Pseudomonadaceae; genus Pseudomonas; species Pseudomonas sp. PDM28. The sequence continues at coordinate 299,960 of NZ_JAHUWG010000002.1, forward strand.
AAAAGCCCCCATGCTTACCTGATCGACCGACGCCTGGCCAGGGCTCGAGCCCTGATGCGCGACTCGACCGCCACGCTGGCTGAAATCGCCTACGCCTGCGGTTTCAATTCCCAGGCGCACATGGCGACCACCTTCAGGCAACGCCTCGGCGTGAGTCCGGTGCAATTGCGTCAAAAATGAAACGACAGGAAAATCAACGGTTGCGTGCAGGCAGCATGCCCTTGAGCACATCATCCTTTTCAACGAAGTGATGCTTGAGCGCAACCAGCAGATGGCCACCAACCAGCGCGCCGCACAACCACGACATGTAGGTGTGAACCGCCTTTGCCAGATCGTACAGGCTCTGATCGGGGTCAACGATTGGCGGGAGCATGAACAGCGCCGCCACCATGACGGGTTTATCGGCGACCGAACTCCAGTACCAGCCGGACAACGGCAGCCCTATCAAGGCCACGGCGTACAACAGTACATGCCCGACCAGCGCACCACGCTTCATCGTCGGGCTCATCGAGTCGGGTAGCGCCGGTGCCGGGTGACTCAATCGCCAGGCGATACGCACGACGATGAGAAACAGCAGCGTACTGGCCATCGCCTTGTGCACGTAGGTGAGCTCATGGTGGGCATTGAACTCGTCGCGCCAATGCGTTGCCACAATTCCGATAACCCAGGCCCCCAACCAGATCAGGGCCATGCCCCAATGCAGCCACTTGGCTGTACCGGTGTAACTTCCTTCCTTCGCCATCACGCGGTCCTACCCGTTATTTTTGAAGGCGGATTATCGCGACATGGTGTTATCGGAAAAACAGTGAAATCCTGCTTAAACATATCTAAATTCTCGATACACCTCGTGTTTAGCCTTCGATCGGACAGGTCGAAATCGACCCCATGTGGCCGGTGGTCGTTGCATGTCGATTGTCCCCGGCGTTTGACTAAGCTTATTGAATCAGGGCGACCTGAAACCCGGGGGAGCAGCAACGGATCTGTATTGGCATCAAGACGGTACTCTCAAAGGAGACGACCATGTATGCAGTGATAAGAACCTACCTGGGTGCTGGAGCCAAGCAGCTATTCGAATTTATGGAACAGCGCAGCGTTGACATCGAAACGACCTTGCGCACAGTACCTGGCCTCGTAAGCTACACACTGCTCAATACGGGTGATGGGGGTACTTCGATCACGGTTTGCGCGGACAAGGCCGGCAGTGATGCGAGCCTGAAAGTTGCCCGTGAGTGGATTCAGAAAAACACTTCGCATATCCACGCGAACCCGCCGATCGTGACGGAAGGTCCGGTGATTGTGCAGATCAACTAGCGACCGGTCCGCAGGATGGCGAGTGCTATACTTTTTTCAGATTGCATGAAGTGTGCAACGTTCCCCAAGGTTCAGACACCGACTGCAAATCCAGGTTAATCGCTGCCGACAAAGGAGGTCTACAGCAATCTCGAGTCGGGAGGTGTGGCATGAATCGGCACTATTACATCAGTGACAATCTCAACGATCTTGAAACCGTTGAATATGAACTGGAAGCCAGCGGCATCAATTCTGAACAGATACATGTGCTCAGTGAAAAAGTTGCCGATGTCGAACAACATCACCTCCACGAGGTTAACTCGTTATTGGAACAGGATGCTGTTCACTCGGGTGAGATTGGCGCGGTGATCGGTTTGCCACTGGCGGCACTGGTTCTGGGTGGCGCCTATTGGATGGGCTGGACCGAATCCGCCGCAGGCTGGATGCCGTTTATCTTCCTTTCCATTGTCATCCTGGGCTTTTGCATCTGGGAAGGCGGTTTTTTCGGGTTCCAGATGCCCAACACTCACTTCCGCAACTTCAAACAGGTGGTAAACGAGGGCAAACATATCTTCTTCGTCGATGTTGAGCCGAACCAGGAATCGGTACTGGATCAGGTCATCAGACAACATCCACAGTTGGAGATCGCCGGCACTGGAGCGGCAGCCCCCCATTGGACAGTCGCCTGGCAGCACAAATGGCATCAGTTCAAGCGAGTGATATCGGGTTAGTGCCTGGAGACTCACGGCCATCCGCAAACGGCTTACTGGCCAAAGAAAATGACCCGGCTGAGGAAAATATAGTCAGCCTCGGTGGCCATCAGTCCAACGAGCACCAGTAAACACAGGGGTGGCACCAATATGGCGTAGACCATAGCCAACCGCTCCCAGGCCATATGCATGAAGATGGAGACAATTAAACCTGCCTTCAACAACATGAACGTGATAATCAGGGACCACCGAAGGTAGCCATGGAAGTGGAAATAGTCGACCAGGTACGACAGCGTGCTGAGGACGAATAACAGCCCCCAGATTTTAAGGTACAAACTGATTGGATGTTGCTGACCCTGAGCATGTGCCATCACCCGCCCTCCTCTACCATAAATAGAAGAATGCAAAAATAAACACCCACACCAAATCCACGAAGTGCCAGTAGAGCCCGGCGATCTCGACGTTCTGGTAGTTTCCGGAGCGTTCATAATCTCCGCGCAAGACTTTCAGCGCCACAATACTGAGGTAGATGGCACCGATTGACACATGCAGTCCGTGAAAACCGGTAATCATGAAAAAGCTGGCACCAAATTGCGCCGCCCCCATGGGGTTCCCCCACGGACGCACACCTTCTGCAATGAGCTTGCTCCATTCAAATGCCTGCATGCCGACGAAAGTCACACCCAAGGCTGCGGTCGCCAGCATCAGGGCCGTCGTTTTCGCGCGATCACGGCGATAGGCGAAGTTGACGGCCATGGCCATGGTGCCGCTGCTACTGATCAGCACAAAGGTCATGATGGCGATCAGGATAAGCGGGATTTCCCTTCCTGCGATCGTCAAGGCAAACACTTCACTCGGGTTCGGCCAGGCCGTAGTGATGGTCATGCGTACTGACATGTAGCCGGTTAAAAAACAGGTGAATATAAACGTATCGCTGAGCAGGAATATCCACATCATCGCCTTGCCCCAAGGCACCTGCTTGAAGGCGTCTTTGTCCGAGGACCAGTCGCTGGCGATGCTTTGCCATCCTGGCGCCGGTGGCGAGCCGGGTGGATTGGATGAGCTGGGCTCGATTTGGGCTTGGGCTTGCGGGTGCGATGCCATGGCTTTTCACCTCAGGCCGCAGAATCTGGCGATGGCTTCATAGGTTTGCGGCGTGCTGGACAGCAGAGCGAACAGCACGAACCAGAGACCCAACAAGTAATGCCAATAGATGGCACAGAGTTCTACGCTGGCGCTCAGTTGCGCCAATGGCACATGACGCAGAAATCTGGCGACGATCCAGCACCAGGCGATCAGCCCGCCCAGCAGGTGGAGCCCATGCAGGCCGGTCAACAGATAGAAGAAACTGTTGGCCGGATTGCTGGCGACAAAGTAGCCCAAGGCGACAAACTGCTGCCAGACCCAGACTTGCCCCGCCAGAAAGGCAATTGCAAAGACGCCCCCCAATGCGAAACCAATGACGGTCGCGCCCTGCCGAGCCTTTCGGGCAGCCACACGTGACCACTGCAGTGCGATGCAACTCAACAGCAGAAAAGCCGAATTCAGCCATAGCGGCCGCAGATCGCCTAACGGCGCCAAAGGCTCAGTCAGGGGTAGCCAGTCGACCATTTGTGAACGGGCAATAAAGGCAATCAGGAAGAGGAAGAATAACGAACTCACCACCACCAGAAACAAGCGCAAGCCGACTCTTGCGATTTGACGTCCATTGGCACCCTCGGCGGCCTGAACACCCTCAGGGTCGCGATTCCAACTGCCGCCGGGGTCAGCGCCGTCGGCGTTTCTCAATAGCAGTCTGTTCATGTCTTGACGTCCGCTATTTTAGTCCCGGCACTGAGTTGCCGCATCTGCTCCAGCTCCTCGGCGGAGACCGTTTGCGGCACGAAATCCTGTTCTATCCCCGGCACGCTGTAGTCATAGGCCCAGCGATGCACGACCGGCAATTTCTCGCCCCAGTTACCGTGTTTCGGCGGGGTGTGCAGCGTTTGCCATTCCAGGCTGGCCCCGCCCCAGGGATTACTGCCGGCGGGCTTGCCCTTGAATGCACTCCAGGCCATGTTGAACACGAACAGCAACTGGGAAACGCCGACAGTCAATGCGATCACCGTAATGAAGGCGTTCAGCTCTTGCGCGGACTGCGGGATGAACGCGTAGTTTTCATAGGCGTAGTAGCGACGTGGCATGCCCTGGAAACCCAGGTAGTGCATGGGGAAGAAGATGGCGTAGGTGCCCAGGAAGGTAATCCAGAAATGCAGCTTGCCCAGGGTGTCGTTGTACATGCGCCCGGTGACTTTCGGGAACCAGTGATAAATACCGCCGAACACCACCAGTACCGGTGCGACCCCCATGACCATATGAAAATGGGCGACGACGAAATAGGTGTCCGAGAGCGGAATATCCACGATCACATTGCCGAGAAACAACCCGGTCAGACCGCCGACCAGGAAGGTGACGATAAAAGCCAGGGCAAACAGCATCGGCACGGTCAGATGGATGTCGCCGCGCCACAGGGTCAGTACCCAGTTATAGACTTTCAGCGCGGTCGGCACCGCAATGATCAAGGTGCTGACGGCGAAAAAAAAGCCAAAGTACGGATTCATTCCGCTGACATACATATGGTGCGCCCAGACCACAAAACTCAGCACCCCGATCGCAATAATGGCCCACACCATCATTCGGTAACCGAAGATGTTTTTACGCGCATGCGTGCTGATCAGGTCGGAGACCAGGCCAAATGCAGGGAGAGCCACGATGTAGACTTCCGGGTGGCCGAAAAACCAGAACAAGTGCTGGAACAATATCGGGCTGCCACCCTGGTGATCGAGCTGCTGCCCCAGCGAGACCATCGCCGGCATGAAGAAGCTGGTGCCCAACAGCTTGTCAAACAGCATCATCACCGCGCTGACGAACAACGCCGGGAAGGCCAGCAAGGCCATGATCGAGGCCATGAAGATGCCCCACACCGAGAGCGGCATGCGAAACAATGTCATGCCGTGCGTGCGCGCCTGCAACACCGTGGTGACGTAGTTCAACCCGCCCATGGTGGCGGCGACGATAAAAATCGCCAGTGAGACGAGCATCAAGACAATGCCCCACTCGACGCCCGGTGTCCCCTGGGCGATGGATTGCGGCGGATAGAGCGTCCAGCCGGCACCCGTGGGGCCGCCCGGGACGAAAAAACTGCTGAGCAACACCACTACCGCCAGCAGGTAAAACCAGTAACTGAGCATGTTGACATAGGGGAAGACCATGTCGCGGGCGCCCACCATCAGCGGGATCAAATAGTTGCCGAAGCCCCCCAGAAACAAGGCCGTCAGCAAGTAGATGACCATGATCATGCCGTGCATGGTCATCGCCTGATAGTAAGTATTGGCATCCATGAACGCCAAACTGCCGGGGAAGCCGATCTGCATGCGCATCAAGCCGGACAGCACCAGGGCGATAAGCCCCACGAACAGCGCCGTCAAGGAATATTGAATGGCTATGACCTTGTGGTCCTGACTCCAGACATATTTGGTCAGGAAGCTTTTGGGCTCGTGCAGTGCTTCTGTTTCGGCTTGCTCCGCATAGGCCATCACGTCATCCTCGTTCCGAAGTTTCAGTGTGTTTCTGGCTGCTTTACGGCTATTTCCCTGGCTCCGCCTTGGTCGCATCAGCGTCAGCATTCGCTTTGGATTTGATGAAAGCGATCAGTGCATTCAGTTCCTCGTCACTCGGAGCCAGGGCTGGCATGACGGCTGCGTAGCCCTTGACGATTTTGGCATTGGGATGAAGAACCGAATCTTTGATATAGCCCTCATCGACCTTTACGCTCGTATCGTCGGCAAGGGTTTCCGTCTTGCCATACAGACCCTGCCAGCTGGGGCCGACGCCCTTGTTGCCATCGACGCTGTGGCAGGCCAGACAGCCAAGCGACCCGGCCAGTCGCTGCCCCTGCGCCACCAGGTCTTCACCCGGGCTCGACGCTTCGCCGCTCGAAGGTTGATCGTCTTGCGGTGCAGCACCCAGTGATTTGATCAGGGCGATGACAGCTCCCAGTTCGTCGTCCTTGAGAGTATAGGCCACCATGACCGGTGGGTAGCCCTGTACCAGGCGAGCCTTCGGATCGACAATCGACTCCTTCAGGTAGGCCTCGTCGACCAGCACACCGGTGCCATCGGCAAGCTGTTCAGTGCGGCCGTACAGCCCCTTCCATCCCGGGCCGAGACTGGCACTGCCATCCTGGCTATGGCAGGCCTTGCAGCCTAGCTGTTCGACCAACTGACGACCTTTTTCCAGCACGCTGTCTCGACCGGGTTTGGCTGCGGTGGTCAATGTCTGCGCAAAAGTCGGTTGGCCTTTTAGCCATTGATCGAAGACGGCCTGCTCTTCCACGACCATATGCCCGCGCATGTTGTAATGACCTACGCCACAAAATTCAGCGCAAAGGACTTCGTATTTTCCGGTTTTAGTCGGCGTAAACCAGAAGTACGACACCATCCCTGGCACCATATCCATCTTGCTGCGAATTTGCGGTACATAGAAATCGTGCAGGACATCTTTAGAGCGCAATAAAACTTTCACCGGCCGATCGAGCGGAAGGCGAACTTCATTATTCATGACAAGTACATCGTCCTGGCCTGCAGGATCCTTGGGATCAAGGCCGAGAGGATTGGTGGCGTCGACAAACCTGATATCCGACTTGCCCAGCTTTGTGTCTTGCCCGGCAAAACGATAGGCCCACTGCCACTGCTGGCCGACCACTTCCAGTTCGTAGGCATCTTTCGGCACCCGGATGAAATCGTTGTAGACAACCAGGCCTGGCGCCAACATCCCGGCGATGCCTGCCGAGGTAACGATGATCAGCCATGTTTCCAGTTTTTTGTTTTCCGGCTGGTAGGCCGCCCTGGCACCCACCTTGTGACGATACCGAATCACCGCTACCGCCATGAACCCCGTGATGGCAATGAAAAATATTCCACTGATGATCAGAGTGATGAACAGGGTGGTGTCGATGGATCCCCAGTTGGACGCTGCCGGTGTCGCATGCCAGGGCGCCAGTATGTGGAATAGCACGGAGGCAATAACGATGAGTATCAAGACAATTGCTATTGCCATTTGCTCTTCATCCTATTCCTGTTGTTCATTGGTTATGCAATAAGCATCGCCACTGACGTCCAAGCAGGGCCGACAAATACCACCCGTCCGGGCGCTAAAGTCAGTAAGAAGTATAGAGCGATCGGCTTGTACCGTGAGGCCGGCAAGGGAGTTCCGGTTGCCAGCTATACTTGAGTGCTGATGACGGATGGCTGAGTTCGGCCGCAAGCGGTTGCAAAGTTCGAACCCTGCCCTTGCAGCGTCGTCAAACAAATGTGGTGACATTGAGCAGGGACGGTAGCCACACAGTCCAGCAATCCACATGGGAGGTTTCGTCATGAGTGCCCTGACGATCGAAGGCTGGTGCAAAACCAGCGGCGACCAAAAGTCCACCCCGATGGGGGAAGTCCATTTCTATGTCGACGGACCTCTCCATGTCCGTCTGGAACAGGCCGAAGAGCGCCTGCAGAAGAGCCACGAGCGTGAAGCCATGGTCGATGTCGATATGGACTCGATGGATTTGAAAATGCCCGAGGGATTCGCGCCCTTGTCCGACTGTCAGATGCGTGTCTATCTGCACCACGAACGCGGTCAGTTTCATCTGGTCGGGCATCGTGCGAGCGATGGCAGCCTGATTTATACCAACGCGGTACTGATCGATCAGTTGCTGGATTAGCGGCGAGAGATTCGCTGCATCGATCGTTCTGTGCGGTGCTGAAAACTCACCGATCGCTGAACCGGACACCCGGAGCTTCACGACCTGGCGTACCGCAATGCGTGCCCGCTAGTCCTCGAAACGCCCCGTGGAATCCCGATCGCGCTCGTAGCGTCGTCTGAGCGCAAACGCCGGCAGCCAGGCCTCACGACGCACGACCCAGCTCTCGTAGGTCGGCGTCAGTTGGTCCGGAGCATCCAGGGATCCGAGGTTCACTTCGATTTCGTCGGCACTGCGCGCGAACACGGACGAACCGCAGTGCGGACAGAAATGCCGCCCGGCGTAGTCACGTGTTTCGCCTTCGATCGTCACCGCATCCTGATGAAATATCGCGGACGCGTGAAACAGCGCCCCATGATGCTTGCGGCAGTCGAGACAGTGACAGACGCCAACCCGGAACGGGCGCCCCGATGCGACAAGGCGCACCTTGCCGCACAAACAACCGCCGGTGAATCGGTCCATGGGGTGTCACCTCAAGGCCGTCCGAAACGGCGTATCAGCGTGGAAACAGGAGCGTCACGGCGGCGCGAAAGCCCCAGCCTTGCGGGCCGTCCTGCGGGCTGTCGAGCCAGTAGCGCGGGCCGGCCTGCACCGTCAGCGGTTGACCGCCGATCTTCAACAATTGGGTGACCGTGAGGTTGACCGGTACCGACCATTCCCGCGATTGCCAGTTGTAGGTCGACTCGGTATTGACCCCGTAGGTCGTGAGCGTATGGGTGGTGTACGAGAGGAAGGGTTGCAGGAAAGTCTGGTTGACCTTTTCCTTGTTGTCCGGCGGGCTGTCGTCCAGGCCCCAGATATGGTTGGCCAGAATGCCGCGGGTCCAGCCATTGGACTGTTTCAACGCCACCCCTGTCGGGCCCAGGCCCCATTGCTCGCTGCCGAGCAACTCGTCACTGCCGGTCGGTATCAGCAACGCCGGGCCGGCACCGAGTATCCAGCCACTTGCCGTCGGCTTGGTCGGCGAGAAGAAAAAACTCTGGGTGATATCGCCGGTGCCGGATTTATCCGCCGCGCCATTGGGGGCCAGGCCGTGCTGGTCGATGATCGGCAGAATGGTGCGAGAGATGAGATTCCAGTCCTCGTTCAGGGCGAACGGCAGCACGGGCTGGATATTGGTCACGCTGTGCATGCCCTCCCCGGTCGGCCCCATTTTCTGGTCCCAGTTGTACTGCACCGGCAGGCTGTACATCGCGGCGACCGGGTTGAGGGCTTTCTTCGCCAACTCTGCCGCATCCTCAGCCTGAGCCATCGGGATGAAGCCCAACGCAACGACGAGTGTCGACGCGGTACCCATCCACCCTTCTTTCAAATCCATCTCACTCACCTGTCGTTGTCAAAAACCGGCGTTGCAAAGGGTTAGCGTAGGCAACTCTGATCGATGTGCAACCTGGCCCGGCACCTCGCTGGCCTAGTGTTTAACGGTTTTTGAGAGTTTTTGATTCGGATTATCCCACTGCTGCAGGCAGCATTCGGCCCGCATTGACCGGCGTGCAAACACCTGTACCCGAATGACAACTTTCATCACGTGAGAACCGAACACATGGGCATGTCGAATAAATGGATTGCGGGTATTGCTTTGAGCTGTGTATTTCAGGTCGGCTGTGTCTCGAAAGTGGCGCAACAGGAGCAATACTCAGGCTTCCTGGGCAATTACCAGGGCCTGGAGGAGCAAACGACACCGAGTGAACAGAAGGTCCTGCGCTGGGTATCGCCGGGGTTCGATCCTCGCGCCTACTCCACTGTAGTGTTCAGGCAGATGGAGCTGTATCCGGCGCCGAAGCCGACCGCGCGCGTCAGCCTGAAGACCCTGCAAGACCTGCAATTGATGGCCAGCAACAGCGTCAAGCTCGCCTTTTCCCGCCGCTACGCAATCGTCCCTTATCCGCAACTGGCACCGACCAATTCGCGATCGCTGATCCTGCAAGCGGCGATCACTCATGTCAGCGCCAACAACGAAGGCATGCACTGGTATGAGGCTGTTCCGATTGGGGCCATTGTCGGGGCAACACAAGCAGCCACCGGGCATCGGGATCAGACTGCCGAGATGTACATCGAAGCCAACCTGATCGATGCCAAGACCGGTTTGCCGGTCGCGAAGATGGTTCGCAAGGTGTTTGGCGCGACACTCGACAATGCCCAACAGCCGGTGCTTGCCAGTGACTTCAAGGTCGCGCTCAAAGGTATGACAGACGATATGCAGGCCCTGCTCCTCAAGCACTGATGCCCGGATAAGCCCCATCGCACACAGGCTGGCATGGGGTTTGAACCGCGCTTGTTCTCTAACAAAACCGTCAGCCGTGCCGACGCCTGACGTGAGACCCCATCATGAAAATACTGGCCCATACCCTGGCGGTGCTCATGCTGTTGCCGAGCACCAGCGCCCTGGCAGTGACGGTGATCCCCCTCAAAGGTCAGACTTCCCAGGCCATCGCGCAGGACACCAGTGCCTGCCAATCACAGGCCAACGCCCAACATCCGGTACAAAGCACCGTCCCAACCGGTGGTCGGGCAAAGGGCGCCGCAACCGCCGCCGTGGCCGGGGCGACCGCGGCTGAGGTCCGGGGCCGCCAACATGAAAACGTCTATGACCAGATCGACGACGACACCCGGCAAGACTATCGCCAAAACCAGGCGCGCAGTGCCGCGGCGGCCGGCGCCGTCGTCGGGGCTTCCCGGCAACGCCAGGCGCGCCGGCAGAATAATGCAGCGAGCGAGCAAAGCGTCACCGCCAACAATTCCGTCTATAGCAGTTGCCTGCAGCAGCGTGGCTACGATGTCTTGCCTTGATCGACGGCGTTTATCCAGTGCACACGCGTCATCGTTAACGACCATCGCTGCGATGCGGCGACCCGACAAGCCAGCTCCCACAGGGGCCATGCCCACGCTGAAACTGTAGGAGCCAGCTTGCTGGCGATGGACTCCAGTGCGCCGCGTTCATCCAGTTCACCCGCGTTATCGTTAACGACCATCGCTGGCAGGCCAGCGCCTACAGGGGACCGCGTTCATCCGGTTCACACGCGTTATCGTTGACGACCATCGCTGGCAGGCCGGCTCCTACAGGGGACCGCGTTCATCCGGTTCACACGCGTTATCGTTGACGACCATCGCTGGAAAGCCAGCTCCTGCAATTTCCCGAACCAAAAAAACCCCGCGTCCTCCATGAAGGGCGCGGGGCAAAAGCCGTCGAACGAGAGGTGAGGATCGTTTGCGCCGCGTCAGGCAAAGCCTGAACGCGATGCGTGTCAACGCTCCTCGAGATCCATTAAAAGCGCTAACGAGCCTGGTTCAAAGCTAATTGGGATCAAAAATAATCTGCCGTTGACCGGGTGCACAAACAACAATCATTGACTCGTATTGTGAAAGCACTCGACCCGTTCAGGAGCAACCGATGCCTTGTCCGGACAGCGCAGGCAATCCGCCCAAGCCCTGGCTACATGCAAACTCACCCGCCCGAGCTTGCAGTTTTCGGATAGCGCAGAACATCCATTCAAAGCATCATTCGCGCTGTCAAAATCAAAAACCATGGGGCATCCAACAATGCTTTTCCTTTGTTTGGTTCAACTGATACCGCTGACAGGCAGGGCTGTTTACCGCACCCCGCGCTCCTGAACCGAGCCGGTCCCGCATCGTAAAGGCACCACAGCGCGCCTTGCGCCTGGTCCTCATCCATTTCATCTCCCAGTCCCGAATGTACCGAGCCAAATCCGGCCCCTATACTCAGGCCAGCACGCCTGATCGGAAGATTTCTATGAGCTACACCTTCAAGTTGAAAAATGGCGCCGTGGCGATATTCGACCCGGACAGCGCCATGCTCACCCTTACAACACCCCATGGAGATGTACAGAATTCCACGCTAGGCAGAGCCGAATCGCGTCTATTGGACCTGCTGCTGATGGAGCCAGGTGTCACTAAAAGCCGCGATGAAATCATCGACTACACCTGGAATGACCGCGTGGTTGCTTCCGGCAGTTTGAATCAAACCGTTTTCTCACTACGAAACATTTTGAATGACAGTCGCGATCACGAAATCCTGATGACTGTTCCTCGCCGGGGATATTGCTTCAACCGGCACTTTGTCGTCGATGCAGCAGCCGACGTCCCGGCCCCTTCAGAAGAAGCTGTGCAGCCACCGGCAGCCACTCCTGGACAACGACCGCCACCGGATCGCGATGAGTCGCTGGCGTCCTCGAGCAAAACCGAAAAATCCACCCGCATTACCAAGGCCCAATTGATCGCTTATATCGTTACCCTGGCAGTCGTGGCCTTGACTGTCTTTCAGTTCGACTTCGACGCGCCAAAAATTGAAATTTCCAGCGTCGACAAGAATGGACTGATCATCCACGCCGTAGGCAATGATCTTGCCGAGGCACAAGCGTTGCTGGAGCTGTCTGCCAAGCAATCCGAACAGCTTCCACCCAACCTGAAGGGGCAAGTCTGGATCAACCTGTACAAAACCAACTATTCCGTTTCGTGCATTCGCCCGGATCTAAGCACTGCAAATCTACAATTAAACAGCAGCGAAAGAGACCTCGCCATGATGATTCGTCAATGCTTGGAAGTCACCTTATGAAGTTTGAAATTCCGCAAGCGGTTCACTGGCCGATTATCGCCTTGATCAATGCGCTGTGCATTTTTTCCTTTTTTTATTCTCCTTCGCACTACATGGAAAATACCAGCTATCAGACCAAGGCCCGGCAATGGCTGGAAGATCTCAATCAACTCAACACCGAAGAGTATCTCACTATCGGGCATGGTCGACTCACCGGGACCACGCTGGAAAGCCTGAATGGGAAAATCCGCAATGCAACCATATCGGCAAATATAATCAGTGAAAGTAAATCGCAGGTTCAGATCAAAATCAGTAACGTCAAACTCAGCCAGGACAATGAACTCTTTGCCATTGAAAAGACCCCTGACCTATTCTTCAGACGCCAATACGTCTTGCAAGAAGGTGCCATCTTGAACTACGAATTGATCCCCACACAGAACAAAAACGCCGTGTGCTTTTACATACATGATCTTGGCCGTTTGCGCTGCATGAACCATTAATTGACCCCGCACTCGTCTGGCACAGGCTCATATCAGAAAATCACTTCAAATAAAAATAACAGTTATTGACTTGAATCAGATGGCGTCCCGGAAAAAAATCCCCCGCCAATAATCTCTGGAATCGAGCCTGCTTGATTCTCGTCCGGGACAATGCCCTACACAGGGGAATCAAGTGAAAACAATGCATTTCCTGCGAAGCAATAAATCGACGACCTTCGGATGCCTGGCGGTTATATTTCTGTCTGCCCTGCCATTTTGTTCGTTAGCGAACGACGAGCACGCCGTCGAAAGCACGACCATTGAATATTATGAAATTCAAACAAGCCCGGATGACACTCAGACACTATCGCATCTGAAAATCCATAGTGAGAATGAGTATCATACGGACGAGCAGGACACTGATTCCACCCTCCCTACTCCGCCACAAAGTGATACCGGAATGAGTTACGCCACCTCGCTCATATTACTTTGAACAGCGCAGCATTCGCCGTCGCAAGCGGCGATTGCCTCTTCTGACAACCTGGAAAATATGAGTTATTGACTTTGGAAGGCGCAGTCGGGGTGAGATTATTTACAGACCACGTCGTGGCAGAGATACAGCTGACACTAGGTTCTGCCTGAATAAACTGTAAATAAGGAAATCGCCTCGATGCTACTGAAAAACTTCGTCACCGTGTCGTTTGGTTTATTGCTTTCTCTCAAGGCCATGGCCGACGACAAGGGCATCTACAGTACAAAATTGACGAGTGTCGAAACCAACAAGAAGGCTGCGGATTCTGTGAAAACTGGCTATCAGGTAAAAACGGGTTACCGTGTTGACGACTTTTATTCCTTTACAGCGTCAGCCATTGACCCGATGAAACCCCAATCGAAAATCTTCAGTCCGATGGTTGACCCGCGCAACGTACAGCCGTTGGACGACTCACCATCGCACAGCAATTACGCGTTTTCAGCGGAACTGGAAATAATCCGGGGGATCTGACAATCCTCCCGACGCGTCTAGACCTTCATCCGGCATGTGACCGTCATCGTCCCACGGACAGTCATTGCCTGATCCTAATCATTTAACAGGTGAGCTTTCAATTTCATGAGTATCGCACCTCCCGATGAAATCTTTCATTTGTCTTCTGCCCTGCCAAGCCAACTGAACAGAACCATAGGCAACTGGGAAATGAGCCTTATCCCGACCGAGCACGAGGCGCGCATCCGGCAACATAGGCTCTTTCACAGCCCTGAACTGCAGTGCAGTCGCCTCGAGTTCGACTCATCCGTCACCCTGGTCAGTTCTGTCCCCGCCGGATTCGTCACATTCGCTATTTCGCAGGCCCCGATTGGCCGTCCCGTCGTGAACAATCACAAACTACGGCCTGACGAAATCATCGTTTTGCACAGCGACGAATCGGTGCATTACACCTGCGAACCGAATGAAACACTGTTCACCATTACCACAACACTGGAGCACTATGCCCGGTGCCGCCAACTTCACCCTGTCAAAGACATACTGGCGAACAGAACAAAACACAGCTACCAGGTTGATAACTTTCAATTCATACAGTCTGCCATTCAAGCCATCAGTGCTTGCTGTGTCGACATCACTGACGCTGCCTCGCCACAGTACGCTGAAGCAGAGCGCTCAACGATTGAAACTGCGGTACTTGCGTCTGTATTGCAATCTTTGACCCCCGCTGGCGGCTTCAGCCGTAAAGTCCCGACCAGACGCAAGGTGGCGATAGAAGCCATCGAGTACATTCATGACAATATCAAAAAAACGCTCACCATCAAGTCACTCGTAAGGCAACTTGAGACGACCACCCGCACCCTGCATTTTGGCTTTATCGAGACATTCGGGATGTCGCCAATCGCCTATATCAGAAATCTGAGACTCGCCAGTGCCCGCCGCGACCTGATCAATAAAACATGGCCCACCGTGACGGAAACCGCGATGTTCTGGAACTTTCATCATCTGGGCCGTTTTTCCAAGGCCTATCAGACTGCTTACGGAGAGACACCGTCAGAAACGGCCAGGCGCAACTCGGCCAGGCCCAGGAACATCACCTCATCCCTATACAATCAGGTCGTTGGCACGTTTCCATCAACCTCCTGAAAATGAGGATTAATAATTTCCGTTGATTAACCCTGGATGCCGACAATTGCTTGTTTTCCCACTCAAGGAGATAAGCATGCTTCATCGAATAAACACGCTGCCACTCAAGCAGAAAATCATGCTGTGCATGACCGCCTATGTCAGCGGCATCTTATTGGCCTGGGTCATTGACTGGTACTGAAGAGGTTTAACTCGCGACTGCAAGGTGCACAGTGAAATAATGATACCTCGGGGTTTTCGATGATTTCCGTATATAAAGCGTTATTTGGAAGGCACGCAATCACTGTATGTCTGATTGCTGCAGCGGGTTGGGCCGCATGGTTCTGTGCCGGAGGTTTGGCGGAGTCAGTCATTGCACGGAAGTTGAGTAACGTTTATGCCGACCTGCGTGCGGCTCAAGTGGAGCCCAATGCGCAGATCGACAAGGTACTGGAAGCCCTCGGCGATCTTGATCGCTCAGGTCAGGAGTGCTCCGTCGGGCAGTATTCACAACTGGCCGACCTGGTCAAAGACCGGCGATTTGTTGATCAAGCGGCAATCCAGTTGCCAAACGGCAAGATCTGCTCCTCCTATGGACAAGAACTCCCGTCGATACTGGCCGGTAATGAGAAGCGCAAGTTCTCCGTTGGAAAGCGAACCTATTGGGTCGATTCCGGGCACGCCGTTTCTGCGGACACCGACTTTATCATCGTGTCGGAACAGTCGACCTACGTCTGGGCAAACAAGAAGATCCTGCTCGACAACTTGAAGTTTCCCGAGGACCTGCAACTCGACCTCATCGGCCCCGGCGGCGCAGTACCCATTGCCTCGACCGGCCTCAAGCCCCTGCAGATGCTGAAGCCGTTCCACCTTGAAGAACTGGTTGCCTCGGCAGACAAGGTCCTCATCGCCTTTGCAGGCAACCGAAACGAACTCATCTCGGTCATTTCGCTTCCGTCGAGTTACCTGACAGGTCTCAAATTCAAATTATTCATTGGCCTTGCGTGCGTGTTCGCAGCGCTGCTGTTGCTCGCAAGGTGTATCCAACGGCATTGCACCTCTACCGCCGTACGACTTCGCAAAGCCCTGAAAGCCAACACGCTGGGCGTTCACTATCAGCCCATCGTCAATTTGACGACGGGTTATCTGGTTGGCGCCGAATCACTGTCTCACTGGAGCGACAACGGCACCCCTGTGCCTGCGGACGTTTTCATTGCGCAGGCGGAGAAGTCTGACCTGATCTGTAAACTGACGCGTTCGGTGATTCGACAAGTAGCGGAGGATTACAGCACTTACCTTTGGGCGTGCAAGGATTTCTACATTACGGTCAATCTGTCCGCCCAGGATATTCAGGACCCGGACTTTCCAGACTATGTGGCCAGCGTGCTGGCAACCTACAACATGCCTGTGTCAGCCATGGCCTTTGAAATCACCGAAAGAACCATGCTCGACCAGAAGCCTGCCGCCATGCAATTGCGCCGGCTTCGGGCGTGCGGTCACCGCATCGCCGTGGACGACTTCGGCATCGGCTATTCCAACCTCTCGCTCCTCGATTCAGTGCCTTTCGACATTCTGAAAATAGATCGCTCGTTCATCGCCGGCGACAAGATCGCAGCGGAGGATGCCCTGTGGCGACACATTGCCCAGCTGGCCAGGTCGCTAAGACTCAAGGTCGTGGCCGAAGGTGTCGAGACTGCGGAGCAACTGCCGCATCTGGTTGCAGAGGGCGTCCTGTTGGCACAAGGCTGGTTGTTCTCCAAAGCGCTGCCTGCCCAGGCACTGGCAAGGCGCTACTTTCAATGCCCGGCAAACAACCCGCCTAACGACCCGAAAATATCAATCAATGACTTCTATTAACCCCTCTTGGCCCCTCAAATGCTCGCCGAACCCTAACACCTGACAAACCTGTACAAGGACTCCACTACACATGCTACTTCGAAACCTTGGCTTCGCTTCACTGCTATCGCTGCTGTCTTTCCAGGCGCTCGCTGATGACAAAGGTTTGTATCTTGGAGCTGGCGTAAGCAGCATCCAGACCGAAGAATCCCGACTGGACGACGAGGACACCAGCTACAAAGTTTATGCAGGCTATCGCGTCAACAGCTACCTGGCCTTCGAAGGTGCCTACGTCGATCTCGGTCAATTCAAGGACAAGAACATCGATTTCGACGGCAAGTCGGCTCAGGCTGCCGCCCATGTCGGCTTTCCGCTGGGTGATCGGTTGCGGTTGTTCGGCAGTGTCGGTGCCCATGCCTGGGACGCCGACGGCAATGCCACCGACGACGACACCGGGGTTGACCTGACCTACGGTGTCGGCGTGGAGTTCGATGTCTTTCGCAACATCGGCCTGCGCGCGGAATACGAAGTCCTGGAGGTCGGAGAGATCGACCTGAATCAGACGACCGCATCCGCCTACATGCTTTTTTAACACCGCGGCAACCGAGCGACCTTGCCGGTCGCTCGACGCACTCTGCGCAACGCTCGTCCCCCGCCCAACCTGACCCCGCTATTACTTCGCACACTCTGCGGCTGATAATGTATCGAGACTCTTGTAACTACAGCGTGTAAAGAAATAGCGACACACTCAAGTTCTGACACATTTCAAATCACAATCAAACAGCAACCACCCCTGAACGAATGAAACATTATGGGGCTCTTATACAACCCGCTCACAAGCCACGCACCAAAAGTGCGCTAAACATACAAAAAAAATGCCACAGGCAACGAGCGAAGTTGATTATCTGACAAATAAACCACCCCCTTTCAACTAAATAATGAGCCACCCCGGTGACCCTCTACGCGAGCGAAAGTTTAATCTTCCCGACAAAACATAATTCATCAATAAAAACAATGAATTAGGGTCGACACACTCACAAACAGATAAAAGGTATGCTTTTTGACTTCTTATATTTTGACAGACCGCTTAGAGAGGACGATAACTATACCTAACCATGTGGATATATATCCGCAGGTTCTGGACAACATCTGAAACACCTTTGTATACAGGACGCCAAGTGCCGACCGTGCGGTAGCTTTGAGCCAGAGAAAGTTGAATGGTATTTATTCCACTCCCAACTCTACATGCACACCGCCGAACTGATTCACACTTGAAACACATATACGCTCACTTCTGAAACACATTAAGCCGACAATAAAAAACATGCAGTTTTTGGTATTAATTCTTAATAAGCCAGATAGGCCTACTACCTACTAGCCGGCACGACGGACTCCCCCCTCTTCTCGGGTCTACCGTGCTCAATAACAAGCTATGTACGGAGTTCAACAGAATGCTGACTAATAGCCCCAACGGCGCTCATTGGTATCTGCTGCAATGCAAACCCCGTCAGGACGAAAGAGCCCAGCTCAACCTGTTGCAACAAGACTACGTCACGTTTCGCCCTCAACACGTGAGTGAACGCCTGGTTCGCGGCAAGCGCCACCGGATGCTGGAGTCCCTGTTTCCAGGGTACCTCTTCATACAGCTGAGTCCCCGTGATCACTGGGCACCCATACGCTCTACTCGCGGCGTCAGCCGTATCGTTGAATTCAACCATGTCCCCGCAGAGGTGTCCGACGAGATCATCGAGCACTTGCGCGTGCGCAGCATTCAATCGCTGGATCAATTGCAAACCTGCAAGACAATCGAGCCCGGGGAAATGCTGCAAATCGTCCACGGCCCGCTGGCGCCGCTCGAAGGCGTGTTCCTGTCCATGCTCGGCGCTGAACGGGTCATGCTCCTGCTACAGTTCTTGAACAGACAGCAGCATGTCTGCGTCCCGCTCAGCTATCTCGAGCGCCAACGTTAGCAACGACAAAACCAACAACAGCCTGGCTTGTTTACTTTTCGGGAAAAACAATATGCCCCTCAAGTCGCATTGCCCTTTTGCTCTGTTCCTGGCCTCCCTGTATCCCGGCATTGCCTGGAGTATTGTCCCGCAATCCATTGATGTTTACGGATTCCAGTTCATCCCCACTTTCGGCTTGACGGAAAGTTACGACGACAACATTCGGGAGGTCGAGCACAACGTCCAGTCTTCGATGGTGACCAGAATTGCGCCCTCCTTCGAACTCAAGGCTGAAGACCGCAACAGCGCCACCCGCATCATCTGGCAACCGACACGCTACATTTATCATTCGGAGTCCGATGCATCGAGCACCTCGCAGCGCCTGCGGGCCGACAGCATCATGGAATTCACCGACCGCCACCGCCTGAAGCTCGAGGCCGAGTACCGCAAGTTCGAGCGCACGACCGACACCGCCGTCGAAGGCGTCAACGACAAGATCAATAACAAACGCGTGGGGGGCGTCTATACCTACGGCGCCAAAAGCGCCGCCAACCAGATAGACGTCGGCGCCAACTACGCGCAACTGCGCTACGACAATGCCGACGGCGTCAACGACGACAAAGAACGCAACACCACCGGTTTGACCACGACCTGGTATCACCGCATCGGCAGCAACACCCGTGGCTTGCTGGAATACGACCACACCCGCTTCGACTACTTGCAGTCCAACAGCCCGCGCAGCAGTAAATCCGACGCGGTGCTTACCGGTGCAGAGTGGGACATCACTGCACGCACGACCGGCAAGGTCCGTATCGGTTATGAGCGCAAGAACTTCGATGAAAGCACGTCCAAGGACCTGGACAACCCGACCTGGCAAATCGATCTGCAGTGGAAACCCCGCACCTACTCGACCTTCACTTTCCTCGCCCGCCAGGCCCTGGCCGAAGGTGACGATGGTTCAGACGCCGTCAAGGCAACCTTCACCCAGATTGGCTGGCGCCACGGCTGGACCGAACGGATCAGCACCGTCGCGCAGGCCGGTTACGGGCACAAAGTCTACGAGGGTGAAAACCGCACCGACAAGCTTCAAGACTACAACCTTGCGGTGATCTACCAGATGCGTCGCTGGCTGGACATCGAGTTGGGTTATCGATTGCGCGATAACAACTCCGATGCCGACAACGAAAGCTTCTTGCGCAATGTGTTTCAGCTCGGTTTCAACGTCAGCCTGTAGGAGGACATGCATATGAACTCGCGCCTGTTTGGTTTGTTGTTATGGCTGTTGCTCGCTCCCCTCTCCTATGCAGCAGACCCCATCACCGATTACAAACTGGCCGCCGGTGATGTGTTGCGCATCACCGTGTTCGGGGAGCCCGAATTGAGCATCAAGAAAGTCCGACTCAACGATGCCGGGACGTTTTCCTACCCGTTCCTGGGTGAAATCGTCGCCAAGGGCCTGACCCCGAACCAGGTTGAGAGAAGGATCGTCGACGGGCTCAAACAAGGCTACCTGGTCGACCCGAAAGTCAGCATCAGCCAGATCGAATACCGCCCTTTCTACATCAATGGCGAAGTGCAGAAACCCGGCAGCTACGCCTTCGTGCCCGGCCTGACCCTGGAAAAAGCCATTGCCCTGGGCGGCGGCCTGACCGAACGCGCCTCGATGAAACGCGTGACCATCCTGCGCGGCGACGGCGGTCCACCGCTCGAAGACAACATTTCCAAGACCACCGTTATATCCCCCGGTGACACCATTTCCATTGCACAAGGCTTTTTCTAATCATGGACAACAGCCCTAGCACCTACGTCGAACGTCCGCTCCAGGCGCATCTGCATCCGCAGCACGCCGAAGAGTCGGACACCATTGATCTGCTCAAACTGTGGAGAGTCATCTGGTACGCCAAATGGAACATCGCCTGGTTTGTGGTGCTTTGTTGCGCCCTTGCGGTGGCGGTATTGTCCTTCATCACGCCCCAGTACCTGGGCAGCACCACGCTGCTGATCAAGGAAAAGACCCCACCGGTGCTGACCTTCCAGCAAGTCTCCGACTCCGGTGCATCGACGACCGCAGATTATCTGCAGACCCAGCAAGCGCTCCTGCAATCGCGGGATCTGGCGGAACGGGTGGTGAAGAAACTCAGTCTCACCACCCACCCGGTTACCGATCCGCGCCAGCAAACGCAAAACTGGTTCAAGCCTCGTCAATGGTTGAGCGATCTCAATGCCGGTCAATGGCTGCCCTGGCTGGCCTATTTGCCTCCGGAGAAACCCGCGCCCACAGAGCAAGACATATTCAATGACGTCACCCAGAACCTGATGCTGCACACCACGGTCAAGTTTGTCGGCAAGAGCCAACTGATCGAAATTGCCGTCGAGTTACCCGACCCTGATCTCGCGGCGGCGGCCGCCAACGCGCTGGCCCAGGGTTACATCGACAGCCAGCTCGACACCAGCCTGAAGTCCTCGCAAACCACCACCAACTGGATGAACACCCGCCTGGTCGAGTTACGCAGCAACTTGCGTGCCGCCGAGGACAAACTGCAAGCTTATCGGGAAGAGCAAGGCCTGGTGGACGTCGACGGCGTGGCAACGATCAGCGCCAACGAGCTGCAAATGACCGGAAACCGCATGATCGATGCACGGCGCAATCGCGCGGAAGCCGAGAGCCAGTTCCGCCAGGCCCAGTCGTTGAGCAATGGCGACATAAGCCGGTTGTCCAGTGTGCCGGCGGTATTGAGCAACCCGTTGATCCAGCAGTTTCAGGCGGAGGTGGCCAAGGCACAAGCCAAGGTCGAGGAGCTTTCCGGACGATATGGTTCCAAACACCCGGCGTTGATCTCCGCTCAATCGGAGTTGCGTACGGCGCAAACCAGCCTGCGCCTGCAAGTGCAGCAAGTGGTGGCCGGCATCGAGCGACAGTATCAACTGGCGGTGGCCAGCGAAGGTGCCCTGCAGAAATCCTTCAACACCAACAAGGCGCAGATCCAGAACATTGCACGTAAAGAGTTCCAACTGCGCGAGTACCAACGGGAAGTCGACAGCTCCCGTGCACTGTACGAAACGTTCGTGACTCGCCTGAAGGAAACCGCCGCCACCTCCGACATGGACTCTGCCAAGGCCCGCGTCGTCGATCCGGCGATCACCCCGGTAGAACCCAGCAAGCCGCATAAAACCCTGATTGTGGCGATTGTCGCGGTGGTTGCGTCGATCATCGGCGTCGCGCTGGCCTTCCTGTTCGAAACCCTGAGCAATACCTTCAGGACCGACGAAAGCATCGAAAGCATTCTCAACGTGCCGTTGCTGAGCGTGGTGCCGCTGGTCATGAAAAAAAGTCGCCGGCAACTGGCGCGGCTGTTCGAAGACAACGACAACCCGCGGTTCTCTGAAACCATTCGCAATCTGCGAACCTGGCTGATGCTGCAAAGTACCGAGGCACCTTCGCAGGTGGTGCTGGTCACCTCGACCGTACCGGGAGAGGGCAAAAGCACCATCGCCAATAACCTCGCCTCCTCGCTGGCGCCACTGGAGCGGGTGCTGTTGATCGATGCCGATCTGCGCCAGCCGACCTTGTCGCTGAACTTCGACTTTCCGCCGGACAGCCCGGGTTTCGCCAACGTGATCGCCGGGACCGCCCGCCTCGAAGACTGCATTCGCACCGTGGGCAATCTCGATATGCTGCCGTCCGGGAGTGTCTCACCGCCCGCGCTGGACCTGTTCGACACCCCTCGCCTGCCTTCGCCGTACGATCCGCTCGACACGCTGCGCCAGCCACCCGCGCAGGATCTGCTCAGTTCGCCGCGGGTGGCACGCATGCTCGACGTGCTCAAGTCGCGCTACCGGCACATCATCATCGATTCTCCACCCGCCGAGATGGTCAGTGATGCGCTATTGCTGGCCAAGCATTCCGATGCAGTGATCTATGTGGTCAAAGCCCAGAGCACGCCGATCGACCAGGTGCAAAAAAGCCTGGCGATGCTGCAACAGAACCATGCGCCAGTGTTTGGCGTGGTGCTCAACCAGGTCGACCTGCGCAAGGCGCGCAAGTACGGCAACAGCCACTCCAAATCCTTCTACGACTATGACTTCGCCCCACGGTAACCAGCCCCGGTAGCTCCCCCCCGAAACTCCCCCGATAACATCGGGCAGCAGCCGTAGCTGCGCTAACTCATCACCCTTGTGCGCATTGAAGCCGGGCCGTCCGATACGGCTTCGAATGACTCCCCATGTCTGGAGATCGAGCCCATGACTCCGATACTTACCGCTCAAATGGCGCACCGCCGGGGCGTGACTTTCTGGGGCCAGTGGTTGAGTGCGATGACGCTGGTCAACCTGTTGCTGATGCTGCTGGTACAGATGCGCGTCGGCAGCCTGACCCCCGAGTACCGCGTCCTGATAATCCTGACTGTCCTCGGTTCGGTGCCGATCTACAGCCTCATGCAGGTCTACCACAAGCGTCATGGCCTGTTGGTCGGGCTCAGTCGTCTGCTGGCCGGCTGGCTGATCTTGCTGTCGGTGCTGATCAGCATTGCCTTCGTCACCCAGACCAGCGCCCTGTTTTCGAGACAGGTCATCATCGTCTGGGCCGTCGCCGGCTTCCTCATCCAGGCCGCCAGCTTCCTGCCCTTGCACTACTTTGCCCGGCTGTACTCGCGGATAGTCTTCAACGAGCGTCGCTCGGTGATCATCGGCACCTGTCCGACCGCCCATGAGCTGGCCAAGAAACTGAGCAGCCCCAACCGCGCGCTACTGCTGGGGTTCATAGCCGCGAAGGAACATCATGGCCCTGCCCCAAGCATCCTGCCGCTGCTGGGTCACGTCGATGACATACGCGAACTCATCACGCGCATGGAGGTGCGCCGGGTCTACATCGTGTTGCCGATGGCGGAAGCCGCGACCATCGAGGCGCTGTACATCGACTTGCTGGACATGAACGTCGACGTGGTCTGGATTCCCGATTTCGGCAGCATGGTGTTGCTCAACCACTCGATCTCGGAGATCGAGCGAATGCCCGCCATCTACCTCAATGAAAGCCTGATCACCTCCCACCCCGGCAGCCTGTTTTGCAAGGACCTGTTCGAACGCATCCTGGCCGCCGTGGCCCTGATGCTGCTCAGCCCGTTGCTGGTGTGTGTGGCGCTGGCGGTCAAGCTGACATCGCCGGGGCCGGTCTTGTTCAAGCAGAACCGCCACGGCTGCGACGGCCAGGTGATCATGGTGTGGAAGTTCCGGTCGATGCGCGTTCACGACGACGGCGAAGTCCGCCAGGCCACCCGGAACGATGATCGCATCACACCCCTAGGACGCTTTCTGCGCCGTAGCTCCATCGACGAACTGCCGCAACTGTTCAACGTGCTTTTCGGGCAAATGGCCCTGGTCGGCCCGCGCCCCCATGCGGTGACGCACAACATCTACTACACCGGCAAAGTCCGCGCCTACATGGCCCGCCATCGCCTCAAGCCAGGCATCACCGGACTGGCGCAAATCACCGGCCACCGAGGCGAAACCGAAACCCTGGAAAAGATGCAGCTGCGGGTTGCCCAGGACCTCAACTACATCAATCACTGGTCGCTGTGGCTGGACATCAAGATTCTGCTCAAGACGCCCTTCACCCTGTTCTCGAAAAACATCTACTGACCTCGTGCCCGGTCCTGGATCGGCCCCACGAAACCTGAGGGTTTCCCATGAATGTGAGTGTATTTGGCATTGGCTATGTAGGACTTGTACAAGGTGCGGCACTGGCCGAGGTCGGTCACACCGTGATGTGCGTGGACGTCGACGCCGACAAGGTCCAGGCGCTGAATGAGGGCACGCTGCCGATTTATGAGCCGGGTCTGGAAGCCCTGGTTCGGGACAATCATAAAAGCGGTCGCCTGCAGTTCAGCACCGACCTCGCCGGTGCCGTGCAACACGGTGATGTGCAGTTGATCGCCGTCGGTACGCCGCCCGACGAAGAC
The DNA here is from genome assembly GCF_019219115.1 of Pseudomonas sp. PDM28. Taxonomy (NCBI): domain Bacteria; kingdom Pseudomonadati; phylum Pseudomonadota; class Gammaproteobacteria; order Pseudomonadales; family Pseudomonadaceae; genus Pseudomonas; species Pseudomonas sp. PDM28. The sequence continues at coordinate 324,625 of NZ_JAHUWG010000002.1, forward strand.
GGCTCGGCCGATTTGCAATACGTCCTGAGCGTGGCCCAGACCATCGGTTTACACATGCAACGCCATCAAACCATCGTAAACAAATCCACCGTACCGGTGGGCACAGGCGATTTGGTGCGGGCGCGCATCGCCCAGGTGCTGGCCGACAACAATCGCAGCGACCTGACATTCGACGTGGTCTCCAATCCGGAGTTTCTCAAGGAAGGTTGCGCGGTAGAAGACTGCATGCGCCCGGACCGCATCATCATCGGCACCGACAGCCCCTGCGCTGAAGACGTCATGCGTGAGTTGTACGAGCCCTTCAATCGCAATCGCGAAAAAATCATCGTGATGGACATCCGCAGCGCCGAACTGAGCAAGTACGCGGCCAACTGCATGCTGGCGACCAAGATCAGCTTCATGAACGAAATGGCCAATCTCGCCGAGCGACTGGGCGCCGATATAGAGATGGTCCGCCACGGCATTGGCTCGGACCCGCGCATCGGGTACCAATTCATATACCCCGGTGTCGGCTACGGCGGCTCGTGCTTTCCCAAGGACGTGAAAGCGCTGATCCATACCGCCAACAGTCTCGATTTTGATGCACGCGTGCTCAAGGCCGTGGAATCACGCAACAACGAACAGAAAGCCACGCTGTTCCACAAGATCCATGCGCATTTCAACGGCGCGCTGCACGGCAAGACCTTCGCCCTGTGGGGCCTGAGCTTCAAGCCCAACACCGACGACATGCGCGAGGCGCCCAGCCGTGTGCTGATGGAGGCCTTGTGGCGAGCCGGAGCCAGCGTTCAGGCGTTCGACCCCAAAGCCATGGAAGAAACCCAGCGCCTGTACGGCGCCCGCGATGACCTGACCCTGGCCGGCACCAAGGAAGCGGCGCTGAAAAATGCCGATGCGCTGGTCATCGTTACCGAATGGCAAGCCTTCCGTGCACCGGACTTCGAACTGCTGGCCACACAACTCAAGCAACCGCTGATCTTCGATGGGCGCAACCTGTACGACCCGCAGCGCTTGAGCAAACGCGGCTTCACCTATGTGTCGGTGGGCCGCCCGCCACCTTCACTGCGGATGCCACCGGGAGACAGGCCATGATCCGGCTGGATTTGATCGGCCAGTATTCGCCGGCCATGCTCGAGACCAACAAGGCGTTTTCCTTTATCAACTTCGCGTCGATCGGCAGTTTTTTCCAGCACCCGCCTGACGCCATTGCCTACTTTTGCGACGGCATGCTGATGTCGAGTTTCATGTCGCAAGTCACCGGACGAACCATCGACCGGGTCAGTTTCGACTTCACTTCGATTGCCGGCCCCGTGTTCAGCGATGCCGAAAAACAGGGCAAGCGGGTGTACATCGTCGGCGCAACGCAAAACGAACTGGAACTGTTCATCTGCAAATTGCACGCTCGCTACCCACGGCTGCCGATTGCCGGTTACCACAACGGTTACTTCGATGCCCCACAGCTGTCGGCAATCCAGGCGGACATTCGCCTGGGTCGGGCCAACGTCCTGATCGTGGGCCTGGGCGCCGGGTTGCAGGAGCGCTTCGCGCTAAGCGCACTGAATGCCGGCTTCACCGGTGTGGCGTTTACCTGCGGCGGTTTCATTCGCCAGGAAGCCATGGCCAACGGTGTCTATTACCCCGAAGCAATCAATCGTCTGCACTTGCGGGCCTTCTATCGCATGTACCGCGAGCCGCACACGATCAGGCGTTACGCGATCGACTACCCGAAAAACTTTTTGCAACTGGCGGCGATGATTCTGCGCCACAAAGTCGCGATCAACATCACTGCGCCCTGAGCGCCGGAGAATGGCCATGCACATTATGTTCACTCTCAAGGACTTCAAGCTCGGTGGCGGTGTCGAGCGCGTCCAGCAACTGTTGGCCGGGCAGTTTCTCAAGGATGGGCAGCGCGTGAGTTTTTTCGTCATGAACGGCGAAACACCGGATGTAGAGGGCGCGCAAATCATCGGCGGCGGCGGTACCGGGCTCCTGGGCCTGATCAAGTCGATTGTGCTGCTGCGCGGGATCATTCGCCATGAAGGCGTGACTCACCTGATCAGCGCCAAGGAGCAAGCCAACCTCTGTACCTGGGTTGCCACCCTCGGCACCCGATGCCAGGTCATCTACACCCGGCACACGGCCCTCGATTGCGCGGAACAGAAAACCGGTGTGCACAGCCTGCGCCTGCTCTACGCCTTGTACCTGTGTGGCAGCGGCAAGGTGGTGACGGTCTCCCATGGCCTGCATCAAGCCATTGCCCGTCTGATGCCCTGGGGACGCGAACGCATCCGCTACTGCCCCAATGCGGTGGTCAACGAACAACTGCACATTGCCTCTCGGGCGCCACTGCCCCAGGACATGCCCCATGACTACTGGATCGGCGTGGGCCGCCTGGTCGAGTTCAAGGGTTTTCATCTGTTGCTCCAGGCCTATGCCCTGGTGATCCACAACCCGGACGTTCCCGATCTGGTGATTGTCGGTGACGGCCCGCAGCGCGAGGCACTGACCGCTCAGGCACGGCAACTGGGCATCGCCGACCGGGTGCACTTTACCGGTCACCTGCACAACCCCTACCCGCAGATCCGCCATGCACGCTTGTTGATCCTCAGCTCTTTATTCGAAGGTCAGCCCACTGTGTTGATCGAGGCGATGGCGCTCGGAACACCCGTGCTCGCCAGCGACTGTCCCTCCGGCCCTAGGGAGCTGCTGGATAATGGGCGCCTTGGCCAACTGGTGAAAGTCAACGATGTGCCAGACCTGGCGCAAGCGCTACAGCAAAGCCTGTACCTGAGGGCGCACAGCGCAAGATCGATGTCCCGCACCGTGCGTCCGTACACCAGCGTGCACGCCGCGCACGCTTACTACGCGGTGTGGGCTCAATGAAACGCCTGCTGATCATCCTGCACGACCTCAGCGCAGGCGGGGCCGAGAAAATGATGGCGCGCCTGGCCGGTGCGCTGGTCGACGCCGGCAATGATGTGACGTTGCTGATGCTCACCGGTGGCGGAGTCAACGTGGCGCTGGTCGACCCTCGAGTCAAACAGGTGGAATTGCGCAGCGCCCGCAGCGCCAGCGCGGTGCCGGCGCTGGCCGGTTTTCTGCGCCAGAACCACTTCGACGCACAACTGGCCGCCCTCACCCACGTCAACGTGGTGGCCATTGCCGCCGCCGCACTGTCGGGGACGCTGGCACGGTTGCACGTCAGCGAGCGCAATGCGTTTTCCCGGGATAAACACGTCAATCCTTCTTTGCGCGTACGCCTGGCCTATTGGTTGGCACCGCTGCTGTATCGGCTGATCCCCAACCCGGTGATTTGTGTCTCGCGCGGCGTGGCCCAGGATCTGGTCGAGACCACGGTTGCCCGCACGCAGGACGTCACCATTGCCGACAATCCGGTACTGGACAATGACTTTCGCGACAAACCACCGGGCTGCCCGACGCATCGCTGGCTTCAGGAAAAGACCTCCCCGGTGATTGTCGCCGTGGGACGCCTGGCACCGCAGAAGGGTTTTGACACCCTGATCGAGGCGTTTGCCCGCCTACCGGTGCGCAACGCCCGGCTGATCATTTTCGGCGAGGGAGCACTCAGGGACGACCTGCTTACACAAGCCGCGCGCCTCGGCCTGGCGGACCGTTTCGATTTGCCGGGTTATGCCGACGACCCCATGGCCCAAGTGGCCGCCGCCGATTGTTATGTCTTGTCGTCGCGTTTCGAGGGCAGCCCCAACGCCCTGGTCGAAGCCCTGTCCACCGGCACGCCGGTGGTCTCGACCCGCTGCCCCTATGGCCCGCAGGACATTCTCGAAGACGGCGCAGTGGCGCCGCTGGTGAACGTCGATGACCCGCAAGCACTGGCCCAGGCCATCGGCATCGAACTGGCCCAGCCGAGGGATCGGCACCGCCAGACACGCATTGATGCCGCCGCACGGTTCATGAGCAGCCGCGCCGTGCAGACCTACCTCGCCGCACTGCTTGGGAGGCAGTCGTCATGAACAAGCTGGAAGTCAGGTTTTCTACGCTGCGCGATGCCTTCACACTGTTTGGCCTGCTGTTTTACTTCCAGGTGACGTCGTTTTTTCTCGGCCTGGGCAATGCGGTCGACATCGACGATGTCGCAAAAGACCTCGAAGGCAACGTGCTCAACCAGGTGTGCGGCCTGATCACCTTGCTGGTGCCGTTGTTCCTGTTCGTGCGCCACAAGGTGTTCCTGAGCAAAAGCTTTTACCGCGGCAACTTCTTTTTGCTCGCGTTCCTGATCTGCGTGGCGGCGTCGATCTTCTGGTCCGACGATCCGATGCTGAGCTTCAAGCGCTATATCGCGATGCTCAGTGTGGTGTCCTTCGCCGGGTTCATTGTCTACAACTACCGCATCGAAAGAATCGCCTTCATGCTCGGTTGTCTCATCGGTGCGATAGCCTTGATGGGGTTGATTTTCGCCGTGATCAGGCCCGATATCGCCTTCATCGCCGGCGGTATTCGTGACGGGGCCTTCAAAGGGATCTTTGCCGAGAAAAACGCCGGCGCGCGGATCAATGCCGTCGGCATCCTGTTGTTGCTGCCGACGATCAGGCAACGCAACCCGCTGGCCATCCTGTATGCACTGTTCTCGCTGATAGCCATCGGCCTGGCCCAGTCCGCCACCGCAATTGCCTTGATCGTGGCCGGCGCGGCGAGCTACTGGTATTTCCTGACCCTGGTGCGGTTACGCGTCAACCGTTCGATGATGGCGTTCTTTGGCGCCACACTGGTTTATGCCTTGATTTGCGTGTTTTTGTACGGCAACTACACCTTGTTGCTGGACCTGCTCGGGCGGGACTCGTCACTCACCGACCGCACGCTGATCTGGGAACTGCTCTCGCCATTCATCGATGACAAATTCCTCAAGGGCTACGGATACGGAGCATTCTGGGGCAGTGATGATGCCGAGATTTTCATCAAGCGCTGGGGCTATATCGGCAACGCCCACAGCGGTTACCTGGAAACCCTGCTCAACGGCGGCGTGATTCAACTGACGGCGTTGATCCTGCTGTTTGCCCAGGCGCTGATCAAGCAATACCGGTCAATCACGTCCGAACAGTCGGCCCAGGTGCGCACCTGTGCCCTGGTGATCATTGGGCTGTTCGTCATGACCAACTACGTGGCGTATGTGATTCCCAACTATCGCAGCGCCGAGTTCCTGGTGTTCTGCATCCTGGCCCTGTCGTTTCGGCCCGCTCACGCCACTCGCCCGCAACAGTCACCGGCAACAGGCCTGGCCCGCGCGCCCGGGCCGGCGAAGGCGTACTCCAAGGAGAAAACCTCGTGCTAGAGCAAAACCCTGCTTCAGAGCATTCAGTGTGCGTCGTGATCCCGATGTTCAACGGTGCCGACAGCATCGAGCAGACGCTGGCCTCGTTGACCGGCCAGACCCGGTTGCCCGATCACGTCATCGTCATCGACGATGGTTCCAGCGATGACGGGCCGCAACGGGTCAAGGATTTTGCGGCGCCGTTTCGCCTGACGCTGCTGCATCAAGCCAATGAGGGCCCGGCCAGCGCCCGCAATCATGGCCTGCGGCACACGGAAGCAACCCTGGTGGCGTTTCTCGATGCCGACGACCAATGGCATCCGCACAAGCTCGAAAAGCAACTGGCGCTGTATGACGACCTGCTCCGCCAGGGACGGCCGGTGGGGCTGATCGACTGCAACGTGATGATTGATTACAGCGACGGCACCCGGCTTGCGGAAGATCGCTACAAGAACGGCATGCATTTTTACGACTTCATCCGTTGCAACATCGTCAATGGCGTTTCCGCCGTGCTGATCCGCCGCGATGTGCTCACGCAACTCGGTGGCTTCGAAACCAGTCTGCGTTATTCCGAAGACCGGATGATGTGGGCCCGGATCGCCGAACACTGGGAAATCCACACGGTGCCGCAAATCCTCGTGTGGCGGACGGTCAACGACGGCAACGTCACCGCCCAGCCGAAAAAATACTACCCGCACAAGCTCAGGTTCATCGAACTGTTCCTCGCCCGTTATGGCGCGCAATTGAGCCCGCAACAGCGGATCGATTTCGTGCTGGGCAACCATGCGGATTTCCTCGGTGCCTTTTCCCGCTGCGGCGAGCATGCCGAGGTGATCACCGTGTACCGGCGCATGCTGGCGCACTCCTGGCAGGCGCTGATTTTCAACCGGGGCAAACCGACCTTGCGCTATCTCTATGCGTGCGTCAGAGCCCTGGGCCGGACCGCCGAGTCAACCACCGCTCATTGAACCGGTGCCTAACATGGCCAACCATCGCCTGGTTACCCTGCTCTGGATCTTCACCGAGAAATTCGGCCTGATTTTCCTGTCGATGATCACCTTTGTCGTCTACGCGAGGTTGCTCACGCCTACGGAATTGGGCGTGGGCACGGTGATCATCGCGATTGTGGAAATGGTCGGGCTGCTTTATTCATCGGTGCTGGAAGATCCACTGGTCCGGGCCGAGCGCCTGGAGGACAGGCACATCAGTACTGCGTTCTGGTTTGCCGTGCTGATCAGCCTCGCATCCATCGTCGTCATCTCGCTGGCCGCGATGCTGTACACACCCTCGCCGGCACTGCAGTGGATGACAGCGGTGGCCTCGGTGAAAATCCTCTTCACCATGATGGCGCGGGTGTATGTCGTGCAAATGCGCCGCACCAGCAATTTCAAGCGACTGGCGTCGCGCACGCTGCTGGGGAAAATCGTCGGCGGCGCCGGCGGGATTGTCGTGGCGCTCTGGGGGTTCGGTCCGTGGGCAGTGATCGCGCAGGCGCTGATCATGGAATTTGTCTGCGTCGTGGTGCTGATGAACGGGGACAGGCGGCGCATCGCTTTTTGCATTGACGGGCCTTTCCTGCGGGAACTGCTCAAGACCGGAACCCCGGTGGCCATCAACGCGCTGACCACACAAACCCTGCAACGTGGCGTCACCGTGGTACTGGGCATGACCGCCGGGGCCCATGTGGTGGGCATGTTCAATCTGGCCATGCGCATCATCGACCTGCCCCGTTCGGCGATCTACAACGGTCTGATGAGCTATGCCTTGCCGGTGTTCGCCCGGCGCAGCAGCGACCGGCCGCGACTGATCGGGATCATCAGTGATTCGACGGCGATCAGCGGTTTTCTGCTCACGCCGTTTTTCCTGGGAATTGCGCTGACGGCCGAGGATATCGTCCTGTTGATCTTCGGCGCCAAGTGGGCCGACGCCATTCCCATGCTGCAAGTGCTGGCGATCACCGCCGCCCTGGGCAACCTTGCCATGTACGCCACCACGGCACTGGTGGCGGTCAACCACACCCGCGTCACCCTCAAGGCGGAGGTGACCACCACCCTGCTCGCCCTCGGGCTGGTTTATCTGCTGGGCCCGACCTATGGCGGCATGGGCGCTGCCCTGGCCTTGCTGGTGCGCATGTTGCTCATCACGCCGTTGCAGATCCGCGGGCTGAACACTGCCATCGGATACGGCTGGGGCGCGTTCTTCGAGTCCGGCTACCGCAGCGTGATCGCCTCGCTGGTCATGGCGGTCACGGTGTTCTCGGTTTCCCCGCACCTGGCCTTGCAAGGCTTCTCGCACCTGGCCTGCAGCATCGCCATCGGTGCCCTGACCTATGCGCTGGCCTACAGCGTGCTGCACCCGCGCTGGCCGCAAGAATTCAAGTTGGTTTTCACCGCTCGCTGACCCTGATTTCTTCAAACAGGAACGCCAAAAATGCATAAAACCACGCTGATCACGGGCGGGGCCGGCTACATCGGTTCCCACACCGCGCTGACCCTCATCGACGCCGGTCAACACGTGCTGGTGCTGGATAACCTGAGCAACAGTTGCCACGAGTCCATAGAGCGCATGGAGTACCTGGCCCATGCCCGGGTCGACTTCATTGAAGGCGATATCCGCGATACGGCCTTGCTCGAAAGCCTCTTCAGTCACTACGACATTGACGCGGTGGTGCATTTTGCCGGCCTCAAGTCCGTGGCCAACAGCGTGAGTCATCCCCTGGACTATTACGCCAACAACGTCGTGGGGACCCTCAACCTGTGTGCGGTCATGGCGCGCTTCAATGTGTTCAAACTGGTGTTCAGTTCTTCGGCGACGGTCTACGGTGAACCGGCGCACACGCCCATCCTCGAGGATTCGGGCACTGGCGTTCCGGCCAGTCCCTATGGGCGTTCAAAGCTGATGATCGAACAGTTGCTGACTGACCTTGCCCTCTCCGAACCGCGCTGGAGCATCGCCCTGTTGCGCTACTTCAACCCGATTGGCGCCCACGAAAGCGGGCTGCTCGGCGAAGACCCCAACGGTCGGCCGAACAACCTGTTGCCCTGCCTGACCCAAGTGGCGATCGGCCGAATCCCCGAGCTGACGGTGTTTGGCAACGACTACCCCACCGTCGACGGCACCTGCGTGCGGGACTACATCCACGTGCTCGACCTGGCCGAAGGGCATCTCAAGGCCTTGCAGGTGTTGCACGGTGACGGCGGCCTGCACATCTGGAACCTCGGCACCGGGATCGGCTACAGCGTGCTGCAGATGATCCGCAGTTTCGAAGACGTCACCGGCGTCAGCATTCCGTTCCGGATCGCCCCGCGCCGGGCGGGCGATATTGCCCAATGCTGGGCCGATGCCACCAAGGCCCGGCGCGACCTGGGCTGGTGCGCCCGGCGCAACCTGGCACAGATGATCGAGGACAGCTGGCGCTGGCAATCGAGCAATCCGTCAGGCTACCGCCACATTGTCGAGTTATCGGCCGCCCTGGCCAGGTGACGACCGCGTCACTCCTCCAAGGCCTTTCAGGGGGCTCCCATGCTCAGGGAATTTTGGCTGGTCCTGCTACTGGCCGCGATGGCCTGTTGTGCCCAGGCTGCGCCTTCGCGTCCGGCGACCGAGGGCCTGGTCCTGTGGCTCGATGGCGCCGATCGGTCAGCGATGTCCCTGGACCGGCAAAACGGGATCCTGCGCTGGCACGACAAATCGGGCAAGTTCAACCATGCGAGTGTCGACAACCCGAACGCCACGTCGCTGCCACAGCGCATCGACAATGGGATCAATGGCAATGCCGTGGTGCGTTTCAGTGGGGTTTCGGCATTCATCGGCAAGCAGATCCGCGTGGCGAAGGGGCCGGTCACGGTGTTTCTGGTGTCACGCCGACTGCCCGAACAGGCCGGCGGCGATACCTGGCAGCGCCAGTTCAGCTCGCGTCCGCAGCTGGCCGATAACGACAACAAGGCGCCCAACTTCGCGCTCAGCGTGGAAAAGACCACGGCCTTCGAGCCGACCCTGGACTTTCTGGAACTCAATGATGTGCCCATCGGCCCCTACGCCGTGGCGCGCAACGTGGTCGGCAGCACCGAAGTCTTGCGTGGCGACATTGCTGAAGTGCTGGTTTATGACCGGCCGCTGATCACACAACAGGAGCGCCAGGCCGTGTTCGAGTACCTGGCGAACAAATGGTCGGTCGCCATTCCCAAGCAGGCGAATGTCTGGACCCGGGTGGGTCCGCTGGGCGCCGTGCCTGCATCGACCCATGCCAGCCTGCCACTGTCGGATCAGGCCAATACCGGGCATTGGGTGCTCGACACGCCACTGTGCGACGACTTCAACGGCGATGCCCTCGACCGTGAGCGCTGGTACGTCAACAACGGCACGGGCACCGACTCGCTGGGGCGTCGACCGGCCCTGTTCACGCCGGAAAATGCCAGCGTCGCAGACGGCAACCTCAATATCGTTTTCCGCAAGCAGACCTTGCCGCAGAAATACATCAAGTTGGGCTTCAAGGATTACACCTCGGCGATGGTGCACACCCATGACCGACGCTTGTACGGCTACTACGAAGCCCGCGCCAAACCGATGAATTCGGCCGGCTCCAGCGCGTTCTGGCTGGCGTGGACGGGACTGCCCGAAAACGCCACTGAAATCGACATTTTCGAAATCGGCGGCAAAACCGCAAACGGTGCTTTCGACCGGCTGTACAACATGAACGCGCATGTATGGGCCACGCCACAAAGCACCGAGCATTTGGCCAATGGCAGCACCTGGACCGCACCCTGGCGCCTGGCCAACGCCTTTCATGTCTACGGCTTCGACTGGCAACCCGACACCCTGCGCTGGTACGTCGACGGCGTGCTGGTCAGGGAATCGAAAAACACCCACTGGCACTTCCCGATGCAAATCGTGTTTGACAGCGAGGCCTTCTGGAACTGGTTCGGCGTCGTGGACGACGCCGACCTGCCTTCCACCTTCAGTGTGGACTATTTGAAGGTGTGGCAGCGGGGCAAATAAGCATGGCGCGGACTAGCTGTCCGGCGTCAATCAAGGCTCCTTCGAGTCCTGCGCCGGCGCCATGTACCACTTGTCCCTTGGCACCCATTTTTCCTGTTGCGGATCACCAAGGTAGTGCGGCGACATGATCTGTACGCCGTACTCGTTGAACACATCCTGGATGTTGGCGTGCAGCATGCTCAGCAGTACCGCTCGCGGCCGTGGCTGGCTGGGGATGGCCTGGGCCACCAGTCGGTACTCGGGGTAGAAGTCCGACAACGCCGTCTGGAATACCTGCGGCGGTGGGGTTTCGAGGACGCCGAGCGTGCGTCTGGCGGCTTCCAGCAACATCCCTTCGACCTGCCGCCAAGGGGTGTCATAGCCAATGGTGACCACGGTGTCGACCACATAGCCGGGGCCCTGTACGACCCGTGAGTAGTTCTTGGTGACCGTGCCGGTGATCATCGAATTGGGCAGGGTCAGCACTTCGCCCAGGCCGGTACGAATGCTGGTGGTGAACATGCCCAGTTCAGTGACCGTGCCTTCGTGCTCGCCAATGCGCACGAATTCACCGGGGCGCAGGGTTCGGGTGTACGTCAGGATCAATCCGGCCGCCGCCTGTCCGACAACGCTGGAAGCACCCAGCGAGATCATCAGGCCGACCAGCACCGACAAGCCTTTGAACGCATCGGTACCGGCACCCGGCAAGTAGGGATAAGCCATGGCCAGGGCAAACAGCCAGATCGCCAGCGACGTCAGGCGCTGGGTGGGCTTCAGGGTTTCGTGGTTCAGCCAGTTGAAGGTGCCGGGCGTGGCCATGCGCCGCAGTATCCGGCGAGAGAAGGCGGTCACGCCTCGCGCAATGAAGAAGATCGCCAGCGCCACGCCGAGCCCGGGGACCGCCCCGAGAATCCCTTGCAGCAAATAGTCGGCGACTTCCAGCAGATAGTTGTTAAGGCTTTCACCCCAGGGCCGGGTATAGGGAAAACGCGACAGGACAAACCCCAGCCACTCGTAGGTGAGCAGCAGCACGATGACCCAGCGCAGCACTTCCAGCACGCGGCTGACCAAGGGATAGAGGAAGTTGGCGTCGATCAGCGGCACCCGCCCGACCTTCAGGGCCTGGGTGTGCCGATGCATCAGGTCGGGCAGTTTTTTCAGCAGTTTGCGCCGTAGAAAAACCATGGCCAGGAGCAGGCCCAGATAGATACCGGTGGCGAGCAGCGCGGCGCCCAGCGACCGGAGTATCAAGTGCAGGCTTCGAGCTTCCTGGGTTTCGGCCACCACCTGGCGTAACCGTTCAGCCGCGGCTTCTGCGGCTTGCTGCACCGAGTCGAATTCGGTGGCGTCGAAATCCTTGGGCGTAACGATGAAAGCGCGGCGAGAACCGAGCAGCACCATGTAGCTTGTCATGATCGGGTCGAGGGTAACCTTCAGGTCGTCGTCCTCGTCCAGCGCCTCACCGATCACCGCTTTCGCCCGTTTGACCCGCGAGGCCGGGGCTTCACCGAGGAGGGTCGCGCGAAACACCACGACACTGCGGTTGGCCACTTTCAGTTCAGCAGGGGCATCAGCCACCTTTGGTGAATCCTCGGCCCACAGCTGCAACGACCAAAACAACCCGAAAACAGTGAACAATACAACGAGCAGCCTGCTCCGCATCTGTCAGATCCCTACTTCACTAATTTCTGGTCGAGTGTACGTACCGCAGCGTAGCTCACCGATGAACGGTTGTCAGATGGGTGCTTCTGTAGGAGCGAGCCTGCTCGCGATAAACCGCAGAGCACCGCGGCGCACCTGCCAACCAGCGTTATCGTTGACGACCATCGCGAGCGAGCTCGCTCCTACAGGGTTTGTGTTTTCGCCGGCAGCCAATGCCCTCTGTAGGAGCGAGCCTGCTCGCGATAAACCGGAGAACACCACGGGGCACCTGCCAGCCAGCGTTATCGTTGACGACCATCGCGAGCAAGCTCGCTCCTACAGGGTTTGTGTTTTCGCCGGCGGCCATTGCCCTCTGTAGGAGCGAGCTTGCACGCGATAATCCGGAGAACACCGCGGGGCACCGTTCAGTACCTGATTCAAGGATTGACCTGATAACCCTTGCCCTGCAAACAACTGGTGTAAGCCGACGCGGTGTTCGCCTGTGTGGTTTTCGATTGCTCCCGGCGTTCCTGGCGCTGACGTGACGCACCGACCACGGCGCCGGCCGCCGCTGTCTCCTTGGCGCGGTTCTGGCGATAGTCCTGTTTCCTGTCATCGTCGACACGATCATAAACCTCGTCATGTTGATTGCCGCGCACCTGGGCCCCAACCGCGCCAGCGGCAGCCCCGGCAGCAGCGCCCTTGACCCGCCCGCCGGAAGGCGTGGAAGCCGTCGAGGTGCTTTGGCTGGCGGCAATGCTGTTGCATTCGTTGATGTCGGCCTGGGTTTGTTGCGAACTTTGCCCTTTCATCGGCACCACCGATTGCGCCCATCCCGGGGCGCTCAAAACCGACAAGGCGAGACACAGACTGATAGGTGACAGTTTTTTCATGATGACCTCCGGATGAACCTGGTTCACCCCCAACAGGAGTTTAGATCAGCCCCCATCAGCCACCCGATTACTGACCGGCGGTGGGCTCGATCTCCATCACCAGCCGGTCGTCGACCCAACGCGCCGGCATCATCATTTTTATCAGGCGCCAATCCCCCGAAGGGGCATGAGGCCGAAAGCAAGGTATGACGTGTATTCAGAACAATGGCGCGGTGATTCGAACGCACTGAAGATCAAACTGTGGGAGCGGGCTTGCTCCGGGCGGCGATCCGACGAAGGCGGTGTATCAGCCACCAGTGATGTTGAATTTGAAGGCCCCTTCGCGAGCAAGCCCGCTCCCACAGATTTTGCAGTGTTGATCAGGCTTTGGTGGCCAGCGGATAGAGCTTGTCATCGAACTGCGACAGCTTCGGGAATACCAACGGCTGATCATCACTCAGGTGTTGCAGGCGCTGGCCGTAATCAAGCAGAAATTGCTGGCGCGCCTCTTCACTGATATACGGCACATGCCAGGCTACAAACGGCTCCAGCACATCAAACCCGACATAAGCCAGGGTTCCACGCAGGATCGGCCGCAGCATGTCCTCCAACGGACCGTGGATCGCGCCCTCACCGAACATGTGCTCGCGGCCGCCCAGGGTCACGGTCACCAGCGCTTTCTTGCCGGCCAACCCACCCTGATCGTAGAAACGCTTGCCGCCATAGCAGATGCCCGACACCAGCACCCGGTCGATCCAGCCCTTGAGCATGGCCGGGGTGGAGAACCAGAAGATCGGGAAGTTCAGGATCAGCAGGTCGGCCCACAGCAGTTTGTCCAGCTCGGCCTGGATGTCCGGCGCCAGCGACTGGCTCTTCACGCCCAGGCGTTGTTCCAGGGCATAGACCAGGTACTCGGGGTTTTCCCGATTCGAGAAGTCGGCGTCGCTGGCCACCGGGTTCCAGTTCATTTTGTACAGGTCACTGACCTGCACTTCGTGGCCCTGGGCTTCGAGCGTGGCGACGGCCTGGTCACGCAGGGCGGCGGTGAAGGATTGCGGCTCCGGGTGAGCGTGGACGATCAGTACTTTCATGGTGGTTCCTTAGACGTGTTCCAGCGTATCGGTTGAAGGTGTGCAAGCGCGTGTGGCCAGCAAGCGGTCGAGCCAGTCGGGGTCCATTTGCGGTTCGGAAGAAAACAGCAGCCCGGTGTAGTCCTGATGCGGCGGGGTGAAGATCTGGCTGCGCGAGCCGTGGTCCACCACCCTGCCCCGTTGCATCACCAATACCTCATCGGCAATCGCCCGAACAGTGGCGACGTCATGGGTGATGAAAAGATAAGCGACACCCAGTTGCTGCTGGATGCGGTTGAGCAATTTCAGTACGCCTTCGGCGACCAGTTGGTCGAGGGCCGAGGTCACTTCGTCGCAGATGATCAGCTGCGGATCGGCCGCCAGGGCCCTGGCGATGCAGATGCGTTGTTTCTGCCCGCCCGACAGTTCCCGGGGTTGGCGCTCCATGAAGGTCACCGGGTCGAGCTCGATCATCTCCAGCAGTTCAGCGACCCGGGCGCGCATGGCCTTGCCCTTGAGGCCCAGATAAAACGTCAATGGCCGACCGATGATATCGACGATGCGCTGACGCGGGTTCAGCGCCGTGTCGGGGATCTGGTAGATCATCTGGATGCGCCGCAGTTGCTCCTTGCTGCGCTGGCGAAAGTCCGCGGGCAATGGCTGGCCGTCGTACAGCACCTCGCCATAAGTCGGCGGCAGCAAGCCAGTGATCAGCCGCGCCGTGGAGCTCTTGCCGCTACCGGATTCGCCGATCACCGCCAGGGTCTGGCCGCGATACAGCTTCAACGATACGTCGTGCAGCACAGGTTGCCGGCCGTAACTGGCAAAGCTGTTGCGCAGTTCCAGCAGCGGTTGTTCCTGCTGCGGGCTGGCCTTGGGCTCGGTGCGGAAACTGCGCACCGCCCACAGTGACTTGGTGTAGTCCTCCTGCGGGTCGCCGAGCATCTTGCGGGTCTCGGCCTCTTCCACCAGTTTGCCGTGGCGCAGCACCATGATGCGGTCGGCCATTTGCGCGACCACCGCCAGGTCGTGGCTGATGTAGATCGCCGCGCTGCCATAGGTCGCCACGGCGTCGCGAATGGCGGCAAGGACTTCGATCTGGGTGGTGACGTCCAGCGCCGTGGTCGGTTCGTCGAAGATGATCAGGTCCGGGTGACAAGCCATGGCCATCGCGGTCATGACCCGCTGCAACTGGCCGCCGGAGACCTGATGCGGATAACGCTGGCCGATGGTTTCGGGATTGGGCAGGCGCAGCACCCGGTACAGTTCCACTGCGTCACGCATGGCCTGTTCGCGGCTCATGCCGCCGTTTTTCACCGCGGTTTCGACGTGCTGGTCGATCAGTCGATGGGCCGGGTTGAACGAGGCCGCCGCGCTCTGTGCCACATAGGCAATGCGCAGCCCCCGCAGTTTGCGCAGGGCTTCAGGCTTGGCCTTGAGCAGGTCGATGCCGTCGAAGTGCACCGAGCCGCCGGTGATCCGGCAGCCGTCGCGGGTGTAGCCCATGGCCGACAGGCCGAGGGTCGACTTGCCCGCGCCAGACTCGCCGATCAGCCCCAGCACCTCGCCCCGTTGCAGGGTCAGGTCGATGCCCTTGATCAGCGGATGCCAGGCGTCTTCGTAATGGCCTTCGATGTGCAGGTCGCGGATTTCCAGCAAAGGTTTTGTGGTCGTCATGTTCAGCACTCCTTGAGGCCGCTGGATTTGTGCAGCATCCAGTCAACGACGAAGTTGACGCTCACCGTGATCAAGGCCACGGCCAGGGCGGGCAGCAACGGACTGATGTCGCCGAAGGTGATGAGCACGGCGTTGTCGCGCACCATGCTGCCCCAGTCGGCGGTGGGCGGTTGAATGCCCAGGCCGAGGAACGACAAGGCACTGATGAACAGGAAAACGAAGCAGAAACGCAGGCCGAACTCGGCAATCAGCGGCGCTGCGGCGTTGGGCAGCACCTCGCGGGTCACCAGCCAGCACAGGCCCTCACCGCGCAGGCGCGCAGCTTCGACAAAGTCCTGCACCACCACGTTCATGGCCACCGCGCGCGACAGGCGAAACACCCGGGTCGCATCCAGCAGCGCAATCACCAACACCAGCGACGTCGCCGTGGTGCCGACCACGCTGAGGATCAGCAAGGCGAAGATCAGTTGCGGAATGGCCATGAGGATGTCCACCACCCGCGACAAACCCTGATCGACCCAGCCGCCCTTGATCGCCGCGATCAAGCCGCAGGACCCACCGAGCAAAAACGCCAGTACCGTGGTGAGGAAGGCAATGCCCAGGGTGTTGCGCGCGCCATAGACCAGGCGGCTGAACATGTCGCGCCCCAGGTTATCGGTGCCCAACAGGAACTGCCCGCCCCACGGCTCAAAGCCCCCGCCCACCACCTGGGTTTCGCCAAACGGCGCCAACACGGGCGCGAACAGCGCCACCAGCACGTAAAGCAGGATCATCAACAAACCGAACTGGGCGCTCAGGGGCGCCCGCCACAGGTGTTTTAACAGGCTCATGGTCTACCCCTTCGGATGCATCAGGCGTGGGTTGCTGGCAATCGACAGCACATCGGCGCTGGTGTTGAGCAGGATGTAGGTCGCGGCGAAGATCAGGCTGCAGGCCTGCACCACCGGGATGTCGCGCTTGGCCACCGAGTCCACCAGCAACTGGCCGAGCCCCGGATAGACAAACACCACCTCGACCACCACCACGCCGACCACCAGGTACGCCAGGTTCAGGGCGACCACGTTGACGATCGGCGCCAGGGCATTGGGCAAGGCGTGGCGCAAGATGATCCGCGACTGGCTGATGCCCTTGAGCCGGGCCATTTCGATGTACGGGCTGGCCAGCAGGTTGATCAATGAGGCGCGGGTCATGCGCATCATCTGCGCGATCACCACCAGGCTCAGGGTCGCCACCGGCAACACCGAGCGCTCCAGTACCGTGCCCAACGAAGCGTCCGGCGCCAGGTTGGAAATGCTCGGGAACCAGTTGAGCTTCACTGCGAACACCAGGATCAGGATGTAGGCAACAAAGAACTCGGGGAACGACACCGCGCTCAGGGCCGAGGTATTGAGCAAGCGGTCGAACCAGCTGTTGCGGTACAGCGCGGCGAGCATCCCCAGACACAATGCCAGCGGCACCGACACCAGGGCCGCCAGCAAGGCGAGGCTGAAGGTGTTGCCCAGGCGCGAGCCCACCAGTTCGGCGATGGGCCGCTGGTTGGCCAGCGATACACCGAGATCACCGTGCAACAGCTGCCAGATCCAGTGGCCGAAACGGCTCAACGGCGGCAAATCCAGCCCCAGTTGCGCCCGGTAGGCCGCCACGGTTTCCGGGGTGGCCGACTGGCCGAGCATGGCCTGGGCGATGTCCCCCGGGAGCATGCCGACGGCCAGGAAGATGATCACTGAGACGGCGAACAGGGACAGCAGGCCTAATGCGAGGCGCTGTCCCAACAGCTTGAAAATACTTCTCATCGTGCAGTTCCTTGAAAATAGGCACGCTTGCATAATCCTGCAAATTTCTACTGTGGGAACACGCCCCCTGTGGGAGCGAGCTTGCTCGCGATAGCGGACTGTCAGCCAACATTGATGTTCAATGTGCTGCCGTCATCGCGAGCAAGCTCGCTCCCACAGTTGATCTCCACAGTTCAACTTTCCGGTTTATGCCTGCCACCAGCGCTCGATCACCCGCAGGCCATCCAGTTCACCGTAGGGCGCAGTCTGTCCGCCATGAACGACCTTGTTGGAACGCGCGGCCACGGAACTGGCGAACAGCGGCACGATCGCCCCGCCCTCGTCCCGGCACAGCGCCTGCATTTCGTTGTACATCTCGCGGCGCAGCGGGTCGTTCATTTCGCCGCGAGCGGCGTTGAGCAGCTGGTTGAAACGCGGGTTGTCCCAGTGGGTTTCGTTCCAGGCCGCGCCCTTGGCGTAGCCGATGCTGAACATGCGGTCGGCGGTCAGGCTGCTGTACCAGAACGAGGTGGTGAAGGGTTGCTTCATCCACACGTTGGAGAAGAAGCCATCGGCCGGCTCGCGCACCACGTCGATGTCGATCCCGGCGGCTCGCGCCTGCTCCTTGAACAGCACCGAGGCGTCCACGGCGCCGGTGTAGGCCGCGTCGGAGGCTTGCAGACGGACCTTGAGCGAATCCAGACCGGCCTTCTTCAGGTAGAAGCGCGATTTGTCCGGATCATAGGTGCGTTGCTCCAGCGCGGTGTTGATGAAACGGCTGCCGGGCTGGATCGGGTGGTCGTTGCCCACCAGGCCATAGCCGTGCAGCACCGAGGCCAGCAGGGTTTCGCGGTTGATCGCGTGTTTCATCGCCAGGCGCACGTCGTTGTTCAGGAAGACCTGGCTGTCGGTGAGCATCGGGAAGGTGTAGTGCTGGGCGCCCTTGGTTTCTTCGATGACCAGGTTCGGGTTGCGCTTGAGCAGCGCGACGGTTTTCAGGTCGACCTTGTTGATCACATCCACTTGCCCGGTGACCAGCGCATTGACCCGTGCCGCGCCGTCGGAGATAGCGATCAACTCGGCGCTGGCGAAGTGCGCGCGGCCCGGTTTCCAGTAATCGGGGCTGCGTTCCAGGGTCATGCGCACGCCCGGTTCGAAGTCCTTGAGGCGATAGCCACCGGTGCCGGCGCCGGTCTGCCAGTCCGCCGCGCCATCTTTGCTCGGCATGATCGCCAGGTGGTAATCGGCAACCACATAAGAAAAGTCGGCGTTGCCCGAGTGCAGTTCGAACACCACGCTGTCGCTGCCGTTGGCACTGACTTTGGCCACGTCACCCAGAACGGTCTTGGCTGCCGAGGTGGATTTCTCACCCAGGTGATGCTGGATCGACGCCACCACGTCCTCGGCGGTCAGGGTCTTGCCGTTGTGGAAGGTCACGCCCTGACGAATCTTGAAAGTCCAGACGCGCGCGTCCGGGCTCGAGGTCCAGCTCTCGGCCAGCTCCGGAATGGCTGTGCCGTCGACGGCAATTTCGGTCAGGGTGTTATAGACCGCCGAGAAGCCGACGAAGGTGAAGGTGTCGGACCAGGAACCCGGATCTTTCGAGTCCGTGGTGCTGCCACCCGCCAGGCCCAGACGCAACACGCCACCCGGCTTTGGTGTGGCCTCCCCGGCAAAGGCGCCAAACGGCAGCCCCATGGAGAACGCCCCGGCCACCGCCGCGGCTGCCGCGCTGTACTTCAGGAAGTCCCTGCGCGGGAAGCTGAATTCATGGTTCGCTTGAGTAATCTTGTTTTTGTTATCGCTCATTGCATTGCCCCTGATCAAAAAGCTAATGAATTACCGGTTCAAAACCACGCAAGACACCGGGCCAGGGCCCGGTGCATACAACGTTCGAATCGCCAACCGTCACACCTGGATCGCCTTCACTTCGACGAACTCGTTGAGTCCCTCCTCACCCCACTCCCGGCCATTGCCCGATTGTTTGTAGCCACCGAACGGCGCCTGGTAATTGAACGCCGCGCCATTGAGGAAGCACTGGCCGGCGCGCATCTGCCGGCCCAGGTGCAAGGCACGCTCGGCACTGCCGGCCCAGACGCCGCTGGACAGGCCGAACGGCGAGTCGTTGGCGATCTGGATGGCCTGTGCTTCATCGGTGTAGGGAATCAGGCACAGCACCGGGCCGAAGATTTCTTCCTGGGCGATGCGCATGCGGTTGTCGACATCGGCGAACAGCGTTGGGCTGACATAGAAGCCGCGCTCGAAGGCTGACGGCGCGTCACTGCCGCACAGCAGGCGTGCGCCTTCCTGTTGGCCGACCTTGATGTAATCGAGCACGGTGCGTTTTTGCCCTGCGGAACACATAGGTCCCAGGAAGCTTTGCGGGTCCAGGGGATCGCCCATGCGCAGGCTCAGGGTCTCCTGCAGGGCGATTTCCACGGCTTCGGCATAACGGCCGGCCGGCAGCAGCATGCGGGTCAGCGCGGTGCAGGTCTGGCCGGAGTTGATCATCACGTCCTGCACGCCGTAGCGCACGGCCGCGTCGAGGTCCGCATCCTCGGCAATCAGCAGCGGCGACTTGCCGCCCAGTTCCAGGCACACCCGTTTCACCGAAGGCGCCGCCGCTTGTGCGACGCGAACGCCCGCACCGGTGGAGCCGGTAAACGACACCATGTCCACGTCAGGGTGTTTGGCCAGCGCTTCGCCGACTTTCGACCCCGGCCCGCTGACCAGGTTGAACACCCCGGCCGGCAAGCCGATGTCTTCTATCATCTGCGCCAGCAGAAACGCGTGCAGCGGCGTTTCCTGGCTCGGCTTGACCACCACGGTGCAACCGGCGGCCAGGGCCGGCGCGAGTTTGCCGATCAACTGGTGCAGCGGGTAATTCCACGGGTTGATGAACGCGCAGACGCCCACGGCCTCGCGGATCACCAGCGAATTGCCGACTTCGCGCACCTCGTCCATGAGATGAGCCAGTTCGACGTACTGCTCAAGGCCAGCGATCGGCCCGTCGACCTGCACCGAGCGGCACCATTGCACCGGCATGCCCAACTCAGTGGTGATGACCGAGGCCATCTCATCGGCGCGGGCACGCAATTGTCCGGCCAGGGCGCGAATGTAACCGGCGCGCACGCTGGACGGCGTACGCGACCATGAAGCGAAGGCCCGGCGCGCAGCTGCCACAGCGTTTTCGACATCGAGTTCATCACCGAGCGGAACACTGCCGCAGACTTCCTCGGTGGCCGGGTTGATCACCTCGGCGATGCCCTGCCCCGACGGTTTTTGCCAGCGGCCATCAATAAACAGTGCATTGTGATTAAGCATGAACCTGGGTCTCCATCAATTCCTGGGCACAACGGGCAATGCGCTGGCAGGCATCGCGCAAGGGTTCGGCGCCGACCACCAGACCGAGTCGAATATGCCCCGCCGCGCTCGGCCCAAAGGCCTCGCCCGCCAATACCGACACACCGTGGCGATCCAGCAGACGGTCGGCAAACGCCTGGGCACTGAGCCCGGTCTGGCGGATGTCGAGCATCACGAACATGCCGCCGTCAGGTTTCAGCGCCCGCACGCCAGGGCAATCGGCCAGGCTATCGCACACCAGATCGCGACGCTGGCGATAGGCTTCGCGCATGGCCTCCAGTTCCGGCAGGTTGCTTTCCAGGGCCACCACGGCAGCGTCCTGAATGAAATCCGGCGAGCCGTAGAGCATGCACAGTGCAAGGTTTTCCAGGTGCGCAGCGAGGGACGGTGGCGCCACCACCCAGCCAACGCGCCAGCCGGTCATGGCGTGGGATTTCGACAGGCTGTTGAGGGTCGCGGTGCGCTCGGCCATGCCCGGCAGGCTCGCCGGGCTGACGTGCTCGCCTTCGAACAGCAGTTCGCTGTAGACCTCGTCGGAAATCAGCCACAGATCGTGGGCGATGCACAACTCGGCCAGAGCAGCCCAGGTGCTGCGCGGCAGACTGGCGCCGGACGGGTTGTGCGGACTGTTCAACGCCAGGGCCCGGGTGCGCGGCGTGATGCGTGCGGCGACATCTTCAGGCAATACGCGGAAGCCGTTTTCCGAGCGCACCGGCACCGGCACCACCACAGCGCCGCAGGCACCGAACACGGCTTCGTAGGTGACGTACATCGGTTCGGCGACTATCACCTCGTCACCGGGATTGAGCACGCATTGGGCCACGCTGAACAGCGCACATTGTGCCCCGGCCAGCACGGTGACCTGATCGGCCGAAACGCTTTGGCCGCTGCGTTGTTGATGGCGCCTGGCAATGGCCTCACGCAGGGCACGCTTGCCGCGCACCTCGGCGTAATGGGTGTTGCCGCTCAGCAGGCTGTCGATAGCGCCCTGCACGATGGGCTGTGGCGTGTCGAAATCCGGGTCGCCCACGGACAGCAGCAAAATGTCCTGGCCCTGCTCGCGCAGCGCCAGGGCGCGGTAATGAATATCCCACGCGGCAGCGCCATCACCGGCGATACGTTGAGTCAGATCGGAAAAGCGCATGGCTTCGTCCCCTTCAAATACAGATCAGTGCGCGCAGGCATGCTTGAGTTCGATCAAGGTCACGCCGTTGCGCTTGAAGCCATGGCGCAAGTCGGTTTGCAACTCGGCCAGACTTTGCGGCTGGTTCACCGTGCAACCGAACGCACGCGCGAGGGCAGCGAAGTCCGGATTGCGCGGCAGTACGCCGATGGGTTCGATGTCCAGGCCGAGCATGTCGTCGCGGATCTGCCCCAGGGCGTCGTTGTTCCACAGCAGCACCACCAGCGGGCTGTCCAGCTCTTCGACCGCCGTCGCCAGTTCCTGCGCGGTGTAGAGGAAACCACCGTCGCCGACCAGCACCAGACCGGCCCGTTGCGGTGCGCCGAATTTGGCGCCGATCCCCGCCGGCAGGCCATAACCCAAGGTGCCGTAGCCGGTCGGGTGCAACCAGCTGCGGATGGCCAGGCTGTCAAAGGCGTAGTTACCCGTATACGCAAGCTGGGTCATGTCGGTGCTTATGAAGGCGTTTTCCGGCAGCTCCGCCGCAATACGCTCGAGAATTGCCTGATGGATCGACTGCAACGGGCCATGGCTGGCCTTGACCGCTTCGCGCAACGCGGCAACCGAGGCTATCGCCGTGGCGGCATCCCGCACGTCCGATGGCAGGCGCTCAAGCAAACCGCTGAGGGTTTGTTGTGCATCGCCCTGCAAGGCCACTGCGCAGGGGTAGAAGTCGTTGAATTTGCGCGGGTCGATATCGACACGCAGCAGTTCACCCTGGAGCGGCAGGCGTTCGCGCCAGAAGTCGGTGTCGGCCATTTCAGTGCCGACCGCCAGCACCACGTCGGCCTCGGCGATCAGGTTCCAGCCCGGCTCCACGCACAGGGAGGAACCGGCGTTGAGCGGTGCATCCGGTGGCAGCAGGCCCTTGCCGGCGACGCTGGTGAACAGTGGCGCAGCGAGACGTGTGCTGAGTTCGCTCACTTCCTGCGCGGCATTCAGTGCACCACCACCGGCGATGATCATCGGCCGTTTCGCGTCTTTGAGTTTGGCCACGGCCTGGTCAAGCGCAGTAGCGGATGCCGGACCACGGCCCGGACGACGCACCACATCATTGCTCCAGTCACGGGCAATCGGCGCCGCCAACACGTCCAGCGGCACCGAGATGTGCACCGGGCGCGGCCGCTCGCTGTCGAACACCGCGTAGGCACGGGCGACCAGTTCCGGCAAATCTTCGGCGGTCAGCGCCACGGCCGAGAACGCCGTGATCGGCGCGGTCATCGCCCGCTGGTCCTGACACTCGTGCAGGCTGCCCCAACCCTTGCCGAGGCTGGCGCTGTGGTTGACGCTGGAAATCACCAGCATCGGAATCGAATCGGCATAGGCCTGGCCAATACCGGTGGCGGCGTTGGTCACGCCGGGACCGGTGATGACGAAGCACACGCCGGGTTTGCCGCTGACCCGGGCATAACCGTCGGCCATGAAGCTGGCGCCCTGCTCATGACGGGTCAGCACGTGGCGAATGCCGCTGCCGGGCAAGCCGCGATACAGCTCCAGGGTGTGTACGCCGGGGATGCCGAACACGGTATCGACGCCGTAGTTGGCCAACAGGCGCACCAGGGCCTGGCCGCCGGTCAAGGTTTTGCTTTGCATGTTCATGTCCTCACTCCTGACCGAGGCGAATCAACGCATCGACCGCAGTCGTGCCCTGGGCACCGACCAACAATGGGTTCACATCGAGTTCCAGCAGTTGCGCGGCGTTTTCGCAGGCGTAGTCGGCCACGGCGCGGATCGCCGTCACCAGGGCGTCGAGGTCAGCAGGCTCGCGGCCACGGAAGCCTTGCAACAACGGGGCGCTGCGCAGGCTGAGCAAGGCATTGCGGATCGCACCGTCGGTGGTCGGCAGCAACAGGCTGCGACTGTCCTTGAGCAATTCCACCAGAATGCCGCCGGCACCGATCACCAGCGCGAGGCCGAAATCGTTTTCGCGCTTGATGCCGACGATCAGCTCAGCCAGTGGCGGTCTGGCCATGGGCTCGAGCAACAGTTGATCGAAGGCTACGCCCGGGGCGTAGGCGGCGATGCTCGCGCGCATCTTCTCCAGCGCCGCACTCAACGCCGCGCCATCCTTGAGGTTCAGCGCCACGGCGCCGGCCTCGGTCTTGTGCGGCAGCTGTGCGCTGACGGCTTTCAAGACCAGCGGATAGCCCAGTGATTCGGCATCCTTCAGGGCCTGCTCCGGGGTGCTCAATACGCCGTTTGGCGTCGGCAGGCCAAAGGCTTTCAACGCCTGCTTGGAATCCCATTCATTGAGCAGGCGCCCCTCGCCTTCCAGCGCGTGCGGGCACAGCGGCACCAGCGCCGACTCACCCAGAGCCAGCAAGGCCTGGCGATTGCGCTGATAACCGGCGATGCGGCCCCACGCGGCCAGCCCGTCTTCAACACCCTGCAAGGCCGCGACGCCTTGCGCGTGCAGACGCTCACGGGCATGGGCCGGCAGCAATTCGGGGAAGGCCGAGGTGACGAAACCGGTCTTGCCGTGGCGCTGCAGTGCCGCGCAGTACAGCTCCAGCAGCAGGTCGCACTCCTTGCGCTCGCCGGTGAACTCCGACGGGTAGTCGAGCACCAGCATCGCCGCGTCGGCTTCGGTGCGCAGGGCACTGTCGAGCATGCGGTTCAAGGCTTCGCCGTCGCCCCAGATCGCCGTGGTGAAATCCAGCGGGTTGACCAGGTTGGCGTAGGTCGGCAGCACTTGCGCGAGTTCGCCGACCTGCCCTTGATCGAGTTTCGGCAGGCCCAGGTCGTTGCGCTCGGCGTAGTCGGCAATCAGGCCGGCGTCACCGCCGGAACAGGCCAGCGCGATCAGGCTATTACCCGCTGGCAGGTTGCCGCAGGCCGCGGCCTTGAGGGTTTCGACAAAACTCACCGGGCCGCTGACGCGGATCACCCCCAGACGGTCGAACAGCGCGTCGTACAGCGCATCGGAGCCGGACAGCGAGCTGGTGTGACTCAAGGCCAGTTCGGCGCCGATCTGCGACACGCCGGTTTTCAGGGCGATGATCGGGATGCCCTTCTCCAGCGCCTTGTGCGCGGCGCGGGCAAAACCCGGCACGTTTTTCAGGCCTTCCAGGTGCAGACCGATGGCGGTGACCCGCGGTTCGTCGAGCAACACGTCCATCAGTTCAGCCACGCCCAGTTGCGCCTGATTGCCCACCGACGCCATGTAGGCCACCGGCAACGAGCGATCGCTCATGGACAGGTTGTAGGCGAAGTTGCCGCTCTGGGTCAGCACCGCCACACCCTTCTCCACCGCTTTGCCGCCATGGGCCACCGGCCACAGCGCGGAGCTGTGCAGGTAGTCGAGCAGGCCGTAGCAGTTAGGGCCGAGCAAGGCCATGTCGCCAGCGGCCTTAAGCAATTGCTGTTGCAGGGCCTGGCCTTCGGCGCCGGTTTCAGCGAAGCCGGAGGCGTAGCAGATCGCGCCGCCCGCGCCGATGGCGGCCAGTTCGGCCACGCAGGTCAGGGTGAGTTCGCGGTTGGTGGCGATGAATACCGCGTCCGGGCCGCAAGGCAGCTCGGCGACGCTGCGCACGCAGGGTACGCCTTCGAGGCTGTCGTGCTGCGGATTGACCAGCCACATTTGCCCTGGGTAGCCGCCCTCGGCACAGCGCTTGAGGGCGCGCGCCATGCTGCGGCCGCCGACGAACGCCACGTGTTGCGGCGCGAGCATGCGTTTGAGGTTGTCACGAATGGTTTGGGACATGGGAATTCTCCGGGCCGGTCAGCGCAGCAGCGGCCGCAGCAGCTCGCGGGAAATGATGTGGCGCTGGATTTCCGAGGTGCCTTCCCAGATCCGTTCGATCCGCGCGTTACGCCAGATGCGCTCCACCGGACCTTCGTCCATCAGGCCCATGCCGCCGAAGATCTGCACCGCTTCGTCGGCGGTACGGCCGAGCACTTCACTGGCGAACAGCTTGGCCATGCCGGCCTCGCCATCGGTCATGGTGCCCTGGTCCATTTTCCACGCGGTGTGCAGGGTCAGCAGTTCGGCGGCGCGGATCTGCGTGGCCATGTCGGCCAACTTGAACGACACGCCCTGGTAAGTGCCGATTGGCTGGCCGAATTGCTTGCGGTCCGCCGCCCATTGCAGCGATACGTCGAGTGCACGCTGGGCCTGACCGACGCAGTTGGCCGCCACCATCACCCGCCCGGCGGTCAGCCAGGCGTTGGCCACGTCCCAACCCTTGCCGACTTCGCCCAGCACTTTGCTGGCCGGTACGCGGCAGTCGTCGAAGAACATTTCGAAGGTGTGGTAACCCCGGTTGCTCACGCACTTGGGTCCACGGCGGATGGTCATGCCCGGGGTGTTGCGGTCGACCAGGAACGAGGTCACGGCGTTACGTTTTTTGCCGTTGTGTTCGTAGGTGTCGGTCACGGCGAAGACGATGGCGAAGTCGGCATGCCCAGCGTGACTGATGAAATGCTTGCTGCCGTTGAGAATGAAGTCGTCGCCTTCACGCACGGCGCGGGTCTTGATTGCATTGGCGTCGGAGCCCGCGCCCGGCTCTGTCAGGGCGAAGCAGTCGATTTTCTCGCCCTGGATGCACGGCAACAGGTAGTCGTTGATCTGCTCGCCAGTGCAGGCCATGAGGATCTTCGACGGCCGCGCGACAAACACGTGCAGCGCCCAGGACACTTTGGACAGCTCACGTTCGATCAGCGCCTGGGACAGGTAGTCCAGGCCACCGCCGCCCACTTCTTCGGGCATGTTGAAGGCGTAGAAGCCGGCGGCGATCGCCTTGCCGCGAATCTGCGCCGCCAGTTCCGGGGACACCTCGTCGGCGCGGTCGACTTGCTCTTCATAGGGCAGCAGTTCCTTCTCGACGAAGCTGCGTACCGAGTCCACCAACATTTCTTGTTCTTGGGTCAGTTGGAAATTCATGGTGCTACCTGTTGTTCGTGTGCTGAAAGAAGTGTGGGAATCAACGGCCGACGAAACGTGCCGGACGTTTTTCCATGGCGGCGCGCAGGGCTTCGTTGCCGTCTTCACTGCGACCGCAGAGCAGGCCCGCGGCGAGTTCGGCTTGCAGTTGTTCCGCCAGGCTGCGGTCGGCGCCTTCGCGCATGAGTTTTTTGGTCTGGGCGAAGGCGAAGGTCGGGCCGGCGGCCAGGCGTGCGGCCAGTTCGCTGGTGACCGTCAGCAACTGATCGTCGGCACAGACATCGCCGACCAGGCCGGCGTCGAGGGCACGGTCAGCACCCCACAGTTCATCGAGGAACAGCAGGCGCTTGGCCTGTTCGCTGCCGATCAAACGTGGCAGGTGCCAACTGGCGCCGGCATCCGGCGAGTACGCCATGCTGGTGTAGCCGGCCTTGAAACGTGCCGACTGGCCGGCAATGCGCAGGTCGCAGCACAGGGTCAGATCCATCCCGGCGCCGACGGCGGTGCCGTTGATGGCGGCGATGGTCGGTTTTTCCAGGCTGTGCAGGCGGGTCATCAAGGCGTGGGCGGTCTCGGTCCAGCCGTAGGTCTCCAGTGCGCCCCGGGCTTCGGCATCCGCCCATTCATCGAGGTCGGCACCCGCGCAGAAGCTGCGGCCACTGCCCGTCAATACCACCACGCGCACCGCTGGATCGGCGTTGAACCCGTCGAGCAAGGCATGCAGGTTTTTCAGCGTTGGAACATCCAGCGCATTGCGCTGGGCAGTGCGATTGAGGGTGATCCAGGCAACGCCTGCTTCGACCTGGCTGAGCAGCGACGATTGAGTGGTCATGGGAATCCTCGAATTATTGTGATTGGTCTGAGGTGATGCGACTTGAGGCCATACTAAACGAGTGTTCAGTAAGGCGGCAATCGGTGGGGAAATGGGCTGTAACAAGCTATCAAGATCAATTAGTCATTGATTTTGTTAGATATTATTTATATTTCGAGGGATGTGCCGTTGCCGCTGTTACAACTTCGAACAACTGCTGACAGCCGGTAGGTCATCGATTTACTGATCGCCACAAACCACTGTGGGAGCGAGCTTGCTCGCGATTGCGGTGGATCAGTCAACAGTGATGTTGAACCTGATGCCGCCATCGCGAGCAAGCTCGCTCCCACAGGGAATGTGTTGGATTGAAGGAATTAAACAGTCGGCAAGCTCGGTGCCAGCACGCCCTGACGCTTGCGATGAATCAGGAAGTACGCGCCATAGCACAGCGCAATGAAGCCAAAGCCCCAATACAGCGATGGACGCTGGGTTTCATCCAGGGCCAGGAACACGAACAGCGAGCAGCACAGCGTGATGCACATCAGCGGCAATACCGGGAACCAGGGTGCGCGGTATTTCAGGTCGCTGAGTTTGCCGCCGTCACGCAGGTACGCCTTGCGGAACTTGTACTGCGCCAGGGCGATGACGATCCAGGTCACGGTGCCGGACATGCCACTCACCGCCATCAGCACCATGAACAAGGTGTCGGCGGCGACGAAGCTGGTCATCAGCGACACCAGCGCGAAGCACAAGGTGATGCTCAGGGCCCGCAACGGCACGCCACGCTTGCTCAAGGGCGACAGGCTTTTCGGCGCCATGCCGGTTTTCGACATCGCCCACAGGATGCGCGTAGAGGCATACAGGCCGGAGTTGCCCACCGACAGGATCGCGGTGAGGATCACGAAGTTCATCAGGTCGGCGGCGTAGGGAATGCCAACCATGTCGAACACCTGCACGAACGGGCTTTCCATCAGCCCCGCCTGCTGCCATGGCACGATGGCCGACAGCACGACAATCGCCAGCACGTAGAAAATCAGCACGCGGAACACCACGTTGCGCACGGCGCGGGGAATGCTCTTTTCCGGCTGGTCGGTTTCACCGGCGGCCACGCCCATGATCTCGCAACCCTGGAACGCGTAGACCACGGTCATCATCACCGCGAACACGGCGGACAGTCCGTTGGGGAACAGCGAATCGCCGATCAGGTTGGTCGCCATCGGTGCCGGTGCGCCGCTGCTCAGGGGCATCACGCCGAAGATCACCAGCACACCGACCACGATGAAACCGAGAATGGCCGCGACCTTGATCCCCGAGAACCAGTATTCGGCTTCACCGAAAGCGCGGGTGGCCAGGGCATTGATGCCGAACAGCACCACCACGAACAACGCGGACCAGTACCAGATCGGCACTTGCGGGAACCAGCGGGTCATCAGCATGCCGGCGGCGGTGAATTCCAGGCCGACGGTGGTGGCCCAGCTCATCCAGTACACCCAGCCGATCATGAACCCGGTGGCCGGGCCGATGTACTTGGTGGCGTGGGTCTGGAACGAACCGGACACCGGCATCTGCACCGACAGTTCGCCCAGGCAGACCATCACCAGGTACATCAGGAAACCCGCGACCAGGTAAGCCAGGATCGCCCCCACCGGGCCGCCCTGGTTGATGGTCACGCCGGAGCCCATGAACAGCCCGGTGCCGATGACGCCGCCCAGGGACAGCATGAAGATGTGCCGGCTCTTGAGGGCACGGGTCAGCTGTATGCCTTTTTGTTGGGTGCTGCGATCTGTATTTTCGTTCATGTCGGCACCTCAGCAGTCAGTGAGGAGCGCAGCGCATGACAGGACGTCACGGAGCAGGGAGGGATCAGCTTTACGGCAATTCATTATTATTATCTCCAATAAGCTTCGAAGACCGCGCTGCGGCGGTTGCGTCGATTATTGGAAAGCCATGTAAGTTCGCGTTGACCGCAAGGATCGAAGTTGTAGAAAGTCGTAACAAATTTGTACGTCAGCTCTGCAACAGGCCTTTGAGGGTATCGAGCGAGTGCTGCAATTGCTCATCCAGCGCGGGACTCATGCGCTGGATGTCCGATTCATCGTTGGCCAACGCCAGGGTTTCCAGCGTCCTCAAGGTGCTGGCCAGGGCCCTGAAGCCCAGGGAATCGCAGCTGCCGGCCAGACGGTGCGCCAGTTGCGCGACCTCTGTGCAGTCAGCGTCGGCCATGGCTTCATGCAGCGCATCGCGGTGCTGCAGGATCGAATCGCGCAGCACCGCCAGCAGGCCCTGGACCTTTTGCTCACCGAGCAAGGTGCGATGGGTCTGCAACAGCGGCCAGTCCATCGCTTCATCGCTCATCAGCGCCCCGGCGATGTGAGTACGCCCTTCCAGCACCTGGCGCAGGTTTTCCAGCTTCAAGGGCTTGGCCAGGACACCGTCCATGCCGGCCTCCAGATAACCGCGCACCAGTGCCGGTTGCACACTGGCGGTCAGCGCGAAAATGCGGGTATGGCGGTTCGGCCCGTCGCTGTGGCGGATCTGCCGGCATAACTCGACACCGCTGATGCCCGGCAGATGCACGTCCAGCAACAGCAAGTCGAAAACCTGTGTCGCGCAGTGTTGCAGCGCCTGCTCCGCGTCTTCGGCGAGCCACACCCGGTGGCCGTCGCGCTGCAGCAAACCCTTGGCCACTTCGCGGTTGAGCGCCACGTCCTCGACCACCAGGATATCCAGTGCCGGCCCCGCCGCCCGAACCGGCCGGGCTTCAGCCACGCCGCTGGCCGGCTGCAAGGACAGCTCGAACCAGAAGCAACTGCCGCGCCCCTCTTCGCTGTCCACGCCGATGCAGCCGCCCATCTGTTCCACCAGGTGTTTGCAGATCGCCAACCCCAACCCGGTGCCACCAAAACGTTGCGCGACTTCTTCGCTGGCCTGGGTGAAACGCTCGAAAATCTTCGCCTGCATCGCCGGGGCAATGCCGATACCGTCGTCAGTGACACTGACCCGCAGCCGCTGTCCCATTTGTTCGCCGGTTTCGCTGAGAAGCGCCACCTGGACACTGACTTCGCCGCCCTCGGTGAACTTGATCGCGTTGGCCAGCAGGTTACTCAGCACTTGTCGCAGGAACTGCTCGGCGCCATGGTGATGGTCGGCGATCCGCTGATCGACCCGGCAACTGAGGATGGTGTCGTTGTTCAAGGCTCGCGGTTCCAGCAGCGTCAGCACTTCGTCGAGCAACTGGCGCAGCGAGAAATCCACCGGCTCGGGATGGCTGACGCCCTCCTCCAGCTTGGCGAAATACAGCACTTCGTTGAGGATCGTCAGCAAGCCTTCGCCGGCCTTGTGCAAGGCATCCAGGCGCTTGCCGTCCCGGGCATCCAGGCGCGCGCCGCGCAACAGTTCGGCCATGCCGAGGATGCCGTTTAGGGGCGTGCGCAGTTCGTGGCTCATGGTCGCCAGAAACCGCGATTTGGCAAGGTTGGCCGCTTCCGCTTCATCCTTGGCGCGCATCAGGCTGGCGGTGCGGCGCTCGACCATTTTCAGCAGCTCGTCACGGTTGTCCTGCAAGGCCAGGCGATCGCTTTCCCGGCGCTCGATGTCGTGCAGGATCGCCCGGCGCATGTCGTCCAGGGCATGGGCCACGGTATCGATTTCGTCGCTGCCGCGGCGCTTGTCCAGTTGCAGAGGTTCCTGCCATTCACCGGCGGCGATGCGCCGGGCGAACTCGGCCATGACTTTCAGGTGTCGGGTCACCAGGCGATAAAACAAGCCCGACAACGCCACGGCCAGACCGCAGAGAAACACCGCCATCCACAACAGACTGGTCAAACCGGTGGCGTAGAGACGTTGGTACACCGCCCCCAGGTCAGTGCTGACTTCCAGTTCGCCCAGTTGGCGCAACGGGCCGGACGGCGGCTGATAGTCCAGGGCAAAGCGTTCGATACGCAGCGGCCCGACCGGCTCGGGATTGCCCTGTATCAGGTCGAAATCGGCACTGGTCAAGTGCACCCGCGCGACGTCGGAGAAGTCCACCAGCCCGCGCAACTGCACGTTCAGCTGCTCCTGGTTCAAGTCCCAGAGGCTGCGTTCCAGGCTGGCCAGGTAGCCGGCGCGGATCAGTTCCATACGCGAATCGATGTCGCGCATTTCCCGTCGATACTCGATGTACAGTTGCACGCTGCTGGCCAGCACGGTGAAGCACAGGCTGAATAACAGAATGAACAGCAACAGGCGTCGCAACAGTCCACCGGGACGGGCACGAATCATTGCGCATCCGCCGGCAGGTTGATCATGTCGCGGTAGGTCACTTCGCTTTCGTTGAGCCAGCGCTCGATGTCGCCGGCATCGACCATGCGCTGCAATTGCGCGTTGATCTCGGGCATGCGGTTGGCCAGGGGCGAGCGCCGCGACACGGCAACCCGCAGATAGTCCACGCTCAAGGCTTTGGGCAAGGCAACGATGTCCTGGCCGCCGGGCAGGTTTTCCACGTACAACTGGCCGGTGCGCCGCTCCTGGGTGATGAAGTCGATGCGCCCGCGAATCAGCTTGCCGAAGTTCTGGTGGCTGTCGGACACCCATTCGATGTTGTTGTTGCGCGCGACCATGCGATCGAACTCCACCCCGTAGCTCTCACCGAACAACAGGCCGCCACGGTAATGGGCCAGGTCGTCCAGTTGTTCGAATTTCACCGGGTGTTGACGGTTGATGAACAGCGCCACTTCTTCACGCAATACCGGCACCGTCGAGAACAGCATGCTCTGCTCCCGTTGCGTGGTGCTGTAGGCCAGCACGACATCGACCCGACCTTCGGCGGCGTCCAGCAGGCAGCGTTTCCAGTTGCCCAGCACGACCACCTCGACTTCGTACCCCAACTGACCGAACAAGTGCTTCACCACGCTCGGCGCCAAGCCGCGCACCTGCTTGCCATCGCTCCAGGAGATCGGCGGGTACACCGGGTAATCGCAATAGCGAACCCTTTCCGCCGAGACAGCATGGCCGTTCACCAGCAGCGCCAGCAGGCAAAGCCATCGCGCCATCCGGCTCAGGCCGCCACGCCGGCGGTGAACAGGTAACCGGCGCCGTGAATGGTGATGATCAACTGCGGTTCGGCCGGATCGTCGTGCAACTTGCGACGCAGGCGTCCGACCAGCACGTCGATGGAGCGGTCGTTGGGCACCCATTCGCGGTTGCGGATCTGGTCCATCAATTGATCGCGGCTGAGGGTGTGGCCGCTGTTGCGCAGGAACACGCTGAGCAACTGGTATTCGCCGTGGGTCAGCAGGGTTTCGTTGCCCGATGGATCGATCAGGCGACGGCGGTCGGTGTCCAGCGCCCAATCGGCGAACTGCTTGACCGGTTTGGGCAGTGCAACGGCCGGCTGTGGCGTTTGCGCATGACGTACCCGGCGAATCAGGTTTTTCGCCCGGGACACCAGTTCCCTTGGGTTGAGGGGTTTGATCACATAGTCGTCGGCGCCGCATTCGAGGCCGACGATGCGGTCGATTTCATCGTTGCGCCCGGTGATCAGGATGATCCCGACCTCCGAACGCACCCGCAGCTCGCGGGTCAGGGTCAGGCCGTCCTTGCCCGGCAGGCGGATGTCGAGCATCACCAGGTCGACGGTCTGGCTGGCCAGGAAGGTTTCCGCCAGTTCCGCCGTGGCGGCGCAATGGACGTCGTAGCCTTCCTGGGACAGGTAGGCGTGCAGCAGATCGCGAATCAGCGGATCGTCATCGACGATCAGTACCCGAGGAGTCATCGCTTGGTGTCCGGCTCAGGCCCGAAGGCCAGTTTCTTATTAGAGTGTTTTCCCGCATCGGCGCCAGAGAGTATCCAGTGTTGAACAACTGATCAACAGTCGCTCGTCTGCACGCAAAAGCGCTGGCGTCCCCCGGCCTGCAAACCATCGACCCAGGCCTCGCAGATCTGGATGCCCTGTTCCGGGGTAAAGGTCCCGGGGTTCAACCCGGACTCCAGCCACAGGCCGTCAAGCAAGGCGCTGAGGCTGATGGCGGCGAGGTCGGCGTCGAAGTTTTCCCAGCCCTCTTCCTGGGCCAGTTCCGCCAGCACCTTGCGCAGGATGGCGCGATACTCGCCATAGGAATGATCGTGGGCCTTGTTGATCGCCTCGGCGGTTTTCACCGCGCCCCAGAACGCCAGCCAGGCATCGATCAGTTGCGGATCGAGCAGTTCGGCGGAAAACGAACCGCGGAAAAACGCCGACAAACGCTCCCGGGCATTCGGTGCGGCCTGTTCCATGGCGTCGCGCAACAGGGTCATGACCCGCCCGGTGATTGCCATGTAGGCCTCGGCCACCAGTTCATCCTTGCCGGAATAGTGATGGCTGATCAGCCCCACCGAGACCCCGGCCTCGGCGGATATCTTGCGGATCGACGCGCCCTGGAAGCCGTGACGCTTGAGGCACACCAGCGTCGCCTCGATCAGGTTGGCTTTGCGCAACTCCGGTTCCATGCGGGAAAAACGG
Source organism: Pseudomonas sp. PDM28 (assembly GCF_019219115.1). NCBI lineage: Bacteria > Pseudomonadati > Pseudomonadota > Gammaproteobacteria > Pseudomonadales > Pseudomonadaceae > Pseudomonas > Pseudomonas sp. PDM28. Next base: position 358,638 of record NZ_JAHUWG010000002.1, read on the forward strand.
GCTTCCTGGTTCATGGGCGACACGCTCCTTGGTTCAATCGTTTGGGCCCGCGCGGGTTGGCGGCGGGCTGAACGACTGTACAGCAAGAGTGGGCCTTGCCTCCAGTCAAGAGCAAGCAAGATGGACCGCGGTGCCGCCATCGCTGGCAAGCCAGCTCCCACAATGTTTTCGGGTGCTCACAGATTTTGTGTACACCCACTAACCCTGTGGGAGCTGGCTTGCCAGCGATGAGGCCGGCCCGTTCAACACAAGGGCAGTGCTAGTCGCGATACCCCGGAGCCACCCGATCCAGCATCCGCAACAACGCCGCCCAGGCCAGTTGCATGGCATCCGGATCGTTCAACTCCCCTTCCTCCAACGGCCGCCCCGGATCATTGAACTGCCGCTCGGTATGCGCGCAGACCTCATGCGACGGCAGAACAACTTCACCGGCAGCTTGCGCGGCCAACTGGATTTCACAGGCTTTTTCCAGGTAGTACATGCGCAGGAACGCCTGGCTCACCGTTTCACCCACGGTCAACAAACCATGGTTGCGCAGCATCAGGACCGATTTATCACCCAGGTCCGCCACCAGCCGTTGCTGCTCACTCAGGTCCAGCGCCACGCCTTCATAATCGTGGTAGGCAACACGGCCATAGAACTCCATGGAAATCTGGTTCACCGGCAACAACCCGCACTTCAACGCCGCCACCGCGCAACCGGATTTGGTGTGGGTGTGCAGCACGCATTGCGCATCCTCACGAGCACCGTGGATGGCGCTGTGAATCACGAAACCGGCCGGGTTGACCGGGTACGGCGAGGTCTCTACGGCACGGCCGTTGAGGTCGATTTTCACCAGGTTGGACGCGGTGATTTCGTCGAACATCAGCCCATACGGGTTGATCAGAAAGTGATGCTCCGGCCCCGGAATGCGCACCGAGATGTGGGTGAAGATCAAATCGGTCATGCGAAAGTGCGCAATCAGGCGGTAGCAGGCCGCCAGTTCCTCACGCAGGCGCTGCTCGGTGGCGCGGCGTTCAGGGGCCAGGTGGCTGGCGATTTTGTTCATGGTCGGGGTTCTCCAGGGTAATCGGCTGGGCAGACAGTAAGGCTGGACGCTCGGACACGTCCAGCCATCCGTGTTTATTTACTGGCCCAGGCGTTGAAGCGCTCTTCCAGCTCTTCGCCATGATCGACCCAGAAGCCGACATTCATCGACAACGCGCCCTTGAGGTTCTGCGGCGCGGTGGGCACCCATTGCGCCAGCTTGTCGTCCAGCCGTGCGGCAGCCTGGATGTTGGTCGGGCCGTATGGGATTTGCTGCACGTAGTTGACTTGGGCGTCCGGCTGATTGGCGAAGGCGATGAAGCGCTTGGCCTGGTCCACGTGCCTGGAACCTTTGATGATCGCCCAGTAGTCCATCCCGTACAGGCTGCCGGGCCAGACCAGGCCGAGGTGACTGCCTTTCTGCGCGGCGTCGGCGATGCGTCCGCTGTAGGTCGAGGTCATCACCACGTCGCCGGCGGTCAGCCACTGCGGCGGTTGCGCCCCGGCTTCCCACCACTGGATGTAGGGCTTGAGTTCAGTGAGTTTGGCGAATGCCCGGTCCACGCCTTGCGGGGTGCCGAGTACTGTGTAGACGTCTTCGGTTTTCACGCCGTCCGCGAGCAAGGCGAACTCCAGGTTGTACACCGCGCGTTTACGCAGTCCGCGCTTGCCGGGGGTTTTCTTCACGTCCCAGAAGTCTGCCCAGGAGGTCGGGGCCTGGGCCAGTTTGTCGGTGTCGTAGGCAATCGCCACGCTCCACACCAGTGCGGCGGAACCGCACTCCTGTGCCGCCTCGGGGATCAACTGGTCGGCGTGGCCCAGGCGGGTCCAGTCCAGGCGCTCGTACATGCCCTCCTCGCAGCCGCGCATCAGGTCCGGGCCTTCGATCTGCACCACGTCCCAGTCGACGTTGCCGGTGTCGACCATCACTTTGATCTTGGCCATCTCGCCGTTGTATTCGCTCTGGATCACCTTGCTTTGATCCACGGCGGCGAAGGGTTGAAAGAACGCCACGTCCTGGGCTTTTTGTCCGGCTCCGCCGTATCCGACCACCACCATGTCCGATGCTGCCTGAGCGCTGCCCAGGCCCATGGCCACGGACAACACCAAGGGATAAAAACCGTGCTTGAGCGTGTGCGATTTCATCAATGGTTCCTCGTGCAGGTGCCGCCCGGACAGAGGCCGGTGCAGCCCTTTTTATTGTTGTGAGGTACGGCCCGGGAGCGGGCTCGAAATGAAATTACTCCACGCCATAGTAAAAAAACAAGTTGATTTTTTACTGAAGGTAAATTTCTATAGGCCAATAATAACAACACTCAAAACCTGTTACCTCTGTAGGAGCGAGCCTGCTCGCGATGGACGTCAATGATAACGCTGGGTACCTGACACCCCGCGGCGTTCTCAAGTCCATCGCGAGCAAGCTCGCTCCTACACAGGTCAGCCTGCCTGGAGTACCCGCACCATGCCGACCTCGACACCTGCCTTCGCGCACCTGTTCGAACCCCTGGAAATCCGTGGCAAGCGCCTGAAAAACCGCATCATGTCCAGCGGTCACGACACCTCGATGCCCACCGACAATCTGGTCAACGAGCCATTGATCGCCTACCACCGGGCACGTGCCGAAGGCGGCGCCGGGCTGATCGTGCTGCAAGTGGCCGGTGTGCACGACAGTGCGCGCTACACCTCCCATGTGCTGATGGCCACCGACGATGCGTGCATCGAGGGCTATCGCAGACTGGCGCAAACCTGCCACGCCCACGGCACCCTGGTGTTGTCCCAGGTGTTCCATCCGGGGCGGGAGATCATGGAGTCCAGCGATGGCCTGCTGGCGGTGGCCTATTCGGCCTCGTCGGTGCCCAATGAACGTTTCCGGGTGATGCCCCGAGCCCTCGATCAGGCCATGATCGACGAGATCGTCGCCGGTTATGCCGCTGCCGCCCGCCGCCTGCATCAGGCCGGAATCGATGGCGTCGAAGTGGTTGCCAGCCATGGTTACCTGCCGGCGCAATTCATCAATCCGCGGGTCAACCGGCGCACCGATGGCTACAACGGCGAGTTGGACCAGCGCTTGCGTTTCCTGCGCGAAGTCATCCAAGCCGTGCGTGCGGCGACCGATGAACAGTTCATCATCGGCCTGCGCATTTCCGCCGACGAACGCGACCCCGAAGGCCTGACCGAAGACGAATCCCTGGCCGCCGTACAGTCACTGCAAGCGCAGCTTGATTACGTGCACATCGTCGCCGGGACTTCGGCCTCCCTGGGCGGCGCGGTGCATATCGTGCCGCCCATGGCGATCGAAGCGGCGTACCTGGCCAAGGAAGCCGGGACGTTCAAGGCCGGTTTGAACATTCCGCTGTTCGTCACCGGGCGCATCAACCAGCCCCAGGAAGCCGAGCTGATTCTGGCTCGCGGCCAGGCCGACGTCTGTGGCATGACCCGGGCGCTGATCTGCGATCCGCAGATGCCCAACAAGACCGACACCGGCCGCGTCGAGGACGTGCGCGCGTGCATTGCCTGCAATCAGGCGTGCATCGGGCACTTCCACAAGGGCTTGCCGATTTCCTGCATCCAGCACCCGGAAACCGGGCGCGAGCTGATTTTTGCTGAACGCCGACAAGCGATAAATCGCAAACGCATCATGATCGCCGGCGGCGGTCCGGCCGGGATGAAAGCAGCCGCTGTCGCCGCTCAGCGCGGACATGACGTGACCCTTTACGAAGCCGGTTCACAACTGGGCGGCCAGGTGTTGCTCGCGCAGTTGCTGCCACGGCGCAGTGAGTTTGGCGGCGCCAGCACCAACCTGCAGCGGGAAATGCAGCTGGCCGGCGTGCGCGTGGTGCGCAACACGCGGGTCGACCGGGCACTGGTGGAGCAGGAAAAACCGGACATGGTGATCGTCGCTACCGGTGCCGAGCCTTACTGGCCAACCTTCGAGCGTGGCGGTGAATTGCAGGTGGTGGATGCCTGGCAGGTGTTGCGCGACGAGGTACAGATCGGCCGCTCGGTGGTGGTGATCGACTGGCGCTGCGACTGGATCGGTCCCGGCATCGCCGAACGCCTGGTGCGTGCCGGGCATCAGGTGCAACTGGCGGTCAACGGCACCCATTGCGGGGAGAACCTGCCGCTGTACGTGCGCGATCAACTGGCTGGCGAGCTGCATAAACTGGGCGTGCCGATCACGCCGTACGCGCGGTTGTATGGCTGCGATGACAACACGGTCTACCTGCAACACACCGCCAGCGGCGAGCCGATGCTGATGGAGAACATCGATACGCTGGTGCTGTGCCAGGGTCATCAACCGGTGGATACCTTGGGTGCCGAGCTGCAAGGGCTGGTGGAGTTTCGCCGCATCGGCGACTGCCTGGCGCCGCGCACCGCCGAAGAAGCGATTTATGAAGGGCTGAAAGTCGCGTGGGAGCTTTAAGGCTGTTTATACTCCGGGGCTTTACATACACATGATCGCTCTGTGTAGGAGCTGCCGAAGGCTGCGATCTTTTGATCTTGTTTTTGAAAAGCAAAATCAAAAGATCGCAGCCTTCGGCAGCTCCTACAGGGGCGTAGCGTAGACCCGGGTTTGGAACTGAGCATGAGCAATAACAGCAGGAAACCGTCCGAAACCGGCAGCGCCGAACCGCACTTCCTCGGCACGCGCATTCGCGGCCTGCGCAAACGCCGGGGCATGACCCTGGCGGAACTGGCGCAACAGAGCGAACTCACGGCCGGCTACATCAGCCAGCTGGAGCGCAACCTCGCCTACCCCTCGATTCCGGCGCTGTTCAACATTGCCCGCAGCCTCGGTGTCACCATCCAGTGGTTCTTCGCCAGTGAAGCGGTCACCGCCCCCGAAGACGATGGCGTCGTGGTGCGCAAGAACAGCCGCCTGAACGTGCATTACGAAGACGGCATCGTCGACCAGTTGCTGACGCCCCAAGCCAACCGCCAACTGGAAATGCTCCACTCACGGTTCCCGCCCGGCACCTACAGCCAGCAAAGCTACAGCCACGACGGCGAAGAAGCCGGCTTTCTGCTGTCCGGCAGTTTCGAGCTGTGGGTTGGCGAGCGCCATTTCCAGCTCAACGAAGGCGACAGCTTCAGCTTTTCCAGCCAGGAACCGCACCGCTACGGCAACCCCGGCGATATGGACGCGGTGGTGATCTGGGTGATTACACCGCCGACGTTTTAACGCCGGCCGCGCCCGATGGGCTGCGCGACACTCGCACGCTTGAGGGTGTCGCTCGGCAGTTCCTTGAACAGCGCGCGATAGCTGCTGGAAAACCGCCCCAGGTGCCAGAACGACCAGTGCATCGCCACTTCGGCCACGGTGGTTTGCGTCGGCGTGCGGCTCAGCAATTCGCGGCGGGCACTGTTGAGGCGGCGCAGGCGCAGCCATTGGGTCGGCGCCATGCCGGTGTAGGTCTTGAACGCATGCTGCAACTGGCGCAGTGAAACCCCGGCCACCTGGGACAGTTCCAGCAGGTTGAGGTGTTCCTCCGGGGTATCCGCCGCCCATTCCCCTACCCGCTTCATGATCGCCCGCTCTCCGGCACGGCGCTGCAAGGCGCCCTGGTCGAGACCGACACAGGCGTTGTCGAGAATGAACAGACAGTCGTCCAGCAATTGCTGGGTCAGCGCTTCGCGGCTCGGTGGATCGAAGGTCTGCGACAGCCGCGTCAGGGTCCCGCTGAGCCAGCGGCAGAACAGCGCGTTCTGCTGCGAGTTGAGCGGCGCCATGAACAGCCCTTCGAGCCGGGCGATTTCGAGGCTGTGGCGTTTTACGAACTCCGGCCCGAACACCACGGCGATTTCCTGGTAGTTCTCCGGGGTGATCCAGATGTTGCGACTTTCGCCATTCAACACGTACAGCGCGTTGTCGCCGCGATCGAAACAGAACGACAACGAGCCCTGGGGCGCACTGAAATTCTGCTCGACCCGGGTGTTCATCGACTCTTCGTAAATCTCCACGCCCTGCAGATCCAGATAGCGCACCAACCCCGCGAAATGCCCCGGCGACATCTGCTGGTAATGCTGAATCCAACCCGGTGTGGCGCGGATTTGCTCGGCGACATCGGCGGTGTTGAAGGCTTGGACCTGGAGGGAATTGGAACCTGTCATGGGTGACCTTACGCACTCTTTTGGTGCGCTTTGTGCTGCTTAAAGTGGATAGATGGAACCGCAAGGCTCGCCCAAGATAGACCTCAACGCGCTACAGGGGAAGTGTCCGGCGGATGAAACCGGCCTCTCCTGGCGTTAATAAAACCAATAACGAGGTCTTTATGAATGTCCCTTTCGATCAGCTGTTCACTTGGCTGAAAGATCACAAGATTACCGAAGTCGAGTGCGTTGTCAGCGACCTGACCGGCATTGCACGCGGCAAAATTGCACCGACCAACAAGTTCCTGCATGAGCGAGGCATGCGCCTGCCGGAAAGTGTCCTTCTGCAAACGGTAACCGGGGACTTTGTCGACGACGACATCTACTACGACCTGCTCGACCCGGCCGACATCGACATGGTCTGCAAGCCGGACGCCGACGCCGTCTACGTGGTGCCGTGGGCCATCGAGCCGACCGCCATCGTGATCCACGACACCTTCGACAAGTTCGGCAACCCGATCGAACTGTCGCCGCGCAACGTGCTGAAGAAAGTCCTGCAACTGTACACCGACAAAGGCTGGCGGCCGATTGTCGCGCCGGAAATGGAGTTCTACCTGACCCAGCGCTGCGAAGACCCGGACTTGCCGCTCAAGGCGCCGATGGGCCGTTCGGGCCGTGCCGAAAGCGGTCGCCAGTCGTTCTCCATCGACGCGGCCAACGAATTCGATCCGCTGTTCGAAGACGTCTACGACTGGTGCGAACTGCAAGGCCTGGACCTCGACACGTTGATCCACGAAGACGGCCCGGCGCAGATGGAAATCAACTTCCGTCATGGCAACGCACTGGACCTGGCCGACCAGATCACCGTGTTCAAGCGCACCATGCGTGAAGCGGCGCTCAAGCACAACGTAGCGGCAACCTTCATGGCCAAGCCGGTCGGCGACGAGCCTGGCAGCGCCATGCACATTCACCAGAGCGTGGTGGACATTGCCACCGGCCAGCCGATCTTCGCCGATGCCGATGGCAACATGAGCGAGCTGTTCCTGCATCACATCGGGGGCTTGCAGAAGTACATCCCGAAAGTGCTGCCGATGTTCGCACCGAACGTCAACTCGTTCCGCCGCTTCCTGCCGGACACCTCGGCACCGGTGAACGTCGAATGGGGCGAAGAAAACCGCACCGTCGGCCTGCGCGTACCGACGTCCAGCCCGGACGCCATGCGCGTGGAAAACCGCCTGCCGGGCGCGGACGCCAACCCGTACCTGGCCATCGCCGCCAGCCTGCTGTGCGGTTACCTGGGCATGGTCGAGCGCATCGAGCCAAGCGCCGCGGTACAGGGCCGCGCCTATGAGCGTCGCAACCTGCGCCTGCCAATCACCATCGAAGACGCCCTGACCCAGATGGAAGAGTGCGACACCATCAGCCGCTACCTGGGCAGCAAGTTCGTACGGGGCTACGTCGCGGTCAAACGCGCCGAGCACGAGAACTTCAAGCGCGTGATCAGTTCGTGGGAGCGTGAGTTCCTGATGCTCAGCGTCTGAGATCTTCACCGTCCGTAATGACCCCATCGCGAGCAAGCTCGCTCCCACATTTGAAATGCGTTCCCCTGTGGGAGCGAGCTTGCTCGCGATGAGGGCCGACAGACCACTAAAGAATCACCTGAAGAATCCAATAATTCCAAGAAGGTATCGATATGCGTCTATTGAAATCCATGGTCCCGGTCGCACTTGCAGCGATGTTCAGCACCATTGCCCAGGCTCAACCCCAGGTCAGTGTCTACAACTGGACCGACTACATCGGCGAAACCACCCTCGCCGACTTCCAGGCCAAGACCGGGATCAAGGTGATCTACGACGTTTTCGATTCCAACGAAACCCTGGAAGGCAAGCTGCTTGCCGGTCGCACCGGGTATGACGTGGTCGTGCCGTCGAACCACTTCCTCGCCCGCCAGGTAAAGGCCGGCGCGTTCCTCAAGCTCGATCGCGAGCAGTTGCCGAACTTCAAGAACCTGGACCCGAAACTGTTGGCGCTGCTGGAGAAAAACGATCCGGGCAACGCCCACTCGGTGCCCTACCTGTGGGGCACCAACGGCATCGGCTACAACGTCGACAAGGTCAAGGCGGTGCTGGGCATCGACAAGATCGACTCCTGGGCCGTGCTGTTCGAACCGGAAAACATCAAGAAGCTCAGCGCCTGCGGCGTGTCGATGATGGACTCGGCGGATGAGGTGTTCCCGGCAATCCTCAACTACATGGGCATGGACCCGCGCAGCGAAAACCCTGAGGACTACAAGAAGGCCGAAGCCAAGCTGCTGCAGATCCGTCCCTACATCACCTACTTCCACTCCTCCAAATACGTCTCGGACCTGGCCAACGGTGACATCTGCGTGGCGTTCGGTTACTCGGGCGACGTGTTCCAGGCCGCCAACCGCGCCAAGGAAGCCAACAACGGCGTGAACATCGCCTACGCCATTCCCAAGGAAGGCGCCAACCTGTGGTTCGACCTGCTGGCCATCCCCGCCGACGCCAGCAATCCGAAAGAAGCCCACGCCTTCATCAACTACCTGCTGGACCCGCAAGTGATTGCCAAGGTCAGCGCGTCGGTCGGCTACGCCAACCCGAACCCGGCCGCCAAGCAATACATGGACCCCGAGCTGGTCAACAACCCCGAGGTGTATCCGCCCCAGGAGGTCCTCGACAAACTCTACATCTCCACCACGCCGCCACAGTCGATCATGCGCCTGATGACCCGCTCGTGGAGCAAAGTGAAGTCCAACAAATGAATCAGTACACCCAGGAACACACCCACTCCTATTACGCAGCGTCCGCCAAGGGCATGAGGCAGCGTCCCGCGCTGGCCTCGGACCTGGTGGCCGATGTCTGCGTGGTCGGTGCGGGTTTCACCGGCATCAACACCGCCATCGAACTGGCCCAGCGCGGGCTCTCGGTGGTCCTGCTGGAGGCCCGGCGAATTGGCTGGGGCGCCAGCGGGCGCAATGGCGGCCAGTTGATACGCGGCATCGGCCATGACGTCAGCGGCTTTGCCAGACATGTCGGCACCGAAGGCGTGCAGTACCTGGAACAGGCCGGGGTCGAATCCGTGCAAGTCGTGGCCCATCGCATCCGCGAACACGGCATTGATTGCGACCTGCGCTGGGGCTTCTGTGAACTGGCCAACACCCCGGCGCACTTTGCCGGGCTGAAGGCCGAACACGCCCAATTGCTCGAGTCCGGTTACGCCCATGAAACGCGCCTGATCGAACCTGGCCAGATCCGCGAGCACGTGGTGGACTCCGGCGTTTACGCGGGCGGCCTGGTCGACATGGGCTCGGGCCACCTGCATCCGCTGAACCTGGCACTGGGCGAAGCGCAAGTCGCCGAGTCCCTTGGCGTGCAGATCTTCGAGCAAAGCCCCGTGCTGGAGTTGATCCACGGCAGCACGGTGCAGGTGCGCTGTGCCGGTGGCACCGTGCGTGCGGCCACGCTGGTGCTGGCGTGCAATGCCCACCTGGAAGAGCTGGAACCGAAGCTCAGCGGCAAGGTGCTCCCGGCGGGCAGCTACATCATCGCCACCGAACCCTTGTCGGAAGATGCCGCCAGGCAACTGATCCCGCACAACGTCGCGCTGTGCGACCAGAAAGTCGGCCTGGATTACTACCGGCTCTCGGCTGACCGGCGTCTGTTGTTCGGCGGTGCCTGTCATTACTCCGGGCGCGACCCGGCGGACATCGCGGCCTACATGCGCCCGCAGATGCTCAAGGTGTTCCCGCAACTGGCCAAAACGCGCATCGACTATCAGTGGGGCGGCATGATCGGCATCTCGGCCAACCGCTTCCCGCAGGTCGGGCGCCTGAGCCAGCACCCGAACGTGTTCTACGCCCAGGGCTACTCCGGCCATGGCCTGAACGTCACCCACTGGTGCGCGAAGTTGTTGGGCGAAGCGATCCATGCCGGACACAGCAAAGGCTTCGACGTGTTCAGCGCCGTGCCGCACATGACCTTCCCCGGCGGACGCGCCCTGCGCTCGCCGCTGCTGGCCCTTGGCATGTTCTGGTATCGGATGCGGGAAATGCTGGGCTAGTTCGGGTACACAAAACCCTGTGGCGAGGGGGCTTGTCGGATCGCCGCATCGCCCCGTTCGGGTGCGCAGCACCCGCCGTCTCGTCAATTGCAGGTTCCTGAAAAACTGCAAGGGGTCGCTTCGCGACCCAACGGGGGCAAGCCCCCTCGCCACAAAATGCCTTCCTGCAAGTGCAACCACTTCTTTTATATCCCCTTGTTTCGACTTTCGATTTGCTCAATCGCGAGGCACTTCTATATTGAGGGGGTGCTCTGAATTTCCTGCCTCTTGTTGAGCTTGACCCATGGCAACTACCGATCAGCTGATCATCTGCGAGCACTGCGACAGCGTTTACCAAAAAGTGACGCTCGCCAAACACCAGAAAACCTTGTGTACGCGCTGCGGCGGCGTACTTCAGCGCTATAACGGCCTCACGGTGGAACAGCGTCTTGCGTTGACCTTCACCGCGCTCATGCTGTGGATTTTCGCCAATTTCTATCCCGTGATGAGCATCAGCCTCAAAGGCTCGAAGCACAGCGCCACCCTCTGGGACTCGGTACTGGCCCTGAGCCTGGGGCCTATCACCTTCATCGCCATGGTGGCGGCGATCGCCATGATCATCGCGCCGATCTTCCAGTTGTTGTTGCTGATCTGGGTGCTGGGCTTCGCACTGGCCGGACAACGCTCACCGGGCTTCAAGCTCTGCATGCGCTGGCTGGAAACCCTGAGGCCCTGGAGCATGCTCGAAGTCTGCCTGCTGGGCGCCATGGTCGCCGTGATCAAACTCGCCGGGCTGCTTGATGTGCTGCCCGGTATCGGGTTGTTTGCCCTGGCCGTGTTGAGCCTGATGATGATCCGCATCGCCGGGCGCGACATCCGCGAACTGTGGGACATTGTATGAGCACGCCTCCGTACGCCGACGAGCTCAACCTGTGCCTGTGTCACACCTGCGGCCTGGCTTGCGACATGACTGGCGAACCTCACGAATGCGAGCGTTGCGGCGCGCCGCTGCACCGGCGCAAAACCAATTCGCTGACCCGCACCTGGGCCTACATGATCGCGGCCCTGGTGTTTTACATCCCGGCCAACCTGTTGCCGGTGATGAACACCGAAATGGTCGGCCACGGCGCCGACAGCACGATCATGAGCGGCGTGCTGGAGTTCTGGGAGGCCGGGGCCTGGGACATCGCCCTGATCATTTTCATTGCCAGTATCGCGGTGCCGGGCATCAAGTTCGTCGCCATCACCTTGCTGCTGATCACCGTGCAGCGCGACAGCGAGTGGGCACGTAAAGAGCGTTCGACGCTGTACCGCTTCGTCGAGGTCATCGGCTACTGGTCGATGCTCGATGTGATCGTGGTCGCCCTGGTGGCCTCGCTGGTGAAATTCCAGGCCCTGGCCGACATCGAGCCGCGCCCGGGCATTCTGTTTTTTGGTCTGGTTGTGGTGTTCACCATGCTCTCGGCAATGAGTTTCGATCCACGCATGATCTGGGATAAAGAGCGGGAAAACCCACACAATGAGGAGGTCACGGATGAAGTCGCAAGCCACTGACGGGCCGCAAGCCCCTGGGCAGGCACCGATCAAGACCCGCCGTTTCAGCGTTTCGCTGGTCTGGATCGTACCGATCGTCGCGGTGCTGGTGGGTATTTCGCTGGTGGTTCACAGCATTCTGCAGCAAGGCCCGACCATCGTTGTCACGTTCAAGACAGGGAGCGGCCTGACGGCGAATAAAACCGAGGTCAAGTACCGTAATGTGGTGATTGGCCAAGTCTCGGATGTGGAACTGAGCGACGACCAGAAGAGTGTCAACGCCACCATCAAGCTGGCCAAGCAGGCCGAAAGCTTTACCCGCGAGGATTCGCAGTTCTGGGTCGTGCGCCCGCGCATTGGCGCGGGTGGCGTGTCCGGTATCGATACCCTGCTGTCGGGCGATTACATCGGTGCCGATATCGGCCAGGCCAACGGACGGGCAAAACACTTCACGGGGCTGGAAAACCCGCCGCCCATCACCTATGGCGAGCCGGGCAAGCGTTTCACCCTGTTCACCCAGGACCTGGGCTCGCTGGATATCGGCTCCCCGGTCTACTACCGCAAGATCCCGGTGGGTCAGGTGGTGGCCTACGCGCTAGACCCGGATGGCAAAGGCGTGAACATCGAGCTGTTCATCCACGCCCCCAACGACAAGTACGTTACCGAAAACACGCGTTTCTGGAACGCCAGCGGCATTGACGTGAACGTCGGCGCCAACGGCTTTGCGGTCAAGACCGAATCGTTGTCCTCCCTGCTGGTGGGCGGCATTGCCTTCCGCGCACCCGACTACAGCCCTGGCGATAAACCGGCCGCTGCGGAATACGCCTACGAACTGTTCGACGACCAGCAAACCGCCCTCGCCCCGCCAAACGGCAAGCCACAGTACCTGGCCATGCGTTTCGACCAGGCAATGCGCGGACTCAAGGTCGATGCGCCGGTGGAATTCCTCGGTGTGGAAATCGGCAAGGTGGTGTCGGTCAATCTGGATTACGACGAGAAGCTTCGCTCCTTTCCGGTCAATGTCGGCATCGTGATTTACCCGCAACGCCTGGGCAAGGCCCACGACAAGATGCTCAAGGCGCTCAATCATGACCCCAATGACGAAGCGGGTGGCGTACGGCTGATCGGCACCTTTATCGATAATGGCCTGCGTGCCCAGGCGCGCACCGGCAACTTCCTGACCGGCCAGTTGTACATCGCCCTGGACTTCTACCCCAAGGCAGAAAAGGTCGCCTTCGATGCAACGGCGCGTCCGGTCATGATTCCAACCATTCCGGGCAGCCTCGAGCAATTGCAGGAAAAACTCGAAGCCATGGTCGACAAGATCAACAAACTGCCGATCGAGCGAATCGCCGGCAATCTCGATGGCAATCTCGTCGAACTGCGCAAGGGCATGGCGCAATTCAACGGCAAGATCCTGCCTGGCGTGCAAAGCACTCTGTCGGACTTCAGCAAGACGATGGAAACCGCCAATACGACCTTGCAATCCGCCGGTTCGACCTTGGCCGACGACTCGCCGCAACGGGAAAAACTGAATCAGACCCTGGATGAACTGGGACGCACGTCGAGATCCTTGCGTGATCTATCGGATTACCTGGGACGGCATCCGGAGTCGCTGCTTCGCGGCCGCCCGAAAAATGCCCCGCCCATGGATCTGCAAGGGCCACCGCGCAATTGAGCACAGGAGCAACACCCATGGTTTTTCCGCTGAAATTCACAGTGTTCACCGCGTTGTTGCTGCTCGCCGCTTGCCGCAGTGACCCGATTCAGTTCCATACCCTGACGCCGACCCAGGTGGGCAATCATTCGACGACCACCGTCGGGGTGATTCAGATCGAGACGATAAGCTTGCCGCCCCAGGTCGATCGGGCGCAGATCGTCATTCGCGAGGGCAACAGTACCCTGGCGATCCTCGAAAGCCATTGGTGGGGTGCAACCCTCGTGGAGGAATTGCGCAGTGCGCTGGCCGATCAACTGAGCAACAGTCCCGTAAAGGGCAAGTATTCGGTACGGGTCGATGTGCAGCGTTTTGACTCTGTCCCCGGTCAATATGCGCTGATGGACGTGATATGGCGTCTGCGCAGTGCCGAGCCGGACAACAAGGCCCAGGTGATTTGCCGCAGCACCTTGCAAACGCCGTCAGGCGCAAGTGTCGATGAGTTGGTACTTGCCCAGCAAAACAACATCAAACGCCTGGCCGCGCTGATCAGCCAGGCGGCCACCCGACTCCAGGCGAGTTGTCCTTCGTCCTGAAGGCGATCCATCGCCGGCAAGCAGGCTCCTGTGGGAGCTGGCTTGCCAGCGATGGTCGTTCACGATAATGCGTGTGACCTGGATAAACGCGGCGCGCTTGAGTCCATCGCCAGCAGGCTGGCTCCTACAGTTTCGGCGTGGGCATGGTCCTTTGTGGGAGCTGGCTTGCCAGCAATGGGCGTCAACGATAACGCGTGCGGGCTGGATGAACGCAGCGCACTTGAGTCCATCGCCAGCAGGCTGGCTCCTACAGGTATTGCGTTATTGGTGTTTCCCGGGATTGCGTGAAGAACCTAATTTTAGCGCTGCCATCCTACGCAAGAGCAAAAGATAACAATTCCCAGTAGTTAACTAATTACCCGCCACAACCCCCTGTGCAATTTTTTCACATTCCGTTCACCGTTCCGACACCTGCGCAGATTTAACTTGGGCTCCGGTTAATTCGCTGAACTTAGTTTCGGTGGAATTTTTATGTGCTGTTTAAGGTTTTGTTCAACAGCACTTTCCCTGGCGCTTCAATGGTGGACAAACTTGGTCGACTCCGTCTTGCGTAAACCGTCTTCGCGCCTGTCCAAATCGGTCGTGGCCATTAGCGCACTGACCATCGCCGTGCTGGTCACCGGCTTTGTGCTGTGGCCGAAATCCCCGACCAACCTGGCCCAGGAGGACGCGCAAGCCCGGGCCGAACTACTGCAACAATGGAATGCCGGCGAGATCGCGGTGCTGATTCGCCATGCCGAGCGGTGCGACCGTTCCAGCAACCCTTGCCTGGGCCCGGCTGATGGCATCACCCGTGTCGGCAGTGAAGCGGCCGCCGTTGTCGGGCGAGGTCTGGCACACCTGGGGCTGTCGCAGACCGACATCCTGACCAGCCCCGTTACACGCACCGCGCAGACCGCGCATTCCATGTTCAACAGCGACCCTCGGACCCAGGAATGGCTGGTCACCTGCGGCACGCCCCTGCGCAACGATGTCGTGGCGCACAAGGTGGCCCATCGCAACCTGGTGCTGGTGACCCACAGCGGTTGCATCGCGGACTTTGAACAGCAGACCGGCCTCAAACACGCGGCGAAGGACGCCGAGTACGGCAGCTCGTTGTTTGTCCACATCGATGGCAATGGGCAATTGCAAGTACTCGGCATTGTGAATGCCGAAGACTGGAATACTCTGCAACAAGAAAAAGACTGAGTCATCACTCGGCGAAAACTCTGGCAACAAGTTACTTCAAAGTTGACTGAATAACAGCTGAACAAACGGCGAGAAACATGACTTAACTTCTCGCTGTTCAATATCATCCCGCTTTTCCCTCTTGCAACTTTCATCTCTTTCTTCAATCAGCCTTTTCAGCGCCAAGGTCCAGACATGACGTCAAATCAGCCACTGCCGGATTTTATTGGCCATTCTTCCCGCCTGCTCGCACCAACGACACCTGCCAATGAGCGGTGGATGCTGTTCGCCCTGGTTCTGGCGTTCATAGCGTTCTACTTGCTGCCGCTGATGAGCCACGGCCTGTGGATTCCCGACGAAACCCGTTATGCCCAGATCAGCCAGGAAATGCTGCAGAGCGGGAACTGGATCTCCCCGCACTTCATGGGCCTTCGTTATTTCGAGAAGCCGATTGCCGGGTACTGGATGATTGCCATCGGTCAGGCGGTGTTTGGCGACAACTTGTTCGGGGTGCGCATCGCGTCGGCGCTGAGCACCGGGTTGAGCGTGTGGCTGACCTGGCTGATTGCCCGGCGGTTCTGGGGCGATCCGCGCAAAAGCTTTGCTTGCGCGCTGCTTTACATGAGCTTCGGGCTGATTGCCGGTCAGGCCGGATACGCCAACCTCGATCCGCAGTTCACCCTGTGGGTCAACCTGAGCCTGGTCTCCCTGTGGTTTGCCATCGACAGCCGCACCACGCGTGCCCGCCTGGTTGCCTGGGTGGTCCTGGGCATCGCCTGCGGCATGGGCTTCATGACCAAGGGCTTCCTGGCCTGGCTGCTGCCGGCAGTGATCGCCCTGCCCTACATGCTCTGGCAGCGCCGTATTGGCGAACTGTTGCGTTACGGGCCACTGGCTGTTGTGGTCGCCGCGGCTGTCTGCCTGCCCTGGGCACTGGCCATTCACCATCAAGAACCGGATTTCTGGAATTTCTTCTTCTGGAACGAGCACGTACGCCGCTTCGCCGCCGACAACGCGCAACACGCCCGTCCGTGGTGGTTCTATCTGCCGATGCTGGTCGTTTCTGTCCTGCCCTGGGCTGTGTTGTTACCAACAACCTTCATCCAGGCCTGGAACAACAAGCGTCAGCCCGTCAGCGGTTTTCTCCTGCTCTGGTTGTTGTTGCCATTGGTGATTTTCAGCATGAGCAGCGGCAAATTGCCGACTTACATCATGCCGTGCCTGTTGCCGCTGGCGCTGCTGATGGGGGATGCCCTGACCCGCCTGCTGCAACAGGCACGGGGACGGACGATTCGCCTCAACGGATGGCTCAACGTCGTCATTGCCACGACGGCCCTGACGGCCTTGCTGTACCTGCAACTGAGCAAAGAAATATTCGAAAATACCGAGATGTTCAGCCTGTCCCTGGCGTTCATCGTGCTGCTGGGCTGGATCATCGCCAATTCCCTGCAAATCCTGCGGCCATTGACGTTATGGGCAATGCCGGCCCTCGGCATCTGGCTGCTGGTGGCGCTGCTACCTGCCGCCATGCCGGGTCAGATCGTCGACAGCAAGATGCCCGACCGGTTTATCTCCGAACACCTGGACAGCCTGAACAAGACCACCACGCTGCTGAGCAACGACCTGGGGGCAGCCTCGGCCCTGTCGTGGCTGACCGGCAGACCGGAGACAGCGCTCTACAACGTCGTCGGTGAAATGAAATACGGTCTACAGGATCCCGCTGTCGCCGAACGCAAGGTGACCCTGCAAGATGTCGGGCGATGGATGACCGAGGCGCGCAAGAAAGGCTCGGTCGCGGTGGTGATGCGGGTCAACAGCGTCGATGAGGTTCAGGAGGTCGAGGCGCTACCTGCCGACGGCACGCGTTATCAGCGTGGCAACCTGCAGGTCCTGATCTTCCCGCCAATCCAGCCCTGACAGGCAGGCCAGGAAAAGGACCACAAGGCCTGCGCCCTACGCCCCCCGGTTGGGCCGTTGACGAAGGGTTGAAGCGGGTGGACCCGTTCCCCGGCACACCGGCAATCACCGAGCTATCCTTTCGCAACCCCGATGAACGCCACGCGGGGCCAACAGCAACTGGCTTCGAGGGATTGAAAAAAGGCCGTCGGGGGCAGCGTCACATTCTCATCGACGATATCGTTTGATCGACGAGTCGAGCCACAGTGGGCACACTGCTGCTAATCTGAATGAAAATTACATGTATTAACGGTTTTTTTGACGTTATTTTCTCATTTGGATCTCTACATTCCCTGCAATTCCAGACATGCAAATGATTCGCATTGGTTAACTGGCGTTTCAATGCACATGACTTTCAAAAAATGCACCAGGAGCAGCCCGCAGAATGATTCCCAAAATCCCTTCGTTCTTGAAAAAAGCCCTGCTGGCCACCGCTTTGTTGAGCGCTGGCCAGGCCTATGCCGCTGACTCTGTCGGCATCGTGGTGTACAACGCACAACACGAAGGCCTGACCAAGGCCTGGGTCGAGGGCTTTACCCAGGAAACCGGTATCCCGGTCACCTTGCGCAACGGCGATGACACCGAAATGGGCAATCAGATCGTGCAGGAAGGCGCGGCGTCTCCGGCCGATGTATTCCTGACCGAAAACTCCCCGGCCATGGTGCTGGTCGACAACGCCGGGCTGTTCGCGCCTGTCGAAAAAGCCACGCTGGAGCAGGTTGACCCGGCCTACCGTCCGGCCCATGGCAAATGGGTCGGGATCGCCGCACGTTCTACGGTGTTTGTGTACAACCCGAGCAAACTCTCGGAAACCAACCTGCCGAAATCGATCATGGACCTGGCCGATCCAAGCTGGAAAGGTCGCTGGGCCGCGTCGCCAGGCGGTGCTGACTTCCAGGCCATCGTCGCCGCCATCCTGCAACAAAAGGGCGAAGCCGCCACACTGGAATGGCTCAAGGCGATGAAAACCAACTACACCAGCTACCGTGGCAACAGCGCGGTACTCAAGGCGGTGAATGCCGGGCAGATCGAAAGCGGCGTGATCTACCACTACTACAGCCTGGTGGATCAGTCCAAGACCGGGGAAAACAGCAAGAACACCACCCTGCACTACTTCAAGCACAAGGACCCGGGCGCTTTTGTCAGCATCTCCGGCGGCGGCGTCCTCGCTTCCAGTAAACACAAGGAACAAGCCCAGGCGTTCCTCAAATACATTACCGGCAAGGACGGCCAGGCGGTGCTGAAGAACGGCAAGTCGTTTGAATACGCCGTCGGTAAAGGCGCTGAATCCAACCCTAAACTTGTGCCTCTGAATCAACTCGATGCGCCGACTGTCGATGCTTCAAAACTCGACAGCAAAAAAGCCGTAGAGCTGATGACACAGGCCGGACTGCTCTAATTGATGCCTGAAACCCTGCCTGCGGAAGTCGCCGAGGCGACTCCCGCACAATTGCGTCGACGATCCCGCGGACTGTTTGCCGGGCGTGGCGGTGTATGGGTGATCGGTTTGTCGGTGCTGGTTTCGTTACTGGCACTGCTACCGATCGCGTATGTTATCGGCGTGTCCCTGCAGACAGGCTGGTCAACCGTCGTGACCCTGGTGTTCCGCCCTCGGGTCGGTGAACTGCTGGTCAACACCGTATTGCTGGTACTGCTGACGATTCCCTTGTGCGTGGCACTGGGCGTAACGCTGGCATGGCTGACCGAACGCACGAATCTGCCGGGGCGGCGCTGGTGGTCGTTGCTGGCCACCGCACCGCTGGCGGTGCCTGCATTCGTTCACAGCTACGCCTGGGTCAGCCTGGTGCCACCGATTCACGGCTTGTTTGCCGGCGTCCTGGTCTCGGTCATCGCCTACTTCCCGTTCCTGTATTTGCCGGTGGCGGCCACGTTGCGCCGGCTCGACCCGGCCATCGAAGACGTCGCCGAGTCCATGGGGCTCAAACCCTGGAAAGTGTTTTTCCGTGTGGTATTGCCGCAATTGCGCCTGGCGATCTGCGGCGGCGCGTTGCTGGTCGGTCTACACCTGCTGGCCGAATATGGCCTGTACGCCATGATCCGCTTCGACACCTTTACCACCGCGATCTTCGACCAGTTCAAATCGACCTTCAACGGCGCAGCGGCGCACATGCTGGCCAGCGTGCTGGCACTGTGTTGCCTGGCCATGTTGACGGCCGAATCCGCCGCCCGGGGTTCGGCACGTTATGCTCGCGTCGGCTCGGGGAGCGCCCGGGAGCAGCGGGTCGTGTGCCTGAAACCGGCTTCCACCCTGCTCTCGTTGACGCTGCAAATCGTGACCTGTGCCCTGGCCCTGGGCGTGCCCTTGATCACCTTGGGCAAATGGCTGATCGCCGGCGGCGTGGAGGTCTGGGACACGAGCGAGTTGTTGCCTGCTTTGGAGCAAACCCTGCTGCTCGGCGTCGCCGGTGCAGCGCTGACAACGTTAGCGGCGATCCCGATTGCCTGGCTGTCGATCCGTTACCCCGGCCGTATGCAACGCGTGCTGGAAAGCTGCAACTACATCACCAGTTCCTTGCCCGGAATTATCGTGGCGTTGGCCCTGGTCACCGTCACGATCCATTTTGCCCGGCCGATTTACCAGACCACCTTCACCGTGTTGCTGGCGTACCTGCTGATGTTCTTGCCCCGCGCCCTGGTCAGCCTGCGCGCCGGCATTGCCCAAGCCCCGGTGGAACTGGAGAACATTGCCCGCAGCCTTGGCCGTTCGCCGGCCCAGGCACTGTGGCTGATCACCTTGCGCCTCGCCGCCCCCGGAGCCGCCGCTGGCGCGGCGCTGGTGTTCCTGGCGATCACCAACGAATTGACCGCTACCCTGCTGCTGGCCCCGAACGGCACGCGCACCCTGGCGACCGGGTTCTGGGCCATGACCAGCGAAATCGATTACGCTGCCGCGGCGCCCTACGCCCTATTGATGGTTGTGCTGTCACTGCCGCTGACCGGACTTCTTTATCACCAATCGAAAAAAACGGCTGGCCGATGAACACTCTTGAACTCAATGCCCTCTACAAATCCTATGGCGCCCATTGCGCATTGGACAATGTCAGCCTGTCGGTGCCAAGCGGTAGCCGCACGGTCATCGTCGGCCCATCCGGCTCAGGCAAGACCACCTTGCTGCGAATGATTGCCGGCTTCGAATTCCCCGATTCCGGACGTCTTTCGCTCAATGGCCAGACCCTGGTCGACGACACCCACGAAGTGCCGGCCCATCAACGCCTGATCGGCTACGTGCCGCAGGACGGCGCCCTGTTTCCGCACATGACCGTGGCGGCGAACATCGGCTTCGGTTTGTCGAGCAAGGGTTCTGAAAAACAACAGCGCGTCGCCGAACTGATGGACAGCGTGGCGCTGGACGCGAAGATGGCCGAGCGCTGGCCTCACGAATTGTCCGGTGGTCAGCAACAGCGCGTGGCCCTGGCCCGGGCATTGGCACAACAGCCACGGCTGATGCTGCTGGACGAGCCGTTCTCGGCGCTCGATACCGGATTGCGCGCCGCGATGCGCAAGATGGTCGCGCGGCTGCTGGAAGACGCGGGCGTCACCACCATTCTGGTTACCCATGACCAGAGTGAAGCCCTGTCGTTCGCCGACCAGTTGGCGGTGATGCGCCAGGGCCGACTGGTACAGTCAGGGCATCCGCTGGACCTTTACCGCTATCCCGAAGACGAACAGACCGCCCTGTTCCTGGGGGATGCGGTGGTGATGCCGGCACGCATCGAGGCCGGTTGGGCTCATTGCGACCTGGGGCGGATCCCGGTCAACAACCACCGCAACAACAACTCGGCGCAGATCATGCTGCGCCCCGAACAGCTGCAATTGGCCAGTATCCTCCCCAGTGACCCGCAAGCCGATGGTTGCCGGGCCGTGGTCACCGATCGGGATTTCAGCGGCAACACTTGCACGCTGACGGTCGAGCTCCAGTCATTGACCAGCGGCGAGCAACCGGGCCGCTCACTGCTGGTGCGAAGTTCCGGCATGTACGCACCACCAGCCGGCAGCGCCGTTCAGGTCTCGACCATTGGCCATGCCCATGTGTTGAGCGAGCTGTAATCGTTCACAGGTCGAACCGGTCCACTGCCCGACGCCGCTCGTTGTCGTCGCGCACGTCGTAGTTGGCCGTGGTCTGGATGTTGCTGTGGTGCGCCAGTTTCTGCGCAATCGATAAGTCATGCTCTTCGATCACCCGGGTAATGAATGAACGCCGGAAGTCGTGGGGCATGATTTTCACCCCGACCTGCGCGCCCCGTTGCCGGGCGATGTAATAGATCGCATGTTTGGTGATGCGCTCACGGGTGATGTGGCTGCCACGGCGGATGCGGTTGAACAGGAACGGATCGTCCGACTCGCCTTCCTTGAGCAGGGAGCGGCGCAATTCAAGCCAGGCTTGCAGTTTGGCGAAGGCCCAGGCCGGCGCGTACTTGATCAACTGCTTGTTGCCCTTGGCGGTCACCTGCAGGCTGCGCTGGGTGAAGTCGACCTGATTCAACTCCAGGTTCACCGATTCGGACTTGCGCATTCCCGACCCGTACAAAATCCCGATGATCGCGGCATCCCGCAAGCCTTGTGGCCGTGGATCGGCGGCGCAGACCGCCATCAGTTCCTGGATCAGCGTACGCCTGAGGTTGCGTCCCTGGGACAGCCGTGTACCGGCGATGCCCTTCACCGAGCGCATCTTCAACAGGTGCTCCTGAGAGATCAGGCTCATGCGCCACGCTTCGTTCATTACCCCGCGCACCGCGTTGACATACAGTGAAGAGGTGTTCGGCGCATAGCCATCTGAACGTAATGTAGCCACCAGTGCGATCACGTCTTCGGGCTGCAGGTTGTGCCAGGGTATCTCTTCGATATCGCAGTCTTCGAAGCCCAGGCGGTCGGCAGCGTCCTGCAGCACATAGCGCATGGTCAGCTGGCTGGAGGGTGCCAGTCGCGCCAGATACAGGGTCAGCGGATTGGTCAGGGGCATGCGAGAATCAGTTACAGGTAAGTCAATCAAACGAAACGGCCTTGAATGAAAACAGTTCAATGAAGCAACTAAGAAGAGAAATAACGATCATATAAAACACATTAGCCCTGTAGGACTTTTCCTAAAAACGCCATAAACGCGGGAAGTCTGAACAGCAGCTTAATAGCCTTCAGATAAACGATTCCCCAACCGTTTTTTCATGTCCCTTTCACAAAATCGGGCATAACCTTCTCCGAAGTCGAAACAACCCGAATGGACGTCCAACCTGCCGCCCATGGCGAAAAAAGTCAACCGATGCAGTTTTTTACCGCCGACCGGTAACTATTTGATTTGATGCAGGTTCTGATTTAGCGTCTAAGCTGATTTCTGGATCCCTTTAGCCTCAAAGGCTATTTACGTTGACAGCCCCTGAGGTGCCCATGAGTCAGGCGTTTCTCCCGTTCTCCCGTCCCGGTATCGGTGACGAAGAAATCGCCGCCGTCGAGCAAGTATTGCGTTCCGGGTGGATCACTACCGGGCCGAAGAACCAGGCACTGGAAGAACACTTTGCCAAGTACATCGGTTGCCGACATGCCGTCGCACTTTCCTCGGCCACCGGCGGCATGCATATCACGCTGCTGGCATTGGGCATCGGTCCCGGCGATGAAGTCATTACGCCGTCGCAGACCTGGGTTTCCACTGCCAACATGATCACCCTGCTGGGTGCCACGCCCGTGTTCGTCGACGTTGACCGCAACACGTTGATGACCGATGTAAGCACAATCGAAGCTGCGATCACGCCGCGCACCAAAGCCATCATCCCGGTGCATTACGCCGGTGCGGCATTCGATCTCGATCCGCTTTACGCCCTGGCCGACAAACACGGCATTGCCGTGATCGAAGACGCCGCCCACGCCGCAGGCACGTTCTACAAAGGTCGTCACGTCGGTGCCAAAGGCACGGCGATCTTCTCGTTCCACGCGATCAAGAACATGACCTGCGCCGAAGGCGCCATGTTCGTCAGCGACGATGAGGCCCTGGCCTCGCGGGTACGCATGCTCAAGTTTCACGGGCTGGGGGTTGATGCCTACGACCGTATGACCCACGGCCGCAAGCCTCAGGCGCAAGTGGTCGAGCCCGGTTTCAAGTACAATCTGGCCGATATCAACGCGGCCATCGCCCTGGTGCAACTGGAACGCCTGGACGAAATAAACGTCAAACGAACTCAACTGGCCCAGACCTACTTGCAGCGTCTGGAAGGTTTGCCGGTGCAACCGTTGGCCATCCCCGCTTATTCGCAGCAACACGCCTGGCATCTGTTCATCCTGCGTATCGATGCCGAGCAGTGCGGACTGGATCGCGAAGCGTTCATGAAAGCCCTGCAGGAGCAGAATATCGGCACCGGCATTCACTTCATTGCCACACACCTGCACACCTACTACCGCCAGCGTTACCCCAACCTGTACCTGCCCAACACCGAATGGAACTCGGCACGGCTGTGTTCGATCCCGTTATTCCCCGACATGACCACCGATGATGTCCAGCGCGTCGTCGGTGCCATTGAAAACTGCATGGATAGAAGCCTTTGAGACCTTACCCAATCAACTTCGTTTCGATCGTCATTCCGGTCTACAACGAACAGGAAAGCCTGCCTGAATTACTCCGGCGTACCGAAGCGGCTTGCCAGCAGTTGCACCATGCCTACGAAATCGTGCTGGTCGACGACGGCAGCCGCGACGACTCCGCACAGATTCTGGAGGACGCCGCGTCCCGCGAAGGCAGCCCGGTGGTGGCCGTCATCCTCAACCGCAATTACGGCCAGCATGCGGCGATCATGGCCGGTTTCGAACAGTGCAAGGGCGATGTCGTCATCACCCTCGATGCCGACCTGCAAAACCCGCCCGAAGAAATCCCGCGGCTGATCGAACAGGCCGAGCTGGGTTATGACGTCGTCGCGACGGTGCGCAACAATCGCCAGGACTCGGCCTTGCGCCGCTGGCCATCGAAGCTGATCAACCTCGCCGTGCAACGCTCCACCGGCGTGGCCATGAGCGACTACGGCTGCATGCTGCGCGCCTACCGCCGCACCATCGTCGACGCCATGCTCGCCTGCCGTGAACGCAGCACCTTCATTCCGATCCTGGCCAACAGCTTTGCCCGCCACACCACGGAAATCCTCGTGACCCATGCCGAGCGTGAACACGGCGATTCCAAGTACAGCCCGATGCGCCTGATCAACCTGATGTTCGACCTGGTCACCTGCATGACCACCACGCCCCTGCGACTGCTGAGCATCGTCGGCGTCGGCATGGCGGCCCTGGGCATGCTGTTCGCCATCGCCCTGGTCCTGCTGCGCCTGGTGTTCGGCGCCGGCTGGGCCGGTGGAGGTACCTTCGTCCTGTTCGCCGTGCTGTTCGTCTTCACCGGTGGGCAATTCATCGGCATGGGCCTGTTGGGTGAATACCTGGGCCGCATGTACAGCGACGTGCGCGCACGTCCGCGCTTTTTCGTCGAGAAGGTCCTGCGCAGCCAGCCCGCCTCCCCTGCTTCCGTTGTCACCGTCGACGGCCTTACTTCCACTTCTTCAGATCAGGTTCCTTCATGAATGCAAAAGCTGTTGTCTTCGCCTATCACGATATTGGTTGTGCCGGCATCGAATCCCTGCTCTCCTGCGGTTTCGAGATCGCTGCGGTGTTCACCCACGCCGACGATCCGAAGGAGAACGCCTTCTACGGTTCCGTCGCGCAACTGTGCGCCCGCCACGGTATTGCCGTGCATGCACCGGAGGACGCCAACCACCCGTTGTGGATCGAACGTATCGCCAAGCTTGATCCCGACTACATTTTCTCCTTCTACTACCGCAACCTGCTGAGCGAGCCGCTGCTGGCCACGGCGCGCAAGGGCGCGTTCAACCTGCACGGTTCGCTGCTGCCACGCTACCGTGGTCGCGCACCGGCCAACTGGGTGCTGGTGAACGGCGAAACCGAAACCGGCGTGACCCTGCACCGCATGGTCAAGCGTGCCGATGCCGGCGCTATCGTTGCCCAGCAAAAAGTCGCGATCGAGCGCAGCGACACGGCGCTGAGCCTGCACGGAAAACTGCGTACGGCGGCCGCTGATCTGCTACGCGATACCTTGCCGGCGCTACTGCAAGGCAAAGTCAGCGAAACACCACAGGACGAATCCAAGGCTACGGTGTTTGGCCGTCGCACGCCGGCTGACGGCAAACTGGTCTGGGCCAAACCGGCCGAAGAACTGTTCAACCTGGTCCGCGCCGTGACCCAGCCGTACCCGGGCGCCTTCTGCGCGGTAGGCGAGCACAAGCTGATTGTCTGGAGCGCCGAAGTCGCCAAGGGCAACGAAGGCCAGGCGCCGGGCCGTGTGATCAGCGTCGACCCGCTGCGCATCGCCTGCGGTGAAGACTCGCTGATCATCAACGCCGGCCAGCGCAACGACAACGGCCTGTACCTGAGCGGCCCGCAACTGGCTAACGAACTGGGCCTGGTGGACGGTTCCGTGCTGCGCGGTGCCGAGTCCGGCCGTACCCCGCGTCGCACCCGCGTGCTGATCCTCGGCGTCAACGGTTTCATCGGCAACCACCTGTCCGAGCGCCTGCTGCGTGACGACCGCTACGAAGTCTACGGCCTGGATATCGGTTCGGACGCCATCGAGCGCCTGCGCAGCCACCCGCACTTCCACTTCGTCGAAGGCGACATCAGCATCCACTCCGAGTGGATCGAATACCACATCAAGAAGTGCGACGTGGTACTGCCGCTGGTGGCCATCGCCACGCCAATCGAATACACCCGCAACCCGTTGCGCGTATTCGAACTGGACTTCGAAGAGAACCTGAAACTGGTTCGCTACTGCGTCAAGTACAACAAACGCGTGATCTTCCCGTCGACCTCGGAAGTCTATGGCATGTGCCAGGACCCTAACTTCGACGAAGACAGCTCCAACCTGGTGGTCGGCCCGATCAACAAGCAGCGCTGGATCTACTCGGTCTCCAAGCAACTGCTGGATCGGGTGATCTGGGCCTACGGCCAGAAAGGCCTGAACTTCACCCTGTTCCGTCCGTTCAACTGGATGGGGCCGCGCCTGGACCGTCTGGATTCGGCCCGTATCGGCAGCTCCCGGGCGATTACCCAATTGATCCTGAACCTGGTGGAAGGTACGCCGATTCGCCTGTTCGACGGTGGCGAGCAAAAACGCTGCTTCACCGACATCGTCGACGGCGTTGAAGCCCTGGCACGGATCATCGACAACGACAACGACGTCTGCAACGGCCAGATCATCAACATCGGCAACCCGGACAACGAGGCCAGCATCCGTCAACTGGGCGAAGAGCTGCTGCGCCAGTTCGAAGCTCACCCGCTGCGTGCCAACTTCCCTCCGTTCGCCGGCTTCCGCGATATCGAGAGCAAGGCGTTCTACGGCACCGGTTACCAGGACGTGTCCCATCGCAAGCCGAGCATCGCCAACGCCAAGCGCCTGCTGGACTGGACGCCGACCGTGGAGATGAGCGAAACCATCGGCAACACGCTGGACTTCTTCTTGCGCGAGGCCATGCTCGAAATCGCGGACAAGCGCTGATGCAGGCGGGACTGCGGATCGATGTCGACACTTACCGAGGCACCCGTGAAGGGGTGCCCCGGTTGCTGGAAATCCTTGATGAAGCCCAGGTCAAGGCGACGTTCTTCTTCAGTGTCGGGCCGGACAACATGGGGCGCCACTTGTGGCGTCTCATCCGTCCACAGTTTCTCTGGAAAATGCTCCGTTCCAATGCAGCCGGCCTGTATGGCTGGGACATTCTGCTGGCCGGCACCGCATGGCCCGGAAAACCGATCGGCCGCGACCTGGGGCACTTGATGCGGCAGGCCCGGGATGCCGGGCATGAAGTCGGCCTGCACGCCTGGGACCACCACGGCTGGCAAGCCAATGCCGGGCGTTGGAGCGATGCACAACTGGTCGAGCAGATACGCCGTGGCGTGGACACCCTCAGCGACATCCTCGGGGAAAAGATCACCTGCTCGGCCTCCGCCGGCTGGCGTGCCGACGAGCGTGTGATCGAGGCCAAGCAAGGGTTCGGCTTTCGCTACAACAGCGATTGCCGTGGCCAGAGCCTGTTCCAGCCGCAATTGGCCAATGGTTGCCTGGGCGCACCGCAAATTCCGGTGGACCTGCCGACCTTCGACGAGGTGGTCGGCCCGAGCGTCGCCGCCAAGGATTTCAACAGGTTCATCCTGGACCGGTTCACTCCGGAAACACTCAACGTCTACACGATCCATGCCGAGGTAGAAGGGATTCTGATGGCCAACGATTTCCGTCAACTGCTGAGCGATGCGCGTCAGCGGGACATCCGTTTTCAACCCCTGGGCGACTTGTTGCCCCAGGTCCCTGACAGTCTGCCGGTCGGCCGCGTGGTACGCGGTGCGCTCGAAGGTCGCGAAGGCTGGCTGGGAGTGCAAGGCGCATGAGCAAACGCTGGGCTTTGCCGATATTGCTGACCATGATGGCGCTGGCGTACCTGCTGCCAATGGGCAGTCATGGCTTGTGGATCCCCGACGAAACCCGCTACGCCCAGATCAGCCAGGGCATGCTCCTGAGCGGCAACTGGGTATCACCGCATTTCATGGACGTACGCTATTTTGAAAAACCGGCGGCCGGCTACTGGATGATTGCCCTCGGGCAGGCGCTGTTCGGCCAGAACCTTTTCGGGGTGCGCTTCGCCTCGGCCCTGAGCACCGGCTTGAGCGTGCTGCTGTGCTACCTGATCGCCCGCCGCCTGTGGAACGAACCGCGCAAGAGTTTTGCCTGCGCCTTGCTTTACATGAGCTTTACGGTCATCGCCGGGCAGGCCGGGTACGCCAACCTCGATCCGCAATTCACCTTCTGGGTCAACCTCAGCCTGGTCGCCTTGTGGTTTGCGCTGGACAGTGTCGGCCGCCGTCAACGGTTGGCGGCGTGGGCGGTGCTGGGCCTGGCCTGTGGCATGGGTTTCCTGACCAAGGGTTTCCTGGCCTGGTTGCTGCCCGTGTTGGTCGCCCTGCCCTGGGTGATCTGGCAAAAGCGCTGGCGTGAACTACTGGTCTACGGCCCGGTGGCGGTCGTGGTCGCCATCGCCGTCAGCCTGCCGTGGGCGCTCGCCGTGCACGCCCAGGAGCCCGACTACTGGCGGTTTTTCTTCTGGCACGAACACATCCGCCGTTTTGCCGGGGAAGATGCCCAGCATAACGCGCCCTGGTGGTACTACCTGCCGTTGCTGGTGGCTTTCAGCATGCCGTGGGTTGCCTTGTTGCCGCCCGCGCTCAAGCAAGCCTGGCAGACCCGGCGTCAGTCCGGTATCGGCTTCCTGCTGCTATGGCTGTGGATGCCGTTGATCTTCTTCAGCCTGAGCAAAGGCAAACTGCCGGCCTACATCCTGCCGTGCCTGTTACCCCTGGCCTTGTTGCTCGGCCATGCGCTGGCTGACCGATTGAAGCTCGAACAAGGCCGCGTGCTGGGCATCAACGGCCTGCTGAACCTGGTGGTGGGCGTGGTTACCCTGCTGGCCCTGGTTTACGTGCAACTGAAAAAGCCGATCTACGATCATGAACTGCACAACCTGGTGTTGGTGTTCATCGGTTTGATCGGCTGGATCATGGCCAACCTGCTGCAAGCCTTCCGCCCATTGCAGTGCTGGGCCGCCCCGGCCTTTGGCAGCCTGCTGTTCGCCGGCCTGTTGCCTGCCGGTCTGCCCAATTCCGTGGTCGCCAATAAAACACCTGACCAGTTCATCCTCGATCACGCCCAGGAGCTCGGCCAAAGCGTCAAATTGCTGAGCAACGACCTGGGCGCCGCTTCGGCGCTGTCCTGGCGGATGAAACGGCCGCAAGTGGCTTTTTTCAACACGATAGGCGAATTGAAATATGGCCTTGCCTATCCTGATTCGCTTAAGCAGCGCGTAGACCCGGACCAGGTGCAGCAGTGGATGCACGATGCCCGCCAGCAAGGCTCGGTCGGTGTAGTGATGCGGGTCAAGGGTGAGGAAGAGCTGCGTGAACTCGAACAGCTGCCCAAAGAGGGCAAGCGCTATGAACAAGGCAACCTGGTGATTTTGATTATCCCGCAGGCGGCACCATGAGCCTGCTATTGCTACTGATGGCCTGCCTGCTGACCTGCCTGGGCCAGATCGCCCAGAAATATGCGGTGGAAAGCTGGCGCGGCAAACCTTCCGGGTGGATGGACAAACTGCGCTCGCCCTGGCTGTGGTTGGCTCTGGCTGCGTTGGGCCTGGGCCTGCTGGTATGGCTGCTGGTGCTGCAACGCCTGGAAGTCGGGGTTGCCTATCCGATGCTGAGCCTGAACTTCGTGCTGATCACCCTTGTTGCGCGTTTCGTGTTCCACGAAACCATCGACCGCCGCCACTGGGTCGGTGTGGCATTGGTGATCGGTGGCGTGGCTCTGTTGGGGCAACACGCATGAACCGCAGGCGCGGTATCACCTTCGCCCTGGGCAGTGTGTTGCTGGTCAGTGCCGCCCAACTGGGCATGCGCTGGAGCATGAGCCACCTGCCATCGCCGGAACAGTGGCTCAGCGCGCACATTGACCTCACAGCCGTTGCCGTGGTGCTCGTGGCCATCCTCGCCTACGCCTTGTCGATGCTGTGCTGGCTCGCCGCCCTGCGGGACCTGCCCCTGGGCCGTGCCTACTCGTTGCTGAGCATCAGCTATGCGCTGGTGTACCTGCTGGCCGCCAGCCTGCCGCTGTTCAGCGAAGCGTTCAGCCTTACAAAAAGCCTTGGCGTGGCATTGGTCATCCTCGGCGTCATTACCATCAATTCCCGACCTGCTCGTGCGCCCGAATCAAGGAGTGCCCCATGAAAATCAGTGTGTTTGGTAGCGGTTATGTTGGCCTGGTGCAGGCAGCGGTATTGGCGGAAGTCGGCCACGACGTGGTCTGCATGGACGTTGACGAGAAAAAAGTCGAACTGCTCAAACAGGGGCACGTGAGTATTTTCGAACCCGGCCTGGCCAGCCTGGTACGCGAAGGTCTTGACGCCAAGCGGTTGCAATTCACCTGCGATGAAAAATTCGCCGTCCAGCACGGCGAAGTGTTGTTCATCGCAGTCGGTACTCCCTCCCGGGACGACGGCTCGGCGGACTTGCGCTACGTGATGTCGGTGGGCGAAGCCGTGGCACGTCATCGCGAGCAGCCGGCGATCCTGGTGGAGAAATCCACCGTCCCGGTCGGCACCGGCGACGCCTTGCGTGCACACATCGACAAATGCCTGCTCAGCGTCGGACGTGTATTGCAGTTCGATATCGTCTCCAACCCGGAGTTCCTGAAAGAAGGTTCGGCCGTGGCCGACTGCCGGCGCCCGGACCGTATCGTCATCGGCTGCGAACGCGATGAAGTGCGTGAGGTGATGCGTGACCTGTACTCGCCGTTCAACCGCAACCACGAACGCATCATGTTCATGGATCTGCGCAGCGCCGAGCTGACCAAGTACGCCGCCAACTGCATGCTGGCGACCAAGATCAGCTTCATCAACCAGATCGCCGAACTGGCCGAACACCTGGGTGCCGACATCGAATCGGTACGCCTGGGCATCGGCGCCGACTCGCGTAT
Organism: Pseudomonas sp. PDM28; assembly: GCF_019219115.1. Taxonomy (NCBI): domain Bacteria; kingdom Pseudomonadati; phylum Pseudomonadota; class Gammaproteobacteria; order Pseudomonadales; family Pseudomonadaceae; genus Pseudomonas; species Pseudomonas sp. PDM28. Next base: position 389,293 of record NZ_JAHUWG010000002.1, read on the forward strand.
CGGCTACCACTTCATCTACCCCGGTTGCGGCTACGGTGGCTCGTGCTTCCCCAAGGACATGCGCGCCCTGATCCACAGCGCCGAACAGGCCCATTGCTCCAGTGACCTGCTGCAAGCGGTGGAAGCCATCAACGAGCGGCAAAAGCACAAGCTGTTCGAGCGCATCAACGCGTTCTACAAGGGCGACCTGCGTGGCAAGACCTTTGCCGTCTGGGGCCTGGCCTTCAAACCCAATACCGACGACATGCGCGACGCACCGAGCCGGGTGTTGCTCGAATCGTTGTGGGCCGCCGGGGCGAATGTCCGTGCGTTCGATCCGGAAGCCATGCAGGAAACCCAGAAGCTGTACCCGGATGAGTCGAAACTGATGCTCATGGGGACGCCTGAGTCAGTCTTGACCGGCGCCGATGCGCTGATCATCTGCACCGAATGGCAACAGTTCAAGGCACCGGACTTCGAGTTTATCCGCCAACGCCTCAACGCCCCGGTGATCTTCGATGGCCGTAACCTGTACGACGCGGACCGACTGGCGCGCATCGGTTTTACCTACTTCCCGATCGGTCGGGGTGAGTCGCGCAAGTTGCCGATGCCTTACCAGCAATGGCTGACCGAATCAGTGGTCGCTTAAACGTCATGCTCCCCCACTTGCGCCAACAGTCGCTCGCGCTGGGTCTGTTGGCGCTGATGTTGTTCTGCGCCGGGATGTATCAGCAGCCGGCCATCGGCTTCGATTCGCGCTTCGTGCTGTTCGCCCAGGAAATGCTGCGCAACGGACCGTCATTTTTTCCGACGACCTACGGCCAGCCCTACGCAGACTATTCTGGCCTTTCAACGGTATTCATCTGGCTGCTTTCACTGCCGCTCGGCCAGGTCACCAGCCTGACCGCGTGGCTGCCGAGCGCCATCGCCGCAGCGGTCATCGTCACCTTGATGTACCGCCTGCTGGCGCCCTACTCCACGCGTTGGGCGCTGCTGAGCATCGCCCTGATGCTGCTGACCAACACCTTCATCACCGAAACCCGCGCCGTTTCCCTCGACCTGATGCTGGCGGCCGTCGCGTTCAGTGTGTTCTACCTGGCTTATGCCGCCGATCACTTTGCGGCACCGCGGCGCCGGGGCCTGGTCTTTGCCTTGCTGATGCTGGGCTTCTGGATACGCGGCCCCATCGGCCTGGTGATTCCTGCGGGGATGCTCTGCAGCTATTTTCTGGTCAATCGCCAATGGCGGCGGCTGTTTGTCTTCGGATTGCTGGCATCGGTGCTGTTGGCGGTGTGTGTCGGTCTGTTGCTGTGGCTGGCCGACGTCAGCGGCGGCCCGGCCTTCTTGCAGGACGTGATTCGCATGCAGTTCATGGGACGCATGGACGGCAGCGAAGGCTCCAACGAAGTGTTGTATTACTTCACCAGCTCGATGGGCAATTACGCACTGGCCTGGCCGTTGGCAGTGCTGGCATTGGTGGCGGTCTCAGCTTCGGGTCGACAACAGTCAGGCCCGGCATTGCGCCTGACGCTGTACTGCGCAGCTGCCGGGTTGATCGTGATGGTCGGCCTTTCCGTCCCGCAGGCGAAAAAGGCCCGTTACCTGCTGCCGATGCTGCCCATGGCAGCGATCATTGCGGCTTACCCGTTCTACGCCGTGCAAGGTCGGCTGTTCAGTTGGCTGCGCGTATTGATGCAGGGCTTATGGCTGCTGATCCCGGGGCTGCTGATCGTGACCTTGCTGGTCGTGCAGCGAAGATTCCCCGAAGACGTGGCTCACCTCCCTTCGTTGTTCATCATTCTCGGCGTGCTGCAAACGGTCGCCGTGGCAGCGTTCAAGCACCCCCGCTGGCGTGCACAGGTTCTCGCTCTTTGCGCAGTCCTGGCACTGTGGTCGTTATATATCCTGCAGTTCGAGCCCATCCAGCGACAGCTATACGACACCCGAACCTTCAGCCACGAAGCGTTCGAACTCGTGCAAAAAGACCCCGCCCCCCTGGTGATGCACGCGATGGGCAAGGATGCCAAAGCCATCAAGTTCATGGTCAACATCAATCAAGGCCTGCAACCGGAGTTCACCGATTCCCCCCAGGAACTAGACGCTTTCAAGGGCCCGGCGTGGCTGATGATGGACCTGAACGTCTACAAGACACTGCAGGGCACGGCTATCGGTGGCTTGCCACCCGTGTTGAGCGGGCGTTTCGACAAGAATGATTTCGTGCTGCTGCGCCTCAAGTAAATCCCGTAGCAACGAGCGGGTGTCCGACTGCTAGAGTAGCGCTGACCTTGGGCTGATGCCGACCCGATCGAATAAGGACATTCGCGCCGTGACCCGTTACTCCCCCCTCATCCGCCGCCTGCTGATCTGCTCGCTGACCATAGTCGTCAGCCGCGCCATCACCAGCCCGTTACTCACGTTGTTCGTCAGCGACAAGCTTGGCCTCAACCAACAGGACGTTGGCTTGTTGCTCGGCATTGCGGTGTTTGTCGCCACCCTGCTCTCCCTCTATGGCGGCTACATCATCGATCGCTTCGAAAAACGCCGATTGCTTGTGCTGTCGATGGCCTCCAGTGCGGTCGGCCTGCTGTTGCTGACCTTTGCCGAAAACCTCTACCTGACCACGATCACCCTGATCGTCACCGAAACCGCCTCGGCGCTGTTCCTGATCGGTTCGAAAGCCATTCTCAGCGACAACCTGCCCGTGGGCCAGCGTGCCAAGGCGTTTTCCTTGAGCTATACGCTGACCAACATTGGCTACGCGGTCGGGCCGATGCTTGGCGTGCTGATTGCCGGTGCCTTTGCGAGTGCGCCATTCCTGATCGCGGCGGCTATCGCTTTTTTCAGTATGTTCCTGATGACCGGCATTCCCGCGGATCCGGCCAAAGTGGCTCCTGCCGGTCAGGCGCAGAGCTTTCTGAAAACCCTGATCACCCTGAAAAACGACCGCACCCTGATCCTGTTCACCGCCGGTTGCCTGCTCAGCACCGTGGTGCACGGGCGATTTACCTTTTACCTGTCGCAATACCTGCTGGTGACCAGTAATCCCCAGCACACCATGGAAATCATGGCCGCCCTGCTCGCCTGCAACGCCATCAGCGTGATCCTGTTGCAATACCAGGTCGGGCGCTTTCTGAAACGTGAACAATTGCGCCAGTGGATTGTGGCCGGCACCGGCCTGTTCATCCTCGGCCTGATCGGTTTCAGTCTCGCGGACAGCCTGGTGAGCTGGTGCGTGGCAATGTTCATCTTCACCCTGGGTGAAATCATTATTTACCCGGCCGAGTTTCTCTTTGTCGACACCCTGGCTCCGGAAGAACTGCGCGGCAGTTACTACGGCGCGCAAAACCTTGCTGCGCTGGGCGGCGCGGTGAGCCCGGTGATTTGCGGCTTCATGCTGATGCACAGCCCGGCGCCAACAATGTTTTATGCCTTGAGTGCACTCGCAGCGCTAGGCGGCCTGCTCTGCTATATGAGTGGCCGACGGGGCGACTTAAAGCAAAATTAATGCACTGAAAGCTCATTAATATGAATTTGTCAGTAGCTGGATTGAACGGCACACTGTGCGTGTTCCTCCCCCAACAGTTGGAACACCTTCAAGGGCTTTCTGGGTTTCCCAGCTAAGCCCTTTTTTTACCTCGCTTTTTTCTGCCGGAGTTTTCTCGCAATGCTTGCCCGCTGGTTGCCCGTCGCCATCAACACCCGCCCCACCGAATGGAGCCGTGCCGCCATCGGCATGGCCTTGGGCACGCTGCTCAGCGTCTGGCTCTGTAGCCAGGTGTTTGGCATCGAGGTGGCCCAGCACCTGATCGGCCCGCTCGGGGCCTCGGCGGTGCTGTTGTTTGCCGTGTCGTCGGGAGCGCTCGCACAGCCCTGGTCGATTCTGGGTGGCTACTTGTGTGCTGCAGTGATTGCGCTGCTGGTGGCCCATGTGTTGGGCCGGACCCTGGGGAGCGCCTGTCTGGCGGCGGGCATGGCGGTGTTGCTGATGTGTTGGTTGCGCTGCCTGCATCCACCGGCCGGGGCGTTGGCCCTGACCCTGGTGCTGGCCGACCCGGTGACCATTGCCATGGACTGGAAAGCCATTGAGCCGGTCATGCTCAGCGCAGCGACGATGCTGTTCTGCGCCCTCGCCTACAACAACCTGACCCGCGTGCGTTACCCCAAGGGCAGCAGCGAACCGACCGTCATGATCCCGGCCGATCACCCGCCCGTCGACAGTCAGGCCATCACCGCTGAAGACCTGAAACTGGCGCTGGCGGACATGGAAGCCTTCTATGACGTCACGCCCGAGGACCTCGAACAGCTGATCCAGGCCAGCCAATTGCACGCCAAACGACGCAGCGTCACCGAGGTGTTCGCCCCGCGTCCGTAAGCCCCTGTTCTGGAGGATCTTTTGCCGTGGCGGGGCGGTTCTGGCATCCTGCGCCTCCATTTTCTGACCCGGCCCGCCTTCTGGCACGCAAACCACCATGACCGCCTCCGAAAAAGCCCCCGCGCCACGTAACAATGACCTGATCTACGGCCTCGATGACCGTCCGCACCTGACCGCCACTGTCTTCGCCGCCCTGCAACACGTGCTGGCGAGTTTCGTCGGCATCATCACCCCGACGCTGATCATGGGCAGCGCCCTGGGCCTGCAAAGCGAAATTCCCTATCTGATCAGCATGGCGTTGTTCGTCTCGGGCCTGGGCACCTTCGTGCAGGCGCGGCGTTTTGGTCCGGTGGGTTCGGGCCTGTTGTGCCTGCAAGGCACCAGTTTCTCGTTCATCAGTGTGATTCTCAGCGCCGGTTTCATGGTCAAGGCCCGGGGCGGCGGCACCGACGAGATTCTCTCGACCATCTTCGGCGTGTGTTTTTTTGCCGCGTTCATTGAAGTGGTGTTGAGCCAGTTCATCGGCAAACTGCGCATGCTGATCACCCCGGTAGTGACCGGGACAATCATCACGCTGATGGGTTTGTCGCTGATCAAGGTGGCCATGACCGACATCGCCGGAGGCTTCGGCGCCCAGGACCTGGGGGCCGCCAGTCACCTGGCCCTTGCGGCGCTGGTGCTGGGAACCATCGTGGTGTTGAACCGGGTCGACGTGCCGTTTCTGCGCCTGGGAGCAATTGTCATCGGCCTGACCCTCGGTTACGGGGTGGCCTGGCTCATGGGCCAGGTGGATTTCAACAGCCTGCCCGACGTCCCGCTGATGAGCGTACCGGTGCCGTTCAAGTACGGTTTTTCCTTCGATTGGGTGGCGTTCATTCCGGTGGCGGTGATCTTCCTCGTTTCGCCATTGGAGGCCGCCGGCGACCTCACGGCCAACTCGATGATTTCCCGGCAACCGGTCAAAGGCCCGGTGTACATTCGCCGGATCAAGTCCGGCCTGCTCGCCGATGGCCTCAACTCGGCCATGGCGGCGGTGTTCAACAGCATGCCAATGGTGACCTTCGCCCAGAACAACGGGGTGATCCAGCTCACGGGCGTCGCCAGTCGTTACGTAGCGTTTTTCATTGCCGGTTTGCTGGTGGTGCTGGGCCTGTTCCCGATGATCGGCGCGGTACTGCAACTGATGCCCAAACCGGTACTGGGCGGCGCGGAGCTGGTGATGTTCGGCACCGTCGCCGTGGCCGGGATCAAGATTCTCGCCGAGGCCGGCCTGCATCGGCGCAACATGCTGATCGTGGCGATTTCCATCGGCATGGGCCTGGGGGTGGCCGCCGTGCCGGAAGTCTTGCGTGAACTGCCCAAGGCCCTGCACAACATTTTCGAATCGCCCATCACCGTCGGCGCGCTGTGCGCTATCGTTCTTAATATCTTCCTGCCTGAGGAGTTCATCGAGCTGGAAGAAGACGAATTCGATCCGGAGGCCTCCGTGCTTCAGGTGATGCAGAACCCCGATGTGACCACCAGGGATGAACCCGCAAAGGCTGCGGTGGTCGCACCGTAGAACCGCCGGACGGGCTCAGGGGCTGAGCCGGTGGCGGTACAGCCCTTTTTCAGATGAGAGCACGTCCATGCGCAGCGTTCACGCAGTCCTGATTTCCATTCTGCTCTGCCTGAGCGCCTGTTCCTCGCTGCCCAATCGAGACCCGCTGAAAATCAACGTCGTGGGTATCGAGCCCCTGCAGGGCGAGGGCATGGAAGTACGCTTTGCCGTGACCATCCGCGTGCAGAACCCCAATGACAACAACCTCACCTACAGCGGCGTCGCCCTGGATCTGGACATCAACGGTCAGCCATTCGCCTCTGGCGTCACCGATGTGAGAGGCTCGATCGGGCGTTTTTCCGACACCGTCGTGAGCGTGCCGGTCAGCGTTTCGGCATTTTCGTTCATCCGCCAGACCTATGGCATCAGCCAGATGAAAACCCTCAACAACATGCCTTATATCCTGCGCGGCAAGCTTTCGGGCGGGCTGTTCAACACGATGCGCTTCGTAGACAGCGGCACCCTCAATCTGCCGGGGTCGACCACTGGCAGTCGCTAGCGAGAGAGGGTCAGGCTGGCGCTGAATCTACTCGACGTCATTGAGAATCAGGCTGCGGTAATGCCCCGGATTTGACCCTGACCACTTGCGAAAGGCCTTGTAGAACGAACTGGTGTCAGCGAACCCCAGCCGCGTGGCGATTTCGCTGAAGCTGATCGCCGGCTCGGCCAGCCAGACGATCGCCAGCTCCTTGCGCACGCTGTCCTTGAGACCTTGATAGGTTTGCCCTTCTTCGGCGAGCCGGCGGCGCAATGTCGATGCCGACATGCACAGGCGTTGCGCCAGGGTCTCGGTTTCCGGCCAGTGCTCGGCCGGCAGGTGACGCAGATCGTGTTTGATCCGGCTGGCCAGGCTCTGCGGATCACGGTATTTCACCAGAATGTTCGCCGGCGCGAGGGCCAGGAATCGCTTGAGCTCTTCGGGGCTGCGCTTGATCGGCAGATCCAGGCAATCGGCGGAGAAAATCATCCGCGTACGCGGCCGGTCGAAACGCAGGTTCTCGGAAAACATCACCTGATAGTCATCGCAGAAATCCGGTTTCGAACAGCGCAGTTCAATGGCCAGAATCGGAATCCGCCGCCCTGCCAGCCAGCAGGCAACGCCGTGGACGATCATCCAGTAGGTGAAATAGGTGAAGGCCCGGCGTGGCTCCCTGTCGTCTTCGAGCAGGACGATTTCCGCCAGGCTTTGCTGACGCACCAACTGCGCCGGCAGGTGTTCGAGGATCAACGACAGAAACGCCAGGCCGCCAGCCAGTCCCGCCGCCACGTTGGGTTGGAGCATGGCGCTGCGACACAGGAATGCGAAGCTGCCGGATTTGAGTTTGCGTGGGTCCATGCCAAAAAACTCGTCATCCCCGCGCCGTGCCAGCAATCGCCACAGGCGCGCATAAGCGGTGGCTGGAACCCGGGCGTCGGCGTTACCCAACAGCTGCGGATCGATGCCGACCTTGATCAACACCTCGTCCTTGTCGATGCCTGGCGCGCAGCTTTGCAACAGTGCTTCACGCACCAGTTGGATGGAGATGGTGTCTTTTTCCGACATGGAGTGCGGCAAGCCCTGTTCTTGTTCGAGTGGGGGGCATATTAGCAAGATCAAAAGCCAAAACGAGCAAGATCAAAAGATCGCAGCCTGCGGCAGCTCCTACGCGCCGCAAGTGCCGCGAACGGACAAAATCCCTGTAGGCGCTGCCGCAGGCTGCGATCTTTTAGAGAATCCGGTACAGCAGCCGCTCGATCCGCACACGACTCACGCGCTTGAGGAACTTGGCCACGCCCATTGGGTATTCGGCCAGGGTTTCCAGGTTCTGGAAGTGCTCGATTCGCCGGGTGTGCTGGAAAATCTCCGCCAATTCCTGACGGCGCGGCTCCAGCCATTCGCCGTGCGGATCATCGATCAACAAGGCGTTTTCCAGATCGAGCCGGAACGCCCGCGGGTTGAGGTTGTTGCCGGTCAGCAAGGTATAGCGCCGATCGATCCACATGCCCTTGAGGTGATAGGTGTTGTCACCATCAAGCCACAGGTGCAGGTTCAACTGACCGCTGTCGATGTTGCGCTGATGACGCTTGGCAAACCGGCGCAAGCTGATTTCGTACAGGTACGGCAGCGCCGATATGACCCGGAACGGTTCGCTCGGCGGAATGTAGAAGTCATTGGCCGTCTTGTCACCGACCACAATGTCGATCTTCACCCCACGGGCCAGCGCGCGGTTGATCTCTCGGATGATCGCCAGCGGCAGGTTGAAGTACGGCGTGCAAATGGTCAGCTGCTGCTGGGCGCTGGCGATCAACTCGCAGATCACCCGGTTCAGCGGATTGTTCTTGCCGACGCCGAGCAATGGGCTGACGGACAGACCGGTCCGGTCGGTGGTGCCTCGCGTGGTGTCGTACGCCGCGTGCTTGAGCCGGCTGCGCAGGTCACCGATGTCATTGCGCAGGCTGCGGGTCGTCGGCAGGTTCGGCAGGTCGAGGCGGTGCACCGCTTTGGAGGCCACCAGGCCGTGCTGCACCAGGTGCTGCATCGAATCGGCCAGTTCGCGATTGTGCAGCACGTGATAGCGGTCGTAGCGGTACTTGTCGAATTTGTGCAGGTAGACGTTGTTCAGGCTCGCGCCGCTGTAGATCACGCAGTCATCGATCACGAAGCCTTTGAGGTGCAGCACACCGAACAGTTCGCGGGTTTGTACCGGGACGCCATAGATCGGCACCACGCTTTCGTGGGTGCGGGTCATCTCCTGGTACCAGGCCGAGTTGCCCGGTTGCTTGCCGGCACCGATCAGGCCGCGCTGGGCGCGCAGCCAGTCGACGACCACCACCACGTCCAGTTCCGGACGTGCCAGTTTGGCCGCGTGCAAGGCATCGAGAATTTCCTGACCGGCTTCATCCTGTTGCAGGTACAGCGCAACGATGTAAATGCGCCGGGTCGCGCTGGCGATTTGCTCAAGCAGGCAACGACGGAATTCGGCAGCGCCGGAAAGGATGCCGACGGCATCGGCCGTCAGCGGAAAACTGCGCAGCTTGGGCAGCAGGGAACGTTTGAAAAGCGACGGCATAGGGCTCGCAATGGGTCGAATCCGAAGAGCCTGAGAGCTTACACCATCGATAGCTTTGGGTCTTGTTACTGTCTGTAATGCCCCCTTCGCGAGCAGGCTCGCTCCCACATTGAAATGCATTCCCCCTGTGGGAGCGAGCCTGCTCGCGAAGACCATTTACCAGGCGCTATAAAAATAATAATTGACCATGGAGAACGATCGTTCTACTGTATTCCACATGAACGAAATCAATAGCAATGACACACGCGACATCATTCTGGATGTCACCGAAAAGTTGATCTACAAAAGTGGCATAGCCGCCACTGGCATGGATCTCCTGGTGAAAACCGCCGGTGTCTCGAGAAAAAGCATTTACCGCTACTTCGCCAACAAGGACGAACTGGTCGTGGCCGCCCTGCAACGCCGCGATCAGCGCTGGATGCACTGGTACCGCAGCGAAGTCGGCCAGGCACCGACGCCGGCCGGGCGGCTGCTGAACCTGTTTACCGTACTCAAGTCGTGGTTCGCCAGCGAAGGCTTTCGCGGCTGCGCCTTCATCAACACCAGTGGCGAAACCGGCGACCCGCAAGACCCGGTGCGCCTGGTCGCCAAAGAACATAAACAGAAACTGCTCGACTACGTGTGCGAGCTGTGTACCGAACATGGTGCCGAGGATCCGCAGACGCTGGCCAGACAGCTGCTGATCCTGATCGATGGTGCCATTACCGTGGCGCTTGTAACGGGTGATCACAGTGCCGCCGATAATGCGCAATGCATGGCGCGAAAGTTATTGGACCTGTAGCAACCTGATCAAGCTCGACAATTGTTTTAACTTTAACTTGATACGGAGACTTGAAATGTCTAATGCCGAAGTTCGTCCGCCATTGCCCCCTTTCACCCGTGAATCGGCCATTGAAAAAGTTCGCCTGGCTGAGGATGGCTGGAATTCCCGCGATCCGCAGCGCGTGTCCCTGGCCTACACCCTGGACACCCAGTGGCGAAACCGCGCCGAGTTCGCCCATAACCGCGAAGAAGCCAAAGGCTTCCTGACCCGCAAATGGGCCAAGGAGCTGGATTATCGACTGATCAAGGAACTCTGGGCCTTTACCGACAACTGCATCGCCGTACGTTATGCCTATGAATGGCACGACGACTCGGGCAACTGGTTCCGTTCCTACGGCAACGAAAACTGGGAGTTCAACGAGGACGGCCTGATGGCCCGTCGCTTTGCCTGCATCAACGACATGCCGATCAAGGAAAGCGAGCGCAAGTTCCACTGGCCGCTGGGGCGTCGTCCTGACGATCATCCGAGCCTGTCGGATCTGGGCCTGTAATCCGACCTGACGCTGATCCCTGTGGGAGCGGGCTTGCCCGCGAAGGGGCCATCAGATCCAACATTGACGTTGGCTGACACACCGCTTTCGCGAGCAAGCTCGCTCCCACATTGGTTTTGTGTTGTGCAGGTGGTTAAGATGCTGCCCTTCCCCGCAGCCTCTTTCTGCACCCGCCGAATAAGCCGATCCCATGCCTTTCGAACTCAGTGTTGACCTCTCCACCCTGGCCATCCTGGCCCTTGTCGCTTTTGTTGCCGGTTTCATCGACGCCATCGCTGGTGGCGGTGGGCTGTTGACCACCCCGGCGCTGTTGACCGCCGGCTTGCCGCCGCACCTGGTACTGGGCACCAACAAGCTCAGTTCGACCTTCGGCTCGGCGATTGCCAGTTTCACCTTCTATCGGCGCAAGCTGTTCCACCCCGCGCAATGGGTGCACGCCATCGTCGGTACCCTGGTCGGCGCGCTGACCGGTGCCGTGGTCGCGCACTACCTGCCAGCGGAGTGGCTGAACAAAATGCTGCCGGTGATCGTCTTCGCCTGCGGTGTCTATCTTTTGTTTGGCGGCACGCCGAAAGCGCCGACGGACAGCGATGCACCGATCAAGAAAACGTGGCAGTCGACCCAGGGCTTCAGCCTCGGTTTCTATGACGGCGTGGCCGGTCCCGGCACGGGCGCGTTCTGGACCGTGAGCAGCCTGTTGCTCTACCCCATCGACCTGGTGAAGGCCAGCGGCGTGGCGCGTAGCATGAACTTCGTCAGCAACGCAGCGGCGCTGTCGATCTTCATCTTTTCCGGTCAGGTGGACTGGATCATCGGCCTGTGCATGGGCTCGTCATTGATGGTCGGCGCCTTCTTCGGCGCCCGCACCGCCATCAGCGGCGGCGCGAAATTCATTCGTCCGGTGTTCATCACCGTGGTGTTGGGTCTGACCGTGCGCCTAGCCTGGCAGCACTGGTTCAGCGTGGCCTAAACGCCGCGCCACGTAGACGTCGATCAGGTAACGGGCAATCGAGCGCGACGCCGGCAACGGCGGCAGCGCGTGCACGTTGAACCACTGGGCATCCTCGATCTCGTCTTCCTGGCAAACGATTTCGCCACTGGCGTACTCGGCATGAAAGCCGAGCATCATCGAGTGCGGGAACGGCCAGCACTGGCTGCCCATGTACTGGATGTTCCTGACCTCGATGCTCACCTCTTCGCGAACCTCGCGAATCAGGCAGTCCTCGGCCGATTCGCCCGGCTCGGCAAACCCGGCCAGGGTGCTGTAGACCCCTGGCACAAAACGTGGCGAACGTCCCAGCAGAATCTCGTCGCCACGGGTCACCAGTACGATCATGCTCGGTGAAATCCGCGGGTAATAGCGCAAGTCACACGGCTGGCAGTACATCGCCCGCTCACGCACCACCTGATGGGTCGCCTGGCCGCAATTGCCGCAAAAGCGGTGTTCGCGGGCCCAGGTGCCGATCTGTGCGGCGTAACCAAGCACCTTGTAGACCGTGTGATCGCCTTCGAGCATGAACGCCCGCAAGCCTTTCCAGTTGCAGCCCGGCACTTCGCCTTGACTGCGCAGTTCCAGCAGATAGACCGGCTCGCCATCGAGATGACCGATGCCGTGTTCGGCAAGAATCGGCAGATCCTGACGCTTCAGCCATTCGCGTGGAAACAGTGCGCCATTGTCATCGAACAGAAAGCCTTCGGGGCTGCGCGCGACGGCCCAGCCGCCGGGGTGATCGGTGTCCAGTACTGCAGTGGTCCAGCGAGGAATCATGGTTAATCAATCCAGAAATTCGGGTTTCTGTTTGCTCATATGGGCGGCCATGGCCACGCGCAGATCGGTGGACTGCAGCATGGCGGCGTTCCAGGTGGCGATGTATTCGAGGCCGTCATCGATGCGATGGTCACGCATGTAGCTGATCATCTCCTTGGTGCCGGTGACGGCGATCGGCGACTTACCGGCGATTTCGCGGGCAATGCCCATGACGCCGTCGAGCAGGCTGGCGTTGTCGCTGTAGACGCGATTGACCAGGCCCATGCTCCGCGCTTCGTCGGCGCCAAAGGTGCGACCAGTGTAAGCCAGTTCGCGCAGCATGCCGTCACCGATGATCCGCGGCAAGCGTTGCAGCGTGCCAACGTCGGCGGCCATGCCGATGTCGATTTCCTTGATCGAGAACTGTGCGTCCTCAGCGGCATAACGCATGTCGCACGCGGCAATCAGGTCGATGGCGCCACCGAGGCAGTAGCCCTGAATCGCTGCAAGTACCGGTTTACGGCAGTTGTCGACGGCATTGAACGACGCTTGCAGGGTAAGGATCTTGCGCCGCAACAGCCGCGCATTGCGACCAACGTCCTTGCCCAGTTCATTGGCCACACCGGCCAGCATCATCAGGTCGATACCCGAGGAGAAATGCTTGCCTGCACCACTGAGGACCACCACGCGCACTTCATCGGTGTCGTCGATCCACTGGAAGATCTCGACGATCTCGCTCCAGAAAGCAGCGTTCATCGAGTTGATCTTCTCCGGTCGGTTGATCTGCACATGGGCGATTTTATCGACCAGTTCGACGTTGAACGCGCTGTACTGAGACATTCCATTGATCCTTTTGCGGGCAGAAAACGAGGCCCGAACTATAACAAGGCATCGCGACCGGCAGTAAGGCAGCGGTTCAGCCAAATCCGGGACTTAGCGCACGCACCGCATTGGTGCGCAGCCGCTCGATCACGTCGCACATTCATGTGACCGCCCGGTGACTTTTTGCGGCAAAAACGCAAAAAAACATGCACTTCGTCGGGGCGTTTGCACCTCGATCAGGCACGTCCGTACCGTTACAAACCGATTGTCGAACAATTTTGCCAACGGCCCTTTACCGCTCTAAGTTCTGGCCTAGACTCATTTTCTCAAAGCGAAACCGGTCGGTCATAAAGTGGAAAAATAGTCGAAACTTTTTCCATTCCCGATCGGTCCTCTGACAAGAAGGTGCGTTGCGACTGGTGCAATCTTTGCAACGGCTCATTCACCCCTTTTGCTTCGACGCATCGGGCAGCGCTTGCTCACTGATGCGCAGCGCTTTTTTGCCCGGCCAAGGGAATTGGCCATGAAACACCGTTTGCCAGACCTAAGAATTAGATCAACAGCACGGGAGATTCATATGATCAGTACGGCTTTGGAAATACAGGGAGAACGTGCTCATCAGGTCGGCGAATCGAGCGCCGTAACTGCCGCGAACACCCAACCCGTCAGCGTGCCCGGCACCAGGACGCTGACTCCGGCAGCCCACCAGAATCCTAACCGTAAGAAAGTGTTGTTCGTGACCTCGGAAATTGCCGACCTGGTGAAAACCGGTGGCCTGGGCGACGTTTCCGCGGCGCTGCCACGGGCCATGGCCCATCTGCACGATGTGCGGGTGTTGATCCCGGGTTACCCGCAGGTGCTGCACAGCGAGAACCCCATTCATATCATCGGTGAACTCGGCGGTCATGCCGCGTTGCCACCGTGCAAGATCGGGCGCATGGACATGCCCGATGGTCTGGTCATTTACGTACTGATCTGCCCCGAACTCTACGAGCGCGAAGGTTCACCCTACGGCGCCAACAACGGCCGTGACTGGCCGGACAACCATATCCGTTTCGCCCGCCTGGGCCTGGCGGCGGCCGACATCGCCGCCAACCTGGCGCAAATCCACTGGTGCCCGGACCTGGTGCACGCCCACGACTGGCCGGCCGGTCTGGCCCCGGCCTACATGCACTGGCGCGGACAGCGGACGCCAACGCTGTTCACCATTCACAACCTCGCTTATCAAGGCGTGACCAGCCTTGGCTCGTGCCCCGAACTGGGCATTCCCCATCACGCGCTGCAACAGGAAGGCATGGAGTTCTATGGCAAGATGTCGTTCCTCAAGGCCGGCATGGCCTACTCGAGCCACATCACCACTGTCAGCGCGACCTACGCCCAGGAAATCACCACCCCGGATTTCGGCTGCGGACTCGACGGTTTCCTCGCCGCCAAGACCCAGCAAGGCCTGCTCAGCGGGATTCCCAACGGCATCGATGAAAGCTGGGATGCGGCCACCGACCCGCACCTGTTCTGCCCGTTCGAAATTGGCGACTGGGATGGCAAGGCGGTGAACGCCGCCCATGTGCGCGAGCTGTTCGGCCTGCAAGACTCCGAAGGGCCGCTGTTCGCCGTGGTGTCGCGCCTGGTCTATCAGAAAGGCCTGGACCTGACCGAAGCGGTCTCCGAATACATCGTCAAATCCGGTGGGCAGATCGCGATCATCGGTCGTGGCGAGCCGGAAGAAGAACAATCGATGCGCGAACTGGCCCTGCGTTTCCCCGGCCAGATCGGCGTGCGCATCGGCTTTAATGAAACCGATGCCCGGCGCATGTTCGCCGGCAGCGACTTCCTGCTGATGCCTTCGCGTTACGAGCCCTGCGGTCTGAGCCAGATGTACGCCCAGCGCTTCGGCTCGTTACCGGTGGCGCGCAATACCGGCGGCCTGGCCGACACCATCGAAAACGGCGTGACCGGCTTCCTGTTCGATGAATCAACGGTGCAGAGCTACCAGGAAGCCCTGAGCCGCGCGTTCAAGGTGTTCGCCTTCCCCGACCTGCTGCACGCCATGCGCTGCCGGGCCATGGCAGCGCCATTCAACTGGTGCAAGGCGGTCGAACCCTACGCCGAACTCTATGAACAGCTTGTGGCGAAAGCGTTGGGGAAATCGAACAAACAGTAAGAGGCTTTCAAGATGCCGTTACGGACCCTTGAGACCTGGCCCCACGGCGCAATCATGCTGGACGCAGAGCACACGCAATTTGCGTTGTGGGCGCCAGATGCGTTTTACGTCAGTGTCGAACTGGAACATGGACAGTCCTTGCCGTTGCTGCCCCAGGCCGACGGCTGGTTCGTGAGCAACATCCGATGCGCAGCGGGCACGCTTTACCGCTACAGCATCGACGGCGAACTGGAAGTGCCCGACCCGGCTTCCCGCGCTCAGGACGGCGATATCGACCGACACAGTGTGGTGGTCGATCCGCTGGCCTATGCCTGGCAACACAGTGCCTGGTCGGGACGGCCGTGGAACGAAGCGGTGATCTACGAACTGCACGTCGGTACGCTCGGCGGTTTCAGCGCCGTCGAGCAGCATCTGGCGCGCCTGGTCGAACTGGGCGTCACCGCGATCGAACTGATGCCCATCGCGCAGTTTCCCGGTGAGCGCAATTGGGGGTATGACGGTGTCCTCCCCTACGCGCCCCAGGCTTCATACGGGTCACCCGAGCAGCTCAAACACTTGATCGACACCGCCCACGGTCATGGCCTGGCGGTGATTCTCGACGTGGTCTACAACCACTTCGGTCCGCACGGCAATTACCTGCATCGTTATGCCAAGGGCTTCTTTCGCGAAGACAAACAGACGCCGTGGGGCGCGGCCATCGACTTCCGCCGCCGCGAAGTACGGGACTTCTTCATCGAAAACGCCTTGATGTGGCTGCTCGAATACCGTTTCGACGGTTTGCGCCTGGACGCGGTGCACGCCATTGAAGATCCGGATTTCCTCCAGGAACTGGCGCAACGGGTGCGCCGGCAGACGGGACCGGCGCGACATGTGTGGCTGATGGTGGAGAACGAACACAATCAGGCCGGACTGCTCGAACAGGGTTACGACGCGCAGTGGAACGATGACGGCCACAATGCCCTGCATGTGTTACTGACCGGCGAAACCGAGGCCTATTACGCCGACTACGCGCACAACCCCACCGAACAACTGGCGCGTTGCCTGAGCCAGGGTTTCGTGTTCCAGGGTCATATCAATCGCCATGGCGTGGCACGCGGTGAACCCAGCGGGCACTTGCCTCCCGGCGCCTTCATCCTGTTCCTGCAGAACCATGACCAGATCGGCAACCGGGCCTTCGGCGAGCGCCTGCATCAACTCGCCCACCCGCAAGCGCTGCGGGCCGCCACGGTGTTGCTGCTGTTGTCACCGATGATTCCGCTGCTGTTCATGGGCGACGAGTTCGCCGTCGAGCAACCCTTCCTGTTTTTCACCAGCCATCACGGTGAGTTGGCAAAATTGGTTCGGGACGGCCGCCGCAACGAGTTCGCAGCCTTCAGCGTGTTTGCCGACCCACTCCTGCGCGAACACATTCCTGACCCGAACGATCCGCAGACGTTTGCAGCGTCCCGTCCTGTCCTGCCTTCGACCGGCCATGCAGAGATGCACGACCTGTATCGCCGGCTGTTGCAGCTCCGTCACCGGCTGCTCATTCCCCACTTGCCGGGCACGCAGGCATTGGGAGCTGACGAGCTGGGCGAAGGCGCGGTCAGTGCCGCCTGGCGCCTGGGCGATGGCAGCGAGCTGCGCATTGACCTGAACCTCAGCGACAAGCCCGTAGTCCACACCTCACAGACCGGTGCTGCGCGGGTGTTCGAATACCCGCCAAAGAGCGCCGATCTACTGGAACAGGGCACCCTTGCCCCGTATTGCGCGCTTGTCAGCCTCACCGCCGCAGCCCCTTTGCTAGTTCGTATGGAGAGCGTCCATGAGTGATGCGCAACTGGAAATTCTGGCCAGCCGTGCCGGCCTTGCGGTCGACTGGATCGACGCCAACGGCCGCCCGCAAAAAGTCGCACCTTCGGTGTTGCGCAATGTGCTGACCGGCCTTGGCCACCCGGCAGGCAGCGCCCAGGAAATCGACGCCAGCCTGCTGGAATTGCAAGCGGTGCAGCAGACCCATCACTTGCCGCCATTGATCACCGCCGATGTTGGAGTTGGCCTGGATCTGGCGCATTTCTTTGCACCTGAAACCCCTTGCGAAATCCACCTTGAAGACGGTTCACGGCTCAACCTCAAGCTGGACGCCAACGCAAAGCTGCCGGGGCTGGTACCGGTCGGCTATCAACAGGTCAGTATCGACGGACAAACCTTCACCCTGGCGGTGGCGCCACCCCGTTGTTACAGCGTCGCCGATGCCGTGGATAACCCGATCCCCCGTGCCTGGGGCCTGAGCGTGCAATTGTATGCCTTGCGCCGCCCCGGCGATGGCGGGTTTGGTGACACCCAGGCGCTGGAGGACCTCGCCCGAGTGGCCGGTGAACGTGGCGCCGAGGCGCTGGCGATCAGCCCCTTGCATGCGATGTTTTCCAATGACACCCAACGCTACAGCCCGTATTCGCCGTCCAGCCGTTTGTTTCTCAACAGCCTTTACTGCGCCCCCGGCACCATTCTCGGCGAGCGCGCCCTGCGCACCGCGATCGATGCAACCGGGCTGGCCATTGAGCTCAAGGCGCTGGAGGAGCGTGCGCTGATTGACTGGCCGGCCGCCGCCGAAGCCAAGCATCGGCTGTTGCAGTCGCTGTACGAAGGTTTTGTCCAGGGTGAACACCCCTTGCACGAAGACTTCAGCAGTTTTCGTCACGCTGCCGGCGAAGCGCTGGAAAACCACTGTCGCTTCGAAGCCATACAGGAGGCACGCGCCGCCCGCGGTGAAGGCCTCGACTGGCGACTGTGGCCCGAACCCTGGCGTAATCCGCGCAGCGCCGAACTCGCGGCTTTTGCCGAAGAGAATGCCGGGCGTATCGGCTTCTTCGCCTTCTGCCAGTGGCTGATCACTCGCTGCCTGGAACGCGCGCAAACCGCCGCCCGTGCCAGCGGCATGAGCATCGGCCTGATCGCCGACCTGGCCGTCGGTGCCGATGGCGGCGGCAGCCAGGCCTGGAGCCGGCAGGACGAACTGCTCGCGTCCCTCACCGTCGGTGCGCCACCGGACATACTCAACCGCACGGGCCAGGGCTGGGGAATTTCCGCGTTCTCCCCTGAAGGCCTGGTGCGCAATGGTTTCCGGGCGTTCATCGAAATGCTGCGGGCCAATTTCGCCCATTGCGGTGGCTTGCGTATCGATCACGTCATGGGACTGCAGCGGCTGTGGGTGATCCCCAACGGCTCACCGCCAGCCGATGGCGCCTACCTGTATTACCCGGTGGACGACCTGCTGCGCTTGTTGACCCTGGAATCCCATCGGCACCAGGCCATCGTCCTCGGCGAAGACCTCGGCACCGTGCCGGACGGCCTGCGGGAAAAACTCATCGCCCGTTCGATGCTCGGCATGCGGGTGCTGCTGTTCGAGCAGGACAACACGCACTTCAAGCCGATCCTCGACTGGCCGGACAACGCCCTGGCGACCACCAGCACCCATGACCTGCCCACCCTCAACGGCTGGTGGCATGGCCGCGACATCGACTGGAACGCCCGGCTCGGCATGGTCGACGCCAGCGGTGAGATCGAATGGCGCCAGCATCGCGAGCGCGAGCGCGAGGGCCTGCGCCGGGCGTTGAGCCAGGACCCGCAGAACTTTCGCGAAGAATCCCACGAAACCGACCAGGTGCTCGACGCCAGCGTGCGATTTCTCGGTCATACCCGGGCACCCTTGGTGCTCTTGCCGCTGGAAGATGCCCTTGGCGTGGAACAACAGGCCAACCTGCCCGGCACCATCGACACCCACCCGAACTGGTCGCGGCGCTTGCCCGGCTACAGCGAAGCCCTGCTCGATGGACCGGATGCCGCGCGGCGCCTGGAACTGCTCGCCTGTGCGCGACTGCAGGCGGCCGAGCGTGACCGATGACCCGACAGCCGACCCGCCCACTGCGCGCGACGCTGCGCCTGCAATTTCATAAAGGCTTCACGCTGGAAGACGCGGTGCCGCTGGTGCCGTATTTCGCACGCCTGGGCATCAGCCATGTCTACGCCTCCCCGCTGTTGCGTGCCCGAGCCGGATCGATGCATGGCTATGACGTGGTGGACCCGACCAGGGTCAACCCGGAACTGGGTGGCGAAGTGGCGCTGCGCAGCCTGGTCAACGCCTTGCACGAGCAGGAAATGGGATTGATCCTCGACATAGTCTCCAACCACATGGCGGTCGGCGGCGCTGACAATCCCTGGTGGCTGGACCTGTTGGAGTGGGGACGCCTGAGTCCCTATGGCGAGTTTTTCGACATCCAGTGGCACTCTCCCGATCCGTTGATGGAAGGCCAACTGCTCCTGCCGTTCCTGGGCAGCGATTACGGTGTGGCGTTGCAGGACGGCACCCTGCCCTTGCGCTTCGATGCCTGGCACGGCAGCTTCCATGTCGAGCACTACGAACATCGCTTTCCCATTTGCCCCCGGGACTACGGCGAGCTGCTCAAAACCGATGCAGCGCTCGATACGGAGCAGGCCGAACAACTGAAAAACCTGGCCGATCGCTTCAGCACCCTGAGCTATCAGACCGACGCCCACAGCCTGGCCATACCGCTGAAGGCGGGACTGCGCGATCTGGTCAGCGATCCGCTTATTGCTCAAGCCATTGACCGGCACCTGAAGCACTACGACTCAGTGACCCACGAAGGCTTCCAGCGCCTGCACAACCTGCTGGAGCGCCAGAGCTATCGCCTCGCCAGCTGGCGCACGGCCGCCGATGACATCAACTGGCGGCGCTTCTTTGATATCAACGAACTGGGCGGATTGCGCGTCGAGCGTCCTGCGGTGTTCGAAGCCACCCACGCGAAGATCTTCAAACTGGTGGCCGAGGGGCTGATCGATGGGTTACGCATCGACCACATCGACGGCCTCGCCGACCCGCGGGGCTACTGCCGAAAGCTGCGGCGCCGGGTCGACAGTCTGTGTGCGGGCCGCCATTTGCCCATCTATGTTGAAAAAATCCTCGGCAAAGGCGAGTCCCTGCACCTCGACTGGTCGGTGGACGGCACCACCGGTTATGAATTCATGAACCAACTGTCACTGTTGCAACACGACCCACGGGGCGCGCAGACACTGGCCGAACTCTGGCAGCGCCACAGTGAGCGGCCCGCTGACTTCTCCCAGGAAGCACAACTGGCCCGCCAGCAAATCCTCAACGGTTCCCTGGCCGGCGATTTCGAAAGCGTCGCCCAGGCCTTGCTGCAAGTGGCCCGGGACAATCTCATGAGTCGCGACCTGACGCTCGGCGCCATTCGCCGGGCCTTGCAGGCGCTGATCGTGCATTTCCCGGTGTACCGCACCTACATCAGCCCCCTTGGCCGGACAGGCCAGGACGAGGTGTTTTTCCAGCAGGCCATGGACGGCGCCCGTCAGACACTGGGCGAGGCAGACTGGCCGGTGCTCGACTGCCTGGCCGGCTGGCTCGGTGGCGAGCCCTGGCGGCAACGCCCGGCCGGTCGTCAGCGCAAACGCCTCAAGCACGCCTGCGTGCGTTTCCAGCAACTGACCTCGCCAGCCGCTGCGAAAGCGGTGGAAGACACCGCGTTCTATCGTTCGGCTGTCCTGCTCTCGCGCAATGACGTGGGGTTCAGCACCGAGCAGTTCAGTGCGCCGGTGGCCGACTTTCATCGCGCCTGCATCGAGCGCCTTGAAACCTTCCCCGACAATCTGCTGGCCAGTGCCACCCACGACCACAAGCGTGGCGAAGACTCACGCGCGCGGCTGGCGGTACTGAGTGAGCGCAGCGGCTGGTACACCGAGCAGATCGGCCTGTGGCGCGCCCTCGCCCGGCCCTTGCGCCAGGACGATCAAGTGCCCTCGGCGGGCGATGAGTTGATTCTCTACCAGGCGATCCTCGGCAGTTGGCCGCTGGAGTTGGCTTTCGATAATCCGCCGGCGCTCGAGGACTACGCCAAACGCCTCTGGCAATGGCAGCGCAAGGCCCTGCGCGAAGCCAAGCTGCAAAGCAGCTGGAGCGCGCCCAATGACGCTTACGAGCAAGCGACCGAGGACTTTATCCAGCGCCTGTTGCTCAGCCCCGAAGGTGAGCTGCTGCGTTCGGCCCTGGCCAAGGCGGCCCGTTTGATTGCCGCCCCCGGTGCCCTTAACGGTTTGGCGCAAACCTTGCTGCGCATGACCGTGCCCGGCGTGCCGGACTTGTATCAGGGCAACGATTTCTGGGACTTCAGCCTGGTCGACCCGGACAACCGTCGCCCCGTGGATTTCGCCAGCCGCCAGCAGGCACTGCAGCACACGATAGACCTGCCGGACCTGTTGTCGAACTGGCAGGACGGGCGCATCAAGCAAACCCTGATTGCGCGCACCCTGGGCCTGCGTGCCGAACATGCCGAGCTGTTTCGGCATGGCACTTACCGGGCTCTGGAAGTGCTGGGCAGCGAGGCCCATCGTGTGCTGGGATTTGTCCGCGAACGGGAGGGAGAACGCGCCATTGTGATTGTGCCGATACGCTGTGCCGAACTGCTGGAAAACAGTGCCGTACCCCAGGTCCACGCGCCGCTGTGGGGCGATACCCGGGTCAAACTGCCGTTCACCGTTGCCGACGAACATCTGAAGGGACTTTTTACCGGCATCAAAGTCACAAAACACAGAGAGCTGCTGATCAGCACCGCGCTGGGGGATTTCCCGGTCAATCTCATTATTCAAACTCACCACACTTGAGTTCAGTTCAGGAGCATTGCGATGAGTACCGACGATAAACGCATCCGCGAATTCGCCTATCAGATCTGGGAGTCCGAAGGAAAACCCGAAGGTCAGGAAGCCCGCCACTGGGAGATGGCGTGCAAACTGGCGGAAGCCGAAGCCCTGGCCCCGAAAAAGCCTGCGAAGTCCACCGCCAGCAAGGCAGCACCGAAGAAAACCGGCGACGCTAAAATCGCCCCGGACAAGACACTCAATGGCAAGACCGCCGCGCCGAAAGCTAAGGCCAAACCGGCGGCGGCTTCAAAAGTGATCCCGCCGGGAGAAAAGGCCGTCGAGAAAAAGCCCCGTGCGGCGCGAAAACCGCCCGCGGTTTGAGACAGTCCTGGCAAGGCTTGCGAAGAGTCACCATGAACGTCGAGCCTGATGGCCTCATCGCGAGCAGGCTCGCTCCCACATGGGATCTGTGTCGTTCAAAAATTTGTGGCCCGTTCCCGATCAATGTGGGAGCGAGCCTGCTCGCGATGGCGGCATGGCAGTCGCCATAGATTTCTAGTTTGCAGGAGCACTTATGACCAGCCCAAAGAAAGCCCCCGCGCCAGCCCCCCGCGCTGAAGCCACGCGAATCCGTGAAGGCCTGCCCTTCCCGCTGGGTGCCACCTGGGACGGACTGGGAGTCAACTTCGCCCTGTTTTCCGCCCACGCCACCCGGGTCGAACTGTGCCTGTTCGACGACAGCGGCGAGGTTGAGCTCGAACGCATCGAACTGCCCGAATACACCGACGAGATCTTCCACGGCTACCTGCCCGACGCTCATCCCGGGTTGATTTACGGCTATCGCGTCTACGGTCCGTACGACCCGGCCAACGGTCATCGCTTCAATCCCAACAAACTGCTGATCGACCCCTACGCCAAACAACTGGTCGGCAAGTTGAAATGGTCCGAAGCGCTGTTCGGCTACACCATCGGCCACCCCGACGCCGACCTCAGCTTCGATGAACGTGACAGTGCGCCCTTCGTGCCCAAGTGCAAGGTCATCGACCCGGCGCACACCTGGGGCCACGACCACCGCGTCAGCGTACCGTGGGACAAGACGATCATTTATGAAACCCATGTACGCGGCTTCAGCATGCGTCACCCTTCGGTCCCGGAAAACCTGCGCGGAACCTTTGCCGGGCTGATGGTCGATGACGTGTTGGAGCACATCCGCAAGCTCGGCGTGTCGACCGTGGAGTTGCTGCCGATCCACGCGTTCGTCAACGACCAGCATTTGCTGCACAAGGGCATGACCAATTACTGGGGCTACAACAGCATCGCGTTCTTCGCCCCCGACCCGCGTTACCTGGCCAGTGGCAAGATTGCCGAGTTCAAGGAAATGGTTGCGCACCTGCACGAAGCGAATCTGGAAGTGATTCTCGACGTGGTCTACAACCACACCGCCGAAGGCAACGAGCAAGGCCCGACCCTGTCCATGCGCGGCATCGACAACGCGTCCTACTACCGCCTGATGCCCGATGACAAGCGCTTCTATATCAACGATTCCGGCACCGGCAACACCCTGGACCTGAGTCACCCGTGCGTACTGCAAATGGTCACCGACTCCCTGCGCTACTGGGCTTCGGAAATGCACGTGGACGGGTTCCGCTTCGACCTGGCAACCATACTCGGGCGATATCACGGCGGTTTCGATGAGCGCCACAGTTTCCTCGTCGCCTGCCGCCAGGACCCGGTGCTGCGCCAGGTCAAGCTGATCTCCGAACCCTGGGACTGTGGCCCCGGCGGTTACCAGGTCGGCAATTTTCCGCCGGGCTGGGTCGAGTGGAACGACAAATTTCGCGACACCGTGCGCGCATTCTGGAAGGGCGACGACGGTCAACTGGCGGACTTCGCCAGCCGCCTGACCGCTTCGGGGGATATGTTCAATGAACGGGGTCGGCGCCCCTATTCATCGCTGAACTTCGTCACCGCCCATGACGGCTTCACCCTCAACGACCTGGTGTCGTATAACGACAAGCACAACGAGGCCAACGACGAAAACAATCAGGACGGCAGCAACAACAACCTGTCCTGGAACCACGGCGTCGAAGGCCCCACCGATGATCCCGAGATCAACGCGCTGCGCCATCGGCAGATGCGCAATTTCTTCGCCACCCTGCTGTTGGCCCAGGGCACGCCGATGCTGGTGGCCGGCGACGAGTTCGCCCGCACCCAGGAGGGCAACAACAATGCGTATTGCCAGGACAGCGAGATCGGCTGGGTCAACTGGGACCTCAGCGAAGACGGCAAGGCCTTGCTCAAGTTCGTCAAGCGCCTGATCAAGTTGCGCCTGACCTACCCGATCCTGCGCCGCGGGCGTTTTCTGGTGGGCAACTACAACGAAGACATCGGCGTCAAGGACGTGACCTGGTTGGCGCCGGACGGCACGGAAATGACCACCAAGCATTGGCACGATGCACACAACCGCTGCCTGGGCATGCTGCTCGATGGCCGCGCCCAGGAAACCGGCATTCGCCGCAAAGGTGCCGACGCAACGCTGATGCTGGTGGTCAACGCGCATCACGACATCGTCAATTTCCGCCTGCCGCAAGTGCCTGACGGCGGTTTCTGGACGTGCATGATCGACACCAACCAGCCGTCGATCCGTGGCCAGGAGCGCTTCGAGTTCGGCCACGAGTACTCGGTGACCGGTCGTTCATTGCTGCTGTTCGAGTTGCAGCATGAGGAAGAGGAGTGACAACGAGGCTCAGGCATTCAGCGCGCCACTGCCGCAGAGCGGAAAAATCATTTTGGTCGGGTTCGCGACGCGACGAATAGCGTTGCATGAGCAATACTCGATTCGCGGCAATCCAGGGTTGGGGTTGTCGCACCTCGCTATCCACCAGCCCTCACGGGTCGGCCGGGCTTGTCTCGCGCACGACTGAAGGCGAAGCAGCACAAGGACGTATACCCATGAAATCCGTTTCCCTCAGCGAAGCCAGCCTGCCCTCCCAGATCTGGAACAGTGCCCCGCAACTGGACAGTATTGCGGTCATCAACACCCAATCCCTCGTGCCTGCCGGTGCTCGCGCAGTGCTCATTGCCCCGCACCCCGGCGATGAAGTCGTGACCTGCGGCGGCCTGCTGCAATTGCTCAGCAACCTGGGCCACCCACTGCAATTGATCTCGATCACCGACGGCAGCGCCAGCCATCCCGGCTCTCGGCAGTGGTCGGAAAAACGCCTCAGTGTGTTTCGTCCCCAGGAAAGCGTGGAAGCCATCCGCCGACTCGGGTTGCCGATGCACAGCCTGAAGTGGATCCGAGGCGGGTTTACCGACAACGCCCTGGTGGAACACGAAGAACGGATCGCCCAATTCATCGCGCGCTACCTGCGCCCGGGTGATGTGGTGTTCAGCACCTGGTGCGAAGACGGCAACGTCGACCACGACACCGTCGGCCGCGCCAGTGCCAGGGCGGCGGCCAGTGTTGGCGCCACCTACAACGACGTGCCGTTCAGGGCCTGGCACTGGCCGGCGCGGGACCGGGAGCTGATCCCCTGGCATCGTGCGCGCAAGGTGCGCCTCGATGCCTGGACCGTCGCCCGCAAGAGCCACGCCACCCACGCCTACGCCAGCCAACTCGACGGTGAGCCCGCCATCGGCCTTGCGCCGTTGATGCCGCGCACGCTGCTGGAGCGCATTCGTTTGCCTTATGAAATCGTCTTCGTCTGATCCCACTGCGCTTTTTGTAGGAGCGAGCATGCTCCGGGCGGCGATCCGACGATGGAGGTCAACGATGATGCGGGGAGCCTGACACCCCGCGGTGCTCTCAGGTTTATCGCGAGCAAGCTCGCTCCTACAGGGGGCATTGGCCGCCGAGGTTACGCCGCAGAGTGTCAGATCTGGCGCGTCGGCGTTAAAGGCAAACTGAACTGCCCGTCCATGCATCAGTCGCATACATAGGCAGCCCCCAATCATAGGAGCGAACGTGGCCAGTCATTCCAAGCGGCAATCAGTTGAATCGGTGCCGTTGAGTACTCCCCCGGACATCCACCGACTGCGCGTGCTGACGGTCAATACCCACAAGGGATTTACCGCGCTCAACCGGCGCTTCATCCTCCCCGAACTACGTGAAGCCGTGCGCAGTACGTCGGCGGACCTGGTGTTTCTGCAGGAAGTGGTCGGCGAGCACGACCGCCACTCCTCCCGCTACAACGATTGGCCACAGACCTCGCAATACGAATTCCTTGCCGACAGCATGTGGAGCGACTTCGCCTATGGGCGCAATGCTGTCTATCCCGACGGTCACCATGGCAATGCCCTGCTGTCGAAATACCCGATCCGCGAATACCGAAACCTGGATGTCTCCATTACCGGCCCGGAACGTCGCGGCTTGCTGCACTGCGTGCTGGACGTGCCGGGGCACAGCGAAGTGCATGCCATCTGCGTGCACCTCAGCCTGCTGGAAAGCCATCGTCAGCTGCAATTGCAGTTGCTCTGCCAGCTCCTCGAATCCCTTCCGGATGATGCGCCGGTGATCATTGCCGGCGACTTCAACGACTGGCAGATGCAAGGCAACGCCACCCTTGCCCGCCGCGACTACCTGCACGAAGCCTTCGAACGCCACCATGGCCGCCCGGCCAAAACCTACCCCGCGCGGTTCCCCTTGTTGCGCCTGGACCGCGTCTACCTGCGCAATGCCAGCAGCCATGAGCCGCAGATACTCGGCAACAAGCCGTGGACGCACCTTTCCGACCATTTGCCGTTGGCGGTGGAAGTGCATCTTTGAATCGCGGCGATTGAGTGTGAAGTACCGAGAAATCGTCCCCCACCTGTTATTTCTGACAGTAGCCATGTTGGATCGGTGCCTGCTACGTTGTTGCCGCCCTGACGGACATCCGCAGGGGCTTGCGACACACACGTAGCGCCTTGGTTGCCGAAGGTACTTGCGGGTTATAGTTGCTCCCGATGTTGTCTTGCAACTCGCGCTGCCAAGCACGTCTGGTTCCTGGCCATCGATGATGGCCAAAGGAACGGAAGTTGATCCCATCGCGGAGGCAACATGGAGTTTTCGACAGATCTGCCCAAGTACCGTTATGGCGCCTGCCTGTTCTCGATCTGGTTATGTGCGAACTGGTCCCAACCCGCCTACGCAGCCTGCACACTCACCCCTACCGCCGGCAACGACAACTTCGTCTGCGACAGCGCCACCAGCGGGCCGTTAACCGATTTGTCGGGCAATAACACCCTGACCTTCCCCACCAATGGCACCGGCAGGATCAACGGCAACGTGACCTTCGGTGCTGGCGCCGACGCTGTGAACATGGCCTCAGGCACCGTGGCCGGTGCCGTGGATCTGGGCGACGGGGCGGACAGCTTTATGATCATCGCCGGGCAAGTCAGCGGGGCGGTCAGCCAAGGCAATGGCATCGATGACTTCATCATGTCCGGTGGAATCATTCAGTCCCTGGCCCAAGGGGACGGCCGCGATACCTTCCTGATGACCGGCGGCACCATCCTTGGCGCCTTCGAAGATGGCGACGTGGCCAGGATGACCGACGGCATCATCGACCGGGTCGACATGAAACTCGATAACAATATCTTCGATATGTCCGGTGGGCAGATCCTCCGCAACCTGGTGACCGGTTTGGGCACCGATGAGATCATCGTTTCCGGGGGGCGTATCGGCGGCAACATCAGTGTCAGCAACGGCAACGACAGCATCACGATCACCGGCGGAGAAATCGTCGGCGAGATTCGCGCCGGCAACGGTGATGACACGCTGGTGTGGGACGGCGGCGGG
This sequence comes from Pseudomonas sp. PDM28, assembly GCF_019219115.1. Classification (NCBI taxonomy): domain Bacteria; kingdom Pseudomonadati; phylum Pseudomonadota; class Gammaproteobacteria; order Pseudomonadales; family Pseudomonadaceae; genus Pseudomonas; species Pseudomonas sp. PDM28. The sequence continues at coordinate 416,770 of NZ_JAHUWG010000002.1, forward strand.
ATCATCCGCTCGCAAGTCCTGCTGGGGGCAGGCAACGACCGCGCCACTTTGCGCAATCTGACCGAAAGCACCCTCGCCCAGACCCCGAGCATCGATGGCGGCAATGGCAATGACCTGCTGACCTTCGATGACACCACTTCATCGGGCGCCGCACGGTATATCAATTGGGAAACCCTCAATCTGGTCCAGGGCTCGCGCCTGGATCTCGATGGCAATCTTCAATTGGGGGACAGCACCACGGGCACCGGCGTGTTCAACATCGACGGCAGCAGCGTGCTCACGTCAATCCAGGGCAGCATCTCATCTTCGACCGCGGGCCGCCTCGCGACCTTGAACAACAGTGGGGTCATCGACCTTGCCGGCGGTAACTCGCGTACCAACGACACCCTGACGGTTGAAGGCAATTACGTGGGTAACGGCGGTCAGTTGCTCTTGCAAAGCACCGTGGGCGATGACAGTTCACCCAGCGACAAGCTGGTGGTCAACAACGGAACACTGACCGGCAGCACCCTGATCAGCGTCACCAACGTTGGCGGCGCGGGTGCCCTGACCCGGCAAAACGGCATCCAGCTGGTTCAGGCCCAAGGCACGGCGGTCAGCGACAACACCGCGTTCGCCCTCAAAGCCCGGGTGTCGGTTGGCGCCTTCGATTACCGCCTGTTCAAAGGCGGTATCACACCGGGCAGCGAAAACAGCTGGTATTTGCGCTCCTCGGTGGTGGCGCCGCCCGTGGTTGCCGTCGCCAACCCGGATCCCGCCTTGCCGCCGACGCTGGTGCCTATCGTGGCAGTGCCGGTCGCCGCGCCCGTGGTTGTGGCCAACGGGGTTCAAGGCGCTGGAGGCGTCGTGACCCTCGAAGCGCCTGTGTTACCGGCCGCCGTACCCGGCGCAAAACCTATCCCCCTGTATCGCGAGGCAGTGCCTGCCTGGTCGGTAGTGCCGCCAGCTGCAGCACAATTGACCCTGACAGCACTGGGTACCTTTCATGACCGTCAAGGCGATCAGCGCCTGCTCACGGAAACCGGGGCCCTGGGTGCCGGTTGGGGCCGGGTCTACGGCAAGAACCTCGAGCAGACCTGGGCCGGCACCGTCACACCAAGACTGGACGGCTCGCTCAATGGCTTCCAGGTCGGCAATGACCTGTTCAGTTCACAATTGGCGGGTGGGCAAACCCAGCGCAGCGGTTTCTTCATCGGCCACAGTCGCCTGCAAGGGGATGTCGACGGTTTCAATCAGGGCTTCGAAGGCAAACGCTCCGGCAGCGTCGAGCTGAAAGGCGACAGCCTTGGCGTGTACTGGACCCTCACCGATCCCGCCGGCGCCTATTTCGATGCCGTGGCCATGTACACCTGGCTCAATGGCGACAACCGTTCCGAAAGTGGCCTGAAGATCGACAATGACGGCCACGTAACCACGTTATCGGCAGAAGTCGGATACCCGATCACCGTGGCAGACAACTGGGTGGTCGAACCCCAGGCCCAGGCGATTTACCAGAAGGTCAAGCTCGGCAGCCAGGACGACGGTATCTCCCATGTCTCGTTCGATTCCGACAGCGCCTGGACCGGCCGCGTCGGCGCACGCCTCAAGGGTCGCTACGAAGTCAGTGGCCGGCCGCTGGAACCCTATCTGCGGGCCAATATCTGGCACACCTTTACCGGTACCGACACGGTCACCTTTGACCATGTCGATCAGGTCGAAACCCAGCAACGAGCCTCGTCCGCCGACCTTGGAATCGGCATGGTACTGAGCGTTGCCGCCTCGGTCAGTGTCTACGCAGGACTTGACTACACCAGCAATATCGACAGCAACCAACAACGGGGAACGGTCGGTAACGTGGGGGTTCGGGTCAGGTGGTGAGGAGTTGAAACCGCTCTATCCCGAGGTTTTTTGACGATTGCTCGAATAAACAAGCACCTGGAAACACACCATTGAACAGGCCCTTTTAAACCATTACCACTGATCGGCCATCTTCTTGACTCGACTGTTTCGGTCTTCTTGACTTCAGGTTACTACCCCCGAAAACACTACCAGGACCAGCCACGGGCTCCCGTAAAAACGGGCAGCCCGTGACGCCGCCTAATCCATTCGGTCGCCCCTCATTCGGGGTAGGAGAGACGCCAGAACGAGATACCGCATGCGACTGCAAGGTAGACCTCCATGAAAACTTCACTCACTTCACAAGAGATCAAAGTCACTTTTTGCACTGTATCGAGTTCACTCCTGCTGTGTTCCTCCATGGAATTGCTCGCCGCCACTGCCGAGCAGGAAACAACGCCGTGGTATCGCCAGGACATCCCGACTATCGGTCTGACTACCCTTGCAGCAACCTGGCCCGGTCCATTCAGCGACCATCCCGATCTGCGCAGTTCCAGCCTGACCACCGAAGACGCCGCGCCCATTGCCTGGGACCACCTCTACGGCCAGCCCTCCCGCCAGGCACAAGCCGATTACATTTCCCAGGCTATGGCCGTTCCCGGCACCCACGAACTCAAAGGCCCGGCGATCCTCACCCTGCAAAGTGCCGGCGGCCATACGCAAAGGGTCGGTCTGGTCAGTGGCTCGAACCAGTTCCAGCTCAACAACAAGGGCGCACAGGTCACCCCGGCCATGTCCAACCCCAACCGCGACACGCTCAACCTCCGGGGGCAAAGCCTCGGCGCCTATTGGAGCCTGACCGGTCCACAAGGCTGGCACGTCGACCTGACCGCCAGCGGTAGCCGGGTCAACGGCTTCAGCCGCAACGAACAAGGGACCCGAAGGGCCACCGAGGGCAGCGCGATGACGCTGTCGGTGGAAGGCGGCTTCCCTATCGGTCTGGGTGAAAACTGGGTGATTGAACCCCAGGCGCAATTGATCAATCAGCGCATCACCCTGGACACCCCGTATGCAGGCTCGGGCAACGCCTCTTCCAGTGACCTGACTTCATGGAGCGGTCGAGTCGGTGCGCACTTGAAAGGCAGCTACGACATAAGCGGGATGCCCGTCGAACCCTACGTGCGGACCAACTTGTGGCACACCGTGTACAGCGGCAATGCCGTGACCCTCGATCAGGTCGACAAGATCAGCAGCAGCCGCAAGTCCTCGACCGTCGAACTGGGCCTGGGTCTGGTCGCCAAGGTCACCCCGACCGTGAGCCTGTACGTCAGCGCCGACTACAGCAGCGACGTGGACGACAATGATTTGAATGGGTTGATTGGCAGCCTGGGTGTGCGGATGCGTTGGTAAAAACTGGTATTTCTTACAGTATCCAAGGCTCTGGTGGTGATGCATTGTGATGGCAGCCTCCCTGGTCAAGGCCATCACCAATGCCTTTGGATTATGTGCATAGCGGCACCCCGACCCTTGCAGTCATCGACCCGCGTGCTCTGGCGCTCAGGGCGGTGCAGTTCCATCGGCGGCAAGCGGCCGATCCGGTTGAGACGCGGGTCACGCATCAACGCTTCGACACCGCCGGACGGCCGGTGGCCACTCGTGATCCGTATCTGTTTGCAATGGCGCAGAACGATGCGTCGGTGCCGGCCAACCTGAGCCAGATATTCAGCCTGTCCGGCGCGTCGTTGGCGAGTGACAGCCTCGACGCCGGGTGGCGGGTCGCGTTGCAGGGTGCTGCCGGGCAAATCGTTGAGCGCTGGGACGGTCGTGGAAGCCGCACGCTGACTGAGTTCGATGCGCTGTTGCGCCCCGTGGCGGTGCGAGAGCGTGGCGGTGAGAGCGCTGAACACGTGATTGAGTGCTTTACCTATGCAGGGGTTGATGCTGACACAGCCGAGCATAACCTCTGCGGCCAGCTGATTCGCCATGACGATCCGGCCGGAACCCTGCACCTGAAGGAACTGGGGCTCGGCGGCGCGGTGCTGCAACAGACCCGGCACTTCTTGCGCGATGCCGAGACACCGGATTGGCCGGCGAACGAAGCCGCCCGCGACGCCTTGCTCGAAACCGGTGATGGCGCCACCACGTCCAATGTCTACTCGCCAGGCGCCGAACCCCTCCAGCAAACGGATGCGTTGGGCAACCGCCAGCATTATGCCTATACCGTCGCCGGCCAATTGAAAAACACTCGGTTGACCCTGGTCGGTGAGGACGAGATGACGCTGGTCAGCGCTCTCCATTACAACGCCTTCGGCCAGATCGAGGCGGAAACCGCCGGCAACCGCGTCATCACCCGCCATCGCTACGACCTCGCGGACGGACGCCTCATTGGCTTGAGCGCACACAAAGCCGATGGCACGCCCCTTCAAGACTTGTGCTACCGCTACGACGCCACCGGCAACGTGCTAAGCCTCGAAGACGCCGCCCAACCGATTCGCTACTTCAACAACCAGCGCATCGAACCGCTCAAGACCTACCGCTACGACACCCTCGGTCAACTGATCGAAGCCCGCGGCTGGGAAGCCAAAACCGGCCACGGCGGCCCCGCCCTGCCCGACCTGCACCCCCTGCCCCTCGACCCCAGCCAGGTCGCCAACTACACCCAGACCTACCACTACGACGCCGGCGGTAACCTGCTGGACCTGGTGCACGTCGGCGCCCAGCCCCACGGCCGTATTTTGACTCGCGCCAAATACAGCAACCGCTGCCTGCCCGAACGCAACGGCCGGCCACCGACGGAAGCGGAAATCGCTGCCGGCTTCGATGCCAATGGCAACCTGCGGGAGCTGCAATCTGGCCAGACGCTGGAATGGGACTTGCGCAATCAACTGAGCATCGTGCGCCCGGTGGTGCGCGAGGAGGCTGAGGACGACTACGAACGCTATGTCTACGATGGCGGTGGCCAACGTGTACGCAAGCTCCGCGCGAACCAGACCAATGCCCGCACCCTGATCAGCGAAGTGCGCTATCTGCCCGGTGTGGAAATCCGTAGTCATGGTGGCACCGGGGAGGTCCTTCACGTGATCACCGCCAGCGCGGGCAGCAACAGCGTGCAGGTGCTGCATTGGGTCGCCGGACAGCCCGAGGACATCGCCAACAATCAAGTGCGCTACAGCCTTAACGACCACTTGCAGTCCAGCGCTCTGGAACTGGACCAGAACGCCGACCTGATCAGCCAGGAATGGTATTACCCGTTTGGTGGTACGGCATGTTTCGCGGCCCGTTCGGCCACAGAAGCCAAATACAAGACCGTGCGCTATTCGGGCAAGGAGCGGGATGCGACGGGGCTTTACTACTATGGATTCAGGTATTACGCGCCGTGGTTGCAGCGATGGATTAATCCGGATCCCGCGGGATCGATTGATGGGTTAAATTTTTATCGAATGGTGAGAAATAACCCTGTTGTACTTCATGACCCTGATGGGTTGTCACCTGAAGGCGATCTCTCGCGAGAAATGTGGAAATTGGAATCATTCCAGGAAGCCTACAAAGAAGACCCAGCGAGAGCATTAAAAACATTGTCAAGCCTATATATGGACACGCATGATCCGAAAATTGTCGCTTTGGCAATTAGTAGAGTTAAAGGTAAATTTAGGGCCATTAAAGATAGCGCACTTATGCGCTCGATTGACAGCATGGCGAGTAGCACAAGCACCTTGGCCATCTCCACAAGATCAAATCTTAAAAAAATCAACGAACCCTTCCCGACCTATAAGTACATGGACCAATTCAAGTCTATTTACTCAACAAATGAAGGCTCGTCAGCGATCAACTATGCTATGAGGTACGATGAAAAAATAAAAATCGATAGAGATGAAGTAGTACGAGAAATCCACGATAGGCATGGCATAATATTAGGGATATCACAAAGGAGAGACATAGAGGCAACTGCAAAGGTGTTTAATCTTGCAGACGCCAAGAAAATCAGCATCCTGCTATATAACCAGTCAAACAAATCAACCACCACTTATTATCGAGGCCAAGACGTATCAGACTCCGGACTAAGTAACTTCCAGATCGCCCTGGGAGAAGGAACCATTCTTCACTCAAAGAGTTTTCTTTCGGTAGCCAAAGAAAAATCCGTTGCTGAAACATTCATGCATGGACCAAATAAACTCTTTATGACAATAGAAGGATTTAGCGCTTCCTATGTATGGTCCCCATCGCACTCCGTACCAACAGAAAAGGATCTGGTATTTACCCCACATGCAGATTTTGTAGTAACGGAGTTCTGGAAAGTAGCGGACAACAGTAGCCAATACCATGTTCGACTCAAAGAAATACGCGGACATAACGGCAGTCGCACTGCCATGCCTTACTAGGACCTGCCAGAGTGTGGTTTGCAGAAAGTAAACACCTTCCTGCAAACCAGCAACTATCGTTGAAAGTCAAGCCCCCTTCGGCCTGGTGTGAAGTTGGCCACCACCGGCACCGGTTAGCCTTCTTCGGTCCAGCGAGGCATCCCACGGATATGTTGGTGAAAACAGGTATTTCTTACAGTATCCAAGGCTTTGACGGCGATGCATTGTAATGGGCACGTCACCCTGATCGAGGCCGGCACGGATGTCTATGGACCATGCGCATCACGGCACGCCAACCCTTGCGGTTTCAGACGCGCGCGGGCTGGCGGTCAGGGTCATTCAATACCATCGACGGCTAGCGACCGATCCGGCAGAGGCGCGGATCACGCATCAACACTTCGACGCCGCCGGGCGACCGGTGGCATGTCGTGATCCGCATCTGTTTGCCTTGGCGCAGAACGATGCGTCAGTGCCGGCCAACCTCAGCCAGATATTCAGCCTGTCCGGCGTGCCGTTGGCGAGTGACAGCGTCGACGCCGGTTGGCGGGTGGCGTTGCAAGGTGCTGCCGGGCAAACCGTTGAGCGTTGGGACGGTCGTGGTAGCCGCACGCTGACTGAGTTCGATGCACTGTTGCGCCCCCTGGCGGTGCGAGAGCGTGGCGACGATAGCGCTGAACACGTGATTGAGCGCTTTACCTATGCGGGGGTTGATGCCGACACAGCCGAGCATAACCTCTGCGGCCAACTGATCCGCCATGACGATCCGGCCGGCACGCTGCACCTGAAGGAGCTGGGGCTCGGCGGCGCGGTGCTGCAACAGACCCGGCACTTCTTGCGCGATGCCGACACACCGGATTGGCCGGCGAGCGAAGCCGCCCGCGACGCCTTGCTCGAAACCGGCGATGGCGCCACCACTTCGCATATCTACTCGCCAGGCGCCGAACCCCTCCAGCAAACGGATGCGTTGGGCAACCGCCAGCGCTTTGCCTACACCGTCGCCGGCCAATTGAAAAACACGCGGTTGACCCTGGTCGGTGAGGACGAGATGACGCTGGTCAGCGCTCTCCATTACAACGCCTCCGGCCAGATCGAGTCGGAAACCGCCGGCAACCGCGTCATCACCCGCCATCGCTACGACCTCGCGGACGGACGCCTGATTGGCTTGAGCGCACACAAAGCCGATGGCACGCCCCTTCACGACTTGTGCTACCGCTACGACGCCAGCGGCAACGTGCTAAGCCTCGAAGACGCCGCCCAACCGATTCGCTACTTCAACAACCAGCGCATCGAACCGCTCAAGACCTACCGCTACGACACCCTCGGTCAACTGATCGAAGCCCGCGGCTGGGAAGCCAAAATCGGCCACGGCGGCCCCGCCCTGCCCGACCTGCAACCCCTGCCCCCCGACCCCAGCCAGGTCGCCAACTACACCCAGACCTACCACTACGACGCCGGCGGCAACCTGCTGGACCTGGTACACGTCGGCGCCCAGCCCCACGGCCGCATTTTGACTCGCGCCAAATACAGCAACCGCTGCCTGCCCGAACGCAACGGACGGCCACCGACGGAAGCGGAAATCGCTGCCGGCTTCGATGCCAATGGCAATCTACGGGAACTGCAAGCTGGCCAGGCGATGGAATGGGACCTGCGCAATCAACTCAGCGTCGTGCGCCCGCTGGTGCGCGACAACGCGGAGGATGACTACGAACGCTATGTCTACGATGGCGGCGGCCAACGTGTACGCAAGCTCCGCGCAAACCAGACCAATGCGCGCACGCTGATCAGCGAAGTGCGCTATCTGCCCGGTGTGGAAATCCGTAGTCATGGTGGCACCGGGGAGGTCCTTCATGTGATCACTGCCAGCGCCGGTAGCAACAGCGTGCAGGTGTTGCATTGGGTCGCCGGACAGCCCGAGGACATCGCCAACAATCAAGTGCGCTACAACCTCAACGACCACTTGAAATCCAGCGCCCTGGAACTGGACCAGAACGCTGACCTGATCAGCCAGGAATGGTATTACCCGTTTGGTGGTACGGCTTGTTTTGCTGCCCGGTCGGCCACAGAAGCCAAGTACAAGACCGTGCGTTATTCGGGCAAGGAACGGGATGCGACGGGGCTTTATTACTATGGCCTCCGCTACTATGCGCCGTGGTTACAACGCTGGATCAATCCAGACCCCGCGGGCCCTATCGACGGGCTCAACTATTACTGCATGGTCAGCAACAATCCGATCACCTTACTGGATGTAAATGGAGAAAAAGGCGAAAAATACAATGATGAAGATTTAAAAAATTTTAAAAAAGAGCTTGAGGAGTCGACACTTATAATAGTCGCCCTTAAAGACAATATAAAAATACAGAAAATTCTTGAAAAAATAAACAAGACAAAATCGATATCAAAACACAAACACTTTCTAAAGTTTTCGCAAAGAATACTTAAGATACGTGAAGAACTTAAAAATGAAAAAGAAAGGCTTGGGGAATATATTTTTAGATCGACTGATGAATTTTTCGAATCTGCACAGGGATTTAAATCTACAACCAGTGAAACTTATGTAGCCTGGACGGCACCTGAGTTCGAATTTTTTAAAGGGGCTGGACGGCCCTCCCCCGGATTTTCAGGGAGTGGTAGGCCGAGTAGTTCTGAACGAACAGATTCAGGGCGGCAGCATTTTGAATCAAGCCAGCAACCTGGGGCTTCCCATTCACGCAACACTCAGAGACCAACGGAAAATCCGTTTGTAACTCCCATTGAACTGCCACCGCAAACAGATAAAAACATTATCAAGGGATACAACATGGCCATCGACATCATCAAAAATAAAAATAATATTCGCGCTATTTTTCCTGCCGAAGACGAAAGCAGTAGACAACAAAGATACAAGGCGATAGCACTGCTTACACACCCAGACAAACTAAAACTAGAGGGCGTGCCTGAAGTTAAAAAAACGGCTGAGGAAGCCTTCAAGATAATTTCAGTTTGGAAACAGAACGGATATACCGGAGCAACAACAGGTCGTCGATAATCCCGATGCCATCAAGGCGAGCACCCTTTCCTACAGGTCAGCATCTGCAGGAAGGGGTCTGCCTATAATCAACGCCCCCTCATCACCCCTCCGGCCTTAACATCAACACCGCCAACGGCGGCAAATTCAACACCAACGACAACGCCTGCCCATGGCTCGGCGTGTCCTCGGCCATCGCCCCGCCACTGTTGCCGTAATTGGAACCGGCATAAATCGACGAATCGCTGTTGAGCACCTCGCTCCACTGCCCAGCAAACGGCACGCCAACGCGATAAGCCTCACGCGGCACCGGTGTGAAGTTGGCCACCACCAGCACAGGCCGGCCGTCCTTGCTCCAGCGCAGCCACGCATAAACACTATTGATCGCATCATCGCCGATCAGCCATTGGAAACCCTGCGGCACATCGTCCTGCTCATGCAGTGCCGGTTCTTCGCGGTACAGGCGATTGAGGTCGCCGACCAGTTTCTGCACGCCCTTGTGTTCGGAGTACTGCAGCAAGTACCAGTCCAGTTGCTGATCGTGGTTCCACTCGCGCCATTGGCCGAACTCACAGCCCATGAACAGCAGCTTCTTGCCCGGATGCGCCCACATGAAACTCAGGTAGGCCCGCAGGTTGGCGAATTTTTGCCAGCGGTCGCCGGGCATTTTGTCGATCAGCGAGTGTTTGCCGTGTACCACTTCGTCGTGGGAGATCGGCAGGATGAAACGTTCGGACCAGGCGTACACCAGGCCAAAACTCAGCTCGTTGTGGTGATGGGCGCGGTACACCGGGTCCTGCTGGATGTAATGCAGCGAATCGTGCATCCAGCCCATGTTCCATTTGTAGGCAAAGCCCAGGCCACCCTGTTGCGTGCCCTGGCTGACGCCCGGCCATGCGGTGGATTCCTCGGCGATCACCAGCGCACCGGGTGCTTCCAGGGCGACCACATCGTTGAGGTGGCGCAGGAAGTCGATGGCTTCCAGGTTCTCGCGCCCGCCATGGCGGTTCGGCACCCATTCGCCGGCCTTGCGCGAGTAGTCGCGGTACAGCATCGAGGCCACGGCATCGACCCGCAGGCCATCGACGTGGAAATGCTTGAGCCAGTGCAGCGCCGACGCCAGCATGTAGCCGTGCACTTCGGTGCGTCCCAGGTTGTAGATCAGCGTGTCCCAATCCTGGTGGAAGCCTTCCTGCGGGTTGCCGTACTCATACAGCGCCGTGCCGTCGAACTGGGCCAGGCCGTGGGTATCGGTCGGGAAATGCGCCGGCACCCAATCGAGAATCACCCCGATGCCGGCCTGGTGGCAAGCGTTGACGAATGCGGCGAACTGGTCCGGCGTGCCATAACGCGCACTCGGCGCGAATTGCGACAGTAGTTGATAGCCCCATGATCCACCAAACGGATGCTCCATGATCGGCATCAGTTCGATGTGGGTGAAGCCCAGGTCTTTGACATAGGGAATCAGTCGCTCGGTCAGTTCCGGCCAGGTGTACTGGCGGGCCACTTCACCCAGGTCGTCCAGCTCGCATTGCCACGAACCGGCGTGCAATTCGTAGATCGACAAGGGCGCCGTCACTCGCTGGCGGTCACCACGGGCCATCATCCAGTCTTGATCCTGCCAGTCGACGCTCAAAGGCGAGGCGACTTTCGAGGCGGTGTCCGGTGGCAGGCTGGTGGCCAGCGCCATCGGGTCGGCCTTCAGCGGCAGGATGCCGTTGGCACCGAGAATTTCGTACTTGTAGGCGTCCCCCGCTTGCAGACGCGGGATGAACAACTCCCAGACCCCGGTGGGATGCCGCAGGCGCATCGGATGGCGGCGCCCGTCCCAGACGTTGAAATCACCCACCACCGACACCCGCCGGGCATTGGGCGCCCACACCGCGAAACGCACACCGTCGACGCTGTCCACGGTCTTGAGCTGCGCACCGAGGCACGCACTGAGGTCGCGGTGATTGCCTTCGGCAAACAGGTACAAATCCATGTCGCCCAGCAAGGGGCCGAAGCTGTAAGGGTCTTCGGCCGTCTGCTCGCCGCCGGCCCAATGGGTGCGCAGCAGATACGCTTGCGCGCGGTCGAAATGCCCGACAAACAACCCCGGCGTCTCTGTGGCTTGAAGACTCCCAAGCGCTTCGCCCGAGTCCCTGGCCAGAACTTCTACACTCAGGGCGCCTGGCAGATAGGCGCGGATGAACTGTCCACCGGCACCATCACCGTGGGGGCCAAGTATGGCAAAGGGATCGATATGCTCGGCGCGCACCAAGGCATCGATATCCCGTGCGCCGGGCAGCAGCGCTTCTTTGTGATGACCCTGTTCCTTGTTCGAGACACTCATGACTACTCTCCACCAAGATCGGAAAAGGGTTTAAGCCCACTCAATAATCCATATAAACCGTGCAACGGCACGGGCAACCAGGTGGGGCGATTTTCCGCCTCATAGGCCACTTCATACGCCGCCTTCTCCAGACCGAACAACGCCAGCGCAGCGTCCTCGCCTTCGGGATCTTGCCATGCATGGGCAAGACTAGCTGCCCCCAGCCGATAGGCGTCGACAAATGCTGTTCGCGCTTCACTCAAATAGCGCTCGGTGACCCGCACACGCGCGGCGTCGGCCGCCGCCGTGTTATCGACGTTGTGCACGTTGGTCGCCATTGCCGCCGCATAGTCGAAGGAACGCAGCACGCCACTGACGTCCTTGTACGGGCTGTGTTTGCCCCGACGTTCATGCAAGGGCCGCGCCGGTTCCCCCTCGAAGTCGATCAAGTACGCATCGCCCTTGATCACCAGCACCTGGCCCAGATGCAGGTCGCCATGCACACGAATGCGCAAGCCGCCCGCGGTCTTTTTGCCCAACGCTTGCACATGTCCGAGAATAGCTTTTTTGTTGTCCAGTAAATGGCCGACCAGGGTCTGGTCCGCCGGGGTCAGTTGATTCTGATGTTGCTTGAGCAAGTTCAGCGCGTGCTCGATTTGCGTTGCGACATCCCTGGCCGAGGCCAGCGCGTCCTTCTGCGTGGTGACCTGCGGCAGGAAGTCCGGGTTGGCGCTCGGCGTTGCCAGCACCTGATGCATTTCCCCCAGACGCCGGCCCAGCATACCGGCAAAATCTTTCAGTTCGCCGAGCGCGTTGTAGTGTTGCTCCTGCTCGGACATGGCGTCGGCCAGTTCATCGCGCAGCGCCCGTTCGAGGTTGTTTTGCGTCCATTCCCAGGCATCGCCCTGATTGTTCAGGTAGCCCTGGGCGATCATCAGCAGGTTGTCTTCACCCGCCCCGTCCCGGCGCACCACGGCCCCCAGCAGTGGCGATATATTGCTGAACCCGGCTTCGGTCAGATAGGCGCTCATCTCAAGCTCGGGATGCACGCCGCTGGCGACCTTGCGGATCAGCTTGAGCACCATGCTGTTGCCGATCACCACCGAGCTGTTGGACTGTTCCGCCGACAGGTAGCGCACCGGCGACTCGGCATTGAGGCCGAGCTTTTCCAGTTCGGCGGTGGACTCGAAGCGAATGTCGCCATCGCTGCAGGCCAATACCGTACCGGCCTGAATCCCTTGCAATACCGCATGCACGAAGGATTCCAGGCTGAAGGCATCGGTGATCAGGCCGACCTGGCGTCCACGCCGTACCCGCGACAGCGCCAGTTGCTGCGGCAACGGCGTACCGACCTGATCCTCGGAGATAAAGCCGAACGGCAACTGATAGCGACTGGTCTGGCCACCGCTGGTGACATTGATCTCACTGAACAGCACCGGATGTTGTGCATCGCCGAAGCGCACACCGTAGGCCAGATCGACCTGCTCGATGGCGGCATCCTTGCCGGCGAACCAGCGACGATTCTGCAACCAGCTGGGCAGGATGCTTTGCTCAAGGATGTGGCGTGACGGCGCTTCGAGCAGTTCTTCCATGCGTTTTTTCAGCACCAGCGTGGTGAAGTCCGGCAGGCTTTGTGCGGGTTCCACATGCCAGCTGGGCATCTGGTTTTCCGCGGCGAGACCAAACCAGTAAAAGCCGTAGGGCGCGAGGGTCAGGAGGAAATTCAGCTGGCCGATGGGCGGGAACGCGTTACCCCCGAGCATCTCCACCGGCACCATGCCGACGTAGGCGGACAAATCGAGTTCGGCGGCCTGGGCACTGCGCGAGACGTTGGCCACGCACAGGATGACTTCGCGTTTGCCGTCCGCCCCGGTGTATTCACGGGTGTAGGCCAGGATCCGCCGGTTGCTCGGCGACAGCATCTTCAATGTACCGCGCCCGAAGGCCTTGGATTGCTTGCGCACGGCGAGCATGCGCCGGGTCCAGTTCAACAGCGAATGCGGGTCGCCGGCCTGGGTTTCGACGTTGACCGACAGATAGCCGTATTGCGGGTCCATAATCGGCGGCAGCACCAGGCTGGCCGGGTCGGCGCGGGAGAAACCGCCGTTGCGGTCGATGGACCATTGCATCGGCGTGCGCACGCCATCACGGTCGCCGAGGTAGATGTTGTCGCCCATGCCGATCTCGTCGCCGTAATACAAGGTCGGCGTGCCGGGCATCGACAGCAGCAGGCTGTTGAGCAGTTCGACCCGGCGTCGGTCACGCTCCACCAGCGGCGCCAGGCGCCGACGAATCCCCAGGTTGATCCGCGCGCGACGGTCGGCGGCGTAGTAATTCCACAGGTAATCGCGTTCCTTGTCGGTGACCATCTCCAGGGTCAGTTCATCGTGGTTGCGCAGGAAGATCGCCCATTGGCAGTTGGCGGGAATGTCCGGGGTCTGGCGCAGAATGTCGGTGATCGGGAAGCGATCTTCCTGGGCCAGCGCCATGTACATGCGCGGCATCAACGGGAAGTGAAAGGCCATGTGGCACTCGTCGCCGTTCAGGCCTTTCCTGTCGGTGTCGCCGAAGTACAGCTGGGTGTCCTCCGGCCACTGATTGGCCTCCGCCAGCAGCATGCGGTCGGGGTAATGGGCATCGATTTCGGCGCGAATCTGCTTCAGGACATCGTGGGTTTCCGGCAGGTTCTCGTTGTTGGTGCCGTCGCGCTCGATCAGGTAGGGAATCGCATCCAGGCGCAAGCCGTCGATGCCCATGTCGAGCCAGTAACGCATCACCGACAGCACCGCTTTCATGACCTGCGGGTTATCGAAATTCAGGTCCGGCTGGTGGGAGTAGAAACGGTGCCAGAAGTATTGGCCGGCGACCGGGTCCCAGGTCCAGTTGGACTTTTCGGTGTCGAGGAAAATGATGCGGGTGCCGTCATATTTCTGATCGTCGTCGGACCACACGTAGAAGTCCCGCGCCGCCGACCCGGGTTTGGCCTTGCGTGCGCGCTGGAACCACGGATGCTGGTCTGAGGTGTGGTTGATGACCAGTTCGGTGATCACCCGCAGGCCGCGTTTGTGTGCCTCGGCAATGAAACGCCTGGCATCGGCCATGGTCCCGTAGTCACTGTGCACGCCGCGGTACTCGGCGATGTCATAACCGTCGTCGCGCCGTGGCGAGGGATAGAAGGGCAACAGCCAGATCGTGTTGACGCCCAGGTCGGCGATGTAGTCGAGCTTGGCGATGAGGCCGGGAAAGTCGCCGATCCCGTCGTTGTTGGAGTCGAAATACGATTTGACGTGTACTTGATAGATCACCGCATCCTTGTACCAGAGCGGGTCCTTGATGAACGTGGCTGCCTTGGGTTTCTTCGCCATGTGAAACTCCTGGTGAATTCATAAAGGCCGCTCTCAGACGCCCCTGTAGGAGCTGCCGCAGGCTGCGATCTTTTGATCTTCACTTTCTTTAAAGCAAAAGATCGCAGCCTTCGGCAGCTCCTACAGGGGGGCGGCGCATTCAAGAGGCGGTAATGCGCCAGATCCCGAACGGCTGGTACGCCGGGTCGATCCGCATGAACTGATGCTTGCCATGCCAGGTCCAGCGATGGCCATTCATCAGGTCTTCGCCCTGGGTGCTGGCGTCGTCGGGCAACCCCATTTCCCACAGCGGCAACTCGAAACTCGCCTCCTGCACGTTGTGCGGATCGAGGCTGACCGCCACCAGAATAAAGTTGCTGCCGTCAAAGCTGCGTTTGCCGAAATACAGGATGTTGTCGTTCCAGGCGTTGTAGACCTTCAGGCCCAGATGCGTGTGCAGCGCCGGGTTCTGCCGGCGGATGCGGTTGAGCTGGGCAATCTCGGCAATGATGTTGCCCGGCGTGTTGAAGTCCCTGGGGCGGATCTCGTACTTCTCGGAGTCGAGGTACTCTTCCTTGCCCGGCACCGGTGCCGACTCGCACAACTCGAAACCCGAATACATGCCCCACAGGCCCGAGCCCATGGTCGCCAGCACGGCGCGGATGAGGAACCCGGGACGCCCGGATTCATGCAGGAACGCCGGGTTGATGTCCGGTGTATTGACGAAAAAATTCGGCCGATAGCACTCGCGCCACGGCGATTCGTTGAGTTCAGTGAAGTAGGTCGCCAGTTCGGCCTTGGTATTGCGCCAGGTGAAATAGGTGTAGCTCTGGGAATAACCGACCTTGCCCAGGCGCGCCATCATTGCCGGAGTAGTAAAGGCCTCGGCCAGGAAGATCACTTCGGGGTACAGCGCCCGTACATCGGCGATCAGCCATTGCCAGAACGGCAACGGCTTGGTGTGCGGGTTATCGACGCGAAAGATCTTCACACCCTCCTCGACCCAGCCCACCACGATGTCGCGCAGCTCCACCCACAGGCTGGGAATCGCCTCGGGGGCATAGAAGTCGACGTTGACGATGTCCTGGTATTTCTTCGGCGGGTTCTCCGCGTACTTGATCGTGCCGTCGGGTCGCCAGTTGAACCAGCCGGGGTGCTGCTTGAGCCATGGGTGGTCCTGAGAGCACTGGATGGCGAAGTCGAGGGCGATTTCCAGGCCGTGGGCCGCAGCGGCCGAGACCAGTCGCCGGAAGTCTTCGCGAGTCCCCAACTGCTTGTGAATCGCCTCGTGCCCGCCCTCCTCGCTACCGATCGCATAGGGGCTGCCCGGATCATCGGGGCCTGCCGTCAGTGAGTTGTTCGGGCCTTTGCGGTAGCTGCGCCCGATCGGGTGGATCGGCGGGAAATACAGCACATCGAAGCCCATGTCGTGGATCATCGCCAGCCGCGAATGCACGTCGTTGAAAGTACCGTGGCGCTCCGGACTGTCGGTGATCGAACGCGGGAACAACTCATACCAACTGGCGAACTGCGCCAGCTCGCGCTCCACATCCACCGGGTACTCCGGGCTCAGGCTCAGGTAGGCACGATGATCGACGCGGGCCATGAGGTCGGCGCTACGTTGGTGCAAAAACAGTGCGACCTGCTCGGTTTCGAGCAGTCCTGCCAGTTCATGGTGCAATGCCGCCAATTGCTCGCAGAGTTGCCCTTCACTGCGCTCGGCGGCTTGCTGAACCTGTATCCGCCCTTCCTGCAATTCGAGGCTGACGGGCACCGCTGCCAAATGCTTTTTTTCCAGTTCGTAGCGAAAACTGGCGAATTGATCGATCCAGGCTTCGATACAGAACAGAAAACGGCCCTGACTGTTCACCCGGAACTGCCCCTGCCAACCGTTGTTGCCCAGATCCTGCATGACAGCGCTTTGCCAGACGTCCTCGTCCTCGGCCCGCCAGCGCACGCGAACCGCCAACTTGTCATGCCCGTCGGCAAAGACCTTGGCCGTCACCACCACATCCTGGCCCACCACCGCCTTGACCGCGAACTGCCCGCCTTCAAGGGTCGGCATGATGTTTTCTATGACAATGCGCGGCAGCAACAGCGCCTGCGACAGCGGCATGTGCGGGTTGTAGCTCAACTCAGTCGGTTTTTCAGCCGTCATCGAGCCTCTCTCCTTACGCCCCATGGACGCGCTTGTGTCGGGTCGCCATCCCGTTGGGCCATCCGCCCCGGGACGTACTCACTTAGGTTCCGAGCGATGGCTGGCGGGAAAAGTTCATCAGCAATTTGCGGAATCAAATCGTTCGCGCAGCAGTCAACCTACTAAAGCACGACTCACGCCATGTGCCACCGGAGGCCTGACCAATGAACAATCCATTCCCGGCTGAAACCCCCGATCCAAACATCGACAACCCGGTGATCCCCCCCAGCGAACCCCAGCCGGTGCCCGAACTGGACCCACCTGGCACGACCCCGCCGCCAAGGGAAGAACCGCCAGCGACAATGCCGCCGGTGATTGTGAATCCTGAATGAAGACAGTTGATCGTTCCTGCCTCGACAGCAGGAACGATCATCAAAAATGAATGACGCTTCCCAAGTACCTGTAGTACCGATCCTAAAGCGCCCATTCTGCCCGTCCGACACTTTACGAAACCTGTACCCCGCGCCTTATATAGCCATCACTTCTTCAGCCTTGAGTGTGGTTAGCCATGAAAACGTTTTTTTCCAGCATCAGCGAATTCGCAAACAGCGCTAGCGCACAGCACCACGCGCTACACCGTGAACGACCACTCGACGGCTGGACATCCCTTGAAAATATTCAACTACCAATTTCTTTGCTTCCAAGCCGAACGCAATCCCTCTGAACAATCAACCAAAAGCTCAATCATCAGGGAGCTGGAGAAACATCTGCTGCACAGTGATATGGACTACAGCCAGCACGAACTCTCGGAAACGGAGAGAGACAAGCTGGAGTCAGGCTGTGAAGCGACTTGCACAGACGGGGCGAATCCCTGGCAGCGCCTATGGCCGATGATCCTTGTCAATCAGCTTCACGATCCTCGGCATCACACTGAACACCCCCAGCGCCAACAGCGTGCTGAGCACTGCCGTCGCCTCCCGGCCCAGCCCGGTGGCGACGCCGATGGCGGCGGTCATCCACAGGCCGGCGGCGGTGGTCAGGCCCTTGACGTTGCCTTCGTCGCCTTCGTGGTTTTTCAGGATAGTGCCGGCCCCGAGAAAGCCGATCCCGGCAATCACGCCCTGCACGACCCGACTCATGGCATCGGCCTGTGAACCGGACATCTGCGGCACCAGCACGAACAGCGCCGCTCCCATCGCCACCAGCATGTGGGTGCGCACGCCAGCGGCCTTGCCCTGGTGCTCGCGTTCGAACCCGAGAATTCCGCCCAACACGGCGGCCATCAACAGACGCACGGTCATCCGCGTCAATTGCGAAGCATCGGTGATGTCGGCGAACTCGGCTTGCAGGGTCACCCAGACTTCGTGCCACCAAGCGTTCATGGTGTTGTCCTTGTGAGGAGTCATGGAGAGTGGACCGCAGCGACCATTAATCGGTTGCACAGAACGATGACCGGTGGTTGCGGCCTGAAACATTAGATACCCCTGAAAAAGGATTCCGCCATGACCGTGCGCATCGAGAACCAGACCTGCTTTTTCACCACTGAAAATGGCGAAGAAATTCGTCTGTGTCCTGACGTGACCATCGTCACCGATGGTCGCAAAGCCATGTCGGCGGTGGACATCGAAGGCCAGCGCATCTACATCACCGAGGCGGAAGCCGACGCCTTGACCGTCGCAGGCGCGGTGGATGGGCGCCGGCACCTGAAAGCCACCGACAGTGATTCGGTGATTTGACTGAGGTTGATCAACACCCGCCGCAGCTGTTGTGCACAGGCGTTTGCAGCTTTGTGCGACGGGTGCTTCAAGTTGTCGCAGGCCGGGCGAACACCGCCATCTGATCCGCTTTTTAATGCACCACCTGAGTCTGTTATGCAAACAGATCGCCGCTCATAGTGCTCATGCCTGATGGAGGCTGATGAGCGAAAGACCATGAGCGAGAGAATCCCCGTCCGAACCGTAGAAACCTTCGAGCCTCCGCGTCCAAAGACGAAGGCCATCACCCGCGACAACCTGATCCACACCCGCAGCTTCACCGGGCTGTTCCGCAACCTGCGCATCAGCGGCGCGGGTTTTCTGTTTTTGCTGTTTTTCGGCACCGTGTGGTTGAACTGGGGCGGTCGCCAGGCGGTGCTCTGGGATCTTTCCGAAAGCAAATTCCATATCTTCGGCGCGACTTTCTGGCCGCAGGACTTCATCCTGCTGTCGGCGCTGTTGATCATCGCCGCGTTCGGCCTGTTCGCGATCACCGTGTTTGCCGGGCGGGTCTGGTGCGGCTACACCTGCCCACAAAGTTCGTGGACCTGGATCTTCATGTGGTGCGAGAAAATCACCGAGGGCGAGCGCAACCAACGGATCAAGCTGCAAGCCGCGCCGTGGGGCGTCAACAAACTGATGCGTCGCTCGGCCAAACACACCTTGTGGCTCGCCATCAGCCTGCTGACCGGCCTGACCTTCGTCGGCTACTTCACCCCGATCCGGCCACTGGCCGAAGAACTGCTGACTTTGCAAATGAGCGGCGTCAGCCTGTTCTGGGTGCTGTTTTTCACCGGTGCCACCTACATCAATGCCGGCTGGCTGCGTGAAGCGGTATGCATGCACATGTGCCCCTACGCGCGGTTCCAGAGCGTGATGTTCGACAAAGACACCCTCACCATTTCCTACGACGTGGCCCGTGGCGAAAACCGTGGCCCGCGCAAGCGCGAGGTCAAACCCGCCGAGGTCGGTTTGGGCGATTGCATCGATTGCCAGCTCTGCGTACAGGTCTGCCCGACCGGCATCGACATCCGCGATGGCTTGCAGATGGAATGCATCGGTTGCGCCGCATGCATCGACGCCTGCGATTCGATCATGGACAAAATGGGCTACGCCCGGGGACTGATCAGCTATACCTCCGAGCATCAGTTGCAAGGCGGCAAGACACACCTGCTGCGCCCGCGCCTGATCGGCTACACCGCCGTGCTGCTGGTGATGATCGCCGCCCTGGTGGTGGCATTGGTCGAACGGCCGATGGTCTCGCTCGACGTCAGCAAGGACCGGGGCCTGTTTCGTGAAAACAGCCAGGGGCAGATCGAAAACATCTACAGCCTGAAGGTCATCAACAAGACCCAGCAGCGTCAGGCCTACCAATTGCGCCTGGTCGATGCCGATGATTTCGAGTTGCAGGGCAAGACCGTGCTGAGCCTGGCGCCGGGCGAGATTGTCGACGTGCCGGTGTCGGTGGTGATGCTCACGGAGCGCCCGGCCAGCAGTTCGCAGAGCATCAGCTTTGAAGTGGTCGACAGCGATGAGCCTGGCGTCTACAGCGTGGCGAAGAGCCGGTTTGTTGCGCCAATGAATCGCTGATCCCTTAGACTGCGGTCCGTGTGAAATGCGCTCCTGTTTTGGCAATGCAATCCACTGTGGCGAGGGGGCTTGCCCCCGTTGGGCTGCGTAGCGGCCCTTCTTTGTCATACAGATAGATTTGACACTCAGGCATTACGACTGCTGCGCAGCCGAACGGGGGCAAGCCCCCTCGCCACAATTAATCGAAACGACTCCATTGCGGGACACCGATGAAACGCTACGAAAAATTCGCCGACGACATCGCAGAACTGATCCGCTCCGGCGTTCTCGGACCGGGCCAGCGTGTGCCGTCAGTGCGCTACGCCAGCCAGACCTATGGCGTCAGCCCGTCGACGGTGTTCCAGGCCTACTACCTGCTGGAGCGCCGCGGGCTGATCCGCGCCCGTCCGCGCTCCGGCTATTTCGTCAATGCCCATGCGCCGCGACCGTTTTCCGAGCCGGTGATCAGCAGCCAGGTCAACGAATCCACGGAAGTCGACGTCAGCGAACTGGTGTTTTCAGTACTCGACTCGATCAAGGACCCGAACACCGTGGCCTTCGGCTCGGCATTCCCCAGCCCGACGCTGTTCCCCCTGCAACGCTTGTCCCGCTCCCTGGCCAGCGCCACCCGCGAGATGGACCCGCGCATGGTGGTCACCGACCTGTCGCCCGGCAACCCGCAGCTGCGCCGGCAAATCGCCCTGCGCTACATGGTCGGCGGACTGATGCTGCCCATGGAGGAACTGCTGATCACCAACGGCGCCCTGGAAGCCCTCAACCTGTGCCTGCAAGCGGTGACGCAGCCTGGCGACCTGGTGGCCATCGAAGCCCCGGCGTTCTACGCCTGCCTGCAAGTGCTCGAACGGCTGAAACTCAAAGCCGTGGAAATCCCCGTGCACCCGCGCGACGGCATCGACCTCGGCGTGCTCGAACAAACCCTGGAACGCCATCCGATCAAGGCCTGCTGGTGCATGACCAGCTTCCAGAACCCCATGGGCGCCACCGTGCCCGAGGCCAAGAAACAGCAGCTCGTGGAACTGCTGCGCCGCCACCAGGTGCCGCTGATCGAAGACGATGTCTACGCCGAACTGTATTACGGTCAACAAGCCCCGAAACCGGCCAAGGCCTTCGATACCGAAGGCCTGGTGATGCATTGCGGCTCGTTCGCCAAGAGCCTGGCCCCCGGTTACCGCATCGGCTGGGTCGCCGCCGGACGCTACGCGCAGAAAATCGAACGCCTGAAACTCATGACCTCGCTGTGCGCGTCCATGCCTGCACAGGCCGCTATCGCCGATTACCTGCAACACGGCGGCTACGACCGCCACCTGCGTAAATTGCGTCACGCGCTGGAAGACCAGCAAGCCGCCATGCTTGCCGCCATCGCCCGCTATTTCCCGGCACAGACGCGGGTCAGCCAACCGGCGGGCGGGTACTTTTTGTGGCTGGAATTGCCGGAGCAGATGGATTCGTTGAAGTTGTTTCAGATGGCGCTGGCGCAGGGGATCAGCATTGCACCGGGGCCGATTTTTTCGCCGACGCAAAGGTTCAGGAATTGTATTCGGTTGAATTATGGGAGCCCGTGGGATGAGGCTGCGGAGAAGGCGATGGAGACGTTGGGGCGGATTGTGCGGTCGTTCTGATACACAGGCGTCGCCCGGTCAAATGCCTTCGCGGGCAAGCCCGCTCCCACAAGGAATCTCGGGTGTTCACAGACTTTGCGTACACCAGATAACCCTGTGGGAGCGGGCTTGCCCGCGAAGAGGCCAGCACTGACAACGCAAACCTCAGATCAACGCCCACCACCCAGATCAACAAACGTCCCCGTCGCATAAGAAGCCTTGTCCGACAACAACCAGACAATCGCCTCCGCCACTTCATCCGGACGCCCGCCCCGTGCCATCGGGATCGCCGATTCCAGCTTGCTGACCCGATCCGGATCGCCGCTCAAGGCATGGAAATCGGTGTAGATGTAGCCCGGGCGCACGGCGTTGACACGGATCCCCTCTCCCGCCACTTCCTTGGACAGGCCGATGGTGAAGGTGTCGAGCGCACCTTTTGACGCCGCGTAATCAACGTATTCGTTGGGCGCGCCCAAGCGTGCAGCCACCGAGGAGACGTTGACGATGCTGCCACCCTGCCCGCCGTGCTTGGGCGACATGCGCAGGATCGCGTGCTTGGCGCAGAGGATCGGCGCCAGGACATTGGTTTTCATGATCTTGAGGATGCGGAACTCGGACATTTCGTCGACCCGGGACTTTTGCCCCACGGTGCCGGCGTTGTTGACCAGCGCCGTGACCCGGCCCAGTTCGTTGTCGACCCGATGGAACAGCGCGATGACTTCGTCTTCGATGCTGACGTCGGCCCTTACCGCAATGGCTTGCGCACCGAGGGCGCGGACTTGCTCCAGTACGTCGAGTGCAGCCTTTTCGTCCGCCTGGTAGTTGATGCAGATCCGATAGCCCTGCGCGGCGGCCAACAATGCGGTGGCGGCACCAATGCCGCGGCTGCCGCCGGTGATGACGATGACTTTGTCCATGCGAGCCTTCCCCCAATCAAAGCTTAAGCGGTCGGGGGCAAGAATAACCGCCATTGATGGTTTTTGCATGGCTTCGGTGGCGTTTGCACAGACGCCATCGCGGGCAAGCCACGCTCCCACAGGTTCTGCATATTCCGTGGGAGCGTGGCTTGCCCGCGATGAACGATGACACGGACTATCAAGCCAGCGCCAATCGCTCCGAGCGATGGATTTCCACCATGAAACCTGCGGCCGGCAGCGGATGCCCCAGCAGGTAACCCTGCAACGAGTCGCAGCCCAGTTGCGTCAGGAAGTCCTGCTGCGAGTCCGTCTCCACACCTTCGGCAACGATGCGCAACCCCAGCGCCTGGCCGAGCGCCACGATGGCCGAAACGATGGCGGCGTCATCGCTGTCGCGCTCCAGGTCGCGGACAAAACCGCGGTCGATCTTCAGTTCGTTGGCCGGCAGGCGCTTGAGGTACATCAAACTCGAATAACCGGTGCCGAAATCGTCGATTGACAGGTCGACACCCATTTCCGAGAGCTCCTGAAGCACCGTCATGCTCGCGTCGGCATCGCTCATGGCGGTGGTTTCAGTGATTTCCAGGGTCAGGCTGTTGGCCGGCAGATGGTGAGTCGCCAGTGCCTTGGCGACGCTCTGGACCAGCCCGGCATGGCAAAACTGGATGGCCGACAGGTTCACGGCGATGCGCCAATCGGTGTAGCCCAGCACGTACCATTCGCGCATCTGGCGGCACGCTTCGTTGAGCACCCACTCGCCGATCGGAATGATCAGCCCGGTTTTTTCCGCCAGTTCGATGAATTTGTCCGGCAACAGCAACCCCTGCGTCGGGTGCTCCCAGCGCAACAGCGCCTCGGCGCCCACCGGCCGGCCATTGGCGGCATCGAACTTGGGCTGGTAATGCAGGCTGAACTCCTGATGTTCCACGGCATTGCGCAAGTCCTGCAGCAATTGCAGTTGCTTGCGCGCGTTGGTGTTCATCGAGGCGTCGAAAAAGCTGTAGCCGTTTTTACCGGCGCCCTTGGCGTGGTACATCGCCGCGTCGGCGTTCATCAGCAATTCGTGGGCGGACTGCCCGTTACCCGGATAGAGCGCGATGCCGACACTGGCGGAAATGTGCAAATCATGTTCGGCAACCCGGAACGCCTGCGCGATCAACCCGACCTGGCGGGCCGCGAGGTTCAAGGCATCGTTCTGTTCGCTCAATTGCACCAGCAACACGAACTCATCGCCGCCGATCCGCGCCAGGGTGTCCTGGCTGCGCAAGTCTTCGCGCAGGCGCAGGGCCACTTCGCGCAACAGCAAGTCACCCATGTGGTGGCCGAAGGCATCGTTGACGGGTTTGAAGCCGTCCAGGTCGATGAACATCAGGGCAAAGCAACCCCCCTCTTCACGAACCCGCGACATGGCCTGATCGATTCGGTCGGCGAGCAACGTCCGGTTCGGCAACCCGGTGAGGGTGTCATGCAGGGCCAATTGGGTCAGTTCACGGTTGGCTTCGGTCAGCGACTGGGCCAGGCTCGCGGTGCGAGCCTCCAGGCGTGCATCGAGGATCGAGGTCAGCAAGGCGATGCTCAGCACCGCCAGCGTGGTGATCAACACCAGGTTGTCCAGGCCCTTGCCGTTCAGACCGTCGACCGCTGCCCCGCAAAAGCTGCCATCGGCAAAGCGTGCAGCGGCCATCCCGGTGTAGTGCATGCCGACGATGGCGATGCCCATGATCACAGCGGCACCGCCACGGATCAGACGGACATAAGGCGTGTGTTGGCGCAAATGAAAAGCGATCCACAGTGCCGCGCCCGAGGCACCGACAGCGATCATCAGCGAAGCGCCGAACAGCGTTGGGTCATAGTCGATGCCCGGTTGCATGCGCATGGCGGCCATGCCGGTGTAGTGCATCGCGCTGATGCCGGCGCCCATGACCAGCGCGCCAAAGGCCAGTTGCCAGGCCGGCAGTTTTGGCTGACTGACCAGCCACAGCGCAAAACCGCTGGAGAGCACGCCGATCAACAGCGACAACAGGGTGATTGCGCCGTCATAGCCCAGATCGATCGGCAGTTTGAACGCGAGCATGCCGATAAAGTGCATCGACCAGATGCCGATGCCCATGGCAATGGCCCCGCCCGCGGTCCACAAATGCACCGCGCGGCCTTTGGCAGTGGCAATGCGTCCGGTCAGGTCGAGTGCGGTATAGGAAGCGAGAATCGCGACACAGAGCGAAATGATAACCAGGGTGGGGGAATAGCTACCGATGAGCATGGGGACTTCTCGCGAATACCCCCATTAACGGTATTGATTCTCGTCGGGGGAAAATGCGGCGATTGTACTGATTCCGAATGAGAACGCACCCACAAAATTAGCAAAGGGCCATCAGTCCGATGAAACGTCTGTTTTAAGGTTTTACATTAACTCACGTCAAGCTGCTGGCACCACAAAACCTGTGGGAGCGAGCTTGCTCGCGATGGCTGCGTCACATTCAGCATGAATGTTGCCTGAACCACCGCTATCGCGAGCAAGCTCGCTCCCACAGGGATTGCAGTGTCCGTTAGATTGCGCTATTGACTGTCGCTCACTTCAAGCTGCCCGTCCCAGCCACCGCCCAGCGCGGCAATCAACTGCACGCTGGCGATCAGGCGGCTTTGCAACAGGTCCAGGTTGCTGCGCTCATTGTTCAGCGCCGCCGCCTGGGTCACCACCACATCGATGTACGCGATCAAGCCGGCCTTGTACTGATTCTGGGTCAGGCGCAACGATTCACGGGCGGCGTCCAGCGCCTGTTGGCGCACGACGGCTTCGTCCTGCAGCACCTTGAGCTGCACCAGGAAGTTTTCCACTTCGCGGAACCCGTCCAGCACGGTCTGGCGGTACTTGGCCACCGTTTCGTCATAGGCCGCTTCACTGCGGTCGACTTCCGCCGAGCGCTGGCCGCCGTCGAACAGGGTCATGGCCAATTGCGGCCCGACGGACCAGAAGCGGTTCGGCAGGCTGAACAAGTCTTTCGAGGTACTGCTGCTGTAACCACCGTTCAAGCTCAGGGTCAGGTCCGGGTAATAGGCCGCCTTGGCCACACCGATGTTGGCGTTGGCAGCCATCACCGAGCGTTCGGCGGATGCGATGTCCGGGCGACGCTCCAGCAACTGCGAAGGCAGGGCCGGCGGCACTTGCGGCAACGGCGGAATGTCCTGGCTTTCCGCCAGGCTGAACTCCGCCGGCGGCAGGCCGATCAGCACGGCGATGGCGTTCTCGAACTGCGCGCGTTGCCAGATCAGGTCGATCATGTCCGCTTCGGTGCTCTTGAGCTGGGTCTGGGCCTGGGCCACGGCGTCCTTGCCCGATACGCCGGCGCGGTACTGGTTCTCGGTCATCTTCAGGGAGCGCTGATAAGCCTCGACCGTGTCCTGGAGCAGGCGCTTCTGACCATCGATCACGCGCAATTGCAGGTAATTCTGTACCAGCTCCGACTGTTGACTCAGGCGCATGGCCGCCAGATCGGCAAAGCTTGCCTGGGCATTCGCGGTGTCGGCTTCCAGGCCTCGGCGCAGCTTGCCCCACACATCCGCTTCCCAACTGACGCCCGCCTGAGCCGAATACGTGTCGCGAATCCCGCTGGACGAACTGCTCAGGCTGGAGTTGCTGCTGCCGGTGCCCTGGCTTGAACGGTTCTTGCTGACGTTCAGGTCGACCGTCGGGAAAAACGCCCCGCGTGCGCTGCGCACCAAGGCCTGGGCCTGGCGGTACTGGGCTTCGGACTGGGCGACGGTCTGGTTGGCGCTGTTGAGCTTCTCGATCAGGCCATTGAGCTGTTGATCGCCATACAGCTCCCACCATGCGCCGCGCGCCAGGGCATCGCTCGGGTTGGCCTGGCGCCAGCCTTCTGCGGCCTTGTACTGCGCAGGCTCGGCGGTTTGCGGGCGCTGGTAATCCGGGCCGACGGCGCAGGCACTGAGCATCGCCACGCACAGTGACAGGCTCAGCAGACGCGAGCCTCGAGCCGTGATCAGCGGTGCAGCCAGGTTGAAAAGCGAACGTTCAGTCATAGCGGAGTTTCCAGAGCAGCATCGGTACGCACCCCACGCCATTTGTTGAAGCGATGGCGCAGTTTGTCGAGATAGAGGTAAACCACCGGCGTGGTGTAAAGCGTCAGCACTTGGCTGAAGATCAGCCCGCCGATGATGGTCAGGCCCAGCGGCTGGCGCATTTCCGCCCCTTCGGCACGGCTCAGCAGCAACGGCAAGGCACCGAGGATCGCCGCCAGGGTGGTCATCAGGATCGGTCGCAAACGTTGCAGGCAGGCACTGCGAATCGACTCCAGCGGTGCCATGCCCTGATGCCGCTCCAACTGCAACGCCAGGTCGATCATCAGAATGGCGTTTTTCTTCACCACGCCGATCAACAGAAACAGCCCCAGCAACGAAATCAGGCTGAACTCGCCGCCCAGCGCATAGATTGACAGCAACGCGCCGACCCCGGCGGACGGCAGGGTGGACAGGATGGTCAGCGGATGAATGTAGCTTTCGTACAGCACACCCAAGACCAGATACACCGCCACCAGCGCCCCCAGAATCATCCACGGCTGACTTTTCTGGGTCGCCGCGAAAGCGTCGGCTGTGCCGGCCATTTTCGCGATCACCTCTTCCGGCAGCCCGACCTTGGCAATCGCCCGCTCGATGGCGGCACCGCCCTGCTCCACGGTCACGCCTTCAGCCATGTCGAAGGCAATGCTTTCCGAGGCGAACTGGCCTTCGTGGCTGACCCGGTCGTTTTCCAGGCTGTTTTCGTAATAGGCGATGGTCGACAGCGGGATCCGCGCGCCATCGGCGGTGATCACCTGGACCTGCTTGAGGGTGACCGGGTCCTGGGCGTATTTCGGGTTGACCTCCATCACCACCTGATACTGGTTGAGGCTGTCGTAGATGGTCGAAATCTGCCGCTGGCTGTAGGCGTTGTTCAGCACCGCCGTGACCATGTCCATGTCGACACCCAGGCGCTTGGCCTGGTCGCGGTCGACGATCAGGGTCACTTGCCGGGCGCCCCGACCTTCCCGCGCATCGATGGCCGTCAGTTCCGGCAAGGCCTTGAGCGCGGTGACGACTTTCGGATACCACTCGCGCAATGCCCCGAGATCCCCGCTTTGCAGAATGTACGAGTATTGCGAGGTGGTCTGCTCACGGCCGCCACCGAACTGAAGGTCCTGGTCCGCCATGAGCATCAGCTGTGCGCCGGGCACCTTGGGCATTTCCTTGCGCAGGCGTTCGATGACTTTCTGCGCGGAAATGTTGCGCTCCTTGATCGGTTTCAGGCGCACCAGCATGAAGGCGTTGTTGGTGCCGTTACTGCCGCCGATGAAGCCGGCGACGCTTTCTACCGCCTCATCCTTGAGCACCGCACGACGGAAAATCTCCATCTTCGGCTGCATCACGCTGAAGGACAGGCCGTCGTCGCCGCGCACGAAACCGATCAGTTGACCGGTATCCTGCTGAGGCAAAAATGTTTTAGGAACAACAATATACAGCGCAATGTTAACGCCAATTGTCACGAACAGACTGAGCAACGTCAGGCGTTTGTGGCGCAGCACCCAGTCGAGGCTGGTGGCGTATTTGCCAACCATCCAGTCGTTGGCCCGCCGGCTCCAGCGTTGCAGGCGGTTCTCCTGCCCCGGCGTGTGCGGCTTGAGCCAGCGGGCGCAGAGCATCGGGGTCAGGGTCAACGACACCAGCAGCGAAACCACGATGGCCGCCGCCAGGGTGATGGAGAATTCACGGAACAGGCTTTCAATGATCCCGCCCATGAACAGGATCGACAGGAACACCGCCACCAGTGACACGTTCATCGACAGCAAGGTAAAGCCGACTTCCTGGGCGCCGAGGTAGGCCGCCTTCATCGGCCGCACGCCTGCGTCGATGTGCCGGGAAATGTTCTCCAGCACCACGATGGCATCGTCCACCACCAGCCCGGTGGCCAGGATCAGCGCCATCAGCGACAGGTTGTTCAGAGAAAAGCCGTAGAGGTACATCACGGCAAAGGTACCGACCAGCGACACCGGCACCGCCAGGGTCGGGATCAGCGAGGCGCGGAAGTTACCGAGGAACAGGAACACCACCAGGATCACCAGCGCCACGGCGATCAGCAGGGTCATTTCCGCCTCATGCAGCGTGGCCTTGATCACCGGCGAGCGATCCATGGCCAGGTTCAGCTTGACACTGGCCGGCAACACCGCCTGCAACGCCGGCAACTGTGCCTTGATCTCGTTGACCGTCTCGATGATGTTGGCCCCGGCCTGCCGGTTGATCACCAGCAGCACCGCCGCGTCGTCGTTGAAGAAACCGCTGTTGTAGCGGTCTTCGACGCCGTCGCTGACCTTGGCCACGTCCTTGAGGCGCAGGGCCGCGCCGCCGTTGTAGTGGATGATCAGCGACTCGTAGTCCTTGGCTTTTTCCAACTGGTCGTTGGCCTGGACCTGCCACAGCCGCTGATCGTCTTCCACCGAACCCTTGGGCCGGCGTACGTTGGCATTGGCGATGGTGTTGCGCACATCGTCCAGGGCCACGCCGTACTGGTTCAGCGCCTGCGGTTCGAGTTCGATACGCACCGCCGGCAGCGAACTGCCGCCGATCTGCACCTCGCCAACGCCCTGCACCTGGGACAGGCTCTGGGACAGGATCGTCGAAGCCAGGTCATAGAGCTGGCCTTTTTCCAGCACATCGGACGTCAGCGACAGCACCATGATCGGCGCCTGGGACGGGTTGACCTTCTTGTAGGTCGGCATGCTGCGCATCCCGCTGGGCAGCAGGTTGCGCGAGGCGTTGATGGCCGCCTGCACTTCCCGCGCCGCGCCGTTGATGTCGCGGTCGAGATCGAATTGCAGGATAACCCGGGTCGATCCCTGGCTGGACCGGCTGCTCATGGTGTTCACCCCGGCGATGGCGCCGAAGGAGCGCTCCAGCGGCGTGGCCACGGTCGACGCCATGACTTCGGGGCTGGCGCCGGGCAGGCTGGCCTGGACCACGATCACCGGAAAGTCCATTTGCGGCAGCGGCGACACGGGCAGCAAACCGAAGCTCACGCCACCCAGCAGCATGATCGCCAGGCTCAGCAACATGGTCGCGACCGGGCGCTTGATGAAAGGTCCCGAGAGATTCATCGATGACTGCTCCCGGCACCAACCCGCGAGCCCTGCTGCCCCCCTGTGGGAGCGGGCTTGCTCGCGAAGAGGACCTTGCATTCAACATCCCTGTCGACTGACCGGACGCCTTCGCGGGCAAGCCCGCTCCCACAGGTTATGCAGGCCTTCATACCGCCGTCTCCTGAGCGCCGGTCTTGCCAAAGCGCCGACCGAGACGATCGAAATACAGGTAAATCACAGGCGTAGTGAACAGGGTCAAAACCTGGCTCAGCAACAGGCCGCCGACCATCACCAACCCCAGCGGCTGGCGCAGTTCCGCGCCGGAACCGGTGGCCAGCATCAACGGCACGGCACCGAAGAGCGCCGCCAGGGTGGTCATCAGGATCGGCCGGAAACGCAGCAAGGCGGCCTGATAGATCGCCGTTTGCGGGTCCATGCCCTGGTTGCGCTCGGCGTCGAGGGCGAAGTCGATCATCATGATCGCGTTCTTCTTGACGATGCCGATCAGCAGGATGATGCCGATGATCGCGATCATGCCCAGGTCGTTGCCGCTGAGGATCAACGCCAGCAAGGCGCCCACCGCCGCCGATGGCAAGGTCGAGAGAATGGTGATCGGGTGGATGTAGCTCTCGTAGAGCACGCCCAGCACGATGTACATGGTCACTACCGCTGCCAGGATCAGCAGCAAGGTGCTCGACAACGAAGCCTGGAAAGCTTCCGCCGCGCCCTGGAACTGGGTCTGCACGCCAATCGGCATGCCGATGTCCTTCTGCACCTGCTCGATGATCTCGACCGCATGCCCCAGCGCCACGCCGGGCGCCAGGTTGAAGGACATCATCACCGCCGGGAACTGGCCAATGTGGGTGATCGCCAGTTGCGCCTGACGTTCCTCGATATGCGCCAGGCTGGACAGGCGTACCTGACCGCCATCGGTGGTCTTGACGTGAATCTGGTTCAACGCATCCGGGCCGATCTTCTCGCCGGACTGCGATTGCAGGACCACGCGGTACTGGCTCGCCTGGGTGTAGATCGTGGAAATCTGCCGCTGGCCGAAGGCGTCGTACAGCGCATCGGTGATGTTCGACACCGACACCCCGACCCGCGACGCCGCATCGCGATCGATCACCAGATAAACCTGCAGACCCTTGTCCTGCAAATCGCTGGCAACGTCGGTCAATTCCGGCCGCTCGGCCAAGGCTTCGACGAGACGCTTGCTCCACAGGCTCAGCAACTCCGAGTCCGGTGACGACATGCTGAACTGGTACTGCGTGCGGCTGACCCGGTCCTCGATGGTCAGGTCCTGCACCGGCTGCATGAACAGACGGATACCGACCAGCTTGTCCAGCTCCGGTTGCAGGCGGGCAATCACTTGCGTTGCACTCAGGTCACGGTCGTGGTGCGACTTGAGGTTGATCAGCAACCGACCGCTGTTGAGGGTCGAGTTGTCACCGTCCACGCCAATGTAGGAGGACAGGCTCTCAACGTCCGGGTCGGCCAGAATCACCTTGGCCAGCTCCTGCTGGCGCTCGCTCATGGCGGCGAAGGAAATCGATTGCGGCGCTTCGGAAATACCCTGGATAACCCCGGTGTCCTGCACCGGAAAGAAGCCCTTGGGCACCACCATGTACAAGAATACCGTCAGCGCCAGAGTGCCAATGGCCACCATCAAGGTCAGTGGCTGGTGCTTGAGCACCCACTGCAACTTGCGACCGTAGGCGGCGATCATCCAGTCGATGAACGCACCGCTGGCGCGATAGAAACGCCCCTGCTCGGCTTCCTTGGGTTCGCGCTTGAGCAGCCGCGCGCACATCATCGGCGTCAGCGTCAGGGAAACCACCAGGGAAATCAGGATCGCCACAGCGAGTGTGATGGCGAACTCGCGGAACAAGCGCCCGACCACGTCCGCCATGAACAGCAGCGGGATCAGCACGGCGATCAGCGACAACGTCAGGGAAATCAGGGTGAAACCGATCTGCTTGGCGCCCTTGAGCGCCGCGTTCAGCGGGCTGTCGCCCTCCTCGATGAAGCGCGAAATGTTCTCCAGCATGACGATCGCATCGTCCACCACGAAACCGGTGGCGATGGTCAGGGCCATCAGGGTCAGGTTGTTGACCGAGAACCCGGCCAGGTACATCACGCCGAACGTGCCGATCAGCGACAGCGGCACGGCCACCGACGGAATGATCGTGGCGCTGACGCGACGCAGGAACAGGAAAGTGACCATGACCACCAGGGCGATAGCGATCAGCAATTCGTGCTGCACGTCCTTGACCGAGGCGCGGATGGTCTGGGTGCGGTCGGTCAGCACCACCACGTCGAGGCCGGCCGGCAGGTTGTCGGTGATGCTCGGCAGCAGCGCCTTGATCCGGTCCACCACCTCGATCACGTTGGCACCCGGTTGACGCTGGATGTTGAGCAGCACGGCCTGGTTCTCGTTGGCCCATGCCGCGAGGCGTTCGTTCTCGGCGCCGTCGACGATTTCAGCGACGTCCTTGAGCCGCAGCGGCGCGCCGTTGGCATAGGCCAGGATCAGGTTGGCGTAGTCCTTGGGCGACGTCAGCTGATCGTTGGCATCGAGCATCGAGACCCGGGTCGGGCCGTCGAAGTTGCCCTTGGGCTGGTTGACGTTGGAGGCACCGATCAGGGTGCGCACGTCCGACAGGTTCAAGCCGTTGGCCGCCAGGGCCTCAGGGTTGACCTTGATCCGCACGGCCTGGCGTTGACCACCGGCGATGCTGACCATGCCGACGCCGCTGATCTGGGCGATTTTCTGCGCCATGCGCGTATCGACCAGATCGTTGAGCTTGGGCAGCAGCATGGTCTTGGAGGTGATGGCCAGGGTCAGCACCGGCGTGTCGGCCGGGTTGACCTTGTTGTACACCGGCGGTGCCGGCAGGTCCTTGGGCAGCAGGTTGGTGGCCGCGTTGATCGCCGCCTGCACCTGTTGCTCGGCCACGTCCATGTTGATGTCGAGGCTGAACCGCAACGTCAGCACCGACGCGCCGCCGGAACTGGTGGAGGCCATTTGCGTCAGGCCGGGCATCTGCCCGAACTGCCGT
Source organism: Pseudomonas sp. PDM28 (assembly GCF_019219115.1). NCBI lineage: Bacteria > Pseudomonadati > Pseudomonadota > Gammaproteobacteria > Pseudomonadales > Pseudomonadaceae > Pseudomonas > Pseudomonas sp. PDM28. The sequence goes on from NZ_JAHUWG010000002.1 coordinate 449,784, forward strand.
TCAAGCGGCGCGGTCACCGCGCTGGTCATGACATCCGGACTGGCGCCGGGGTACAGGGTCATGACGCGAATGGTCGGGTAATCGACCTGGGGCAGCGCCGACACCGGCAGCAAACGATAGGCAATGACGCCGGCCAGGATAATTGCCAGCATGCTCAGCGTGGTGGCTACCGGGCGAAGGATGAACAGCCGCGAGAGATTCATGCGCCGCCCTTTTTCGCCTTGTCGGTAGTCGCGGGCTCAGCCGCGTTGACCGCCGACTTGCCTTGCAGCTGTTCGGTTGGCGTGGTCGGCACGTCCTGGCTGTCGTTGACCACCTCCACATCGCTGCCGTCCTTCAGGCGGTCAGTGCCTTCCAGTACGACCCGCTCGCCCGCGGACAGGCCTTCGGTGACCACGGTGTTCAGGCCGTCACTGGCGCCGACTTTCAACTGACGGATCTTGACCTTCTTGTCACCGTCCAGGACATAGGCGAATGTGCCGTTGGTGCCGAACTGGATCGCGGCGGACGGTGCGAGCACCACGTTTTTGAGGGTGTCGGCCAGCAGGCGCACATTGACGAACTGGTTGGGGAACAGCGACTGATCGCGGTTCTCGTAGCGAGCCTTGAATTTCAAGGTGCCGGTGGTGACGTCGATCTGGTTGTCCAGGCTCTGCAGCACGCCAGTGGCCTGCAATTTGGTATCGCCGCGATCCCAGGCTTCAGCCGGCAATTGGGCACCGCTGCGATAACGGGCGAGCACGGTGTCGAGGCTGTTTTCCGGGAGGGTGAAGGCCACGCTGATCGGTTGGGTCTGGGTGATGATCGCCAAGGCGGTGGTGTCGTTGGCCGCCACCAGGTTACCGACGTCCAGTTGACGCAGGCCCACGCGACCGGTGATGGGTGCGCGGATCCGGGTGAATTCAAGGTTGAGTTTGGCATCGTTGACCGCTGCCTGATTGGTCTTGACCGTGCCCTGGAACTGACCGACCAGCGCTTCGGCGGTGTCCAGGGTCTGCTTGGCAATACTGTCTTCGCGGTACAGGCCGCGATAGCGCTCGACATCAACCTGGGCGTTTTTCAGTTGCGCCTGATTCTGCAGCAAGGTGCCTTCGGCTTGGAGCAAGGCGTTCTGGTAAGGGCGTGGGTCGATTTCGGCCAGCAGGTCGCCGGCCTTGACCATCTGCCCTTCTTCGAAAGAGATCTTGACCAGCTCACCGCCGACGCGGCTGCGGACGTTGATGGTGTTCAGCGCCGTGACCGTACCCAGCGCCTTGAAATACAGCGGGAAGTCACCGGTGACGGCCGGAGCCACGCGCACCGGCACCGGCCCTGACGCCCCGCCGAACCCCGGACGCATGCCCCCCGATCGACCGGTATGCCCGGCAACGGCTTTCTGCCCCGCCGCCTCTTTGGGTGCAGCGCTGCCCGGCCAGAATTTCCAGCACAGGGCGGCAATGACCAACAGGACAAGCAGGCCGAACAGCCAGCGACGAGGACTACGGGAAGCGGAGGATTGCATTGAGTGATCAACCATTGGGCGCGTGGGCTTTTTTACATGAGGCTGAACGATAAGCACTGGCGGGTTTTAAGCAAAGCGCCTTTACCGGCAATTTACTTTCGGCTTACGTAACAGGAGTTTTGTGTAAGACACTGAAGCACAAATGAAAACGGCCTGGACAGGGCCAGGCCGTTAAACATTGTAAAGGTACGCTTATTTCAGAACAGCAAGTGCCGCTTCATAGTTCGGCTCGTCAGCGATTTCACCAACCAGTTCGCTGTGCAGCACGTTGTCGTTTTCGTCCAGAACCACCACGGCACGAGCGGTCAGGCCCTTGAGCGGGCCGTCAGCGATGGCCACGCCGTAGTTCTGGATGAACTCGGCACCGCGCAGGGTCGACAGGTTCTGTACGTTTTCCAGGCCTTCGGCGCCGCAGAAGCGGGCCTGGGCGAAGGGCAGGTCAGCGGAGATGCACAGCACAACGGTGTTGGCCACGTCGCTGGCCTGGGCGTTGAACTTGCGTACCGAGGTGGCGCAGGTCGGGGTATCAACGCTTGGGAAGATGTTCAGCACTTTGCGCTTGCCGGCAAAGTCTTTGAGGGTAACGTCGGACAGATTGCCGGCAACCAGGGAAAAGGCTGGCGCCTTGGAACCGGCTTGAGGCAGTTGGCCGTTGACTTGAACCGGGTTGCCTTTAAGAGTGACTTGAGCCATGAACGGAGTCCTTCTGAACGTTGTGGTGGAGAATTTTGACGAGGCCGAAGTTAACCACGAAATTGTCCTGCGACCTACGGTCAAACATAAATTGTCATGTATCAGCGCACAAAACTGGATACAACCCATAACCCTGTGGGAGCGGGCTTGCCCGCGATGACGGCAGCAGCTCCAACATACATGCCGACTGTCCCATCGCTATCGTCGGAGCGCCGCCCGGAGCAAGCCCGCTCCCACAGGGTTCGCGTGTTACGTGAGTGATCGTAATCCAGCGTAACCCCTTCACCCACAGCCACCCGGTGTTCATGACGAAAGGCAGCCGAGGCAACCCGATGACAAATTTCGTTACGGGCCTGTCGAATTGCGTCCCGGTCAATCGACTATAAATCGAATCACTCAACTGCAACGGAGACGACACCATGCGATTCATGATCATCATCAAGGCCAGCCAGGATTCCGAAGCCGGCGTGATGCCCAGCCAGGAACTGCTGACCGCCATGGGCAACTACAACGAAGAACTGGTCAAGGCCGGCATCATGCTCGCGGGCGAAGGCCTGCACCCGAGCAGCAAAGGCGCTCGTGTAAAGTTTTCAGGTGAAAAACGCACGGTGATCGACGGCCCCTTCATCGAAACCAAGGAACTGATTGCCGGTTTCTGGTTGTGGAAAGTGAAGTCCAGGGAAGAAGCCATCGAATGGGTCAAGCGCTGCCCGAACCCGATGCCGGGCACCGAGGCCGAGATCGAGATTCGCCAGGTGTTTGAAGCCGAAGACTTTGGCGCCGAGTTCACGCCGGAACTGCGCGAGCAGGAACAGCGGGTTTGGGAGCAGGCGAAGAAAAACTGACGGATTCGACCTTTTCCTCTGTTTCCTGTGGGAGCAAGCTCGCTCCCACATTGAACTAGATAGCCACTCAACTTGCTTGGGCAAGCCTTTGATCCGTATTAACTTTTTAGTACAAAAAAATAAGGAGAATCCACACACAAAACGAAAGAATTAATCCATATGGCTGGCCAACCCGTGGTTAACTGCTAACTTCATCCGATAAGTCCTACAGGCTTGATCGGAAAGGGATTACGCAGTTACGGCCAAATTTAGGGGCCGTCTGCCCAATCAGCCACCAGGGAGCCGGGGGAATGATGTCAAGGAAATTGGGGAAGTACGCCTTCGTCTGGGTGACTTCGCTGGCGCCTGTTTTTTGTGCTCACGCCGATAACGCCGAGACGGCCAACAAAAGCAACAACCCGCTGAACCTGGCGCCCGGCGTCAACCTTCAGGACTACTACACCCCCAGGTTGTTCGACACCAACGCTCATACCAATGACGCGCTGCTGCGTGGCGCGTTGCCCATGGCGCCGAATGATTACATTGGCGTCCCGCAACTGTTGCGCGTCACCCTTCCTGTCAGCACCCGCCCGGATCCCCACAACGGCTACAGCACCGGCATCGGCGACCTGAACCTGTTCGATATTTTCCTGCTCAAGACCGAAGGCGTGCAGTTGGGCGTCGGCCCGCAAATCACTGCGCCGACCGCCGAACAGGATGAGTTGGGAACCGGAAAATGGCAGGCCGGACTGTCCGCCATCGCCATCGATTCCTCGCCGCGCGGACTCCTTGGCGCACTGGTGCAGTACCAGAGCTCGTTCGCCGGTGATCACGACCGCCCCCATGTCGAGTCCGCCACTTTCCAGCCGTTCATCATCCACAACCTGGAAAAAGGCTGGTACCTGCGCTCGACCGGCATCTGGACGTTCGACCTGAAGAACAACACTCACTACATCCCACTCGGTTTGGGTGGCGGCAAAGCCTGGAAGTCCGGGTCCAATATCCTCAATGCCTTTATCGAACCACAGTGGACCGTTGACCGAAAAGGCGATGGCTTGCCGCAATTCACACTGTTCGCCGGGATCAATGTCACCTTCGGTAAATAAGGACCTTTATATGCACGGTGCACTTCGCGCAGCCGGTTTCAGCCTGATGACCATGTTCGTCAGTTGTGGTGTGGGCGCCCAGGATCTCGATACACGTATCGGCAAAATTGCCATGCAAGGCGAACTGCCGGCCCACGAATCGATCGCCAGGCTTTACGCCGAACTGGATTTCCAGCAGGCCACCCAAAGTTATCTGTGGGCGTTGCCGCTGGTGTCCTACGCCCAATGGCAGGAAGAGTTTCGCGACAAACTGGGTGCCCACAGCGGTGACCTGATGGTGCTCAACAGCTACGAAGACAAGCTCGGGGTGATCACGGCCAACGCCACCACGCCTTACATCCTTGGCTTTGTCGACCTCAATGAAACCGGGCCACTGGTGATTGAGTTGCCACCGGGCCCGACCGCCGGTGGCGTGGGCGATTTCTGGCAGCGGGCGATCATCGACATGGGCCAGACAGGCCCGGACAAAGGCAAGGGAGGCAAATACCTGGTGCTGCCACCGGGTGCCGAGCCACCGGCCGATGCCGGCAAGTATTACCTGGCCAAATCGGAAACCATGAACGTACTGGTCGGTTTCCGCGTACTCGATCCAGACCCGGCCAAGGGCAAGGCGCTGGTCGAGCAATTCAAGATGTACCCGTATGTAAAGCGTGCAGAACCGTCCAGGACCAGGTTGTTGTCCCCCGGCGGTAAAGCCTGGTCCGGTACCCAGCCACGAGGCCTGGCGTATTGGGAGCGCTTGCATCAGATCATTCAGAAGGAACCGGTCAACGAGCGTGACCGTTTCTACATGGCCATGCTGGCCAGCCTGGGCATCGAGAAAGACAAGCCGTTCAATCCCGACGACAAGCAACGCGCTGCCCTGGAACAGGGTGCGCAGGTCGGAGAACTGATCGCCAAGGCGAACACCTTCGCCAAGCGTTTCCCCGATGCCCAGTACTGGCCGGATCGCCAATGGGACACCGTGCTGAACATCGCCGAGCCGTCCCAGCGTGTCGCCTATTACGACCAGCTGTGGGAACGCAGCGCCTGGTTCTACGAGGCGGTGACCAACACCAAAGGCATGGTCTCGAAAACCCCGGGGCTGGGCCAGACCTACCTTGGCGCCTACACCGACAACCAGGGTAACTGGCTCGACGGCAGCAAGAACTATCGCCTGCATGTCGGCGCCAACCCGCCGGCCAAGCAGTTCTGGTCGATGACCGTGTACGACATCGACAGCCGTTGCCTGATCGACAACCCGCAGCGCAAGGCCGACCTGTCGTCCCGGCAGAACCTGAAGAAAAACCCCGACGGTTCGGTGGATCTTTACTTCGGCCCGACAGCGCCGCAAGGCTTTGAAGACAACTGGGTGCAAACCCTGCCGGGCAAGCACTGGTTCAGCTACTTCCGCCTGTACGCCCCGACCGAGGCGTATTTCGACAAGAGCTGGAAACTCGACGACATCACGGCTGTGCAATGAAGACCGAGACAGGAAGCACCATGAACTACCGCATCGTATTCACCGGCCTGGCACTGGCTCTGAGCACCAACGCCTGGGCCGACTTCACCGCCGCCCCGGACGAAGCCCGAGCTATTGCCAAGGAGGCCTATCTGTACGGCTTCCCGGTGGTGGAGATGTACAAGACCCTCTACACCCAGGCCGTGGACAGGAAGAGCCCGAACTTCAAGGCACCGTTCAATCAGATCGGCAATACCGCCAAGGCGTTTACCGCGAAGGACACGGCGTTCGTCACCCCGAATTCCGATACGCCCTACTCCTTTGTCTGGATGGATTTGCGCGCCGAGCCGTTGGTGCTGACCCTGCCGCCCATCGAAGAACACCGTTATTACTCGGTGCAACTGATCGACGCCTACACCCAGAACTTTGGCTATCTGGGCACTCGCAGCACGGGCAACAACGGGGGTCACTACATGATTGCCGGCCCGACCTGGCAGGGTCAGCAACCGGTCGACATCGACCGCATGGTCCGCAGTGAAAGCAACATCGCTTACGCGCTGTACCGCACGCAATTGTTCGATGAAAAAGACCTGGCCAAGGTCAAGCAGATCCAGAAAGGCTACAAGGTCGAATCCCTGAGTCACTACGTCAAACAGAAAGCTCCGGCTGCCGCGCCGAAAATCGACTGGCCGAAACCGACGCCGACCATGAGCGAGACCCCGGACCTGTTTCGCTACCTGAATTTCATGCTGGCATTCACCCCGGCCCAGGACGTGGAAAAAGACCTGCTGGCGCGCTTCGCGAAAATCGGCGTCGAGGCCGGCAAACCCTTCAAGCTCAGCGACCTCAGCACCGAACAACGCAAGGCACTGGAAGACGGCATCAGTGACGCCAGGGCCGAGTTCGCCGAATTCAAGAAAACCAAAGTCGACACCCATGAGATCAGCAGCGGTGACCTGTTCGGCAGTCGCGACCACCTCAAGGGCAACTACCTGTACCGCTATGCAGGCGCCAACATGGGGATTTTCGGCAACTCTGCCGAAGAGGCGAACTACTTCGGCTATTTCATCGACAAGGACGGAAAACCGGTCGACGCGTCGAAAACCGACTACACCCTGCATTTTGACAAGGACGCCCTGCCCCCGGTCGATGCGTTCTGGTCCCTGACCATGTATGACGGCAAGAACAAATTGCTGGTGGCCAACCCACTCAATCGCTACTTGATCAATTCGCGGATGTTGCCCGACCTCAAGCTCGATGCCGATGGCGGCCTGACCCTTTACGTGCAGCACAAGGCACCGGCCAAAGCATTGCAAAGCAACTGGCTGCCGGCACCGAATGGTCCGTTCTACGGCGTACTGCGCCTGTACCTGCCAAAACCGGAAGTCAACAACGGCCAGTGGAAACTGCCGCTGTTGACGCCAGCCACCCCACAACCATAAGCGGAGTCGTTCATGATCAGGCCTTTCGTAGTGCGCCCCTTGTTGGCGCTGTGCATGGTCAGCGTCAGTCCATGGGGCCTGGCGGCCGAAGGCGGTGTCGGTCGCCCGATCACCGGCCAACAAGTGTTTTCCGATGCCGGGATCGTGCCCCCGGAGCCGGGTTGGGTCATGTCCCTGACCAGCATCTGGTACGACGGCGACCTCAAGGGCAACGCTCAGGTGCCGATCGTGGGCGCCCTGAGTACCGGGCTGGACATGAAAGTGTCTTACACCATGGCCAACTTCACTCGCGTCTGGGACACGGGCAAGGGTCCCTGGAACTACGCCTCGGCCATCGGTGTACCGGTGCAGTACACCGACATTACCGCAAGCATCACCGGCCCTCGCGGCAGGACCCTGGGCTCCGAGGATACCGGCACCCAGTTCGCCGACATGCTGGTGACGCCGATTGCCGCCGGTTATCACTTCGACGAGCTCAACCACATCGCGTTCTCGCTGCCGATCTACGTGCCGACCGGCGCCTACAACGACGATCGCCTGGCCAACCCCGGGCAGAACACTTACACCTTCATGCCGACCGTGGCGTTCACTCACCTGGACGGCAAGGGCGGCGAGTTCACCCTGTCGAGCGGCCTGGAGTTCTACACCGAGAACGACGCCACCGATTATCGCAACGGCAACATTTTCACCCTCGACGCCCTGTGGACCCACGGCTTCGGCAACGGCTGGAACGCCGGCATGGTGGCAGGCTATATCCAGCAGGTCACCGATGACTCCGGATCCGGCGCCACCAGCGGTTTTCGCGGACGCTCGGTGGGCGCGGGCCCGACGGTAGGCTGGAGCGGCAAGTTCGCCGACGCCCAGGCCAACATCAGTGCCCGTTGGGTGCCGGAGTTCGACACCAAGAACCGGCCCGAAGGCAATGGCATCAGCGTCAACCTGACCCTGGCATTTTTCTAAGAGGTAGCCCGGGATGGCCATCAGTACCCGTTTGACCTTTTGCAGGAACCTTTCATGACCGCTCTCAACGACCTCAACGCCCTGCAAGCCAGCATCGCCGAAGCGGTGCTCGGTCAGGACCAGGTGATCCGGCAAATCCTTGTGGGCCTGCTGGCCAACGGTCACCTGCTGCTTGAAAGCCTGCCCGGCCTGGCCAAGACCCGCACGGTAAAAGCATTGGCCAAACACCTGGACGCGAAGATGAGCCGCATCCAGTTCACCCCGGATTTGCTGCCGTCGGACATTACCGGCGCCGAGGTACTGCATCAGGTCGAAGGCAAGAACGAAATCCGCTTCCAGCCCGGCCCGCTGTTCGGCAACCTGATCCTGGCCGACGAAATCAACCGTGCGCCGGCCAAGGTCCAGGCGGCGTTGCTCGAAGCCATGGAAGAACGCCAGATCACCGTGGCCGGCAACAGCCATGCCCTGCCGGAACTGTTCATCGTGGTGGCGACCCAGAACCCGATCGAACAGGAAGGCACGTACCCGCTGCCGGAAGCGCAGATGGACCGCTTCCTGATGAAAGTGCTGCTGGACTACCCGAGCGCGGAAAACGAAAGCCAGGTGCTGCGCCTGCTGCGCGAAGAAGAACAGGCACTCGGCGCCAAAACGGCTGCGGTGCAGGGTTTTGCCCTGGCCCAGGACGTGATCTTTGCCGCGCGCCGGGAAGTCAGTGCGGTGCACGTGTCCCCGGCCATCGACCGCTACCTGATCGACCTGATCAACGCCACGCGCCATCCGGCCGACTACGACGCCGATCTCGGGCGCTGGATCAGCATCGGCGCCAGCCCTCGCGGCGGTATCGGCCTGGACCGGTGTGCCCGGGCCGACGCCTGGTTGCAGGGCCAGGATTTCGTGTCTCCGGACAACGTCCGCGCCGTGGTGCACCCGGTGCTGCGCCATCGGCTGCAACTGAGCTACGACGCGGTGGCCGATGGCGTGAGCGCCGACCAGGTGCTCGACCGTCTGCTCGATAAAGTGGCGATTCCGGCCTGATGACCATGAACAGCGTCGACGGCCTGGTGTATGTCTCTCTGGCGCAGTTGATGGCCCTGGAGTTCAAGGCCCGTGACCTGAGTTTTGTCGCTCGCCAACCTCAAGGCAGCATCCTCGCGGGCAATCACGCTTCACGCTTGCGTGGCCGCGGCCTGAACTTCGATGAGCTGCGCCGTTATCAGCCGGGGGACGATTTGCGTCATCTCGACTGGCGCGCCTCCCTGCGCACCGGCAAACCGGTGGTACGCACATTCACCGAAGAGCGCGACCGCCCGGCGCTGATCCTCGTCGACCAGCGCATGTCGATGTTCTTTGGTTCGCAACGCAGCTTCAAATCCGCGGTCGCCGCCGAACTCGGCGCCCTGGCGGCATGGATGGTGTTCAACGCGGGCGACCGCGTCGGTGGGCTGGTATTCAACGATCAACGCATCGACAGCATCGCCCCACTGCGCAGCCGCAAACGCGTCGAGGCGCTGTGCAGTCGCATTGCCCAACAAAACCAGGCACTCAATGCGGGCAACCCGGATGCCGAGGGCGCAGACCAGCTCGACAAGGTCCTGCAGCATTGCCTGGCCGTGGCCGGTCACGACCACCTGATCTGCATCGTCAGTGATTTTGCCGGGGCCGGCGAACGCACCTTGCAGCTCATGCGGCAACTGGCGGCCCATAACGATGTGATCGCCATGCAGGTCTATGACCCGCTGGCGCTGAACCTGCCGAAAAACGGCCGCGTGCTGATCACCCAGGGGCAATTGCAGGTGGAATTGGCGGTGGATCGGCAACAGGTGCATCAGCCCTTGGGGGATTTTCTCAGCGGTCGGCTCAAGGACGTCGCGACCTTGCTGCGCCGCAGCCAGGTGCCGTTGATGATGTTCAGCACCGCCACCGAAGCCCACGAACAACTGCGCGCCGAACTGGGCAAGCTCGCCGGGAGACGCCGATGAACCCCGCTATCCCGAGTATCGACCAACTCAAGGAAATGGCCCTGCCGGCTCCGGTCAGCTATGCGCCGCAGACCTGGGGTTGGTGGGCATTGCTGACATTGTTGGTGCTCAGCCTGTTGCTGGTCTGTGCCCGACGTTACTGGCAATGGCGGCGCGATCGCTATCGGCGCGAGGCGCTGGCACGGCTGGCGGAGTTGCAGCAGCGCAGCGATGACCTGAATGCAATGCGCGAACTTCCGGAACTGCTCAAACGCGTAGCCCTTTCCATGCCGTCCTCTAACTGGAATGCATTCCCTGTGGGAGCGGGCTTGCCCGCGAAGGCGTCCTGTCAGTCGACATCAATTTTGAATGTCATGGCCTCATCGCGAGCAAGCCCGCTCCCACAGGGTCCTGCGGCGTTAGGAAACAAGGATTGGCAGGCATTCCTGCAGCGGCACATTTCACAACCCTTGCCCGCCGACTTCAGCCAACAACTGTCGCTGCTGGCCTACGCGCCTGACGCAACCTTGCGCGCCATGCCCAACGAGCAGCGCCAACTGTTGTTCAACACCTGCAAAACCTGGGTGGAGCGTCATCATGTGGCAGCTTGATTACCCCTGGTTGCTGATCCTGCTGCCATTGCCATGGTTGGGTTATCGCTACCTGCCTGACTATCGCGAGGCGCGCAGTGCCGTGCGCGTACCGTTTTTCGGCGCCATGAGCCGTGCTGTCGGCCAGGCACCCAGCCAGGCCGGTACCCGCAGCAACGGCTGGCAGCTGCTGCTGAACCTGCTGGTCTGGACACTGTTGCTGGTGGCGGCGAGCCGGCCGGTGTGGGTGGAAAAGCCCATCGAACGCCAGCAGCCGGTGCGTGACCTGATGCTGGCCATCGACATATCCCAGTCGATGGAAACCACCGACTTCACCGACGCCAACGGCCAGAAAATCAACCGCCTGGCCGCGGTCAAGGACGTGGTGCACGGGTTCATCGACAAGCGCAAGGACGATCGAATCGGACTGATCGTGTTCGGCACCGGCGCCTATCCGCAGGCACCCCTGACCCTCGATCACGCCAGCCTGTCACTGCTGCTGGACGACACCGGCATCGGCATGGCCGGCCCCAACACCGCCATCGGCGACGCCATCGGCCTGAGCCTGAAACTGCTGGAGCAGGCCCACGAACAGGAAAAAGTGCTGATCCTGCTCACCGACGGCAACGACACCAGCAGCGCCATCACCCCGGATCACGCGGCCGCCATGGCTGCCGCCAAAGGGGTGGTGATTCACACCATCGGCATCGGCGACCCGAACGCCGAAGGCGAAGCCAAGGTCAACCTGCAAGGTTTGCAGGACATTGCCCTGGCCACCGGCGGACGCTTCTTCCGCGCCGAAGACCGCAATGCCCTGGATCAGGTCTACAGCACCCTCGACAAGCTCACCCCGCATCAGGTGAAAACCCTCAGCCATCAGCCCAAACGCGATCTGTTCTGGTGGCCACTGGGCGCGACCCTCGCGCTGCTGGCGATATATCACCTGGGCGCCCTGCTGCTTCCACGGCTGATGCTCGCCCGTCAACGGCAGGAGACCTGAGATGGACATCAACCTCGGCGACTTCCATTTCCTGCGCCCCGGGTGGCTGTTGCTCGCCGTGTTCGGCGCACTGCTGCCAGTGCTGTGGCGACATAGCCAGGATTTGCAACGGCGCTGGCGCAGCAACATCGCGGCGCACCTGCTGCCGCATCTGCTCATCACCCCGCAAGACCGGCACCGCCTGCGCCCGGTGCATCTGCTGTGTGCGCTGTTGGTACTGGGCGCCCTCGCCGCCGCCGGGCCGACCTGGGAACAGGATCGCCCGGACTTTCTGGAAAACCGCGCGCCGCTGATCATCGCCGTCGACCTGTCGCCGTCCATGGACGCCAGCGACGTTCCACCCAGTCGCCTGGAAGCGGTCAAGCACAAGCTCCACGACCTGATCCAGCGCCGCGCCGGTTCGCGCAACGCCTTGATTGCCTATGCCGGCAGTGCGCATCTGGTGTTGCCTGCCACCGATGACCCGGCCCTGCTCGACACCTTCATTCAGGCCCTGAGCACCGACCTGATCGACAAACCGGGGAAAGATTTCGCTGCGGTCATCGATCAGGCCAAGCGCCTGCTGGCCGCCGAGAAAACACCAGGCACTCTGCTGCTGATCACCGATGGCGCCGACACCTCGGCACTGGCCGGCCTGGACAAACGACTGGCGGACAGTGCCTTGCAAGTGCTGATTCTGGCAGCCGGCAGCACCGACGGCGGGATCATCCGCGATGCCAGCGGCCAGCCGCGCATCGACAGCAATGGTCGCCCGCAACTCGGCAGTTTCGACCCGGATGCCCTCAAGCAGCTTGCCTCAACGCTGGATGCCCCGCTGGGCAGCCTGACCCTCAACGATGACGATCTGGACTGGATCGAACTGCACGCCGAGCAGCACTACCAGTCAGCCAGCGACCAACAGCGTGAATTGCACTGGAAAGACGCCGGTTACTGGTTGTGCTGGCCGCTGTTGCTGTTCGCCTTCTTCAGCGTACGCAAGGGCTGGAGCGTGAACTGGATGGCGGGACTGCTGCTGGCGGTGGGCCTGGGCCTGCCACCGGCGCCGGCACAGGCCAATGCGCTGACCGATGCCTTTTTCACCCGCGACCAGCAAGGCCGCTGGGCCTTCGAACACCAGCACTATCCTCAGGCCGCGGCGCTGTTCGTCGATCCGTACTGGAAAGGGCTGGCCGCCTACAACGCGGCCGATTTCGACCTGGCACTGGCCAGCTTCGTGCGGCTCGATACACCCCAGGCGTATTTCTACCTGGGTAATATCTACGTGCGCCGGTTCAAGTTCGATCAGGCCATCGCTGCCTATAACCAGGCGCTGACGTTGCAACCGCAGTTCCCGGAAGCCACGGCCAACCTGGCCCTGGCCATCGCCTTGCAGAAAGACACCGAAAGCGCAGAGAAAAACACGCCGGAGGTCAAACCCGACGAAATCAAAATGGACAAGGCGCCGGGTAAAGGCCAAAGCAAAAAGATGGAAACCCAACAAGCGGCTTCGGATGAGCAGTGGCTGCAGAACCTGACCACGTCGCCGGCGAAGTTTCTCAAGCAGAAGTTCAGTCTGCAGGATCAGGCGGAGGCCAAGCCATGAGCTGCCTTCAAGACCGAGTCGCTGCCTTCGTCGGATCGCCGCCCGGAGACAAGCCCGCTCCCACACTGGATTTGTGTGCGCCACCGGTCCCCTGTGGGAGCGGGCTTGCCCGCGAAAGGGCCAGATCGCACACCACAAAACTCGGCACCTTGCTCCTTTGCCTGATCAGCACCGGCACCCTCGCCGCCGAACCCCAGCTGCGGGTCAACGCCACCCTGCAACCCGCCGACCCCGTCATGGTCGGCAGCCTGGTCGAACTGCAACTCGATGTCTTCACCGACACCTGGTTCACCAGCGCCCCCACCCTGCCCGGCCTGAAGTTGCCCGGCGCACTGGTGATGCCACCGGACGGCCATGCCGAGCACATCAATCAGACCTTCGACGGCCAATCTTTCAGCGGCATGCGCTACAGCTACCTGATTACGCCGAACCTGGCCCAGGGCTTCGACATTCCGGCACTGACGGTACAAGCCACACCGGGCCAGGCCAGCCACGCACTCAGCGCCCAAAGTCAGCCATTGCACTTCAACGCCGCACAGCCGCCGGGACTCCAGCCCGGGGAGGCGGTGCTGGTGGCGCAGGGGCTGCGCTTCACCCAGAAGACCATCAATTCAGCGACACCGTTGAAGGTCGGCGACAGCATCACCCGGGAACTTACGCTACAGGCCGACGGTGCCCTGGCCATGTCACTACCGAAACCGACTATGGACGCCATCAAGGGCCTGAGCCGTTACCCGAAAGCCCCACAAATCCGCAATCTGGATGACGGTCGCGGCCACTTCAATGGAGGCCAGCGCATCGACAGCGTGACGTATCGAATCGACACCGAAGGCCACTACAGCCTGCCAGCCATCGAACTGAAATGGTGGGATGCCAGCATCCGGCAAACCCGCACGGCCACTGTGCCTGGCGTGACCTTCGACGCCGCGGCCAACGGCGCCTACAAGCCGGTGTTTTCAATCACCGAAGACCTGAAAAAACTCGGCCAGCACAATCGTTTGCACCTTTCCGGACACTGGTTCGGACTATTGGCACTGGCACTGGCGTTGGCGGTGGTGGCCCTGGCTTGGTTCAGTCGCCCGCTCGTACGCCGCGCGCACCTCAAGTGGCAAGCGAGCCGCCGCGCCCGACACGCCGCCTGGCTCGAGTCCGCCGATTACGCGTGGCAGCAGATTCCGGCACAACTGGAGAGCAAGCCGGCGCAATTGAGCGCCCTGTACCTGTGGACCCGACGCAGCCGCCGGGGCCTGAAATTGACCGGTCTCGGCCCGCGCCTGCAAAGCTTCCTGCGAGCCTGTTACGGCCGCGAACCGGACAAAGAGCAGGCCCTGCGCCAAATCAGGGAATCCTTGTCTACGCTGCATAGTCAGGCCGAGTGCAACAGAGAATCAGTCTCTTCTGCTCTTCATCCGCTCAACCCCGTTCAAGAGAAGGGTTTCCCATGACGAATTCGATATCGTTACGCCATCCTCGCGTATTCAGCTTCCTGCTGACCCTGGCCTTGAGCCTGCCGCTGCTGGTCCAGGCAGCCGAACCGCTGCCCTCGTGGAACGATGGACCGTCGAAAAAACAGATCATCGAGTTCGTGCAGGCGGTGACCGATCAAAACAGCAAGGACTTCGTCAAACCCGAAGACCGCATTGCCGTGTTCGATAACGACGGCACCTTGTGGAGCGAGCAGCCGATGTACTTCGAAATGCTGTTCGCCCTCGAAGAAGTCAAGCGCACCGCGGCGCAGCACCCGGAATGGAAAACCACCCAGCCGTTCCAGGCCGTGCTGGAAAACGATCACAAGGCACTGGCCGCCAGCGGCATGGAAGGCATGATGAAGATCTTCGGGGCGACCCACACCGGCATGACCAGCGAAGCGTTCGATGACTACGCCAAGACCTGGCTGAGTCAGGCCAGGCATCCGAAAACCGGTAAGCCGTACACCGAAATGATCTTCCAGCCGATGCTGGAGATGCTCGACTACCTGCGCGGTAACGCCTTCAAGACCTACATCGTCTCCGGTGGCGATACCGGGTTCATGCGCGCCTTTGCCGAGAAGGTCTATGGTGTTCCACCGGAACAAGTCATCGGCACCACCTTCGTCACCGCGTTCCAGAACAAGGACGGCAAGGCGTCGATCTTGCGCACACCGAAACTGGCCCACAACGACGATGGCCCGGGCAAACCGGAAAGCATCAATGCCGTCATCGGCAAACGACCGATCCTAGCGTTCGGCAACTCCGACGGTGACCTGCAAATGCTCCAGTGGACCGCCGCCGGTCCCGGCAAACGATTCATGGGGCTGGTGCATCACACCGACGCCAAACGCGAATGGGCCTATGACCGACAGTCGCAGATCGGTCGCCTGGACAAGGCCCTGGACGAAGCGAACAAACGTGGCTGGACAGTCGTCGACATGGCGGCCGAATGGCGCCGGATCTATCCGTACGACGCCGCCACACCTGAGCAAGTGCAATAAAAAAGCGTTACGCAGGACCGCAATAAACGTTTGTCGCACTCAGCGACGTAGTGAAAAGGAGCCAGTCAGATGACTCGCATAGGTAAGTGGCTACCGAAACTCGCCCTGGTGGCAACCTCGGTGATGGCGATTTCGGCAACAGCCGGAGCCGCTGATAAACCCAACATTCTGGTGATCTTCGGCGACGATATCGGCCAGACCAACATCAGCGCCTATTCCATGGGCGTGGTTGGCTACAAGACGCCGAACATCGACCGCATTGCCAAAGAAGGTATGATGTTCACCGACTATTACGCGGAGAACAGCTGCACCGCCGGTCGGTCTTCGTTCATCACTGGTCAGACGCCTTTGCGTACCGGTCTGTCGAAAGTCGGCATCCCGGGCGCACCGGTGGGCCTGCAAAAGCGTGACATCACTATCGCCCAGGCGCTCAAGTCCCAGGGCTACGCCACCGGTCAGTTCGGCAAGAACCACCTGGGCGACAAGGATGAGTACCTGCCGACCAACCACGGTTTCGACGAGTTCTTCGGCAACCTGTACCACCTCAACGCCGAAGAAGAACCTGAGCGCCCGTACTGGCCAAAAGACGATGCCGAGTTCGTCAAGGCCAACACCCCACGTGGCGTGATCCACAGCTTCGCCGATGGCAAGATCGAAGACACCGGCGCGCTGACCACCAAGCGCATGGAAACCATCGACGATGAAACCACCGCTGCGGCGCAGGCGTTCATCGAGAAGCAGGCCAAGGCGGACAAACCGTTCTTCGTCTGGATGAACACCACGCGCATGCACGTGTTCACCCACGTACGCGATTCGATGAAGGGCCAGAGCGGCATGCCCGGCAACGAATATGCGGACGGCATGCTCGAGCATGACGGCGACGTCGGCAAACTGCTGAAAACCCTCGATGATCTGAAAATCGCCGACAACACCATCGTCGTCTACACCACCGACAACGGCCCGAACCAGTTCTCCTGGCCGGACGCGGCGACCACGCCGTTCCGTAACGAGAAGAACTCCAACTGGGAAGGCGCCTACCGCGTGCCGGCCATTGTGCGTTGGCCGGGCAAGATCAAGGCCGGTGAAGTCTCCAACGAAATGTTCTCGGGCATGGACTGGTTCCCGACCCTGCTGGCCGCCGCTGGCGATGCCGACGTGAAGGAAAAGCTGCTCAAGGGTTGGGCACCGACCTCGGGCGGCAACAACTTCAAAGTGCACCTGGACGGTTTCAACCAACTGCCCTACCTGACCGGCCAACAACCTAAAGGCGAGCGCAAGGAGTTCTACTACTTCAACGATGACGGCGTGTTGGTGTCGATGCGTTTCGATAACTGGAAAGTGGTGTTCTGCGAACAACGCGCGCCTGGTGGCTTTAAAGTCTGGAGCGAACCGTTCGTGTGCCTGCGCGTACCGAAAATCCTCAACCTGAGGATGGACCCCTATGAGCGCGCTGACGTGGTTTCCGATCAGTATTACGATTGGCAGACCAAAAACGTCTACCTGGCCGCTCAAGCCGTACAAAAATCGGCCGGGTTCCTGCAGACGTTCATCGAATACCCGCCAAGCCAGAAACCGGCCAGCTTCAGCATTGACCAGATCCGTGCTGCGGTAGATGCCAAGATCGCTGAAAAAATGAAAGCTGCACAGTAAGACCGCCGCTCGCCCTCACCGGCGAGCGGACTTTTTTCCGGAATGCGAACACATTCCAACTGTAGGAGCTGGCTTGCCAGCGATGGCGATGGCTCAGGCAACTTCTTTGGTGGCTGGAAGTCAGCCATCGCTGGCAAGCCAGCTCCTACAGGGCTTGGTTCTAATTCGAAATTCGCACAAGGCAACAGATCCATGACCTCACGTGTCGCCAGCAAGTCGTCGGCCATACCTGCCCCGCAAGTCGCCTCCCCGGCGCTGTTGATCCCTGCCCTGCTGCTGTTTGTCTCCGGCGCCGCGGCGCTGGTGTATCAGGTGCTGTGGATCAAGCAGCTGTCGTTGGTCGTGGGCGTCGAGGTCTACGCCATCACCACCGGGATCAGCGCATTCTTTGCCGGGCTGGCCTTGGGCGGCTTGCTGTTCGGCCGCTGGGCGGACCGGATGCAGCAACCGGTTGTGCTCTACGCCGTGCTGGAAGTGCTGGTGGCGCTGCTGGGTGTCGCTGCGACCTTCGCCATGAGCCTGGCGGCCGGCCCGTTTGCCTGGCTTGAAGCACAGGTGGGCTTGCTGGCCTGGGTGCTGCCGTTCGCGCTGGTAGGCATTCCCGCGCTGTTGATGGGCGGCACCCTGCCGGTGCTGGTTCGCTCCCTGGCCACTGACCCACAACACCTGGGCAAGGCCGGTGGGCAACTGTATGCGGCGAACACCGCCGGGGCCATCGCCGGCACCCTGCTCGCCGCGTTCGTGCTGATTGCCACCCTCGGCGTGCGCGGCAGTGCGCTGGCCGCCGCCATGCTCAACTTGCTGGCCGCCACAGGGGCCCTGTGGTTTCAGCGCCGGCGCGTGGCCCCCGTCGATGCGGCGGCGAAACAACACGTTCAAAAAGCCCCCGACCGCCTGGCCCTGTGGCTGTACTCCATTGCCGGTGGCGTAGCGCTGGGCTACGAAGTGGTGTGGTCGCAATCGATCGTGCAGTTCATGAGCACCCGTACCTACGCCTTTGCCGTGGTGCTGGCAACCTACCTCACCGGGTTGTTCCTGGGCAGCATGCTGCTGGCCCGTCGGGTCGATCGCCTGCGCGATCCCTGGGGGGTGTTCGGTTTGCTGATTGCCGCAGCAGGAGCAATTGCCCTGCTGGAAGTGGCATTGCTCGGACGCTGGCTGGTGTTCGCCCAGACCCTGGCCGAATCCTGGGTATTGTCATGGGGCGGCAGTGAACTGGCGGGCATGAGCACGCGGTTTGCGGTGGCTGCCTTGAGCATTGTATTTGTACCGACCCTGTTGCTGGGTGCGGCGTTCCCGTTGGCCCTGCGCTTGAGCGTCGGCGGCGCACAGGTGGGGCGCAACGTCGGCGAAGTCGTCGCGTTCAATACCCTTGGCGGGATCATCGGCGTGATGCTCTGCGGCTTTGTCCTGATCCCGATGCTGGGTCTGGTACGGACCCTGGGCCTGCTGGCCCTGATCGCCGCCGGTATCGCGTACCTCGCCGTGCGCAAGGGCCATGGCGTGAAGAAAGGCCGGCGTCAGGCGGTGATTGCCATTGGCCTGGTGTCCCTGGCACTGGCCGTGTTCACGCCGGTCAACAAGCTCGCCAGCCTGCTGCCGGGCGCGCGCAATGGCACGCTGACGTTCTACGAAGAAGGCCGTGGCGGGACCGTCGCCGTGGTCACCCAGGGCAAGGGCGAACGGGCGTTCCAGCGCTTGTACATCCAGGGTGTGTCCAATACCGGCGACGCCATGCCGTCGTTGCGCTACATGCGGATTCAGGCGCTGCTGCCCTTGTTGATCCACAACGGTGAACCGCGTTCTGCGCTGGTGATCGGGTTCGGCACCGGCATCACCGCCGGCGCCCTGACCCGCTACCCCGGCCTGGAACATCGCGTGGTCGCCGAACTGCTGCCGTCGGTGGTCAAGGCGGCCCCCTTGTTCAAGGGCAATTTCAATGCCGCGGCCGATCCGGGTGTCGACGTGCGCTTGCGTGACGGTCGCCAGGAACTGTTGCGCAATCCGCAGCGCTACGACCTGATCACCCTTGAACCGCCACCGCCCTCCGCTGCCGGCGTGGTCAACCTGTACTCCCGGGACTTCTACCAACTGGCCGCCAGCCGTTTGCAGAAACAGGGCCTGGTCGCCCAATGGCTGCCGCTGCCGACGCAGAACATCGACGACTCGCGCTCATTGGTGCGCAGCTTCCTCGACGTGTTCCCCTACGCGACCCTTTGGACCAGCGAGTTCCACGAGATGCTGCTGGTGGGCTCGATGGAGCCGATTGAACTGGATGCCGCAAAGATCAACGCACGCTTCCAGCAGGACAGCGTTCGCAGCACCTTGCAGGATGTCGGCATCGGCTCGGCCGCGGCTTTGCTCGCTACCTGGGTGACTGACCGTGCGGGGCTGGAACGCTTCGCTGGTCAAGCGCAACCGGTGACGGACGATCAGCCGCGCATCGAATACGCGCCGTGGGTGCGGGCCAGGGAGATCACCCGAGTGCTGCCCGCCCTGCTCGGCCTGCATCAGCCACCTGCACTGCTGAACGCCGATGCCGGGTTCATCGAGCGCATGAACACCCAGCAACAACGCCTGATGCAGTTCTACCGGGCCAGCCTGCATGCCTATGAGGGTGACCGTGAGGGCTGGGCCAGGGCTATGCGCGAGGTGATGCGCGGGGATGCCGGGAATCCGTATTACCGGTGGTTTGTCGGGGAGTGATGCAGCGCCTTGGCGGCCGCCTTCGCGGGCAAGCCCGCTCCCACAGGGGACTTGTGGCGCTCACAGATCCAGTGTGGGAGCGGGCTTGGTCCGGGCGGCGTTCCGACGAAGGGGCCATCAGCTTCACAACATCCGTTATTTGACAGACGCCGACCATCCGGCAAAGCTGCATCAAGCTTCAACGCGCGCCTGACGGCAATCGCACCTGGACCATGGAAGTCGTAATGCCCAAATATAAAAACAAAGCTGCACAGCCAAACCCTGATTCGCAACCGACCCTGATCAACCGATATCTGTTCCCCGTCACCATCGGCATCCTGTTGCTGACTGTGGCGGGTATTGGCTGGTTTTTGCTGAGCAGTACACCGACGCCGCCCAAGCCGGTCACCGTCAGCCCCCCTGCTGTTCAACCGGCCAAACCGCAACCCGTCGCCATCGCGCCAGCAAAAATGGTCGACGAGCAGCAATGCCAAGGTTGCCACGGCGAGCAGGTCAAGGACTGGCAAGGCTCCCACCACCAGTTGGCGATGCAGCAAGCCAACGCCGACACGATGCTCGGCGACTTCAACAATGTAACCTTCAAGGCCGAAAAGGAGACCACGGTGTTCTCGCGCAAAGGCGACGAATTCTGGGTCAACACGCCGGGCATCGATGGCAGGAATACCGATTTCAAGGTGGCCTATGCCTTTGGCATCGCCCCCTTGCAGCAGTACCTGATCGAAGTCGGCGAAGGCCGGTTGCAGGCCCTTGGCATTGCCTGGGATACCGAAAAGCACCGCTGGTTTCACCTCTACCCGGGCCAGGGGGTGAACTTCAAGAACCCGCTGCACTGGAGCAAGCCGAGCCAGAACGCCAACTTCATGTGCGTCGAATGCCATACCACGGGCTTCAAGCGCAATTTCGATGCGGCAAAAAACACCTTCGACAGCCACTGGAACAGCCTGGGTGTCGGCTGTCAGGCCTGTCATGGCCCGGCGTCCAATCACCTGGAATGGACGGCGAAGAAGACCGACCTGATCCATGCCGGCTTTGCCGTCGACCTCAAGGACAAGAACGCCACCGTCGAACTCGAAACCTGCGCCCGCTGCCACTCTCGCCGCGCGCCTCTGGATGACGGCTACACGGTCGGCAAGCGGCTGATGGACGACTACCTGCCAAGCGTCCTGACCCGCGAGCTGTACGCGCTGGACGGCAAGATCAAGGACGAAGTGTTCGAACACGGCTCCTTTGTCCAAAGCAAGATGTTCGACAAGGGCGTGCGCTGCAGCAACTGCCACAACCCGCACAGCACGCAATTGAAAGCGCCAGGCAACGGTGTCTGCCTGCAATGCCACAACACAGCCGGCAAAACCACCGTGGAAGGTGTCGATGGCAAAGGCCTGCAAGCGAAAAACTACGACTCCATCGAACACACCCGCCACACCATGGGCCAACCAGGTTCGCAGTGCGTGGATTGCCACATGCCCGGCAAGTTCTACATGGGCAATGACTTGCGGCATGACCACAGCTTCAGCATCCCCAACCCTGAGCGGGCAAAGAAACTCGGTACGCCTGATGCCTGCCTGACTTGCCACCAGGGCAAGGCCGGCGACAAGGTCACCGAGCAGTTCAAGCTGTGGAACACGGCCAACGCCAGCGCGGTGCAAGCCCCTCGCTACGACGAAAGCCTGTGGCTGATTCGCAACGGTCAGCCCGGTGCCGCACAGGCCTTGATCGAGCAACTGCAACGCAGCAACCTGCCGGCAATCCAGCGCGCGACGCTGCTTGGCGAATTGGCGCAGTATCCGAGCGAGCAAGCGTTGAAACTGGCCACCAGGGACCTGAACAACCCGGCGCCACAAGTCCGTGAGAGCGCCATCCGCGCACTCAGCGCCTTCCTGCCGCCAGCGGAACGTGCGCCACTGCTGACACCCTTGCTGAGTGACCCTGTGAGAGCCGTGCGCATCGCCGCCGCCCGTGATCTGCTCAGTGTCGCGGCCAACGGCCTCGGCACGGCGCAGGACAGCTGGAATGCCGCCATCGCCGAATACGAGGCGGTGCAGAAAAACCTGCTCGAACGCGCCGAAGCGAACCTCAACCTGGCGATGCTGTATCAGGCCAGCGGTCGCAACGCAGAAGTCGAAGGATTCCTGCGCACGGCCCTGCAGCGCGATCCGGATTTCTTCCCGGCGCTGGTCACCCTGGTGCAGTGGCTGGAGGCCAACGGTCGCAGCCAGGAAGGTCATGCCCTGCTGGCGCAAAGCCTCAAGGACCATCCTGACTCGGGCCTGCTGCAATACACCCAGGGCCTGGCGCTGATTCGTGCCGGCCAGGCCGCTCAAGCCATGCCGTACCTGCGCCAGGCCGCGAAACTGGAACCGCAGAGCGGGCAATTCGGCTACGTACTGGCAGTGGCCCTGCATGACAGCGGCAAGATTGACGAAGCCTGCGCCGAACTGGAACGGCTGTTGAAAGAGCAACCGGCCAACCGCAATGCCCGCTTGTCGCTGATCCAGTATTACCTGGCCAACGGCCAGGAGCCCAAGGCCCAGGTACTGTTGCAGGGCTGGAAGAAAATGAACATGGGGGACCCGGCGTTGAAGTGACGGAATACTCCTGTAGGAGCGAGCTTGCTCGCGATGGCGTTACAGACGACGCGTTTATCCAGAATGTTCGCGTTTTCGTTAACGTCCATCGCGAGCAAGCTCGCTCCTACAGGGGAGGTATTGGCTCTATCACCACCGCATATTCAGCGGATTTGTCTTCACGCATTTGTAGGAGCGAGCTTGCTCGCGATGGTGTTACAGGCGACGCGTTTATCCAGAATGTTCGCGTTTTCGTTGACGTCCATCGCGAGCAGGCTCGCTCCTACACGGCGCCTGAACAACGGCCGCGGCTCAATCACTGAACGCCCGTACAACACGCTCATCCCCGCCAATCCCTTCAATGCATCTTCCGCGGATTTGTCTTCACGCACGGCAAAGCTGTCGAAACCGCATTGGCGCATGTGGCTCAGTTGATCGCGCAAGACATCGCCGATGGCGCGCAACTCGCCGGCCCAGCCCAATCGCGTGCGCAGCAGATACGCCTGGCTGTACCCGCGGCCATCGCGAAAGCTCGGAAAATCCAGGGCGATCAAGGGTAGTTGGGCAAACCATGGCTGCAGGCTTTCCACTTCATCGTCCGGCCCCAGCCACACGCCGTTTTGCGACGGGTCTTCCCGCCAGCGGCTCAGCGGCAGAATCGCGGCCCCCATGGGCAGCGGTGCTTGTGGGTCGCGCACGAGCTGCCACGGATCATCCGCGACAATCCGCGCCACGCCCTCTTCCAGCCGCAACAGATTGTTCATGCCGACACCTGCGGCACTTTCCCGTAGACCGCCTCCTTGAACGGCTCCAGCCCGATCCGCTGGAAGGCGTCGACGAACAGTTCTTCGCTCTCGCGATAGCGCACGAAGGTGTCGACGATGCGCTCGATCACCCCGGGTACTTGCGCGGCACTGAAGGACGGGCCCATGACCTTGCCTAGCGCACTGTTCTTGCCCTGGGCGCCACCCAGGGTGATCTGGTACCACTCGGCGCCGTTCTTATCGACGCCCAGAATGCCGATGTTGCCGATGTGGTGATGACCGCAGGCATTCATGCAGCCGGAGATATTGAGGCTGATGTCGCCCAGGTCGTGCAGGTAGTCGAGGTCTTCGAAGCGTGCGGCAATGGCCTTGGCGATGGGGATCGACTTGGCGTTGGCCAGCGCGCAGAAGTCGCCACCGGGGCAGGCGATGATGTCGGTGAGCAATCCGGCGTTGGCGCTGCCCAGATTGTGTCCGCAGGCCAGGCGCCACAGGGTGAACAGATCGGCCTTGGACACGTCCGGAAGGACGATATTCTGCTCATGGGCAATGCGGATTTCACCGAAGCCCAAGCGTTCGGACCACTCGGCCACCGCCTCCATCTGTTCGGCAGTGACATCGCCCGGTGGCGCAGCGGCGCCCGGCTTGGTCGACAACACCACGCTGGCATAGCCCGATACTTTGTGCGGCTGCACGTTACGCTGCACCCAACGAGCGAACGTCGGGTTTTCGGCCAGGTGCGTGCCGAAATCGAGATGGGTGTCGGACAGATGACGATAAGGCGGTGCGACGAACGCACTGGCCACACGCTCGAACTCGTCGAGGGTCAGTTGCGCCGGGCCGTCCTTGAGGTACAGCCACTCTTGCTCCACTTCCCGGGCGAAGGCCTCGATGCCCAGGGCCTTGACCAGAATCTTGATTCGCGCCTTGTACTTGTTGTCCCGCCGGCCATGGCGGTTATACACCCGCAGCACCGCCTCTACGTAAGACAGCAGGTGCTGCCACGGCAAGCCTTCGCGGATCTGCAAGCCGAGGATCGGCGTGCGCCCCAGGCCGCCGCCGACCATGACTCGCAGGAGCATGTGCCCGTCGGACCCCGGGTAAAGATATAGGCCGATGTCATGCATCATGATCGCCGCGCGGTCCTGCTCGGCCGAGCAGATGGCGATCTTGAACTTGCGCGGCAGGAACAGGAACTCCGGGTTGATGGTCGACCACTGCCGCAGAATTTCCGCCAACGGTCGCGGGTCGATCATTTCGTCGGCCGCCACCCCGGCAAAGGCTTCGGTGGTGATGTTGCGCACGCAGTTGCCGGAGGTCTGGATCGCATGCATTTCCACCTCGGCCAGGCGTTCGAGGATGTCCGGCACCTGGGCCAGTTCGATCCAGTTGAACTGCATGTTCTGCCGGGTGGTGAAATGGCCGTAGCCGCGATCGTAATCCCGGGCGATGCTCGCCAACGTACGCATCTGCCGGGCGCTCAGCGTGCCGTAGGGAATCGCCACCCGCAGCATGTAGGCGTACTTTTGCAGGTACAGGCCGTTCTGCAGGCGCAATGGCAGGAACTCTTCTTCGCTCAGCTCACCGGCCATGAAGCGCTCGACCTGATCGCGAAACTGCGTAACCCGTTCGAACACCAGTGCCCGGTCGTAATCATCGTACTGATACATATCGCAACCTCATCAGGATTCACCGCATTCCCCTGTGTAGGAGCTGCCGAAGGCTGCGATCTTTTCAAGAGCAAAAGATCGCAGCCTTCGGCAGCTCCTACAGGTCGGTGGGTGCAGTTGTTGTGTGAGGTCGACTATGGACTTGCGGCCCAGCGCATTACAGATTCACCTGACTGCATAAAAACCGTATCAGAGCGCGGCAGATGGCCGCAGGCAGCACTTAAATCTGATCCGCCTAAATGAAATATTCCTGAGCCTGTTTTGTTTCCATCGGGGTTTCTACAGTGCACGGCATTGCAACCGTGGAAGCATTGAGCATGAGCACAACTACTATCAGTCAGGCCTATAACTACAAGGTCGTGCGCCAGTTCGTGGTAGCGACCGTCTTCTGGGGCGTCGTGGGGATGGCGATGGGCGTGTGGATCGCCTCGCAACTGGTGTGGCCGCAGATGAATCTTGACCTGCCGTGGACCACCTTCGGCCGCTTGCGCCCGTTGCACACCAGCCTGGTGATTTTCGGTTTCGCCGGCAGCGCGCAATTTGCCGCCAGTTACTACGCGGTACAGCGCACCTGTCAGGTGCGGCTGTTTTCCGACAAGCTTGCCGCATTTACCTTCTGGGGCTGGCAATCGGTGATCGTGGTGATGCTGATCACCCTGCCGCTGGGCTACACCACCACCAAGGAATACGCTGAGATCGAATTTACCGGCGCGGTGTGGATGACCGTGGTCTGGGTTGCATACGCCGTGGTGTTCTTCACTACCCTGGTGCAACGCAAGACCAGGCATATCTACGTCGGCAACTGGTTCTTTGGTGCGTTCATTGTGGTCATCGCCATGCTGCACGTGGTCAATCACTTGTCGATTCCGGTGGACTGGTTCAAGTCCTACCCGGTGTATTCCGGGGCTACCGATGCCATGGTCCAGTGGTGGTACGGCCACAACGCCGTGGGCTTTTTCCTGACCACCGGTTTCCTGGGGATGATGTACTACTTCGTGCCCAAACAGGTGGGCCGGCCGGTGTATTCCTATCGCCTGTCGATCGTGCACTTCTGGGCGCTGATTACCCTGTACATCTGGGCCGGCCCTCACCACTTGCACTACACCGCGCTGCCGGACTGGGCGCAGTCGCTGGGCATGGCCATGTCGCTGATCCTGCTGGCGCCGAGCTGGGGCGGGATGATCAACGGGATGATGACGCTCTCGGGCGCCTGGCATAAGCTGCGCACCGACCCGATCCTGCGCTTTCTCGTGCTATCCCTGGCGTTCTACGGCATGTCGACCTTCGAAGGGCCGATGATGGCGATCAAGACGGTCAACGCCCTCTCCCACTACACCGACTGGACCATCGGCCACGTGCACGCCGGGGCGCTCGGCTGGGTGGCGATGATCACCTTCGGCGCGACCTATCACATGGTGCCGAAAGTATTCGGACGCGATCGGATGCACAGCACGCCGCTGATCAACCTGCACTTCTGGCTGGCGACCATCGGCACCGTGCTGTACATCGCCTCGATGTGGGTCAACGGCATCACCCAGGGCCTGATGTGGCGCGCGATCAACGATGACGGCACGCTGACCTACTCCTTCGTCGAAGGCTTGCAGGCCAGCCATCCGGGATTCGTCGTGCGCTTTGCCGGCGGGGTGTTCTTCCTCAGCGGCATGCTGCTCATGGCCTACAACGTGTGGCGCACGGTGCGGGTAGCGGACGTGGCGATGGCCGAACGCGAGGCGCAGTTGGCCTGATGATTGAAGTCATGTTGAACATGGCGGGGGTGGCATTTTTGTGGTTCGCCATCGAGTATTGCCTGCGCCACCAGACCGCCGAGAGCCTGGACGACGCGAGCCTGATCCCGTTTGCCGACGACCCTGAGGTGGCTCGCCGGGTAGAGGCGGCTACCGGGAAGAGCATCAATGCAGTGGCGCCCGAAGAGGCGAAGCCAGGCTGGGGAAACACCGATTTCTGATGCACCGCCGCTCCCACATGAGATTTTTCTTGTTCACAAAACCGGCATCCCCTCAGCCACGATCCCGGGGGATCAAAACCTGTAGCTGCTGCGCCAGGAAGTTCGCATCGAACTCAAACGTGTCCGGGTCTTTCAAACCATTGGTCTTGCGCCACTGCCAGCCGGTGGATGGCGGCAGGCACACCAGTGACACGCTGCCATAACGTGCTGCCGTAAAGCCCATCACCGCGACGGAAATCTGCCCGCCGACACCCATCACCTCCGGCACGAATTCCACCGGTTTACCCGCGATCAGGATGCTCAGCTTTTCAGTCTTGAATGGAGAGGTTTCCACCGGAACACTGGGCCCCGACGCGACATACACTTCGCGGTTCACTTCGAGCAGGTCAGGCGTCTTGACCGGTTCGAGCCACTGCTGGATCTCATCGAACAGCGCACCAATGCGCTTCGCCCACTCGGCCGACTGCGACTCGAACACTTGTTTTTTGTGCGCTTCGCTTTCGGCGTAGTGGCGAAGCATTTCGCCCAGTTGCTGTACATCGTCCATAGCGGTGTTCCCTGAATAGACCGGTGTTGCGGACCTGGAGCATGGCAGATGCCCGCACGCTGCGTACGACTAAAACCTGACGACAGTTTGCACCGTTGCGTAAACGCGGGCACTGCAGGTGCGCACTTTACCTGACAAACGGAGTACGGCATGCGCCCTGGACGAGTGACTCAGCCGCCCCTGGGCGTGCGACGCAGGCGCGCCATGCTCAAGGTGTCCACCAGGACGCCGTCGCGAACGGCATAATCCCGAAACAGGCCCTCGGTTTCGAAGCCGAACTTGCGGTACAGGGCAATGGCCGCTTCATTATCGGCATACACCGAAAGCTCGACGCGCTGCAGGTTCATCCAGTTGTCGGCGATATCCAGCGCCGTCGCGAGCAACTTGGAACCCACGCCCTTGCCCTGCCACTCGACTGCAACGCCCATGCCGAAACTGCCGGCATGGCTGCGACGAATGCGCGAGAACTGCTCCAGGCCAATGTTGCCGATGACCGTGCCTTGATGCAGGGCCACTACCTTCACCACGCGCTCGTTATCCGGCGCCAGGCGACTGCGCCAGAGCTCGGTGGACTGAAACGGCATTTGCAGGGTCTGCCGGGCGATGGCGGGATCGTTGTACAGCGCCGTAATACCTTCGATATGGGATTCGTTGAAGCGCTCGAACGTGATAACGGGTTCGGTGGTCGGCATGGGTGAATCATCCTTGAAGCAGACATGGCCGTTCACTCTATAACGCTTTCTTCACGTGTGGCGAGAATCGGTGTGGGGGCGGCGGTGCGGCGATCCGACTTGCTCGCGAAGGCGTCATCACATTCAACATTGAAGGTGACTGGCCAACCGCCTTCGCGAGCAAGCCCGCTCCCACAGTTTTGTTGGTTGCTCGGGGATTTTGCGGATAGCCACGAACCCTGTGGGAGCGGGCTTGCCCGCGATGGCGGTGACGAGTGGCATGGTGAAGACAGTTGCTCCCACACTTTGATCGCACTCACCTTTCGAACCACTCCCGACGCTCGCTGAAGGTGTTCTCGATCAACTCGACCACCGTCCGTACCTGTGCTTCACCCTGTGATTCGGCATTGACCGCCATCCACACCTGACGCCGCATCGGCCGCTCGAACAGGCCCGGCAAGCCCACCAGACCACGGTCGAAGTGGCTCATGTAGTGCGGCAGCAGACCGACGCAGGCGCTGCAACGGATCATCTCCAGCATCAGTTCGTAGGATTGCAACTGCACAGCTCCCGCCAGGCGTTGGTCCACCAGTGCATTCCATGGCCGGAAGCTTTCAACCTGGCAGTCCTGCTGCCATTGCACCAGGAGGAAATCGGCCAGTTCCTCCAGGCACTCCGGCCTGGAAGCCACCCGTGAGTAACGCTTGGCAATGTGCGGCAGGTACTCCAGTTGTGCCAGAGACCGGGGTTCGGTGGTGGCAAAGCTCGGCCCCGGCAAGGGTGATCCGGTTTCACCCAGCCACACCACCACGTCGGCGCTGACCGCTTGCAGGGACAGTTCGCTGTCGAGGGTCTTGATGTCCAGGCGCACGCTGGCATTGCGCCGCAGCAACGCCACCAGGTCACGCCCGAGAATGTCATGCAGAATCGAATCGGCCACGGCCAGCCGAATCAACGGCTGTTCGATCACCGGCAAATCGCGCTCATGGGCCAGGGCGATCAATTGTGCGTGCAGGCGCAAGCCATCGCGGCTGAGGCTCAAACCATTGTCTGACGGGTTGAACAGCGAGCAGCGCAGCTGTGTCTCCAGCAGCGCCAATTGCCTGCGCAAGCGGGTGGCCTTGATGTTCAGGCTGCGGGCGGCCTGCATGAAGCAACCGCAACGGGCACTGACGGTGAAGCACAGCGCCAGTTCGGGGTCGATACCCGCGGCCAGCTGGCGCCAGGACGGATTTTTATCAATGGCTACACGATACTCGGCAGCCCCCCGGTGGGCGCTGGTTTCCATGACTGACATCGAGGACTCCCTGTCGACATGACACTGATAGCTCCATCCTGCGGATCATTGATGAACCTGCTGTGACAATGACTCAGGCACTGGGTGTCTGGCGAAAGCTCACGGCCAGGCGATTCCAGCTGTTGATGGTGGTGACGGCGATGGTCAGGTCGACCATTTCGCTTTCACTGAACTGCTCCCTGGCCAGCGCGTAAACATCGTCCGGGACGTGGCTTTGCGAGAGCAAGGTGACGGCTTCGGTCCAGGCCAGCGCGGCTCTTTCCCGCGGATTGAAAAAGTTGCTGTCGCGCCAGACCACGATGGAATACAGGCGGCGGTCGCTTTCGCCGAGGCGCCTTGCATCCACCGAGTGCATGTCGGTGCAGAAGGCACAGCCGTTAAGTTGCGAGGCGCGAATCTTGACCAGGTGCAGCAGGCCCTGCTCGATGCTCAGGCTGCTGGTCAGGGCCTCCATGGCGATCATGGCCTTCATCGCTTTGGGGGACGCGCTGTAGTAATCCAGGCGGGGCTTCATGACGTTCTCGTGCGGCCTTGAGTTGATTTTCACGGTAAGCGCTGGCGCGCGAGCATGACAGATCCAATTTCGCGATTTCCCCGTGGACCACGGCCTGCAGACCAATTAACGGTTTTTCCACCGCGCAACTTCTGCCGACCGAGCGGATAAGGGTAATCTTGCGCGACGCACACGCGCCTCAACAGCCCCGGAGTCTTGCCGGCATGGAACTACATGTTGTCATCAACGGCCGCAAGGACCTGACCGGCCAGTTGTATAACCAACTGCGCAGCGCCATCGAGTCCGGACGCCTGGCCGCCGGGACGCAACTGCCGCCCAGCCGTTTGCTGGCCGAACAATTGGGCATTTCACGCAAGACCATTTCCGATACCTACGCCCAGTTGACCTACGAAAACTTCCTCACCGGCGTGGTCGGCAAAGGCACCTACGTCAATGCGCGCTCGTCGAAGGTGCAGCGTAAACAGAACTACACAGAGCTTGGCGGCTTTGAGGTGATCGAATCCTGGCGCAACCTGCCGGTATTCCTGCGTCATCCGACCCTGGAAGGCTCGCTGCGCTACGATTTCATCGGTGGCGCCACCAGCAAGGGCCAGTTTCCCCAGGATGACTGGCGACGCTGCACCTCCCACGCGCTGCGCCAGATTGCCGGCTCCAAGGGCTTGTACAGCCAGCCTGAGGGCTTGCCCGCCCTGCGCAACGCCATTGCGCGGCACATCGCGTTCTCCCGCGGGGTCAATTGCCAGGATGAGGATGTGGTGGTGTGCAACGGCGCGCAGCAGGCCCTGGACCTGATTGCGCGGGTGCTGATCAGTCCGGGCAGCCTGGTCGCCATGGAGGACCCCGGCTACCCGCCGGCGCGGCTGCTGTTCGGCACCCATGGTGCCACGGTGATTGGCGTGCCGGTGGACGCCGAAGGCATTGTGGTGGAGCAGATTCCTCGCGGCACGCGCCTGATCTACGTCACCCCGTCGCACCAGTTCCCGCTGGGCATGCCGATGAGCCAGGCGCGCCGGCAAGCACTGCTGGCCAAGGCCCATGAGCTGGGCGCGATCATCATCGAGGACGACTACGACAGCGAATTCCGCTACGAAGGACGCCCCACCGATTCCCTGCAAAGCATGGATGAACAGGGGATCGTCGCTTACGTCGGGACCTTTTCCAAAACCCTGCTGCCGGAACTGCGGCTTGGCTATGCGATCCTGCCGCCAGCGATCCTGGAAGCCGTGGTGCGCGCCAAACAGCTCACCGACCTGCACACCTCGACCCTGCCGCAATGGGCGCTGGCCAAGTTCATCGCCGAAGGCTGCCTGCTCAAGCACATCCGCCGCTGCCATACGGTCTATGCCGGGCGCCGTGAACGGATCCTGACGCGCATGGCCGGTGACCTCTCACCCTGGCTGGAGGCGGTGCCCTCCACCGCCGGCTTCCACATGGTGGTGATGTGCAAAGTGCCCATGGATATTCCATTGGTGATCGAACTGGCGAAAAAAGTCGAAGTCGGACTCTATGCCATCGACGGCTTTTTCTATCAGCAAGCGCCCAAGGCCGGGTTTTTCCTCGGTTTTGGCGCCATCGAGACACTGGACATCGACACCGCCCTGGACCGTGTGCGCGACATTTTGCAGCAGGTGGCCTGACGGATTGGCCTGGGGTTTTATCCGGCGATTGGCTATTGGCGGTCCTCAGGGTCAGGCCTATCCTGCATAGGCGTTATCCCTCAATGAGCAGGATTCGTCCGGCCTGATTCAGGAGTGTGAGCAATGTCCCATGAAGTGATCAATACCGTACAGGTACAGGCCGTCGCCGGCCGCTCGGATGAACTGGGTAAGCAACTGCAAAAGATTGTCGAAACCCTGCGTGAACTACCGGGCTGCGAATCCTATATGGTCGACCGCTGCCCAGAGGACAGCAATCGCTGGACCGTCAGCGCCCGCTGGCAATCGGAAGCGGCCATGAAATCGCATTTCAACTGCCCCGAAGTCCAGGGTTTCATCGGCCTGATCGATAGCCAACTGGCCAATGCCGTGGACTTCAACAGTTTTCCGATCGTCTGAAAACAAGATCTAAAGATCGCAGCCTGCGGCAGCTCCTACATAGGCTGCGATCTTTGCTTTGGTCCCCTCGCCTTCCGGAATATTGGCTGTTTAACCTATACCGCTTGCGCACTACTGTGGATTGCAACAACTAACCACCACAGGTAAAGAACCATGAACATGTTGCGTTTGCGTGCTGCCTCCCTCGCCGCCCTGGCCCTGATTGTGTCCGCATCGGCCTTTGCCCATGACCCTTCGGAAAAAGTCACCGTTTTGCAGGACCAGATGCTGAAAAATGCTCCGGGCAAAAAGGCTTTGATGATCGAGGTTGACTACCAGCCAGGCCAATCGTCCATCGCCCACAAGCACGACGGCACGGCCATGGCCTATGTGCTTTCGGGGTCGATCACGTCTCAGGTGAAAGGCGAAAAAGCGGTCACCTACAAGGCTGGTGAGTATTGGTACGAACCCGCGGGTTCGGAACACCTGGTCTCGAAAAACGCCAGTACAACCAAGCCGGCGAAGCTGTTGGTGTTCATGGTATTGGCCCCAGACGAGAAAGTGTTGATCCCATTGGAAAACTGATGGCTGAACGTACAGCCATAAATAAAAAGGCTCGAATTGCGAATTCGGGCCTTTTTATTTCTCGAGGCAATTAACCGAAGACTGTTAAGCCAAACAAAACTATTGGGCAACGGATAAGTTCGGACATTGGCTATTTAAATAAAACAGCCAGGGTTTAGTCTTGAGTCACCGCCGGCACAGCACCGGCAACTTAAACTTCCGACCAAGCTGTTTCACTGGAGAAACACCATGAAACTTGCCCTTGCCAGTACATTGACATTAACGATTGTTTTAACCGGTTGCTCGATCCCTACTGCGCCCACGGCGGTCTCTTCACTCAATGGCATTTTCACCGAACCGGTAGGCCGCAGCGGTGCCACCCTGATTAACAACGGCAGCCAGGTCTCGTTGGGCATCGTCTACAGCCAGAATACCCAGACGAACCGTGCCTATCTGCGGGACTACCAGGCCAACGCAGGCACTGGTTTCGGCCAGAGCCTGCTGGTGCAGCCAATTCATGACGCCTATGTAGCCACTTCCAAGCCAGACCTGGCCGTGGATTGGGTCAAGGCCTCCCTGCAGCGGCAATTCGGTTCGGTAACGGTGTATCCGGACATGCAGAGCCTCAGGGCGGCGAAGCCGGACGTGATGGCGGTGGTCGACACCCGCAGCCAACTGATTACATCGCGCAGTTCAGATATCCAGTCGGATGTCAGTGCGGACTTTTACGACAAGAACTTCAACTACATCGGTACTGCACAAGGGCATGACGCCAAAGCACTCAGCCCCGTGTGGGCCGACTACAAACGTAGCGAGGAGATCGTTGCCGACATCAATGAACAACAGAATGTGCAAATCAGGGCACTGCAGAAGTTTGACCAGTCGCTCAGCGACTTATTGACAACCCCCTCAAAGGAAATATCAAAACTCGACTCTAAAACAGAGAAAAAATTTTATTAACACTGAAAACTTGTCGCGAGCAAGTTCCCTACCACAGGTGATCGAACTCGCCTGGAAGAATTCGGTCACCTGTGCCGCCCACAAACGTCAGAACCTGGATCAAGGGGCTATTCAGTCACATCAAGAAATCATCGAGCACTTCACTCACAGTTTGGATACCATTACTTTGAACTGGCACAAAAGCCACTTCAACTTAATTCGAAATAAAGGAATATTTATGAACAAAGACCAAGAACGGTCCTTCGTTGCTCGCCTGTCTAGCGATTTCAGCAATATGAGCTTTTTTGACCAACAGTTGGACTCCAGCCTGTTTAACTCTTCCGGATTTTCCTCTCCGTATCCACCAAACATCATCACAACAAACGAGTTTGTCCTTGATGGCAAACTATTCCCGGTGGCAAACGACCGGCGCACGCCTAAACTTATTGTACATTTCCGGTGTTATGACGATTACTACAACCTGCAAATCCTCAACGAGCCGTACTCCCTAAAATACTTCAGTAAAGACAGTCAAGGTATCCTCGGGGCTTTCCCTGCAGCGGGGGGAGAAACAACATCATTCAATTTGTTGGACGACAACCACAACATCATTACATTGGATGATTTAGCTTCAAACGAGGCGACCATTTATCTTAAGGCACGGAGCGGAGAAATTATCAAAAAGAGCATCTGGGGTAAGCCGATCAATAAAGCAATATTTACTGACAAGAGCGGAGATATCTCTGCATTTCAGCTGACGATCCTTGAAAGAGAGGTCGCAACGCCGAAAAGTCCGGCAGATTACGCCTGAACAATAGATAACACTCACCTTAGTGAGCCACATCCAAAAGGCAATACTGGCAGCGCGAGATAAAAAAAGCCCCGCATCTCTCGATGCGGGGCTTTTTCATTCAACGCCTGATCAGGCCGCCGGTTCCAGCTCGGCGGCGACAGCGGCAGGCACTACCGCTTGACCGCTCAACGCCAGGTCCAGCAGTTCGCGGTTGGCCACCGCGTACATGGCGTAGTCGGTGCCGCTGGCGGCACGGATTTCCACCAGCATGGCGCGCCAGCGTTCGATCATGCCTTCGTGCTGCGCCATCCACAGGGAGAGCCGTGTTTCCACGTCCTGGGTGCCGTCGCCCTGTTGCAGGACCGAGATGGTGATCGCGCGTTGCTGCCAGTCGACGTCATCGCGGAACGCTTCACGGGCAAGGGCCTGCCAGTTGTTTTCAACCGGCAGAGCGCTGATCTGTTGCATGTACCAGGTGATGTCCAGCGCGCTGCCCACGGCGAAGTAAGCCTTGGCCACCTCGGCCGGATCCTGGCCGGTCACGTCGGAAGCCTCGATGATCGGCAGCAGGGTGTACAGGTGCGAAGTGCCAGCCACCATACGCGCCAGCAACTCCGGCACACCGGCTTCGACGTAGGCCTGATAACGGCGCTGCCAGGTTTCACGGATCTCGCCACTGAGCAGCTCGTCGAGCTTCAGGCCCAACTCTTTCAAGTGCGGACCAAAGTGCGCGACGTCACGGGCAGCGTTCTGCTCGTTGCGACGGGCACGCAGGAACCAGCGCGTGGCGCGACGGCCCAGGCGCATCAGCTCGTCCATCAGCTCCAGTTGAACGTCGGCCGAAACCTGGTAATCCAGGTTTTCGATCTGACGGAACCAGTGCGGGAGGTGGAAGATGTCACGCACGATCACGTAGGCGCCGGCCACGTTCGCCGGGCTCATCCCGGTCGACTCTTTGAGTCGTTGAACGAAGGTGATGCCCATGTGGTTGACCAGATCGTTGGCGATCTGGGTGCTGACGATTTCGCGCTTCAGGCGGTGACGGCGCATGGCCACGGAGAACTTGCTCACCAAGGTTGGTGGGAAAGCGGTTTCCATGTCGCGGGTCAGGTAGTCGTCGTCCGGCACCAGGGAGCCCAGCAGTTGCTCCTTGAGGTCGATCTTGCTGTAGGAGATCAGCACCGACAGCTCGGCACGGGTCAGGCCATGGCCTTCCGCGACACGCTCGTTGATGGCTTCTTCCGACGGCAGGAACTCGATGGCACGATCCAGCTTGCCACGGCCTTCCAGGTCGTTCATCAGGCGCTTGTACTCGGCAATCCGCGGCAAGGCGCGACGGGCTGCCAGGGACAGGGCCTGGGTCTGCTTGTAGTTGTTGCCCAGCACCAGACCACCGACTTCGTCGGTCATGCTCGCCAGCAACTGGTTACGTTGCTTGTCGGTCATGTCGCCGGCCTGAACCACTTCGTTCAGCAGGATCTTGATGTTCACTTCGTGGTCGGAGCAGTCCACGCCACCGGCGTTGTCGATGAAGTCGGTGTTGGAGCCGCCGCCATTGAGGCCGAACTCCACACGACCCAGCTGGGTCATGCCCAGGTTACCGCCCTCGCCCACGACTTTGCAGCGCAGTTCGTTGCCGTTCACGCGCAGTGCATCGTTGGCCTTGTCGCCGACATCGGCGTGGCTTTCGCTGCTGGCCTTGACGTAGGTACCGATACCGCCGTTCCACAGCAGATCCACCGGCGCCTTGAGCAAGGCGTTCAGCAGTTCGGTCGGGGTCAGCTTGTCGGCCTCGATGTCGAAGCGCTCTTTCATCTGCGGGGAAATCGCGATGCTCTTCGCGCTGCGCGAGAAGATGCCGCCGCCTTCGGACATGATGCTGGTGTCGTAGTCCGACCAGGCCGAACGCGGCAGGTCGAACAGGCGCTGACGCTCGGCGAAGCTCGACGCCGGCTCAGGGTTCGGATCGATGAAGATGTGCAGGTGGTTGAACGCCGCGACCAGCTTCAGCTTGTCGGACATCAGCAAGCCGTTGCCGAACACGTCACCGGCCATGTCGCCGACACCGACCACGGTAATGCTGTCTTCCTGGACATTGATGCCGCGCTCGCGGAAGTGGCGCTGTACGCCGACCCACGCGCCCTTGGCGGTGATGCCCATCTTCTTGTGGTCGTAACCGGCCGAACCACCGGACGCAAACGCGTCACCCAGCCAGAAGCCGTAGTCGATGGCAATGCCGTTGGCGATGTCGGAGAAGGTCGCGGTGCCTTTGTCCGCCGCCACGACCAGGTACGGGTCATCGTCGTCATGACGCACGACGTTGGCTGGCGGTACCAGCGCGCCGTCCTTCAGGTTGTCGGTGATGTCCAGCAGACCCGAAATGAAGATGCGGTAGCAGGCGATGCCCTCGGCCGCGATCTCGTCACGGCTGCCGCCCAGTGGCAGGCGACGCGGCAGGAAGCCGCCCTTCGCACCCACCGGCACGATCACCGAGTTCTTCACTTGCTGGGCTTTTACCAGGCCGAGCACTTCAGTACGGAAGTCTTCTTCACGGTCGGACCAGCGCAGGCCGCCACGGGCAACGTTGCCGAAGCGCAGGTGCACGCCTTCGACGCGCGGCGAGTACACGAAGATTTCGAACTTCG
Organism: Pseudomonas sp. PDM28; assembly: GCF_019219115.1. NCBI lineage: Bacteria > Pseudomonadati > Pseudomonadota > Gammaproteobacteria > Pseudomonadales > Pseudomonadaceae > Pseudomonas > Pseudomonas sp. PDM28. The sequence continues at coordinate 486,674 of NZ_JAHUWG010000002.1, forward strand.
GTACCGGCTTGGGCAGCTCGGGAATCAAGTGCGGGTTGAACTTGAAGCTGAAGTACGACTTGTTATGGCCGTTGGCATCGGTCTGGTAGAAGTTGGTGCGCAGGGTGGCCTTGATCAGGTCCAGGTAACGACGCAGGATGCGGTCTTCGTTCAGTACCTGGACGTCGTCCAGGGCGCTGAGAATCGCGTGCTCCAGACGCTGTTGCTTGTCGTCCAGGTCATCGCCGGTCAGCTTGCGCGCCAGGTAGAAGCGGGTCTTGAACAACCGGGTCAGCTCACGAGCGATGTCGGTGTGGTTGTTCAGGGTGCTGGCGATGTAACCCAGGTCGAAGCCCAGGCGGATCTGCTTCAGGTAACGGGCGTAGGCACGCAGCAGCGCCACGTCACGCCATGGCAGGCCGGCGGTCAGTACCAGACGGTTGAATGCGTCGTTCTCGGCATCGCCACGCACGATGTGGACGAACGCGTCCTGCAGCGTGTCGTTGAGCTGCTGGATGTCGAGTTCCAGGCCTTCGGCGGCAGTGAACGCGAAGTCATGAATCCAGAATTCGCGGCCATTGCTGTGACGCAGGTGATACGGGAACTCGCCCAGCACACGCAGACCGAGGTTTTCCAGGATCGGCAGGACGTCGGACAGTGCCAGCGGCGTATCGGCGTGGTACAGCTTGCAATGCAGCTGGCGCTGACCGGCGACCTGGCCCAGCGGCTGATAGAAACTCATCACCAGCGGGTTTTTGTCGCTCAGGCTAAGCAGATGCTGCATGTCGACCACAGCGGAATGCGCGGCGAAACGCTCGCGGTAACCGGCCGGGAAGCCTTTCGGGAAATCGGCCAGCACGTTGGTGCCCTGGGCTTCACCGAAGCTCTCGACGGTCAGTGCGGCGTAGTCGTCCTGCCAGCTGCGGCAGGCCTGCACCACTTCTTTTTCCAGCAGCAGCGGGTCGATGTCGAGGCGGTTTTTCGGGTCGACGCGCAGAATCAACTGCACGCGGGCCAGCACGGACTCGGAGAAGAAGGTCCAGAACTCGCAGTCGGTGGCTTTCAGGCGATCCATCAGCACTTGCTGGATCTTCTGGCGCACTTCAGTGGAGTAGATGTCGCGCGGCACGTAGGCCAGGCAGTAGCAGAAGCGGCCGTACGGGTCTTTGCGCAGGAACACGCGAATCTTGTTGCGTTCCTGGATCTGCACGATCGACATCACGGTGCTGAACAGCTCGTCCACCGGGGTCTGGAACAGATCGTCGCGCGGCAGCACTTCGAGCACCTGCGCCAGTTCCTTGCCCAGGTGAGCCTTGGCCTGGAAGCCGGAGCGGTGTTCGATTTCCTCGACCTTGCGGCGGATGTACGGGATCACCCGCACGCTCTCGCCATACACCGACGAGGTGTACAGGCCCATGAAACGGCATTCCTTGATGACCTTGCCGTTGGCGTCGATTTCGCGGATCGACACGTAGTCCGGGTAAGCCGGGCGGTGTACACGGCTTGGGTGCGCGGCCTTGGCGAACGACAGCAGGGTCGGTTCGCGCAGGTAGTTGACGGCGTAGTCTTCGATGCGCAGGTCATCGTAGGTCAGGCCGGCACGCAGCAGCTTGGTCAGGCCGAGGAAGGAGTCCTTGTCGTAGACGATATGGCCGCCATCGGCTTCGTCGCTGACCACGAACTCTTCATAACCGAGGAAGGTGAAGTGGTTGCCCACCAGCCATTCCAGGAAGCTCTTGATTTCGTTCTTCTCGTCGCCATCGACGGCGAACTGGCTGTTGTCCAGTTTGGCCAGGATCTCCTGGACCTTGGCCTTCATCGGCTCGAAATCGCCGACGGCCACGCGGACTTCACCGAGCACCTGCTCCAGCTCTTTGCTCAGGACATTGAGCTCGGCGGTGTTGGCGCAGCGGTCGATTTCCAGGTACATCAGCGATTCTTGCTGAATGTCGTCGCCCTGGGTGCCTTTAGGCAGGATTTCCAGCAACTCGCCCTTGCTGCCACGACGCACGCTCAGCACGGTGGTTTGCAGGGTATGGATGCTGTAGCCGCGGCGGTTCAGCTCGGTACGCACCGAGTCCACCAGGAATGGCAGGTCGTGGTGCAGCACTTCGACCGCCGTGTGGGTCGATTGCCAGCCGTGGCGTTCGTAATCGGGGTTGAAGACGCGCACTTGCGGTTGCGCGTGATCGAAGCGCTCAAGCAGGCGCCATGCAGAAAGGGTGCAGCCAGCAAGGTCGGACAACCGACGCTGGGTCAGCTCGTCAAGGGAAATGATGCCGAAGAATTGTTCAGCGAACAGCGCCACTTGTGGCAGTGCCTGTTCACTGATGTGCTGCGCCAGTGCCGCTTGCAGTTGGTGCTGGAAGTCGGCTTTGCTGGCTGCGGTGAAGAACGCCATCTGTGGTACTCCGCTTGGGCTTGTTATTGATGAAAGCGTCGCGCGAAACCCCTTTCGGGGCTACGTTTCAAAGCTAGCCGTCACCCGGTTCCTGATTCTCGGGCAGAGGAAACAGGGTGACAGGTGGGTGAAGCTGGACGAGACACTCAGGTCACATTCACCTTCCATGAATGGGCATCTGCAAAAACGACTGGGCCGGGTGCAGCGCAATGTCTTTACGGGTGCTCATCCGTTGCGCAGCTTAACGAGTGCGGCAAGGCCCATGCTTGCGGTGCTGCGACATATTCGGTCATCGGCACGCTGCTCAAGGCATGCGCATCGAACAACACTAGCATTCGTACAGAAAAATGACGGTTATCCATCCGCTTTTACGGGACATCCGTACCAGAAATGACCAGTAACACTCTGCCCGTTCACGACCCGGTCACTGCTACGCGAACGAGCAGAAATGTGCGCGGGCTGGCAGAATCGCCCTTTGTTGCGTTTACCACGCCCGTCGAGCCAGGAATTTCCCATGAAAATGAAAACCGCCCTCTTGATCGTCAACCCTTGCGACGACGAAGAAGACAACATGGCCATGCTCTGCTGCCACAGCGAACAGGGCGAAATGTTCCTCATGAGCCGCTACCCCGACGAGGACGAACTGGAAATCACCCTCGACGGCGAGCCTTCGACGCTGGATGGCGTAAAAGTCACCCTGAGCCCTTCCCTGCTGAAGATTGAAATTGCGGCGGCAGATGCCGATGCGCTCAATGGGGATGATGTGCTGGAAATCACCTTTGATGCCGACATGACGGATCTGGCTGAAGTGGAGCTGACCTTGAAGAATATTCTTGATGGTACTGGCACCTTTATCAGCCAGATTTGATGGTGCCTGAGCGGGCGCCTTCGCGAGCAAGCCCGCTCCCACATTTGATCGCATTCTTGCCGGAATAACGCGGTCGACTGTGGGAGCGGGCTTGCTCGCGAAGAGGCCCGAGAGAACACCACCAGCCTGCAACCTGTAGAAAATTCCTACAACGATTGCCAACCATTTCCTGCACTTTGCGCAAAATGCCGTTAGTCGCCGCCCCCCGCGATGGATTAAAGTAACGCCCCCAGCCCTGGCGTATGTCGAACGTCCTCGGCCACCCTTTTGCAGGAACAGTCATCGATGGAACATCGTGAAGCGCTGCTCGCGCTGCGAACCTTTCTTTCAACGCAGATTCTCGGCCAGGAAAAACTCATCGAGCGCTTGCTCATCGCCCTGCTCGCCGACGGCCACATGCTGGTCGAAGGCGCCCCTGGCCTGGCCAAGACCAAGGCCATCAAAGAACTCGCCGAAGGCATCGAAGCCCAGTTCCACCGCATCCAGTTCACCCCCGACCTGTTGCCGGCCGATATTACCGGTACGGAAATCTACCGCCCGGAAACCGGCAGTTTCGTGTTCCAGCAAGGCCCGATCTTCCACAACCTGGTTCTGGCGGACGAAATCAACCGCGCCCCGGCCAAGGTCCAGTCGGCGCTGCTCGAAGCCATGGCCGAGCGCCAGGTCAGTGTGGGGCGCAGCACCTACGAGCTATCGCCCCTGTTTCTGGTGATGGCCACGCAGAACCCGATCGAGCAGGAAGGCACTTACCCGCTGCCTGAAGCCCAGCTCGACCGCTTCCTGATGCACGTGAAAATCGGCTTCCCGGACGCAACCGTTGAACGCAAGATTCTGCAACAGGCCCGTGGCGAGGCCCTCAACGGCGAAACCAAGCCCGAACGCCGGGTCAGCCAGCAGGCCATTTTTGCCGCGCGCAAGGAAATCCTCGGTTTGTACATGGCCGACGCCGTGGAGGAATACCTGGTGCAGCTGGTCATGGCCACCCGCATCCCGGCCAAGTTCGACCCGGAGATGGCCGAGTGGATCGCCTATGGCGCCAGCCCTCGCGGTTCGATTGCCCTGGACCGCTGCGCCCGCGCCCACGCCTGGCTGGCCGGCCGCGACTTCGTCAGCCCGGAAGACATCCAGGCCGTGCTGTTCGACGTGTTGCGCCATCGCATCATTCTTTCCTTTGAAGCCGAAGCCGCCGGCATCGATCAGGACCGGGTGGTCCAGCGGATTCTCGACGTCGTAGCCGTCGCTTGACCCCGATGAACGCCAGCCTGCCGCCCGAGCCGGGCATCCGTGTCAGCCTCGCCGACCTGATCGAGATGCGCCATCGCGTGCGTGAAGTGCAATTGTTTTCCACGCCGAGCCAGCGCAGCCCGCTGATCGGCCTGCACCACTCCAAACTGCGCGGACGTGGCGTCGACTTCGATCAGGTGCGGGTCTATCAGGCCGGCGACGATGTGCGCACCATTGACTGGCGCGTGACTGCCCGTACCCAGGAGCCTCACACCAAGCTGTTCCACGAAGAACGTGAGCGACCGATCTTCATCATGGTCGAACAGAGTCGCCGGCTGTTTTTCGGCTCGGGCCTGATGTTCAAGTCGGTGCTCGCCGCCCAGGCCGCGAGCCTGATCGGTTGGGCCGCCCTGGGGCACAACGACCGGGTCGGCGGGCTGGTGTATGGCGACAATGAGCACTACGAAATCAAGCCCCGGCGCAGCAAGCAAAGCCTGCTGCAGTTGCTCAACCGGCTGGTGCGGGTCAATCAGTCGCTCAACAGCGAAAGCGAGCCGGACCGCGACGCCTTTGGCATTGCCCTGCGCCGCGCCCGGGAAGTGTCGCGCCCTGGCAGCCTGGTGATCGTGATCTGTGACGAACGCGCCCTTTCGGACAGCGCCGAGCAACAGCTGAGCCTGTTATCGCGCCACTGCGACCTGTTGCTGCTGCCGTTGTCCGATCCGCTGGACCATGCCCTGCCCGCCGCGGGTCTTTTGCGTTTCGCCGAACGCGGCGCGCAACTGGAACTCGACACGCTGAATTTCGACCTGCGCCAGACTTACCGGGCCCAGGCCGAAGCACGTATCGCCCGCTGGGAACTGCTCGCGCAGAAGCTAAGGGTACTGATGATGCCGTTGAGCACTCAGAGCGAGATGGTCGAGCAACTGCGCGAATACCTGAACCCACAGAAACCGGGGAAAGGCCGATGAGCAGCCTTGATCAACTGCAACCGCTGATATCCCCGCCACCGGTGGAATTCTGGCCTCCGGCACCGGGTTGGTGGCTGCTGCTGCTCGTGGTGCCGCTGATCGGTCTGGGCCTGTGGAAGCTGCGTCGCTTCATTCCGCAAAAACGCCCCGTGGTCCGTGCCGAACAGCCGCTTGACCCGGTACGCCTTGCGGCTCTGGCCGAGCTGGCACTGATGCCCAAGCCTTACGACGGTGCGCCGGCCGGTGCCTGGCTGCAGCAACTCAACGGCCTGCTCAAGCGCCTGTGCCGCAACCACTATCCCTACAGCCAGAGCCACACCCTCAACGGCCGCAAATGGCTGGCGTTCCTCGACAATCGCTGCCCGGCGGCCGGCCTGACCCGATGGATGGTGCTCGTGGAAGGCGCCTACAAACCCGAATGCAAACTCGACGACAAGGCCATTGCCGGCCTGACCCAAGCCGTCGATACGTGGATTCGCAAACATGTTTGAATTCGCCTGGCCGTGGATTTTTGCCCTTGCGCCGCTGCCGTGGCTGATGCGCATCGTATTGCCGGTGGCCGACAGTGGTGAACCGGCACTCAAGGTCAGCTTCCTCAGCGACCTGGAAGGCCTCGCCGGGCGACGCGCCCGGGCCAACCTGCCAGCCTGGCGCCAGCAGGCACCGTTCATCCTGCTGTGGCTGTTGCTGCTGGTCGCGGCGGCTCGCCCGCAATGGCTCGGTGAACCCCTGCCGATTGCCGCCAGCGGCCGTGACTTGCTGGTGGCCGTGGACGTTTCCGGGTCCATGGATTTCCCTGACATGCAATGGCAGGACGAAGACATCAGTCGCCTGTCACTGGTCCAGCATTTGCTCGGCGACTTTCTCGAAAGCCGCGAAGGTGACCGGGTCGGGCTGATCCTGTTCGGCAGCCAGGCCTATCTGCAGGCACCGTTGACCTTCGACCGCCACACCGTGCGCGTCTGGCTCGATGAGGCGCGCATCGGCATCGCCGGCAAAAACACCGCCATCGGCGATGCCATCGGTCTGGCCCTCAAGCGCCTGCTCTTGCGCCCGGCAACCAGCCGCGTGCTGATCCTGGTGACCGACGGCGCCAACAATGGCGGTGAAATCGACCCGCTCACCGCTGCGCGACTCGCCGCCAAGGAAGGCGTGAAAATCTACCCGATCGGCATCGGTGCCGATCCGGAGCAAAGTGGCACGGTCGGCTTTCTCGGCGTCAATCCGAGCCTGGACCTGGACGAACCGTCCCTCAAGGCCATCGCCGAGGCCACGGGTGGCCAGTATTTCCGGGCTCGCGACGGCAAAGAGCTGCAGGCGATCAAGGACGTACTGGATCAACTGGAGCCCGTGGCCCAGCAACCCACCCAGGCCCGCCCGACCCAAGCGTTGTACCACTGGCCACTGGCCCTGGCGCTGTGGTTGAGCATGCTGCTGGTGGCCCCCGTGCTCTGGCCGGACAACCCCTTGCAACGCCTGTTCACCAAGGATCTGTTCTTGCAAACCCAACTGCTGCCTGACTGGCGCCAGCGTCTCAAACGCCTGCGCCTGCGGAGGCGTCGATGAGTGTGCTGTGGCCGTACTGGTTCCGCCCCTGGTGGCTGCTGTTGCTGCCGGTGCTTGGCTGGTTGCTCTGGCAACTCTGGCACCGCAAGAAGCGCGCCGGGCGCTGGCAAATGATTCTGCCACCGGCCTTTCACGCCGCACTGCTCAGTGGCGGCAGTGGCCGTGACAGTAAACTGCCCTGGATCGCCCTCGGTCTCGCGTGGCTGTTGACCCTGCTCGCCCTGCTCGGTCCGGGCTGGCAGCGTGTCGAGCAGACCAGTCAAAAGCCCGCCGACCCGCTGGTGGTGGTGCTCGAACTGACCCCGGAAATGCTCGCCACCGACGTCATGCCCAACCGGCTTGAACAGGCTCGACGCAAGCTGTTCGATCTGCTGCAGATTCGCAGCGACGCGCAAACCGCCATCGTCGTCTACGCCGGCAGTGCCCATACGCTGGTACCGCTGTCGGATGATCTGTCCACCAGCCGCAATCTGCTGGACGCACTGAAGCCGTCGTTGATGCCAGAGGCCGGGCATCGCGCCGATCTCGCGGTGGTCAAGGCCCTGGCGCTGCTCGAACAAGCGGCGCTGGGCGACGGCCGGATCCTGCTGATCGGTTCGTCCTTGACCGAACAGGAGCGGCTGGGCATCCGTCACGCGCTCAACGGCAAATCGACTCAATTTCTGATGCTTGGCATCGGCACCGCCGAAGGCTCGCCCATCACCCAGGAGGACGGCAGTTTCCTCAAGGATGAACAAGGGGCCATTCTCGTGCCGCGCCTGGACGAGCCAGGCTTGAAAGCTTTTGCCAACGACCTGGATGGACGCTTTCGCCAGGCACGCCTGGACGACAGTGACCTGCATGCCCTTGGCCTGTTCGACGGCCCGCGCAACCTGCGCAACGACGGTCAGACCCTGCGCCTGGACACCTGGGCCGATCAAGGTTACTGGCTTTTGCTACCGCTGCTGTTCCTGGCGGCCTGCGCGGGGCGTCGCGGCTGGCTGCTGTGCCTGCCGCTGCTATTGGCGTTGCCTCAACCGAGCTACGCCTTCGACCTCGCCGACCTGTGGTTGCGTCCTGATCAACAAGGCGTGCACCTGCTCAAACAAAAGCGCCCGGCCGAAGCCGCCCGGCGCTTTGAAGACCACCAATGGCAAGGCGTGGCGCTCTACGAGGCCGGAGATTACGCCCGCGCCGCCAAGCGGTTCGCAGAAGGCAACGATGCCCACGCCCACTACAATCGAGGCAATGCCCTGGCCAAAAGCGGTGAGCTGGAGGCGGCCCTGGACGCGTACGAACAGGCTCTGGAACGTCAACCGGACTTGCGCCCGGCGCTGACCAACAAGGCGCTGGTGGAAGAGCTGCTCAAGCAGAAAAACAGCCTACCCGCCCCGGAACCGGACCCTTCCGCCAGCGACGAACCCCTGGACATGCAACAACAGACTCCACCCGGCGTCTCAACGCAGTCTTCGGACAGCGGCGAGCCGCAGGCGCAAGAACCGCCGGCCGACTCCAACACCGCGCAACCGCCGGCGTCGCCGCCCAGACCGGGTGCCAATGAAGTGCCCGGCAGCGAGTTGGGTGACGAACAGCACACCACGCCGCCCTTGCGCCCTGCCACCGACAGTATCGAGGGTGAACAGCGTCAGGCACTGGAGCAGTGGTTGCGGCAGATCCCGGATGACCCCGGTGAGCTGCTGCGGCGAAAATTCTGGTACGAACAGCAACAACATCAGGATCAGGAAAAAACTCGATGACCCGCTTCACCGTTTTATTGCTCGCACTGATGCACGGCCTGTTGTTCTGCTCTGTCCAGGCACAGGCTGCAGAGCTGGCCGCCAGTGTGGACCGCAGTCGCCTGAGCTCAGGCGAGACGGTCGAGCTGACCCTGGAGTCCACCGACGTGACTCAGTTCGGCAAACCCGACCTGACACCGCTGGAGCCGTTGTTCGAAGTGCGCGGCACCCGCCAGGTCAACCAGTTGAACACCCTCAGCGGTGAAAACCAGGCCGCCACGCGCTGGATCATCACCCTCTTGCCCCGGCAAAACGGCAGCGTCGTGATTCCGCCCCTGCAACTGGGCGAACTGCAGAGCCAGCCGATCACCCTGCAAGTGGTCGAGAGCGAAACACCGGACAACCCGAACAAACGCGCCCCGGTGTTCATCGATGCCAGCCTCGATCAAACCAGCGTGTACGTTCAGGCCCAGGCAGTCCTGACCCTGCGCATCTACCACTCGGTGTCGCTGTACGACGACAGCAGCCTGCCACCCTTGCAGATACCTGACGCACGCATCGAACAATTGGGCGACTCACGCACCTACGAAAAAGACATCGATGGGCTGCGCCACGGTGTGATCGAAATGCGCTACGCGATCTACCCGCAACACAGTGGCGAACTGATCATTCCGGCACAGGTCTTCAACGCGGCGCTGGTCGACGCACAACCGGTACAGGACAGCGCCACCCAGGGACCGAAATCCGGCAAGCTGATGCGCGTCACCTCGGCCGAACTGCTGTTGACGGTCAAGGCCAAACCCCTCACCTGGCCGGCCGATGCCCCCTGGCTGCCTGCGCGCAGCCTGACCCTGAGCGAAAGCTGGAACCCGGAGCCGGACCACGCCCAGGTCGGCGATTCACTGACCCGCAGCCTGACGGTGACAGCCGAGGGCTTGTCCAGCACCCAACTGCCACCGCTGCCCGGCACCGATGTCGGCGGGCTGCGCCGCTACCCGGATCAACCGGTGCTCGGCAACCAGAACAGCGAACGCGGCCTGGTTGGCAGCCGTGAAGACCGCGAGGCCTTGGTGCCGACACGCACCGGCGCCATCGAACTGCCCACCGTCGACGTGGTCTGGTGGAACACCTTCGAAGACCATCTGGAACACAGCAGCCTGCCTGCCCGCACGCTGCACGTGGCGGCCAACCCGAGCCTGGTGGTCGACACCCCGGCCGGCGCGTCTGCGGTCGAAGCCAGCGCCGACAGCGAAGCCCTTCGGCGCTGGAAGCTCAGCACCCTGTTCCTGGCCTGCACCACCCTGCTCGGCTTCGGCCTCTGGTGGCGTGGCCGCTGGCAACCGGCGGTGGCGCGCACTGCCCAAACCGGCCCGAGCCCGCGCACCGTACTCGACGACCTCAAGCGCGCCTGCCTGGCCAATGACTCCCACGCCACCCGCCAGGCCCTCGACGCCTGGGCCCGGCAACAACCGGAAACCCTGGCCGACATGGCTGCCCGCTTCGTGCCCCTGTCCAACGCCCTCGACGGCTTGAACGGCGCGCTCTACAGCGAAACCGGCCAGTACTGGCAAGGTGACGAGTTGTGGCGGGCGATCAAGGCGATCCCGATGGCCGAACGGGTGCAGGATGTGGTCGGCGACAGTGGGTTGCCGCCGCTTTATCCGAAATAGAACCCTTCGCCGACAAGGATGCATTTGTGGTGAGGAGGCTTGCCTGTGGTGAGGGGGCTTGCCCCCGTTGGGCTGCGAAGCGGCCCCAAGTTTTTCCGGCACACCGAGCTGCCCGGATTTACGGCCGCTTCGCGACCGAACGGGGGCAAGCCCCCTCGCCACAGAGCATTCCATCGCGCGACCGGGCATTTTTACCAGTAAACTCTCCCCCCTTTCGCCGCCTTCATTTTTCACGCGGCCATCACCTATTTTTGTACCGGAGTCCGCCTTGCGCTTGTTTCACACCTCCGACTGGCACCTGGGGCAAAACCTGCACGGCCAGGATCGCGATTTCGAACATGGCTGTTTTCTTGAGTGGCTGTTGCGCCAGCTGAAACTGGATCAGCCGGATGTGCTGTTGATCGCCGGCGACATCTTCGACACGGTCAACCCGCCCGTCAAAGCCCAGGAGCGTCTCTACGACTTCATCGTCAGCGCCCACGAGCAGCAGCCGTCGCTGACCATCGTGATGATTGCCGGCAACCACGATTCCGGCTCGCGAATCGAACTGCCCGCGCCATTGATGCGCCGCTTGCGCACCCATGCGCTCGGCCGTGTGCTGTGGCTGGACGACGGGCAGCTGGATGCCGAGCGCCTGTTGTTGCCGTTGCCTGACTCCAGTGGTGCGATCGCCGCCTGGTGCCTGGCTTTGCCGTTCCTGCGCCCGGCGGAAGTCACCGGCGCGCATTTGGGCGACAACTACCTGCGCGGGATCGGTCAGGTGCACGAGTGGCTGATCGAAGCGGCCAACGCCAGGCGCACGCCAGGCCAGGCACTGATCGCCATCAGCCACGCGCACATGGCGGGCGGTTCGGTGTCGGAAGACTCCGAGCGCAGCCTGATCATCGGCAACGCCGAAGCCCTGCCCGCCAGTCTGTTCGGGCCGAGCATCAGCTACGTTGCCCTGGGCCACCTGCACAAACCGCAGAAGGTCAACGGCGAGGAGCGCATCCGCTACAGCGGCTCGCCGATTCCGCTGTCGTTCTCCGAGATCAGCTATCAGCACCAGATTCTCGACATCAAGCTCGACGGCGAAACCCTGGTCAGCGTCGAGCCGAAACTGATTCCCCGCGCGGTCAACCTGCAACGCATCGGCCCGGCGCCCTTGAGCGAGATCCTGCTGCAGCTGGCGGACCTGCCGGACATCGACCTGTTGGCCGACATCCAGCGCCAACCCTGGCTGGAGGTGCGGGTGCGCCTCGATGAACCGCAGCCCGACCTGCGCAATCAAGTGGAAACCGCCCTGCAAGGCAAGGCCGTGCGCCTGGTGCGCATTGCCGCCGAGTACGCTGGCAACGGCGGCCGTGACGGTGCCGATGAGGGCAGCACGCTGATCGAACTGGACCAGCTCACGCCCCAGGAGCTGTTCAGCCGCGCCTGGCAGGACAACTACGGCAGCGAGGTCGACGAGCAGACCCTCAAGGACTTTGCCGAGCTGTTGCAGGACGTGCAGATGGAGAGCGAACAGCCATGAAGATTCTCGCGATCCGCCTGAAAAACCTCGCCTCCCTGGCCGGGCCGTTTGAAATCGACTTCACCGCCGAACCCTTGGCCAGTGCCGGGTTGTTCGCCATCACCGGCCCCACCGGCGCCGGTAAAAGTACGTTGCTCGATGCTTTGTGCCTGGCGCTGTTTGGCGCCGTACCACGCCTGAACAACACCGGCCGCGACGCCAAAGTACCGGACGCCGACGGCGAAATCGGCACCGGCGACCCACGCACCCTGCTGCGTCGCGGCACCGGTGAAGGCTATGCGGAAGTGGATTTCGTCGGAGTCGACGGCCGCCGTTACCGCGCCCGCTGGGAAGCCAATCGCGCTCGGGACAAGGCCGCCGGCAAACTGCAGGCCAGCCGCCAGAGTTTGCGTGACATCGATCAGGACCAGTTGCTGGCCAGCCAGAAAGGCGAATACAAGGCTCAGCTCGAAGCCGCGCTGGGGCTGAACTTCGAACAGTTCACCCGCGCCGTGCTGCTGGCGCAAAGCGAGTTCAGCGCCTTCCTCAAGGCCGACGACAACGACCGCAGCGAACTGCTGGAGAAACTCACCGACACGGCGCTTTACACCCGCCTCGGTCGTCGCGCCTTCGACAAGACCAAGGAGGCTCGCGAGGTTCACAAGCTGCTGCAGGATCAGGCCAGCGGAGTGACGCCGCTGGCGCCGCAGGCCCGTGCGGAACTGGATGAGCGCTTCAATGCCGCGCAGCAACAACTGAAGTTGCAGCAGGCACAACTCAAACAGCTTGAGCAGCAGCACACCTGGCTCAAGGAGCTGCGTCAGTTGCAGGACACTCAACTCGCCGCGACCGAGCAACTTCACAGTGCCCAACAGCAGTGGGAAGGATTGGCCGACGAACGCTTGAAGCTGACACGGCTGGAACAACTCGGCCCGCAACGGCACCAGTTCGCCCGCAAAACCGAACTCGATGCACTGCTGACGCCACTGGCCGCACAGGTTGCTACTCATACCCGGCAGCAGCACGAGCTGACTGAACGCCAGACGTTGCTGGAGCAGAACCTCTCTGCCACACAAATCGCCCTCAGCGAAGCCCTGCAACGACAAACCGACAGTGCGCCGCTACTGCGTCAGGCCTTCGAGGAACAAAGCACCCTCGCCCGCCTGGCCAAAGACACTGCCCTCAGCGCCGACGCGAAGCACACCGCAGAACAAGCCTGCATCCAGGGCCAAAGCGCCATCCAAGCCTTGCTGGAAAAGCAGAACCAGGTTGCCGAACGTTTGCAGCGTATCGCCACCGAGCTTGAGCAAAGCGGCCATCTGGCACCGCTGAGCGACGCGTGGAATGCCTATCGGGATCGCCTGCAACAGTTGATGTTGATCGGCAACCGCTTGAACAAAGGCCAGGCCGAGCTGGCGACCCTCGAACAAACCGCCACCCGCTGCGGCGAAGAGCTCGCCTTGCAAAAGCAGCAACTTGAAGTGTTGTTCAAGGAGGCCGGCGCGGAGCCGGACGCCGTGGCCGAGCAGATCGGCATCCTCGGCAACCTGTTGCAGGACAACCGTAAACAGCTGCGCGCCATCGAAGACCTGACGCGGCTGTGGGCCAGCCAGCAGGAACTGGACAAGCGCGACGCCGAACTGCAACAACGTCAGCTTGCCGCGCAACAGGAACGTGAGCGCCTGACTCAGGACGGGGTGAAAACCAAAGCCGAACTGACGGTCGCCGAACAAACCTTCAACGTCACCCGGGAACTGCTGGAACGCCAACGTCTGGCCCGCAGCGCGAGTGTCGAAGAGTTGCGCACGCAGTTGCAGGACGACCAGCCGTGCCCGGTCTGCGGCAGTCACGAGCATCCTTACCATCAGCCCGAAGCGCTGCTGCAAAGCCTCGGTCGCCACGATGAAAACGAACAGGCCCGCGCGCAGCAAGCGGTCGACCAGCTCAAGGAAAAGCTCACCGAATTGCGCGCCGAGGTGGTGGGCGTCATCGCCCAGCAAAAGGAGCTGCTGCAACAACAGGAACAACTGGGCGCCCAACAACAAGCCTTGGCACCGAGTCTCGACGCTCACCCACTGGCCGCACAACTTCTGGATCAGGACGCCGAAAAGCGCGACGCCTGGCTGACCCGACAGAACGATCAGTTGAACCAGAGCATCGCTCAGGACGAACAACGTCAGCGCGCCCTGCTCACCCTGCAGCAGGACGCCGCGCGCCTGACCCAGCAATTGCGCCACGCCGAAACCGCGCATCAGCAAGCGGCCCAGCACCTGAGCAACCAGCAGCGCGAACTGAGCAGCGACCGTCAGCGGCTCGACGAGGAGCTCACCGCGTTCGGCAGTCTGCTGCCGGGCGAAACCCTCGAAGCGCTACGGGTGGAGCCTGCTGCAACGTTCATGCAGCTGGATCGGCAGATCGCCGAACGCCTCACACAGCTCGATCAGCAGAAAGAAGAACTTGCCGAGCAGCAACAGCGTCAACAAACGCTAGAGAAAGAACAGGATCGCCAGCAAACCCGCGTACAACAACTGCAAATCGCCGAGCAGCAGTTCAGTGCACTGGCCGAACAGCAAACGGCTTGCCAGCACCAACTTACACAACTGCTGGGCGAGCACAGCAGCGCCGAGCAGTGGCAGAAAGGGCTGGAAAACGCTGTAGAGCAAGCACGCAGTACCCAGGCAACAACGGCGCAGGAGCTGCAGCAGGTACGTACGCAACAGGTGCAGATCGCCGCCGAACTCAAGGCGCAGCAGGAGCGTTTGCAAGCGCTGGAAAACGAAGATCGCGATCTCACCGACAAAATCGCCGACTGGCGCGCCCGACATCCTGAGCTGGATGACGATGGCCTCGAAGACTTGCTGCGGGTCGACGACACGCAAGTCAGCGAACTGCGCCAACGCTTGCAACACAACGAAAAAGCCATCGAACAGGCCAAGGTGCTGCTGCAAGAGCGTGATCAGCGCTTGCTCGATCATCAAGCCCAGCACAACGGCCATCTCGATGCCGAGCAACTCGCCACCGCCCTCACCGACCTGCAACATCAGTTCGCCGTCAGCGAGCAGCACTGCGCCGAACTGCGCGCCGAGCAGGTCGAGGACCAGCGCCGGCAGAACGCCAATCAGGCCCTGGCCCAACAGATTGCCGACGCCTACAACGAGTATCAACGCTGGGCACGCCTGAATGCGTTGATCGGTTCCGCCACCGGCGACACCTTCCGCAAGATCGCCCAGGCCTACAACCTCGACCTGCTGGTGCATCACGCCAACGTGCAATTGCGCCAACTGGTGCGCCGTTATCGCCTCAAGCGCGGCGGCAGCATGCTCGGGTTGCTGGTGATGGACACCGAAATGGGTGACGAACTGCGTTCAGTGCATTCGCTGTCCGGTGGCGAGACCTTCCTGGTATCGCTGGCACTGGCCCTCGGCCTGGCGTCGATGGCATCGAGCACGCTGAAAATCGAGTCGCTGTTCATCGACGAAGGCTTCGGCAGCCTCGATCCGGAGTCCCTGCAACTGGCCATGGACGCCCTCGACGGCTTGCAGGCCCAAGGCCGCAAGGTCGCGGTGATTTCCCACGTACAGGAAATGCATGAACGGATTCCGGTGCAGATTCAGGTCCGCCGCCAGGGCAACGGCCTGAGCACCCTGGAGGTGAAATGAACACGCTGTATTCCTTCCGCCGCTGCCCGTACGCCATGCGCGCACGCATGGCCCTGCGTTATTCGGCAGTGGCCGTGGACATCGTCGAAGTCAGCCTGAAGGCCAAACCCGCCGAGATGCTCGCGCTGTCGGGCAAAGGCACGGTGCCGGTGCTGAGCGCCGACGGCCGGGTGATCGACGAAAGCCTCGACATCATGCGCTGGGCCCTGGCACAGAACGATCCGCAAGACTGGTTGCTCAAGGATGATCCTGACGCAGCGGCGCAAATCGCCAGCCTGATCGAACAGAACGATCAGGTGTTCAAGGTGCACTTGAACCGCTACAAGTACGCCGAGCGTTATCCCGAGCAGCCGATGGAGGCGTATCGCGCGGAGGGCGAGGTGTTTTTGCAAAGGCTGGATGAGTTGCTGGAGGGACGCGACTATTTGCTGGCCGACCATGCAAGCCTGGCCGACGTAGCGCTGATGCCCTTCGTGCGGCAGTTCGCCCACGTCGACCGTGAATGGTTTGCGCAGACGCCGTATCGGCGGTTGCAGGACTGGTTGCAGCGGTTTCTGGAGTCGGAGTTGTTTACCGGTGTGATGAAAAAGTAAACGCAGCTCCTGTGGCGAGGGGGCTTGCCCCCGTTGGGCTGCGAAGCAGCCCCAAGCTTTTTCTGGTCATCCGGATTTACGGCCGCTTCGCGACCGAACGGGGGCAAGCCCCCTCGCCACAGACAAGCTCCCTCGCCACAAAGGATTCAGTGACCAGCAGAGTTCAAGCCAACACCTCACACATCCCGATCGCCGAGCAATCCACCTGGAACGGGCCGAAAACCACCCCTTCGCTCCTGATCGGCGGATTGCCGGCCAGCATGCCCTGCGCGTTGGCATTTTCGATGTTCCGGGCAATGTTGTGATTGGCTTCGATGGTGCGCGCCACCGAGCCCGCCGAGCCCTGTCCGATCCCCAGCAGGGAGGCTCCGTTGGTCATGAACGCCAGGAAGGCGATGACCCAAAGTCTGTGCCCTTTCATGCGCCGGCGACTCCTGCGAGTTCAGCCTGATCAACGCTGGCGTTTTGCGCACGGTGGTCAAACTGGATGCCGGGATGAGCGACCTGGATCGGTGCTTCGAAGCTGGATTGTGACTGGGCTGACAGGCTGACCAACAGCACCATGGCAAGGTACAGGCCGATCGCTACATAAGCGCCGTGTTTGGCAGAAGTGAGAATTGCGCTGGCCATGATGTTCTCCGCAGGCATGTTTCAATGCCCACAGAATCGATCAAAAAAGCCTGGGTCACCACTCAGGGTTATCCATAGTGATCATCAGCTTCGTTGATCATCAAGCCAGACTATTTCAGTCTTCAATAAAACTCATCAAGCGCTCGCGCGCCGCATCCGGCTCACCGGGAACAGCGTCGGATGCCGATAAAATAGGGGTGGAATAGAGAAACAGAAGAACCAATGCCAGACGCGTCACCATGCTGCCGATCCTTGCCGTGAGGAGGAGTCAAAAAATCAGCGTCAATTTAAACGTATGGCCATGTGATATCAAGCGCGACATTGATAGCAAACTGATGCTGTCGCAAATGCGTTATGCAGGAGCGACATCACTCTGATCGTTTTCGACACCTGCTTTCAGCATCAGGCTCTTCGATCATCAGTGACTTCGCTCCTGCATAAAGGCAGAGAGGAAGTTCAGGCTTGGGTCTTGTGATCCAGCGCGGCGTAGAAGTTGGCGCTCTGTTGCAGGTATTTCTGGGTGTAGCTCTGGGTGTGGGCTTTTTTGTCGCTGATTTCAACGTTGGCACTGGCTGGCAGCGCAACGGTGGCAGAAATGGCGGAAGCGGCGATGACAGAGAAGATGTTGAAGTTCATGGCGGTATTCCTCGGATTCAGTTGGCTTGCTTGCCCGGTGGGGCCGTGAAGCAAACTTAACCCTCGAGGGTTCATGCCTTGAAATGCTTTGTAGCAGTACCAGATATCAGCGACATTGATAAAAGCAGGCAGGCCCCATCAACCGGGGCCTGCGGCTTATTGACGCAGCAGAAACTTCAGGTCGCTCGGGGCGTCCATCGGCAGTTTTTGCACGGTTTTACCCAACAGACCGCTCTTGGCGTCGCGTTCGACGACGACAATCTGGTTGCTCTTCTGGTTGGCGATCAACAGGAATTTGCCGCTCGGGTCGAGGCTGAACTCCCGCGGATGATCGCCTTCTACCGCCCGGCGTTGCAGCTCGGTTAGGCGTCCGGTTAGCGGATCAATGGCAAACACCAGCAGTTGATTGGCCGTACCACGGTTGCTGGCGTAGAGGAACTTGCCATCGGCCGAGGCATGCAGCGCTGCGGCCGCCTTGTCCGAGACGGGTTGCCCGGCAGCCAGGTCGACCATCTGCGTCTGCTCGAGCGTGCCGTCGTGGTAATCGAACACCGCCACCTGGGCGCTCATTTCCATGGTCAGCCAGGCATGTTTGCCATCGGCGCTGAACAGCAAATGACGCGGCCCGCTACCGGGCGGCAGTTGCACGAATGCCGGGTTGGCCGGGGTCAATGGCAGCTGCGGATTGGCCTTGGGGTCGAAACGGTAGGCAAACACCTTGTCGGCACCCAGGTCGTTGGCGAACACGTATTTACCGTCCGGCGACGAGACGGTCGAGTGCACGTGGGCCGAGGCCTGGCGCTCGGGATTGACCCGGCTCGCCGGGTGGCTGCTCATCTGCACCACCGGTTTTAGCTTGCCATCGGCCGCCACCGGCACCACCGCGAGGGCGCCGCCGGGGTCTTCGGCCACCGAGTAATTGCTGACAAACAAATGGCTGCCATCGACGCTGAGACTGGAATGGGTCGGCTCGTTGCCCAGGCTTTGCACCTGGCTGATCAGGTTTAGCGCATGGGTCTTGGGATCAATCGCGTAACTGCTGACGCGCCCGACCGGATCAGCCTGGCCCGGGCCATTTTCGTTGACCACGAACAGGTGGCGCTGGTCTTTCGAGAGGGTCAACCACGATGGATTTTCGCTCTTGACCACTTGCAAGGGCGTGGCGTTGATCTGCCCGGTGGTGCTGTCGAAAGCCAGGCGATAGATCCCCTGGCTTTGACCGGCGGTGTAGGAGCCCACCAGCAGTTGATCGTCCTCGGCGGATGCGGCCTGGACGCCCATCGCGCCGATGCTGCCGGCCATCAACAGCGGCCAGAGGTTACGCATCATCCTGGTCATCATCTTCGTTGTCACCGCTGACGATATCGCCCAGGCACACCAAACGGTGTTCGCCCGAGTCACCGGTGATCAACCAGCTTTGCAGCGTGGTGTCGAAGGTCGCGGACTGAACCTGCGCCGGGGTGAACTCCCAGTGTTTGGCCACACGGCCATCCATGCATTCAATGTGCAGGTTGTCGAACTCGTCGAGGGCGAATTCGAAGGCATGCAGCCCGTCGATTTCCACCATTCCACAGTGTTCGAGGGCATTGAGCAGGGTGTCGGTTGGGGCAGTCATGGCAATCAGTCTTTGAATGAGAAAGACGCAATGATAGCTCAAGCACCCGACCAAAGTTTCACACAAACCTGTGGGAGCGGGCTTGCCCGCGATGGCGGTCAATCAGTCGACAACGATGTTGCCTGACCCTCCGCTATCGCGGGCAAGCCCGCTCCCACAGGGATTGTGGTCAGCCGTTAGAGGGCGTCGCGCGATGGTTGGCCATCCACCAGTCGCTGGATGCGCAGCGGATTGCCGTTCTTCAGCGCGTCCGGTAGCAAGCTGTCCGGGTAGTTCTGGAAACACACCGGGCGCAGGAAACGATCGATGGCCAGTGTGCCCACCGATGTACCGCGCGCATCGGAGGTTGCCGGGTAAGGTCCGCCGTGGACCATCGAGTCGCAGACTTCCACGCCAGTCGGATAGCCATTGAGCAGGATTCGCCCGACCTTCTGCTCCAGCAATCCCGTCAGCCCGGCGAACTGCTCGAGGTCTTGCGGCTCACCAATGACGGTGGCGGTCAATTGGCCGTGCAGGCCGTTCAGGGCCGCCGTCAGTTGCGCCTGATCCGCGACCTCGACCACCACGGTGGTCGGCCCGAACACTTCCTCTTGCAGGACTTCATCGCCATCGATCAGCAGGCGCGCATCGGCCTTGAACAGCTGCGGCTGGGCCTGATTGCCCTGCTGCAGATCGCCGGCCAGGTGTTCAATTCCCGGATGGGCCAGCAGTTTTTGCAAGCCTTGACCGTAGCTGCCCAGGGTACCGGCATTGAGCATGGTTTGCGCCGGCTGGTCGCCCATCAACCCGGCCACTTGCTGCACAAAGGCGCTGAACGACGCCGAGCGAATGCCGATCACCAGACCCGGATTAGTGCAGAACTGCCCGCAGCCCTGCACCACCGAGGCCGTGAGGTCCCGGGCAACAGTGTCGGCCCGCACCTGCAATGCCTGGGGCAAGACAATCACCGGGTTGATGCTCGACATCTCGGCGAACACCGGAATCGGTTGCGCACGTGCCGCGGCCATGTCGCACAGGGCTCGACCACCCTTGAGCGAACCGGTGAACCCCACGGCCCGGATGGCCGGATGCTTGACCAGCGCTTCGCCGACACCGCCGCCGTAGATCATGTTGAACACACCGGCCGGCATACCCGTTTTTTCCGCAGCGCGAATGATCGCATCCGCCACCTGCTCGGCCGTGGCCATGTGGCCGCTATGGGCCTTGAACACCACCGGGCACCCGGCGGCCAGCGCCGAGGCGGTATCGCCGCCGGCGGTGGAGAACGCCAGCGGAAAGTTGCTGGCACCAAACACCGCCACAGGTCCCAGACCGATGCGGTACTGACGCAGGTCCGGACGCGGCAACGGCTGACGCTCCGGCAATGCCCGGTCGATTCGCGCGCCGTAGAAATCACCGCGACGCAGCACTTTGGCGAACAGGCGCATCTGCCCGCTGGTACGCCCACGCTCGCCTTGAATCCGGCCTGCGGGCAACGCCGTTTCCCGGCAGACGACAGCGACAAAGTCGTCACCGAGGGCGTCCAGTTCATCGGCGATGGTATCGAGAAACTGCGCCCGTCGCTCCGCGCTCAGGCTGCGATAGGCCGGATAGGCGAGCGCTGCAGCGTGGGCCGCCGCATCGACCTCCTGCGGTGTCGCCTGAAAAAAATCGTGGGGCAAGGCCTCACCGGTGCTCGCATCGACACTCTGCAACTTGATGCTGCCGGCGGCGCTGCGTTGGCCGCCGATGTAGTTGTGACCAAGAATCCGGGTCATGGGAAAGTCCTCAAAGTGTGCCGACGGTGCCGGGCTCGAAAGCCGCCGGGACCGGGGCGATGCCGTTGATCAATGGTGCGCCGAACTCGGCCTGGGTGATCTCGAACACGTCACCCGGTCGGGTGCGAATACCGTCGGCAAAGGACAGGGTCGCGGTGCCGAAGAAGTGAATGTGCACATCCCCCGGGCGCAGGAACTGGCTGTACTTGAAATGATGGAATTCCAGGTTGGCAAGGCTGTGGCACATGTTCGCCTCGCCACTGAGGAACTCGTTCTGCCACAGCACTTCGCCGTTGCGCAGGATGCGGCTGGTACCCGCCAGATGCTGTGGCAATTCACCGACCCGCAGTTCCGGGCCATAACTGCAGCTACGCAATTTCGAATGGGCCAGGTACAGGTAGTTCTTGCGCTCCATGACGTGGTCGGAGAACTCGTTGCCCACGGCAAAACCCAGGCGATACGGCTTGCCGTCGTGACCGATCACGTACAGGCCGGCGATCTCCGGTTCTTCACCGGCATCTTCGGCAAATGGCGGCAATGGAAACGGCTGGCCCGGCCTGACGACGATGCTGCCATCGCCTTTGTAGAACCATTCCGGTTGCACACCGGCTAGGTCCGCCGCCGGCTTGCCGCCCTCCACGCCCCATTTGAATATGCGCATGGTGTCGGTCATCGCGGTTTCGTCGCCGCTTTGCTGGTGCATCTTGTCCCGGGCCGACGCGCTGCCCAGATGGGTCAGGCCCGTACCGCTGACCAACATGTGCGCCGGGTCCGCATGATCCAGCGGCGGCAGGATGCGCTGTTGCTTCAGCAGTTCGGCATAGTCATGGCTGATGCCCAGCCCCAGGCTCTGCACTTGTTGCTCAAGGCTCGCACCTGCCTCGATCGCCGCCAGTGCCAGGTCGCGAACAGCGCGCGCGTCTTGCACTTCACGGACCAGGCCGTTGTCGACCACGCCGACGCGGCGTTCGCCGTTACTCAATTCGAATTGAACCAAACGCATGAATTTTCTCCTGTTAACCCAGAACCCGGGCAAACACGCCCCCCCTGTGGGAGCGGGCTTGCCCGCGATGACGGCGGCACATTCAACATTGATGTGCCAGACAGATTGCTATCGCGGGCAAGCCCGCTCCCACAGAGTCCGTGGTGAATGATTGTTTCCTGTCAGGTACGGGTGGCCCCACGCGCACTCGCCGCAAACTCATCGGCCGGCAACACGTGCTTGCGCTCCAGCAAGCGATACACCACACCGGTCAACACCAGCCCGAACACCATCACGCCCGACAGGAAATACAGGCCCGAAGCCAGGTTGCCGGTGTATTCCTTGAGTGCGCCGATCACGAACGGACCGAGGTAGCCGCCGAGGTTGCCCACCGAGTTGATCAAGGCGATCCCCGCCGCCGCACTGGCGCCGGCAAAGAAGCGGCCCGGCAACGTCCAGAACACCGCCGTGCAGGAGAACAACGCGAACGCCACCAGACACAACGCCGCCAGTTGCAGCACCGGCACCGACAGCCAGGCGCTGAGAAACAGACCGATCGCGCCCAGCACGTACAGCACGGCGAGGTGGCCGTAGCGGTCATTCAGGCGGTCGGAACTGCGCGGGATGATCAGCAGGCCGACGATGCCGAAGATGTACGGCACCGCGGAAACGAAACCCGTCACCAGGTCGCTGCCGCCGAACTGTTTGATCAGGGTCGGCAACCACAAGCCGAGGCCATAGATGCTCAGGGTCACCGGCAGGTAGAACAGCGCCAGCAGCAGAACGCGCTTGTCCTTGAGGGCGTGCAGCGGATTGCCGTGTCGGGTTTGGCCGTACGCGTCCAGGTCCTTTTTCAGCTCGCCGCTCAGCCAGTCTTTTTCCGCCTGGTCCATCCACTTCACTTGCTGCGGGCCGTCCGGCAACCAGCGCAGCACAGGCCAGGTCAGCAGGATCGCCGGGGTGCCAATGACAATGAACAGCCACTGCCAGCCGTGCAGCCCGAGCACGCCATCCATACCCAACAGGCCGCCGGACACGGGGCCTGTGATCATCATCGCAATGGGTTGCGAGAGGATGAACAGCCCGAGGATCTTGCCGCGATGACGCACCGGGAACCATTGGGTGATGTAGTACAGGACGCCCGGGAAGAATCCGGCCTCGGCGGCGCCAAGCAAAAAGCGCATCACATAGAAGCTGTTCGGCCCCTGGACGAAGGCCATGCCGATGGTGATGGCGCCCCAGGTGAGCATGATCCGCGCGAACCAGCGCCTCGCGCCAAAGCGGTCGAGCATCAGGTTGCTGGGGATTTCCAGCAGGAAGTAGCCGATGAAGAACAGCCCGGCGCCAAGTCCGTAGGCCGCATCGCCCAGACCGATGTCGGCGCCCATGTGCAGTTTGGCGAAGCCCACTGCGGAGCGGTCCACGTAGGCGATCAGGTACAGCAGGATCAGGAAGGGAATCAGTTTCAGCGTGATGCGACGGATAAGCCGCAGTTCCTGGCTCATGAGATCGGTCTCCGATTGTTGTTGTTATGGAACCTCGGGGGACGCCTCTCGCGAAAAATTCGCCAGGGCCATCCCTCCGTTTGAGCGGACTATATAGTAATACTATTTACTCAACAACACTTCCAAATGTCGCAATTTGAGCTTATGTTACGCCTCAGCTCGAACAATATAGTCATACAATAAGAGAACCGATCATGTCTGATAAGAAACCCACCCTGCGCTCCGCCCAATGGTTTGGCACGGCCGACAAGAACGGCTTCATGTACCGCAGCTGGATGAAGAATCAGGGCATCGCCGACCACCAGTTCCATGGCAAGCCGATCATCGGCATCTGCAATACCTGGTCGGAACTGACTCCGTGCAACGCGCATTTCCGCCAGATTGCCGAGCATGTCAAACGCGGCGTGATCGAGGCCGGCGGCTTCCCGGTGGAGTTCCCGGTGTTCTCCAACGGCGAATCCAACCTGCGTCCTACCGCCATGCTCACCCGTAACCTGGCAAGCATGGATGTCGAAGAAGCCATTCGCGGCAACCCGATCGATGGCGTGGTGCTGCTGACCGGTTGCGACAAAACCACCCCGGCACTGCTGATGGGCGCCGCCAGTTGCGACGTGCCGGCCATCGTCGTCACCGGCGGGCCGATGCTCAACGGCAAGCACAAGGGCAAGGACATCGGCTCCGGCACCGTGGTCTGGCAACTCAGCGAACAGGTCAAGGCCGGCACCATCAGTATCGACGACTTCCTCGCAGCCGAGGGCGGCATGTCCCGCTCGGCCGGCACCTGCAACACCATGGGCACGGCCTCGACCATGGCCTGCATGGCCGAAGCACTGGGCACTTCCCTGCCCCACAACGCCGCGATCCCGGCCGTGGATGCGCGCCGTTATGTGTTGGCGCACATGTCCGGCATGCGTGCCGTGGAGATGGTGCGCGAAGACCTGAAACTGTCGAAAATCCTCACCAGGGAAGCCTTCGAAAACGCCATTCGCGTCAACGCCGCCATTGGCGGCTCGACCAACGCGGTGATTCACCTCAAAGCCATCGCCGGGCGCATTGGCGTGGAACTGGACCTCGACGACTGGACCCGCATCGGTCGCGGCATGCCGACCATCGTCGACCTGCAACCGTCGGGACGCTTCCTGATGGAAGAGTTCTATTACGCCGGTGGCTTGCCGGCGGTGCTGCGTCGCCTCGGCGAAGCCAACCTGATCCCGAACCCGAATGCCCTGACCGTCAACGGTAAATCCATCGGCGAGAACACCCAAGACGCGCCGATTTATGGCGAGGACGAAGTGATCCGCACCCTCGACAACCCGATCCGCTCCGATGGCGGCATCTGTGTCTTGCGCGGCAACCTGGCACCGCTGGGCGCCGTGCTCAAGCCGTCCGCCGCCACGCCGGCACTGATGCAGCATCGCGGACGTGCGGTGGTGTTCGAGAACTTCGACATGTACAAGGCGCGGATCAACGACCCGGAACTGGACGTGGATGCCAACTCGATCCTGGTGATGAAGAACTGCGGGCCGAAGGGTTATCCGGGCATGGCCGAAGTGGGCAACATGGGTTTGCCAGCCAAGCTGCTGGCCCAGGGTGTGACCGACATGGTGCGCATTTCCGATGCGCGCATGAGCGGCACCGCGTACGGCACTGTTGTCCTCCACGTCGCCCCCGAAGCTGCTGCCGGTGGACCGCTGGCCGCAGTGAAAGAAGGCGACTGGATCGAACTCGATTGCGCCAGCGGCCGTTTACACCTGGATATTCCAGACGCCGAACTGGCCGCGCGCATGGCCGACCTGCAACCGCCGCAGAACCTGATCGTCGGTGGGTATCGTCAGCTGTACATCGACCATGTGCTGCAAGCGGACCAGGGTTGCGACTTCGACTTCCTGGTTGGTTGCCGTGGGGCTGAAGTGCCGCGTCACTCCCACTGATCACGCAAAACCTGTGGGAGCGGGCTTGCCCGCGATAGCGGTGGATCAGTCGCCGCCGATGTTGGATGTGATGGCCTCATCGCGGGCAAGCCCGCTCCCACATGGGTTCTATTTACCGTTCAGTATCCAGTGCTAACGACCTTCATTCACCGCGCCTGCTATCATGCGCGACACCTATTCGCACAGGATCGCGCCGCTCCCCATGGATTACCGCAAACCCTCCGACCGCAAAAGCATGCACTCGCGCATCGTCCAGGAACTGGGCATGCAGATCGTCTCGGGACGTTTCCTGCCGGACGACAAACTGCCCGCCGAAGCGCTGTTGTGTGAAGAATATGCGGTCAGCCGACCGGTGCTGCGCGAAGCCACCCGAGTATTGGTTGCCAAGGGCCTGGTGTATTCCCGCCCGCGCGTCGGGACTGTGGTCAAGCCGCGCAAGGACTGGCACATGCTCGATCCGGACGTGCTGCACTGGCTGATGCAAAGCAGTCCGCAAAACCAGTTTTTCGACCTTCTGACCAGTGTGCGCAGCATCATCGAACCGGCCGCTGCCGCCCTCGCCGCACAATTCGCCACCGAAGCGGACATCGCGTCCATCGGTGAGGCCTACCAGCGCATGGAAGCCGCGCCGACACCGGAGGCGCTGTTGCAGCCGGACCTGGACTTCCACAGTCGCATCGCCGACGCCACGCACAACGACTTGCTGGCCAACCTGTGCAACATGCTCTCGGTGGCGATAGCCGAAGCCTTGAAGCATTCGAACCAGCGACCGAACCTGCATGAACTGGCGCTGCCGCGGCACAAGGCAATCCTGACCGCCATTGAAAACCGTGATGCTCTGGGCGCACGGCATGCAACGCTGGTGCAGCTGGATGATGCGCGTAGTGCGTTGAATGTGGTGCTGGGTAGCGATCCTGCCTGATCACCGTCCCCTTGTAGGAGCGAGCTTGCTCGCGATAAACCGCAGAGCACCGCGGGGCACCTGCCAACCAGCGTTTTCGTTGACGACCATCGCGAGCAAGCTCGCTCCTACAGGGACTGGTGCGAATTTGAGATAAAAAAAAGCCGCAACCCTGAGGTTGCGGCTTTTTCATTTGCAACATGGATCAGTGAGCAAACAACGAATTACCCTTCTGCCCCGCCAGTTTCTCCGGCTTGATCAGGAAACGCGCCAGTGCCGGCAACAGCCACAGCGCACCGAACATGTTCCACAGCAGCATGAAGGTCAGCATCAGGCCCATGTCGGCCTGGAACTTGATGGCCGAGAAGATCCAGGTGCACACGCCGATCGCCAGGCACAGACCGGTGAACAGCACGGCCTTGCCGGTGGACTTCAGCGTCTGGTAGTACGCCTCTTGCAGCGGCAGGCCGGCACGCAGGAAGCTTTCCAGGCGGCTGTAGATGTAGATGCCGTAGTCCACGCCAATCCCCACCCCGAGCGCCACGACCGGCAGGGTCGCCACTTTCACGCCGATGCCCATGAAGGCCATCAGGGCGTTGCCGAGTACCGAGGTCAGCACCAGCGGCAGCACGATGCACAAGGTCGCCGCCCAGGAGCGGAAGGTGATCATGCACATGACCGCCACACAGATGTACACCAGGATCAGGATGGTCAGCTCGGACTTCTTGATCACCTCGTTGGTGGCCGCCTCGATCCCGGCGTTACCGGCAGCGAGGATGAACTCCAGGCCTTCCTTGTTGTTTTCCTTGGCGAACTCCTGCACCGCATGCACCGCACGATCCAGGGTCTCGGCCTTGTGATCGTTGAGGAACACCAGCACCGGCGCCAGGGAGCAGCTGTTGTTGTACAGGCCGTCGGCGCGGGCAATGGAGTTGTTCAGCACATCAGGGTTACGCGACAGGGTTTCCCATTTCAGGTTGCCTTCGTTCATGCCCTTGATCATTTGCTTGGACACGGTCACCAGGGAGATCGCCGACTGCACGCCCTCGGTGTTCTGCATCTTCCACATCAGCTCGTCGATCGGCGCCATGGCTTCATAGCGCGAGCAGCCTTCGGACTTGGTCTTGACCATCACCACCAGCACGTCGGAACTGGTGGAATAGTTGTTGATGATGAAGTTGTTGTCCTTGTTGTAGCGCGAGTCCGGACGCAGCTCCGGGGCACCCTGGTCGAGGTCGCCGATTTTCAGGTTCTGGCTGTACCACAGGCCGCCGCCGAAGGCGATCAGCGCCAGCAGAATGGAAACCGGTGCGACTTTGGCGCTGGCGAAATTCGCCAGCAGGCGCCAGAACGGATGCTCGCGGGTGGCGTCTTTCTTGCTGCGGGCCACGGCACGCTTGCTGATGCCGACATAGGAAATCGCCACCGGCAGCAGGATCAGGTTGGTGAACACGATCACCGCCACACCGATGGATGCGCCGATGGCCAGCTCGCGGATCACGCCGATATCGATGATCAGCAGCGTGATGAAACCCACGGCATCGGCGAGGATCGCGATCATCCCCGGCAGGAACAATTGACGGAAGGTGCGACGCGCCGCCGTCAGGGCGTTTTCCGCTTCACTCGATTGCAGGGCGATCCCGTTGATCTTCTGCACGCCGTGGGAAATACCGATGGCGAAGATCAGGAACGGCACCAGCATCGAATAGGGGTCGAGCCCGAAGCCGAAGAAGTGCATCAGGCCCAGCTGCCAGATCACGGCCACCAGCGTCGTGCTCAACACGGCGACGGTACTGCGCAGGCAGTTGGTGAACCACAGCAGGAGGATCAGGGTGATGACGAAGGCGATGCCGAAGAACATCACGACCATCACCAGGCCATCGATCAGGTCACCGACCTTCTTGGCGAAACCGACGATGTGGATCTTCACATTCGGGTTCTGCGCTTCGAACTTGGTGCGGATCTTGTCTTCAAGCTCGTGGGAGAACTTGCGATAGTCCAGCGCCAGCAGCTTGCCCTGGTCCTGCGGGTCCGGGTAGGACTCCAGCAACGGAATGTCGACGATGCTCGACTTGAAATCGTTGGACACCAGGCGCCCGACCTGACCGGACTTGAGCACGTTGTTGCGCAACAGATCGAGACTGGCCTGGGAGCCGTTGTAGCTCTGCGGGATCACTTCCCCGCCGGCGAAGCCCTCTTCCGTCACTTCGGTCCAGCGAATACTGGGGCTCCACAGCGACTTCAGACCGGAACGGTCGACACCGGAGATGTAGAACACTTCGTCGTTGATCTGACGCAGGGTCTCCATGTACTCCTTGGAGAAGATGTCGCCATCGGTGGCTTCCACCGAGATCCGCACGGTGTTGCCCAGGTTCGCCAGATCGTTGCGGTGCTCCATCATCTTCTGGATGAAGGGATGCTCCAGCGGGATCATCTTTTCGAAGCTGGTGGACGGACGGATCAGCGTCGCCTGCCAGAACAGGAAAATACTGACCAGCAGGCAGATCGTGATCACTGCCGGACGGTTGTTGAAGATCAGGCGCTCGAGGAACGTCGCCTTGTCCTGGTGATGCGTACTCAAGGAAGTCATAGCTCCGCCTTCTTATTATTAACCCGGCTCATTTGCCCGACTCGGTGCCGTTTGGCGAGGTGACGCGAACGCCGCCCTGCCCGGCCAGAACCAGATTGCCATTGCCTGCCGCCGTCACTGCCGAGACCGAAATACGGTCCGCACGGTTGACCACCTTGAAGGTTTCGCCATTGTCACTGCTGCGAATCACCGAACCGCCGTTGCCGACGATCACGATCGAACCGTCGTCGAGCAGCGTGCCGCCGGACAGCCCGAACTCCAGGTCGCCGCGCTCAGCCTTGAGCTCGACTTGCTCCCAGGTGCTGCCGAAATCCGTGGAGCGGTAAAGGTTGCCGCGCAGGCCGTAGGCCAGCAGCGTATTGGCCTGCGCCGTGCCGATCACGCCAAACAGCGAACCTTCGTACGGACCTTCGAGTTTCTCCCAGGTCTGGCCCCAATCAGCGGAGCGGAACATGCTGCCCTGCTCGCCGACGATGAACAGCCCGGCATCCTTGACCGCGGCGATCGCGTTCAGGTGGTACTGGTCTTCGTTGTCCAGGCGGTCGCTGGCGTCCTCCCAATGCTTGCCACCGTCGGTGGTTTCCATCAGCGAGCCATAAGCGCCCACGGCAAAGCCGCTGTCGACGTCCTTGAACCAGACATCGAGCAGCGGCGATTCACGATTCAGATCTTCGAATTGCTTGGTCCAGGTCGCGCCGCCGTCCTCGCTGGCGAGGATCTGCGCGTCATGGCCGACGGCCCAGCCGTGCTTGTCATCGACAAAAAACACCGACGTCAGCAGGGCCCGGGTCGGCACCTTGGCCTGGGTCCAGGTCGCGCCCTGGTCATCGGAATACAGGATGTGCCCACGATCCCCGACCGCCACCAGGCGCTTGCCGGCGTGGACGACATCGAGCATCAGGCTTTTGGCAGCCTTGGCCGATTCAATGGAATAAACAACATCGGATGCTGGCGCCGCCGCGGCCAGCACAGGTGCCGACAGCATGGCAGAGCCCAACAGCGAGAGCGCTGTAGCCAGCAACGCTAATTTGCGCAGTGCCGGCGGGCGGCAGATACCCACACCCATGACAGGCTCACTCATAGACCTTCTCCCATTATTATTGTTAGGTCGTTCAACCTTTCTGGGCGCCGCAAGGATGCGTGTCTGGACCGGCTGTTTCAGAGCATAGTCCTGAAACCCGCAATCCAGAGCCCCTTCGGAAGCTGGCCTATCCTATCGGTGTTTTTTAATGTCTGACAATCGACGCCACGTTATGTTTTGTTAACCGAGGGGGATGGGGGCCTGGTCTGAATGGTTGGGTATTCGGTGGGGTGATTGGTGGTTGTGTTCGGTGTTCGGTGTACATATCCATTTCTTCGGTAACGGCCGCTTAGGGTTCCGCCCTTACGGCGGGTCACTTTGAAAAGCGCAAAGTAACCAAACGCTCTTGCCCCTGACATTCGGTGCCTCGCCGTGGCTCGGCATGCCCTCGCTCCGGTCCTGCTCCGTGGGCCCGCCGCCATCGGCCATCCATGGCCGGGGGCGGCTAACCCGGCATCCATGCCGGGTTGCCCACTGCGCAGAACCTGCGCTCGGCCTCACGAGGGGGCGTACACCGCAACAGCGTCCGAGGCGGCCTACCGGCCGGCCTGGTTGCTGGGTGCGTTCGTCTGTGATGTTCCTGGTCGACTGGCAGGCCGCTATCGCGTGCAAGCCCGCTCCCACAGTATTTACGGCGAACACCAATTATTCGAACGACACCAAACCTGTGGGAGCGGGCTTGCCCGCGAAGAGGCCGGCACATCTGACATTGATGCTGGCTGACAGACCGCCATCGCAGGCAAGCCAGCTCCCACAGGGTCAAAGTACATCCGCCAGATTCAGGTCGGCTGGCAGGCCGCCTTCGCGAGCAAGTCGGATCGCCGCACCGCCGCGCCCACAGAAGAGCAAAGGCAGAGCGGCGTACACCCCGCTTTTCACCACTCATCAGGCCGAGCGTTAGCTCGCCTGCAGCTCTTGATCTTGATCCACCCGCCCCCTCGGCAGGCTGAGCGCAGGTGTTCATCCGGGGATGGGCGCGCAGCGCCGTTCGACGCAGTCGAACTCATTGCATGTAGGTCGAAGCGAAGCCGACCGGAGGGCAATGCCCCCGGATGAATACCGGAGCGAAGGTACCCCGAGCCTCAGCGAGGTGCCGTACGTAAGGGGCGAGCGTTTTTTGCTTCCTTTTTTAGGCGCTTGTAAAAAAGGGAGTCGCCGTAAGGGCGAAACCGCCAGCCGCCGTTACCCAAAAAACGGATATGTACTCAATCACCCAAGAACCTGGTCGGCCCGAAGGCCGCCAAGGTCAACAGCAGACTCAAGCCAAACTCTTGCTGACCACCTCAAACACATCACTGGACAACTGCCCCGAAGCCCGAATCCGCTCCAGCTCCCCCTTCATCAAAGCCTGCCGAGCACCGTCATACTTGCGCCAGCGCGTCAAAGGCGCCAACTGCCGAGAAGCAATCTGCGGATTGAACCCGTTCAGCTCGATCACCAGATCCGCCAGGAAGCGATACCCGGAACCATCCGCCGCATGGAAGTTGATCAGGTTCTGCCCGGCAAACGCACCGACCAACGCCCGCACCTTGTTCGGGTTCTTGATGTTGAACGCCGGGTGCTGCATCAACGCCTTCACCCTTGCCAGTCCGCCCGGCAACACGCTGCCGGCCTGGACACTGAACCACTGGTCCATGACCAGCGGGTTGTCCTTGAAGTGCTCGGCGAAACTGGCCAGCGCCTTGGCCTTCTCGGCTTCGAACGGCGAATTGACCAACACGGCGAGTGCCGTCAGGCGCTCGGTCATGTTGTCGCAGGCGTCGAACTGCTCCAGCGTCGCCGCCAGAACCTCCGGCTTGCCGCTGAGCATCAGGTACGACAGCGCGATGTTCTGCAAGGCACGGCGGGCAAAATGTTCCGCCTCAGCCACATACGGAGTTTGCCTGGAAAGCTCGCGGTTGGCCTGATAACGCAGCCACAAACCATCGAACAACGCGTCAGCCAGTTGCTTGCGGGCAAACTCGCGGGCGCTGTGAATCGCCTCGACATCCGCCACTTCGCTGATTTCGGTCAGGTACGCTTCGCTTGGCAGCGAGAGCATTTCGGCGACCATGGCCTGATCCAGCGACGCGTCCGAGAGCACCGTGCGCAGCGCCGACACCAGACGCTGATCGAGCACCAGCGCTTCGCCCTTCTGCTGCTGGGCGATCAATTCCTGCAGCACCTGCACCGACAGTTGCTGGCCGGCATCCCAGCGGTTGAAACCGTCGCTGTCGTGCTGCATCAGGAACATCAACTGGTCGCGGTTGTACGGGAAGCTCAGTTTCACCGGCGCCGAGAAACCACGCAGCAGCGAAGGCAGCGGCTGTTCGGCGATGTCGACGAAGGTAAAGGTCTGCTCGGCTTCGGTCACCGAGATCACTCGGGAAGTGCCTTGGGCCGACGCCTCACCGGCAAGACGCAGGGCAATCTCGCCACCCTTGCTATCGAGCAGCCCCAGCTCGACCGGAATCACGAACGGCAGTTTTTCAACCTTGTCCGGGGTTTCCGGACAGCTCTGGCGGAAGGTCAGGCTGTAGGTTTTCGCCGCGGCATCAAAGGACTCGCTCACCGCCAGACGCGGTGTACCGGCCTGGCTGTACCAGCGCTTGAACTGGGTCAGGTCGACACCATTGGCATCTTCCATGGCCTTGATGAAGTCATCGCAGGTCACGGCCTGGCCGTCATGGCGTTCGAAGTACAGGTCGCTGCCTTTGCGGAAGCCTTCGGCGCCGAGCAGGGTGTGGATCATGCCGACCACTTCCGAGCCCTTTTCGTACACGGTCAGGGTGTAGAAGTTGGAAATCTCGATGAAGCTGTCCGGGCGCACGGCGTGGGCCATGGGGCCGGCGTCTTCGGCGAACTGGTGGGTGCGCAGGTAAGCCACATCCTGGATGCGCTTGACCGTGGCCGAGTTCATGTCCGAGGAGAAACCGGCATCGCGGAACACGGTGAAGCCTTCCTTGAGCGATAGCTGGAACCAGTCGCGGCAGGTCACGCGGTTGCCCGACCAGTTGTGGAAGTATTCGTGGGCGACGATCGCCTCGACCCGCTGGTGCGCGGCGTCGGTGGCGGTTTCGGCCTTGGCCAGCACGGCGCTGGAGTTGAAGATGTTGAGGCCCTTGTTCTCCATGGCGCCCATGTTGAAGTCGTTGACGGCGACGATCATGAAGATGTCCAGGTCGTACTCGCGACCGTAGACCTCTTCATCCCAGCGCATGGACTTCTTCAGGCTGTTCATGGCGTGCTGGCACTTGTCGATGTTTTCCGGCTCGACGTAGATGCGCAGCGCCACATTGCGCTCGCTCAGGGTGGTGAAGCTGTCTTCGACGCACCACAGATCACCGGCCACCAGCGCAAACAGGTACGCCGGTTTCTTGAACGGGTCTTCCCAGGTCGCCCAGTGCCGGCCATCTTCGCCAGGGCCGGAAGCGATCGGGTTGCCGTTGGACAGCAGCACCGGATAGCTGTGCTGCTCGGCGACCACCGTGGTGGTGAAGGTGCTCATCACGTCCGGGCGGTCGAGATAATAGGTAATCTTGCGGAAGCCTTCGGCCTCGCACTGGGTGCAGAACATCGTGCCGGACTTGTACAGGCCTTCCAGCGCGGTGTTGGTTTCCGGGTGGATCCTGACGCTGGTATCGACCGTGAAGGTAGCGCTGGTCGGCTGCAGGGTCAGGTGATTCTCGGTCAGTTGATACTGCGCAGCAGAAAGCTCCTGGTCGGCCAGGGTGACCGACAGCAGTTCCAGTTGCTGGCCGTCCAGCACCAGCGGCGGCAGCCCCGGGCCTCGCTCGGGGTTGCGGCGCATCACCAGTTGCGCATGGACCAGGCTGTGGTCCTCGTACAACTCGAAGGTCAGGTGTGTTTCGTCGATCAGGTACTCGGGCGCCTGATAGTCCTTGAGGTAGATCATCTTCGGTTGTTCGGTGCGCATGCTGGAGTCCTTACTGATGCACGGCGAGCTGGTAAGCCGTGTATTTACGAATGTTGATCACGCCGGTGTCGAAGATCAGGTATTGGCCCTTGACCCCCATCAGCGTGCCTTCGGCAATCGGGTTCTTGTCCAGGTTGAAGCTGACAATCTTCGTCGGGTATTGCTCGACCGGGTAGCGGATTTCCAGCGGTTCGACGCCGGTAACCGTCTGGATCGCCTGCAAGCCGAATCGTTCCTGCAACCCTTGCAAGCCTTCGGCGCAGCTGTCGAACAGTTGATCGCGAACCTCGGCCAGGTTCACCGCCGCCGCGTCGCCCTTGAGTAAAGCACGCCAGTTGGTCTTGTCCGCCACCTGGCTGCGAAACAGATCCTCGACGAAACCCGACTGTTGCCGGGTCGATACGCGCACGATCGGCAAGGCCTGGCTCGCGCCCTGGTCGAGCCAGCGGGTCGGCAACTGGGTGGCGCGGGTAATCCCGACTTTGATCCCCGACGAGTTGGCCAGGTACACCACGTGATCGGTCATGCAGAACTTCTCGCCCCACTCCGGCTCACGACAGGTGCCGGCGTCGAAGTGGCAGCGCTCCGGGCTCATGATGCACACGTCGCACTGGGCCAGCTTGGTCATGCACGGGTAGCAGTAACCCTGGCTGAAGCTGGTCTTGGTCTTGCGCCCGCAATGGGTGCAGTGGATCGCCCCCAGGTATTCCAGGCGCACCGTGGTCCCGATCAACGGATTGACCGGGATCTCGGTTTCGCCCAGACGGAAAGCGTATTGCACGTTCGGCCCGTCAAGGCGTGCCGACATTTTGCTGATTGCACCGCGGCCAATCTCGATCAATGGATGGCATCCGACTTGAACAGGATATTCGGCACTTCGATCGACTTCGAGGCGCATTCCTGCGGCCCCATGTAGCCGGTACGCTGGTCCTCGGGCAGGTTCTGGATTTCCCAGGCGATCATCGCCTGCAGCGACAGTTCGCGTTGTTCGGCGGTGAGTTTGCCACCGTCGGACCATTTGCCGATTTCCACGGCCAGTTTCAGGCTCTCGTAGATATCGGGGGTGATGTTCTGGATCATTTCGTTAAAAGAGGACATTGGGTCTCCGTCTCTTTATTGCATGTTCTGAAATTAGGCGGCCAGTTTACGGCGGTTATACAAACCGCCCAACAAACCGGTGAAGCATCCGATGAGTAACCCGCTGACGTGGGCCGCGTTGGCGATTTCGCCGAAGCCGATCATCGAGACCAGCCCGGACAGGCACAGCAGCAACCACACCAGCATCATCACCAGCACGCCGCGCGGCAGGCGATAAGCCGGGTTCGGCGCCAGCAGCTGGAAGATCCAGCAATGCCCGAGCAGGCCGTACAGTACGCCGGACAGGCCACCGAACAAGGTCGGGCCGCTGAAGTAGTACTGGGCGTAGTTGGAAACCAGGCTGAACACCAGGGTCAGGCCGATCAGGTTGATGCTGCCCTGGCGCGACTCGATGCGCCGCCCCAACTCCCAGTACCACATGCCGTTCATCGCCAGGTGCAGGATGCCGAAGTGGATCAACATCGGCGTGAACAGGCGCCACCACTGCCCCGCCGCCAGGCTGTCGGCCAGCGGTGTGAAGTGGAGGTATTCGCCGACTACGCGAAATTCGAGGAAGGTCAGCCAGCGCATCGTTTCCAGGTTGTCACCGAGCAAGGTGATCGCACCGACGATGAGGCTCAGCAGCAACACCAACGCAGTGGCCCTGGCGTATTTCAGCTGTTCGACAAAGCCCGGACGCTTGATGGTCTGCGCCACCGGAATGTCCAGTTGCTGGTCGGGATCGCCCGCCGGAAACCGTTCGTACAGAGCACGCACGTCTTCACTGATGTTGTCCGGCACCCACAGCACCTGCTCGCCCGCTTCTTCGCTGACCCGATGGGGCACTTGCATGCGTTTGAGCAAAGTGACGAACCCGCTCAAGTCCACCGCCAGGGGCAGACGCAAAACCGCTACAGCACTCATTGCAGCACCTCCGGCCGCTCGACATCGACCCAGACGAATTTATCCGGATCGAGGCGGGTTTCCTGATCCAGTCGATAGGCAACCAATTTGCCGTAGAGCACTGCGCTGTAATCCAGGCAGGCCAGGTTCGGGCGGATCGGTGCCGGCTTGCCGCTGCGCCAGTAATGGCCGACGAACAACAACGGCTCATCGATGCCATAGCGCAGCAAGCTGTTCTTTTCAGTGGACGTCAGCGGCGTCCGGGCCACGGGCTCAGGCAGCGCGTCCGGCTGGAACACGATGTCGCCGTAGGTTTTCGGATCGTCTTCCCAGAACTTGGTGCGGAAGAACGAACGCACCAGGCCGTCGCCGCTGGTCATGGTCAGGCCATGGGGCAAGCGCATATCGGTGCCGCGCAACAGGCGATCGAACACGGTGCAGGCAAACGAACCCGACTCCGCCGACGCCTGGAGAAAATGCTCGTCGATACAACCGTTGGGGAACAACGCCCGCAGCGGCTCGATCAGCCCGGCATCCCAGCAGGCGTGGACCACACGAAAACGCCCGGCATCGACGAACAGCGGCAGCTCATAGAACCATTGCTGGAAGTCGTGCCAGTCAGCCGGATGGCCTTCGAACTGAGTCAGGGTTTCGTGCAGCAGGCGGGCATGGCGCGGCGTGTGCTCGCGCACGAACTGCTTGCCGCTGCCGGGCAGCGCCGGCGTGCTCCAGCCCAGCGCATTGAACTCATGGTTGCCCATGATGCACAGCGCCTGACCGGCCTCGACCATGTCGTGGACGATGTGCAGCGCCTCGCGAATCCGCGGGCCGCGGTCGATGATATCGCCGACGAACACCGCCATGCGCGACGCGTGCCGCCAGACGCCACCCTGTTTGTGATAACCGAGTCGGTCGAGCAAGTGCTCCAGGGTCAGAGCGCAACCGTGCACGTCACCGATCAGGTCGTAGCTACGCGCGGGATCGAGCATCAGTCGCCTCCACCCCCCAACTTGCTGCCCCAGCCGAGCTTGGTCCGGCAGACTTCGTAGTAGTTGTGGTCGAGCGGGTGAATCAGCCGCAGTTTCTGGGCTTTTTTGCTGACGGTAATGGTGTCGCCTGGCGCGCAGGTGAAGTGGTTCTGCCCGTCACACGAGACTTGCGGGTAAATCTGCATATCCTTGGACACGACGATTTTCAGCTCACTGTTGCCATCGACCACGATCGGTCTGCCCGACAAGGTATGGGGGTACATCGGCACAATAACAATAGCGTCGAGCTTGGGGTGCATGATCGGCCCGCCGGCAGACAGCGCGTACGCGGTGGAACCGGTCGGCGTGGCGACGATCAGGCCATCGGCCTTCTGGCTGCAGACGAACTGGCCGTCGATGTACAGCTCGAATTCGATCATTCGCGTGGATTTGCCAGGGTGCAGCACGACATCGTTCAGGGCATCGCCCTGGCCGATGGCCTCACCATGGCGGCGGACTTCGGCCTGCAACAGGAAGCGGTTTTCCACCAGATAGTGGCCATCCAGCACTTCGGCGACCTTGGCCTCGAGCTCGTCGGGACGGATGTCGGTGAGGAACCCCAGGCTGCCCCGGTTGATGCCGAGCACCGGAATATTGTGCTTGGCCAGCGCCCGGGCAGCGCCAAGCAGGCTGCCGTCACCACCGACCACGATGACCATGTCGCAGACTTCGCCGAGCATCTTGCGCGACGAGGTTTGCAGGCCGTGCCCTGGCAGCACTTCGGCGATGGTGTCTTCGAGGATCACGTGCAGGTGACGATCGAGCAGAAACCGTTTCAGTCGGCGGACGGTATCCAGCACCTGGGAACTGCCCAGGCGACCGATGATGCCGATATTGCGAAATTGCTCCATGGGGCTCCTGCGGGGATCTGTGTGGCGGCGAAAACCACGATTATGGGCGAAAGCCGCCCGTAGACAAAATCCTTTCAGCTTCAAGGGTGTGCCCGGGTTTCGGGCTATGCTCGCAAGATGATGCTATTTCCGGATTTGCTCCACCTGCCCCATCAATTACGCCATCCCGAAGTGCGTGACCTGGCGTGGGTCATCCTCGCCCCGCCCATGCTGGACGATACCCCGTGGCCGCAACGTCACCCGTTGGCCGGCAGCGACTGGGTGCAGGCACCGGATCGATTGGAGCAGTGGCTGCGACAGCTGGACCGGGACAGTTATGGCTTGCTGCACTGGCTGGCCCAGGCCCGCACCCGCCGCCTGGGCCTGTACTACGAACGCCTCTGGCAATTCGCCGTGCAGCATGCGCCGGGCATTGAGCTGATTGCCGCCAACATGCCGATTCGCCGTGAAGGGCACACCCTGGGTGAGCTGGACATGCTGCTGCGCGACCGCGACGGTGTGCATCACCTGGAACTGGCGATCAAGCTCTACCTCGGCCCGCAATCCGGCGACGGGCACGACACCGCCCAGTGGCTGGGCCCGGGCTGCCACGATCGGCTCGACCGCAAACTGGCGCACCTGAGCCAGCATCAACTGCCGATTTCCGCACGCCCCGAGAGCCGTGAAGTACTGGCGGCGCTGGATATCCAGGCCTTCAGTGCCCATTTGTGGCTGGGGGGTTATTTGCTCTACCCCTGGCCCGGACAGGCCGCCCCGCCGTCGGGTGCCCATCCGCAGCATTTGCGCGGTCGCTGGCTGCATCAAAAGGATTGGCCGGCTTTGGTTGCCCAGAGCGCGCCCGGTCGCTGGCAACCCTTGCCCCGCCATGCCTGGCTGGCACCGGCGCACTATGCGGCGGAGCACACCTGGACCCCTGAACAGATGCGGGCATGGCTCAATGACCTGGACCCGTTGGCGCCGGCACAACTGCTGGTGCGCCTGACGGAGAATGCCAACGGTGACTGGGAAGAGGCCGAGCGATTGTTTCTGGTGGCGGATCTTTGGCCGAATGTGCCGGGCAATGCCTGATGCTTTCTATGTGTGGACTGGCCCCATCGCGAGCAGGCTCGCTCCCACATTGGTCACTGAAGATCCCTGTGGGAGCGAGCCTGCTCGCGATGGGGCCAGCCAGGACTGAACGGACAACCGCGAATCACTTCACAACCGAATCACATGCCCCTCGACAGGTGGGACCTGGCCATGGAACAAGCGGGAAATGACACTTTGCGCGGCCTCGTAACCTCGACTTTCAATGACTTCCAGCAAGGGTTTTTCCCGAGCTGTCACCTGCCGAATAAACCGCAGCAACCCTTCGCCAATATGCTGGCTGACCCCTTCCGGCCCCCATTCGGCATTGCGCTTGCGGATCTGGATCGGCGCAAAAAAGAACACCGGTTGTGGCCCTTCGATAGCCGTCAACCGTGCCTCATCGGTACTTTGCGCAGAACCGGCGAAGCAGCTGTAGACCAGTTGCCCGGCAAAGTGCTGGTGCACCCGATCACGTAGATCCAGGTCGCCGGAAAAATCCACATACAACGTAGGACGGTCACCGGCCAGGGCCGCCAACTCGGCATAGGACACCACGCGCTCGTAACACCCGAGGTTTTCGACAAACGCTTTGTTGCCGGCAGATGTCAGCGCCACACGTTCCAATTGCGGATGATTCTCCAGACACACGGCCGTGCCGTAGGCGGTTTTGCTGGAAGCGCTGGAGAACACCAGGCGGGTCGCTTCGAAAAACCGATTGTCGTGCAGGAAATCCGCCAGCATCGATGAAGTCAGAAACAACGGCTTGAGCAGAATCTGCAGGTTTTCGGTTTCAGGCCTGTAGAACGCATCCCAACCGCAGCGCGTGTATTGGTTGTACGCCGAGGTCAGCCCCAATCGGTGTTCAGCCCCATCGTAGAACCCACGTTCGGTGACCCGTTCCGGGCGCATCCACAGGTGGCTGGCCAGCGGAAAGTAACCGTAGAAGCGCTCGCCCACTTCGATGCCGGTCACGGTTGACGCAATGACGTCCGCGAACCCCCAGGCCGGAATGTGGCCCCAGCCCTCCTCGAATGCCGGAAAGAAGCCCCAGTAGTTCATTGAATTGCCGTAAGCCGCGTACGTAATGTTGTTGGTAGTCAGTGCGCAACGATCAATCTTCAGGATTACCTCGCCGACTGCCGGAACCAGGCTACGTCGTTCCTGCTCTATGCGGCTCTGGTCCAGAGCATTTTTACGGGTAATCAGGCGTGTTACCGTGGTGAAATCCTGCATGTTCGGTCTCCTGCTGCGACACGGTGGCGGGTCACACAAGAGTAATGACTGCCGATGAAGAGTGGGTTCGGAAACACCAGGGGCGACTCGCCCCCCCTCAATTCCCGCGCCAAGCCGCTGAAACGACCCAGCCAGGCTCGGGCGATTTTCACCGTCGAGGCGATTTACGAGGCTTTTGTTCGGATTTGGCAGCGCAACGGTTGGTCAAGACTGACCACCCGGGACGTGGCACTCGAAGCCGGCGTAGCGGTTGGCACGCTGTATGACTATTTCCCGAGCAAGAAAGCCCTGCTGTCGGGTTACATTCGGTATCGCCTGGATGTACTGCTGGCGCAAATGGATCAAGACGTCATCCAGGCAAACGACCTCGACTGGCTGGCGCGCATCAAGCGACTGATACGCCTGACCTGCGACCCTGACGATCCCCGACAACCCCTGTTCAACCATGCCGTGTCGCTCATCGAGCATCAGATCGCCGAACCCAAGCATCACCGAAGGGTGTACGAAGAACTGTCGCAAAAATGGCGGGAAGCCTTCGCGGCCTGCGGCGATTTGCCGACGCAGCCGTCAGCGCCGACTATTGAAGCCTGGGTCATCATGGCCTGGGGCGGTCGTCGCTACTGCATCACGGCACAACCGGCGGCGGAACAAACCGCCGCCTGGCTGTCGGAAATGGAAGCACTGGTTTGCAGCCGATTGGCCAGCGCGTCGCGGGACTGAGCGCTGGCAAACGAACATCAGACTTTCTTGTGCTGCTCGACCCATTGCCCATAGGCATTGATGAAACTTTGCAGGAACGGCTTGACCGACTCGGACAGCTTGCCCGCCTCGTCGAACGCCGAACCGGCGTTCCCCAGATAGGCCTCAGGTTGCTGCATCAGCGGCACATTGAGAAAAACCATGGATTGACGCAGGTTGTGGTTGGCACCAAACCCGCCGACGGCCCCCGGCGAAACGCTGATAATCGCGCCTGGTTTGCCGTTCCAGGCACTTTTCCCATAGGGACGCGAACCCACGTCAATCGCGTTTTTCAACGGTGCCGGCACCGAGCGGTTGTATTCCGGGGTCACGAACAGCACCGCGTCGGATGAACTCACTTGTTGTCGGAAAGTGCTGTAGGCTGCCGGCGGTGAAGCGCCATCGATGTCTTCGTTGTAGAGCGGCAGGTCGCCAATTTCGACGATGTTGAGCTTGAGATTGGCCGGTGCCAGTTCAGCCAGGGCCCGTGCGACCTTGCGGTTGATCGATTCCTTTCTCAAGCTGCCGACCACGACGGCGACCGAATAGACGTTGCTCATGGGAATGTCTCGACTGTCCGATATGAAGAGCTTGTAGTTATAGATGACGATTCAAGCAGCGGGCGACTGAAAACGCCGTCCCTGACTATTTTTTTCCTGTAGGAAAACTTACCTCACCCAGGCACGGTCTACAGAGCCGCAAATTGAGTGATTTATCTCCAGAGGTTCTAAGCAGATGGCAGCAGTACTCGTCGGTCAGTTCCATGCAAGAGACGCGGAAGGCCGTATTTATTCGGTGCACGAGTTCCAGGAATCCACCCCGGCGGTAGACGGTTCAGGGCCTGTCACTACCTATAAACTGGCCATTGGCGACCGTGTCAACAAGGTCGACGACAATGAATTCATGCTGGTGCAAACCGGCGTGACCATTACCCGCGAACCGCATACCGTCAGCGTTTCATAACCCGTCGTTATGAGCAGAAGTCATATGCGCGGACTTGGGGTAGGATTCAGCCACTGACTCCTCCACCTGCTGAACATGGACTTCACGCATGCGCTTACGCCATATCGAAGTGATCCAGGCGCTCCTGCAGACCGGTCACCTGGGCACCGCCGCCGAATGGCTGCAGTTGCCAGTGGCCGAAGTCGAGCGCTTGCTGCGCGACGCCGAGGATCAGTTGGGGTTCATGCTGTTCGCCAGCGTTCGCGGACGATTGCAGGCCACCCGCGAAGCGCAGCAATTGCAGGTGGAAATTGCCCGGGTCTACGACGCGCTCGAACCGGTGCAGCGTCTGGCCAACAGCCTCAGGCAATACCTGGCGCCGCCGCTGCGCATCATCTGCACACCGCCCCTGGCCAACCAATTGTTGCCTCACAGCATCGCGGCCCTGCGTCGACGCCTGCCCGACGCGCCTTGCACACTGCTGAGCCAGCCGACCCGCGACATCGTCAGAAGCCTGCTGCTGCGTGAAAGCGATCTGGGGCTGAGCCTGCACGATCCCGATCACGCCGACCTCGATTGCCAGGTGATTGCCCAGGGCAAACTTCAGTTGCTCGCCCCCCATGGCTGGCTGCAACCGAAACAGAAATACATTTCACTGCAGGACCTGGCCGGCCAATCGATGATCGGCCTGGAGGGGCACGACCCGCTGAGCCCGGCACTGGAAAACAAACTGCACGGCTTGCGCCCTGCCCCGGTGATCCAGACCCGGGTGCAGACGCACCAGATGATGCGCAGCATGGTCGAGGCCGGCGAAGGCCTGGCCATCGTCGACCCCTTCACCGCCCTCGGCGCCAAAGCCTCGGGACTGGACAGCTGCCCGCTGGCACCCGCCATCCCGGTCAGCCTCTACGCCCTGTCCTTGAAAAACGCCGAAGCGTCTCCGGCGGTTCAGACCCTGTTGGCCATCATCACGGAACAAGCCGCGGCGATGCTGACGAACTGAGCGGGTTTTCCAGCGGGTTTTCGAATATTCGATACCAGAACAGCGCCACTTCAGCGGTGTTCGGATCGATGCCGCGATAGCGCAGGTGATCGACCCCGCCGATCATGTAACCGCAGCGTTCATAGAGCCGGCAGGCTCCCAGGTTGTTGTTCTGGGTTTCGAGCATGATGCCCGGGAGTTTCTTCTTGCGGCTCCAGAACTGCGCCACATCCAGCAGAGCCTTGGCCACGCCGTGCCGCCGGGCCGGCGCATGCACCGCCAGTTCGTCGATATGGGCAAAGCCGTTCCAGTTGGTGCTGACCACCAGGTGCCCCACGGGCTCGTCATCCAGATAGGCCATGAAAATCGCGCTGTCGGCGGCATCGCGAAAGCTGCTGAACTCCTCCGGGTCGATGCCGTAGCACTTGCGGTAAGGCGTGATCGGCGTCACCGGCCACTGTGCGACCGGTTTGCCGATTTCGGCCGCACCATAGGCCGCGACTTCAAAACTGAAATCACTGCCCCAGATGTAGGCGGCAAAACCTTCATCGGCAACCCGTACCGACAACCCTGGATAATTCGGATTTATAACCGGCTGCATACTGGGAAAGGTCCTCACTCCTTGATGCAATCGACGGTGTAGCACCGCCCACTGCTCTGATCTTCGTGTTGCAATCCGTGCACATCAGCAACGAACCCCGGGAAATTGCTATCGAACGTGCGGGCAAACGCCAGGTAATCGATGATCGAGCGGGTCGACTCGGTAAAGCGTTCACCCGGCATGATCAACGGAATGCCGGGTGGGTACGGCACCAGCATCACCGCGGCGATCCGTCCGTCCAGCGCATCGATCGATACGGCTTCGACTTCACCGCGCACCAATTGATCATAGGCGTCCGCCGGCTTCATCGCGACTTCCGGCAGTACCGTGTACATGCGCTTGAGGTGCCTGGCGGTGGCATTGCTGCGATAACAGGCATGCAACTGATCGCATAGATCACGCAGGCCCATGCCCTGATACCGCGCGACATTCTCCTGCGCCACGCAAGGCAGGCAACTGGCCAGACTGACGTTGGCGTCATAGCTGCGCTTGAACTCCAGCAATTCGGTGAGCAGCGTGCTCCACTTGCCCTTGGTGATGCCCATGGAGAACAACACCAGGAACGAATACAGCCCGGTCTTCTCTACCACCAGGCCACGCTCCCAAAGGAACTTGCTGACCACCGCCGCCGGAATCCCGCGCTCGCTGAGGGCGCCACCGGCCGTCAGCCCCGGCATCACCAGCGTGACCTTGATCGGGTCGAGCAGCACATAATCCTCGGTCACGCCGCCAAAGCCGTGCCAGTCGGCGTCCGGCTGCAGCAACCAGTCCTCGGTGACGACCCGCTCGATGCCTTGTGCCGACGGCGGTTGCCAGATCGAAAACCACCAGTCATCAGCGGCAATATGCTGGCGCAAGTTAGCCAGCGCCCGGCGAAAACTCAGGGCTTCGTCGAACATTTCCTGCAGCAGCGAACGCCCGGCCGGCCCTTCCATCATCGCCGAAGCCACATCCAGCGAG
This sequence comes from Pseudomonas sp. PDM28, assembly GCF_019219115.1. Lineage (NCBI taxonomy): Bacteria > Pseudomonadati > Pseudomonadota > Gammaproteobacteria > Pseudomonadales > Pseudomonadaceae > Pseudomonas > Pseudomonas sp. PDM28. Next base: position 530,739 of record NZ_JAHUWG010000002.1, read on the forward strand.
GCGATGATGCCGTACTGCGGCGAGGTCGAGATGTGCATCATGAACGCTTCGTTGAAGCGATCCCGGTCCAGTTGCCGCGCGCCGCCATCACGTACGTGAATCATCGACGCCTGACTGAAGGCCGCCAGCAACTTGTGGGTGGAATGGGTGGTGAACACCAACGGACTGTCTTCATCACGGGACGTGCCCATGCCGTAGCGCCCGGCAAAAAACTCATGGAACGCCGCATAGGCGTACCAGGCCTCGTCGAAGTGCAGCACCTCGACGCTATTGCCCAGTTGCTGCCTGATCAGTTCGGCGTTGTAGCAGAGGCCGTCATAGGTCGAATTGGTCACTACGGCGAGCTTGACCTTCGGTGCACGCCCCTTGGTCAGCGGGCTGGCGTCGATCTTGGCCTGGATCGATTCGCGGCTGAACTCGCTCAGGGGAATCGGGCCGATGATCCCCAGTTCATTACGCTCCGGACACAAGTACAGCGGGATCGCGCCGGTCATGATGATCGAGTGCAGCACCGACTTGTGGCAATTGCGATCCACCAGCACCAGGTCATCGCGAGCGACCACCGAGTGCCAGACAATCTTGTTGGCCGTGGACGTGCCATTGATTACGAAAAAGGTGTGATCGGCGCCGAAATTACGGGCTGCGCGGGCCTCGGCTTCGGCCAGGGGGCCGGTGTGATCGAGCAAGGAACCGAGCTCCGGCACCGACACCGAAAGATCCGAGCGCAGGGTGTTTTCCCCGAAAAACTGGTGAAACGCCTGCCCGACCGGGCTTTTGTGATACGCCACGCCACCGCCGTGACCGGGGGTGTGCCAGGAATAGTTGGAATCCGCGGTGTGCTGCACCAGGGCCTTGAAGAACGGCGGCAACAGGCCATCCAGGTATTTGCGCGCAGCACGGGCCACCTGTCGGGCAAGAAAGGGCACGGTGTCTTCAAACAGGTAAAGAATACCGCGCAACTGGTTGAGCTCGGCCATGGCATCGGCGGGCGCGTTTTCCAGGGTCACTTTTTCGCCCAGGGCGAAGATCGGCAGATCCGGCGCACGCACTCGCGCCAGACCGATCAGTTCGGCCATGTTTTGCAACAAATGCGAATGGGTGCTGGCGTCCTCCGACGCTATCAACATGCAGGACAGGCCATGGTAGGTCGATGCCACCAGTCGTCCTTCGGTGTAGTCCACCGCCGAAACGACGCTGAAGCCTTCCTGCTCCAGCTCCCGGGCAATCCCCCGCACGCGGTCGCCGGCGACGCTGTCGGCCTTGATGTCGCGATGGACAATCAGGACCGGGAATTTCAAATCTTTATACATGAGGCTCAGTGTCCTGAGGCGGCAGACCAGAGCCTGCCAATCACCTCAGGGTAGAGTGTTGCAGCGCAAGTGGCGAGCGGGACGCACCACTTTGTGGCGACGAGAGCGCTTCCCTGTGGCGAGGGGGCTTGCCCCCGTTGGGTCGCGAAGCGACCCCCAACAATCTTTCGGATAAACCGCAGAGAATGGAATTACGTCTGCTTCGCAGCCGAACGGGGGCAAGCCCCCTCGCCACAAAAGCAGTGGTTGCAAAATGGGGGGAATTACGCCTGCGCCTCAGCCTCTGCCAACTGCACCCACAACGCCGGGGCACCAGCGGATTTGCCGATGATTTCCAGGCGTGCCGCGTGGCGGGCCAGGTCGTCTTCGCTGGCGCGGATGATGCGCGTCGGCTGGCGATCCGCCGGCAAACGACGGATTTCGGTGGCCGAATTGTCCGCCCCTTCACCGGAGCCATTGCCATCGGAGGCGTTACCGGCCAGGGACAGGCTGGTCTGCCCGCCGGTCATGGTCAGGTAGACGTCGGCGAGAATCTCGGAGTCGAGCAAGGCGCCGTGCAGTTCACGGCCGGAGTTGTCGACGCCATAACGTTTGCACAAGGCGTCGAGGCTGTTGCGCTGCCCCGGGTGACGTTCCCGGGCCATCATCAGGGTGTCGAGGATCGAGCAGTGCTGCGTGATGTCCGCGCGGTCCTGCTGCCCCATCAGGGCGAATTCGTTGTTGATGAAGCCAACGTCGAACGCCGCGTTATGGATGATCAGCTGCGCGCCCTTGATGAACTCGAAGAACTCTTCGGCCACCTCGGCAAAACGCGGCTTGCCGACGAGGAATTCGTTGGTGATGCCGTGAACGCCGATGGCGCCCTCGTCACTTTCGCGATCGGGCTGCAGGTAGACGTGAAAGTGCCGGCCCGTCAGGCGGCGGCCGATCAACTCGACACAACCGATTTCGATAATCCGGTGGCCGTCGGTCACCGGCATGCCGGTGGTTTCGGTGTCGAGTACAACGGATCTGGTGGCCATCAGTGCTCAGCTCTCAATCGGTCAATCGTGCAAAAGCAGCGATGTTATCACGCTTGCAGGGGCTTTCAGATATACCGAGTCGCCACCTTCGCGGCGCGGTGCATCGGTAGTACCGGAATCAGCCCTGCTTGTACCCGCGCACTTCGTCGACGCCACGGTTGGCCAACTGGTCGGCGCGTTCGTTGCCGTGATGGCCAATGTGCCCGCGCACCCATTTCCAGGTGACCTTGTGGCGGTTGACCTGCTCGTCGAGCAACTTCCACAGGTCAGCGTTTTTCACCGGCTCCTTCGCCGCGGTTTTCCAGCCGCGCTTCTTCCAGTTGTCCATCCACTCGTTGATGCCTTTCATCACGTACTGGGAGTCGGTCACCAGCAGCACCTCGCAGGGACGCTTGAGCTCTTCCAGGCCACGGATCGCGCCCATCAGCTCCATGCGGTTGTTGGTGGTATTGGCTTCGCCGCCCCAGAGTTCCTTTTCAACGCCCTTGCACACCAGCAGTGCGCCCCAGCCGCCAGGGCCAGGGTTGCCCTTGCAGGCGCCGTCGGTGAACAGTTCTACGCTATCGCTCATGCCAATCTATCCAGAAAATGCGCCGGCCCGCCGATCGCAGATCGACGACGCCCGAAGCCGGGACAGGCCCGGCCGCAAATGAAAAGTGTGTATTACGGTTCGATGTTGCGACGGTTGACCTTGGCCATCGGCAAAGGAATCAACTTGCCCATCGGCTCGCGCCGCTCCTGACGGACCGGCCGCAGGCCCACCACGATCTTGCGTGCCACCAATAAATAGAAGCCGCCGCCCGACAGTTGCCAGTCTCCGGCCTTGCGCTCCCAACCGGCCAGGCGGGCCTGCCACGCCGGTGACGCAAGCGGCGGACGATAGCACCCGAAGCGGCGTTTCTCCAGCGCGAAGCCCAGCAGGTTCAGCCAGTCCGCGACCCGTGACGGCGAAATGCAACGCGCCTTGCGCAGCCCATCCTGGGCAAACACATGCCGCAGGCCCCAACTGCTCCAGGGATTGATGCCGATAATCAGCAAATGCCCACCGGGCCGCACGCTGCTTGCCGCCTCGCGCAGCAAACCGTGGGGCGACAGGCAGAAATCGAGGCCATGTTGCAGCACCACCACATCGGCGGCGTGCTCGCTGAGCGGCCAGGCCTGTTCTTCACAGGCGATCTCGACCCCCGGCAACGGCGCGCCAAGGCGTACGTTGCGCTGCACCTGCGGCGCTGACGGCGGGGTCTGGGCCGAGGGACCGTAATGCACCAGATAGCCACCAAAGAACCGCCCGAGCTCGTCTTCGAGCATGCGACGCTCTTCGTCCAGCAGGAATTGCCCGATCGGACCTTCCAGCCACTCGCGGGCGGCGCTGATCAACGCCAGCCAGTCAGGATCAGCCTGTGCGAACGCTTTATCAGTCATTGCATTCTCCAACGCGCCAGGAAGTTCTAAGATGCGCCATTGTTTTCCGCTTGGCGAATCCGACGATGATACAGATCACAGCCCTGCCCGCCTTCACCGACAACTACATCTGGTTGTTACAAGACCACGGCAGCAAACGCTGCGCAGTGGTCGACCCGGGTGATGCCGCCCCGGTACACGCCTGGCTCACTGCAAATCCGGGCTGGGTACTGAGTGATATTTTGATCACTCACCACCATCATGACCACGTCGGCGGCGTCGAACAGCTGAAAAAAGCGACGGACGCGAAAGTCTATGGTCCGGCCAGCGAAACGATCCCGGCGCGGGACGTTGCGCTCAAGGACAACGACCGCATCAGCGTGCTGGGGCTGGACTTCGATATCTTCGCGGTCCCCGGGCACACCCTGGGGCATATCGCCTATTACCATCACGGTTTGCTGTTCTGCGGCGACACCCTGTTTGCGGCCGGCTGCGGGCGGTTGTTCGAAGGCACGCCACAGCAAATGCACAGCTCGCTGACACGCCTCGCTGCGCTGCCGGAAGACACGCTGGTCTACTGCACCCACGAATACACCCTGAGCAATCTGAAGTTTGCCGCAGCCGTCGAACCGAACAATCCGGATACGGCCGAACGCCTGGCCAAAGTCACCCGCCAACGGGAATCCGGGATCATGACGCTGCCGTCGACACTGGCACTGGAAAAGCTCACAAACCCGTTTTTGCGCGCTGCTGAAACATCCGTTAAAGAAAAAGCGGACGAACGGACCGGCACCGATAACTCGGCGCCCGATATGGTTTTTGCTGCGCTGCGAGCGTGGAAAGACACGTTCTAAAGGGGTCCCCCAAGGCTGTAACAACTCTGAAAGGTTGACCGCGCAGGGTGCGCTTTCTAGAATCGCCCGACATTTTTGCCCGGAACTTACTTCCAGCCAATGTCGTCACCTATTCGCAAAGCCATCAGTTCCGACGCATTGACCCGCCTGGCTCAAGCCATTGCGGTGGCTGTGTCCGCCACCCTGGCGGGCTGTTCCAGCCATGCGCCGCAGACCGATGCGGCGCACACGCAGAACATCGCCGCGCGCGCCAAGCAGAAGCCGATCTGGCTCAGCGAAAAGCCCAGCCCGCAAATTCCACAGGACGTCTGGGAGCGTATGCGCCAGGGCTTCCAGTTGCAGGACGGGCTGGGTGTCAACCCACGCATCGAGCAGCAGCGCCTGTGGTTCGCCAGCAATCCGTCGTTCCTCGAAAACGCCGGCGAACGTGGCAGCCTCTACATTCACTACATCGTCGAACGCCTTGAAGAGCGCAACATGCCGCTGGAACTGGCCCTGCTGCCAGTGATTGAAAGTGCCTACAACCCGATGGCCTACTCCCGGGCCGACGCGGTGGGTCTTTGGCAATTCATCCCGTCCACCGGGCGTTACTTCAACCTGCGCCAGACCCGTTTCTATGATGGCCGTCGCGACATCACCGCGTCGACCACCGCCGCGTTGGATTACCTGACCCGCCTGCACGACATGTTCAACGGCGACTGGATGCTGGCCCTGGCGGCGTACAACGCCGGCGAAGGCACCGTCAGCCGGGCCATCGAGCGCAACGAGCGCCTCGGCCTGCCAACCGACTACTGGAACCTGCCGCTGCCCTCGGAAACCCAGGCCTATGTGCCGAAGCTGCTGGCGCTGTCGCAAGTGGTGATGGCGCCGGAAGCCTACGGCGTGAACCTCAACCCGATCGCCAACCAACCCTATTTCCAGGTCGTCGAAATCAACCAGCGCATGGACCTGTCCAAGGTCGCTGAAGTCGCCAATATCGACGAAGACGAACTGTTCCAGCTCAACCCGGCTTTCAAGCAGCGCACCACCATCGACGGCCCGCAGCACCTGCTGGTGCCGACCTCCAAGGCGCAACTGCTGACCAGCAGCCTGCAGACCATGCGCCCTGAAGAGCTGATCAGCAAGAAATCGCTCAAGCCGGTCTTCGAAGGCGCCGACGACACCCAGGTCGCCAGCGCCAGGCGCTCCTACCGGGTCAAACGGGGTGACAACCTCGGCTCCATCGCCAAGGCCAACAACGTTGACGTGAAGGACCTGCAACGCTGGAACAAACTGACCGGCAAGAATCTCAAGCCCGGCCAGACCCTGGTCATGCAGGACAACAGCAAACGCAGCTCGGGGCGCGTCAACACCGTGATTGCCGCCAACTCCAAAAAGCAGCAGACCAAGTACAAGGTCCAGCGAGGCGATTCGCTGGCCCTCGTGGCCAAGCGCTTCAACGTCGAGATGCAGCACCTCAAGCGCTGGAATCCTCGTGTCGGCCAGGCGCTGAAACCCGGCCAGATGTTGACGGTAGCCAATCCGCATTAAAAAGAGCCCCTGATTCCAGGGGCTTTTTTATGCCTGCTCAGTTTTTGTGGGCAGTGCAAAAACCTGTGGGAGCGAGCTTGCTCGCGATGACGGCGTATCAGTTTGCATTGATGGCGACTGAGCGCCGCCATCGCGAGCAAGCTCGCTCCCACAGGGATTGTGGCCCGGCCGATATTACGCATTTACCCCCCGTCTTTTTCCTGTCCATACAAGCTGTTACTGTACGATCCACAAAGCCCAAGCCGCCTGGATCGGATCTCCTATTTGAAGCGTCCCCTGCCCCTGCTCCTGATCAGCCTGGCCTTGAGCTCCACCGCAAGCGCGACGATCAGCGAAAGCCATGGTTATGCGCAGTTCGGCACGCTCAAGTACCCGGCCCGATTTACCCACTTCGACTGGGTCAACCCGCAAGCGCCCAAAGGCGGTACATTGCGGGTGATGGCGTTTGGCACCTTCGATACGCTCAACCCGTACACCTTCAAGGGCACCAGCCCGGTCACCACACCGAACTTCCTGCAATACGGCATCAACGAACTCAACGAACCGCTGATGGTCGGCACCGGGCAGTACGCGCCTTCGGGTGACGAGCCCGCGTCCAGCTATGGCCTGATCGCCCAGTCGGTGGAGTACAGCGAGGACCGCAGTTGGGTGGTGTTCAACCTGCGCCCTGAAGCACGCTTCCATGACGGTACGCCGATTACCGCCTTCGACGTTGCGTTCTCCTACCGCACGCTGCTCAAGGAAGGGCATCCGCTGTACCGCACCAACCTTCAGGAGGTGCTGCGGGTCGACATCCTCAACCCGCAGCGCATCCGTTTCGTGTTCAAGCGCGCCGGCAATCCGCTGCTGATCCTGCGCCTGGGCGAAATGCCGGTGTTGCCACAGCACTACTGGAAGGGCCGTGACTTCAAGGCCACCACGTTCGAACCGCCGCTGGGCAGCGGACCGTATCGCATCACGGCGGTCACGCCTGGACGCCAGATCGTCTTCGAGCGGGTCAAGGATTACTGGGGCAAGGACCTGTCGGTCAATCGCGGCAAGTACAACGTCGACCGCATGGAAGTCGAGTTCTACCGCGACAGCGACGTCGCGTTCGAGGCGTTCAAGGCCGGTGAATTCGACATCTATATCGAGCATCAGGCAAAGAACTGGGACACCGGCTACAACTTTCCCGCCCTACGCCGCGGTGACGTGATAAAGGCACAGATCCCCCACCAGATCCCGACCCAGACCCAGGGCCTGTTCATGAACGGCCGCCGGCCGACGTTCTCGGACGCCAGGGTCCGTGAAGCACTGGGGCTGATGTTCAACTTTGAATGGACCAACCGCGCGCTGTTCAGCGGTGCCTACAAACGCGCCATGAGCTATTACCCCAACAGCGAGTTCTCGGCCAGCGGCTTGCCGGTCGGGCATGAATGGCTGTTGCTCAAGCCCTACCGTGAACAGCTGCCAGCCAGGCTCTTTACCGATCCGTTCAGCCTGCCGCAGACCGATGGCCGCGGCATCCCCAGGGAGACCTTGCGCAAAGCCCTCGGCCTGCTCGCCGAAGCCGGCTGGAAGCTCAATGGCCAGCACCTGCAAAACGCCGCAGGCCAACCCTTGCGCCTGGAGCTGTTGCTGGTCAACCCGAACCTGGAACGCATCCTCCAGCCCTACGTCGAGAACCTCGCCAGCATCGGCATCGAGGCGCAGCTGCGCACGGTCGATCGCGCGCAATACAAGCAGCGCCTCGACCAGTTCGATTTCGACATGATCCTGATGACCCTCAACCAGACCCTCAGCCCGGGCCTGGAACAATGGCAGTACTTTCACTCCAGCCAGGCCGGGGTCAAGGGCAGCAAGAACTACGCCGGCATTGCCAACCCGGTGGTCGACCATCTGCTCGAACAGTTGCTGGCCGCCCAGACCCGTGACCAGCAAGTCGCCGCCGGCAAGGCCCTTGACCGCGTGCTGCTATGGCAGCACTACATCGTCCCCAACTGGTACCTCAATTATCACCGCCTGGCGTACCGCAACCGGCTCGCCTTTGTCACCACGCCGCCTTACACCCTGGGCTTGAATGCGTGGTGGCTGAAATCTTCGGAGAAAGATCAATGAACCCCATCCGCACCCTGCTCCTGCAGGCGAGCGGCCTGTTGTTCGCCGGGCTGGCCTGCGCCGCCCCGCAACACGCCGTGACCCTGTACAACGAGCCGCCGAAATACCCGGCCGACTTCAAGCACTTCGACTACGTCAATCCAGACGCCCCCAAGGGCGGGATCTTCCGCCAGGCCGGGTTCGGTGGCTTCGACAGCCTCAACCCGTTCATCAGCAAAGGCGTGCCGGCGGATGATATCGGCAACATCTACGACACCCTGGCCAAGCAAGGCCTGGACGAGCCGTTCACCGAGTACGGCCTGATCGCCCGGCTGATCGAGAAAGCCCCGGACAACGGCTGGGTGCGCTTCTACCTGCGCCCCGAAGCTCGCTTCCATGACGGTCATCCGGTACGCGCCGAAGACGTGGTGTTCAGCTTCCAGATGCTGACCAAGGACGGCGCACCGATGTACCGCGGCTACTACAACGACGTGGCCGAAGTAATCGCTGAAGACCCGCTGACCGTGCTGTTCAAGTTCAAGCACACCAACAACCGCGAGCTGCCGCTGATCCTCGGCCAGTTGCCGGTGCTGCCCAAGCATTGGTGGGCCGACCGCGACTTCAACAAGGGCAACCTGGAGATCCCGTTGGGCAGCGGCCCGTACAAGGTCGGCGAAGTGAAGGCCGGGCGCTCGGTGCGCTACGAGCGAGTCAAGGATTACTGGGGCAAGGACCTGCCGGTCAATCGGGGTTTCTATAACTTCGACGTGATGACCACCGATTACTACCGCGACAACACCGTCGCCCTGGAAGCACTCAAGGCCGGGCAATTCGACTACTGGCTGGAAATGACCGCGAAGAACTGGGCCAATGCCTACAACATCCCGGCGGTCACCGAAGGCCGGCTGGTCAAGGAGCAAATTCCCAACGGCAACCCGACCGGCATGCAAGGCTTCGTGTTCAATATGCGTCGCCCGGTGTTCCAGGATGTGCGTGTGCGCCAGGCCCTGTCGCTGTTGCTGGATTTCGAATGGACCAACAAGCAACTGTTCAACGGGGCCTATGTGCGTACCCGCAGTTACTTCGAGAACTCGGAAATGGCTGCCACCGGCCTGCCTGACGCCGAGCAGGTGGCGATCCTCGAGTCGTTCCGCGCCAAGCTGCCACCGCAAGTGTTCAGCGAAGCCTTCCAGAACCCGAGCACCGACGGCAGCGGCATGATCCGCGCCCAGCAACGGCAAGCCTATCAACTGCTGCAGGAAGCCGGCTGGCGCATCGTCGATGACAAAATGGTCGACGCCACCGGCAAGCCGGTGGTCATCGAGTTCCTGTTGGCCCAGACCGAATTCGAACGGGTGCTGCTGCCGTTCAAGCGCAACCTCAGCGATCTGGGCATCGACTTGGTGATCCGCCGGGTCGACGTCTCGCAGTACATCAACCGCGTGCGCTCCCGGGACTTCGACATGATCGTCGGCAGCTTCCCGCAGTCCAACTCACCGGGTAACGAACAACGGGAATTCTGGATGTCGGCCGCCGCCGACAAACCCGGCAGCCGCAATTCCATGGGGCTCAAGGATCCGGTGGTCGATCAACTGGTCGAGCGACTGATCAACGCCGATTCGCGCAAAAGCCTGGTGGCCCATGCCCGCGCGCTGGACCGCGTTCTGCAATGGGGCTATTACGTAATACCCAACTGGCACATCAAGACCTGGCGCGTGGCGTACTGGAACCACATCGGCCACCCGAAGGTCTCGCCCAAGTACGACATCGGCACGTCCACCTGGTGGGTCAAGCCTGACATCAAGCCGGCGATAGAAGTCGAAACCATACTGCAGGCCGATCCTGCGGGCACGGAGTAATCAGATGCTGGCGTACATTTTTCGTCGACTGTTGCTGATCATTCCGACCCTGTTCGGCATCCTGCTGATCAACTTCGTGATCATCCAGGCCGCTCCGGGGGGGCCGGTGGAACAGATGATCGCCAAGCTCGAAGGCTTCGAAGGCGCCACCAGCCGCATCGCCGGCGGCGGTGCCGAAGTCTCGGTGGCAGGTTCCGCCTATCGCGGCGCCCAGGGCCTGGACCCGGCGCTGATCAAGGAAATCGAGCACATGTACGGCTTCGACAAATCGGCGCCGGAACGCTTGTGGATCATGGTCAAGAACTATGCGTCGCTGGATTTCGGCGACAGCTTCTTTCGCGACGCCAAGGTCATCGACCTGATCAAGGAAAAGATGCCGGTCTCGATCTCCCTCGGGCTGTGGAGCACCCTGATCATGTACCTGGTGTCGATCCCGCTGGGGATCGCCAAGGCCACGCGACACGGCAGCCATTTCGACGTCTGGACCAGCTCGGCGATCATTGTCGGCTACGCGATCCCGGCGTTCCTGTTCGCCATCCTGTTGATCGTGGTGTTCGCCGGCGGCAGTTATCTGGACTGGTTCCCGTTGCGCGGGCTGACCTCGAACAACTTCGATGAACTGAGTATGGGCGGCAAGATCCTCGACTACTTCTGGCACCTGGCGCTGCCGGTGACCGCGCTGGTGATCGGCAACTTCGCAACCATGACCCTGCTGACCAAAAACAGCTTCCTCGACGAGATCAACAAGCAGTACGTGATCACTGCCAGGGCCAAGGGCCTGACCAACCACCGCGTGCTGTACGGCCACGTGTTCCGCAACGCCATGCTGCTGGTGATCGCCGGTTTCCCTTCAGCCTTCATCGGTATCTTCTTCACCGGCTCGCTGCTGGTGGAGGTGATCTTCTCCCTCGACGGCCTGGGCCTGATGAGTTTCGAAGCGGCGATCAACCGCGATTACCCGGTGGTGTTCGGCACGCTGTTCATCTTCACGTTGCTGGGGCTGGTGGTGAAACTGATCGGCGACCTCACCTACACCTTTGTCGATCCGCGTATCGACTTCGAAAGCCGGGAGCATTGAGATGAACCTGTCCCCTCTCAATCGCCGACGCTTCGAACTGTTCAAGGCCAACAAGCGTGGCTGGTGGTCGCTGTGGCTGTTCCTGATCCTGTTCGGCGCCAGCCTGGGCGCTGAGCTGATCGCCAACGACAAGCCGCTGGCGGTGCATTACGACGACAACTGGTACTTCCCGGCGCTCAAGCGCTACCCGGAAACCACCTTCGGCGGCGAATTCCCGCTGGAAGCCAACTACAAGAGCCCGTACATCCGCGAACTGCTCAAGGCCAAGGACGCCTGGGTGCTGTGGGCGCCGATTCCCTACAGCTACCAGAGCATCAACTACGACCTGAAAGTCCCGGCCCCGGCCCCGCCCTCGACGGACAACCTGCTGGGCACCGACGACCAGGGCCGCGACGTGCTGGCCCGGGTGATCTACGGTTTCCGCATTTCGGTGCTTTTCGCCCTGACCCTGACCGTACTCAGCTCGATCATCGGTGTGATCGCCGGGGCCTTGCAGGGTTTCTACGGCGGCTGGGTGGACCTGGCCGGGCAGCGCTTCCTGGAGATCTGGTCCGGGCTGCCGGTGCTGTACCTGCTGATCATCCTCGCCAGCTTCGTGCAACCCAACTTCTGGTGGCTGCTGGGGATCATGCTGCTGTTCTCGTGGATGAGCCTGGTGGACGTGGTGCGCGCCGAATTCCTGCGCGGGCGCAATCTGGAATACGTGCGCGCCGCCCGCGCCCTGGGCATGCAGAACGGCGCGATCATGTTCCGCCATATCCTGCCCAACGCGATGGTCTCGACCATGACCTTCATGCCGTTCATCCTCACCGGCGCCATCGGCACACTAACCGCCCTGGACTTCCTCGGTTTCGGTCTGCCAGCGGGCAGCCCGTCGCTGGGTGAACTGGTGGCCCAGGGCAAATCCAACCTGCAGGCGCCGTGGCTGGGCATCAGCGCCTTTGCGGTGCTGGCCCTGATGTTGAGCCTGCTGGTGTTCATCGGCGAATCCGCTCGCGATGCCTTCGACCCGAGGAAGTGAAATGAATCAGGACAATCTGATCGAAGTGCGCAACCTGTCCGTCGAATTTGTCGTCGGCAATCGTTGTCAGCGGGCCGTCGAAGGCGTCAGCTTCGACATCAAGCGCGGCGAAACCCTGGCCCTGGTCGGCGAGAGCGGTTCCGGTAAATCGGTGACCGCGCATTCGATCCTGCGCCTGCTGCCCTACCCGCTCGCCCGCCATCCCTCCGGCACCATCGAATATTCCGGGCAGAACCTGCTGGACCTGAAGGAAAAAACCATCCGCCACATTCGTGGCAACCGGATTGCGATGATCTTCCAGGAGCCGATGACCTCGCTCAACCCTCTGCACTCGATCGAAAAGCAGATCAACGAAGTGCTGGGCATCCACAAGGGCCTGAGCGGCAAGGTCGCGACCAAACGCACCCTGGAGTTGCTGGAGATGGTCGGCATCCCCGAGCCACACAAGCGCCTCAAGGCCCTGCCCCACGAATTGTCCGGCGGCCAGCGTCAGCGGGTGATGATCGCCATGGCCCTGGCCAACGAACCGGAACTGCTGATCGCCGACGAGCCGACCACCGCGCTGGACGTGACCGTTCAGCTGAAAATCCTCGAATTGCTCAAGGAATTGCAGGCGCGACTGGGCATGGCGCTGCTGCTGATCAGCCACGATTTGAACCTTGTGCGAAGAATTGCGCATCGCGTATGTGTCATGCAGCAAGGTTGCATCGTCGAACAGGCATCGTGCGAAGAATTGTTCCGCGCGCCGCAGCATCCGTACACTCGGGAACTGCTGGCAGCGGAGCCTGGCGGCAAGCCCGCAAGCAACGTGATCGGCCCGCCCTTGCTGGCGGTCGAGGACCTGAAAGTCTGGTTTCCGATCAAGAAAGGCTTGCTCAAGCGCACGGTGGATTACGTCAAGGCGGTCGACGGCATCAATTTCAGCCTGCCCCAGGGCCAGACCCTGGGGATAGTGGGTGAAAGCGGTTCCGGCAAATCGACCCTGGGCCTGGCGATTTTGCGGCTGATCGCCAGCAAAGGCGCCATTCGCTTTGAAGGCCAGGCGCTGGACAGCCTGACACAGCAACAGGTCCGGCCGCTGCGGCGGCAGATGCAAGTGGTGTTTCAGGACCCGTACGGCAGCCTGAGCCCGCGGATGTGCGTGAACGACATCGTTGGCGAAGGCCTGCGGATTCACAAGATGGGCACCGAGTCGGAACAGGAACAAGCGATCATTGCAGCACTCAAGGAGGTAGGCCTGGATCCGGAAACCCGGCACCGCTACCCCCACGAATTTTCCGGCGGGCAACGGCAGAGAATCGCCATTGCCCGGGCATTGGTGTTAAAACCGGCGTTGATTTTGCTGGACGAGCCGACTTCGGCCCTCGACCGCACGGTACAACGCCAGGTAGTGGAGCTTTTGCGTTCGCTGCAAACCAAGTACAACCTGACGTATCTGTTTATCAGCCATGACCTGGCTGTGGTGAAAGCGCTGAGCCACCAGTTGATGGTGGTCAAGCATGGCCAAGTGGTCGAACAGGGAGACGCGCAAAGCATTTTTGCCGCCCCCCAACATCCGTATACACAGCAGTTGCTGGAAGCCGCTTTTTTGGCTCCGGCCACTGCGCAATAACCTGAAAGAGGAGCAACACATGGGTTTTCTCGCCGGTAAGCGCGTACTGATCGTCGGTGTCGCCAGCAAGCTGTCCATCGCATCCGGCATTGCTGCCGCCATGCATCGCGAGGGCGCTGAGCTTGCCTTCACTTATCAGAACGACAAACTCAAGGGTCGTGTCGAAGAGTTCGCACAGAGCTGGGGCTCCAACCCTGACCTGTGCTTCCCGTGCGACGTGGCCAGCGATGAAGAAATCGCCAAGGTCTTCGTTGAACTGGGCAAAAAGTGGGACGGCCTGGACTGCATCGTGCACTCCGTGGGCTTCGCCCCGGGCGACCAACTGGACGGCGACTTCACCGAAGCCACCACCCGTGAAGGTTTCCGCATCGCTCACGACATCAGCGCCTACAGCTTCGTGGCCCTGGCCAAGGCCGGCCGCGAAATGATGAAAGGCCGCAACGGCAGCCTGCTGACCCTGTCGTACCTGGGCGCCGAGCGCACCATGCCGAACTACAACGTGATGGGCATGGCCAAGGCTTCCCTGGAAGCCGGCGTACGTTACCTGGCCGGCTCCCTGGGCCCGGACGGTACTCGCGTCAACTGCGTATCGGCAGGCCCGATCCGCACCCTCGCCGCTTCCGGCATCAAGAACTTCCGCAAGATGCTGGCCGCCAACGAAGCGCAAACTCCGCTGCGCCGCAACGTCACCATCGAAGAAGTCGGCAACGCCGGCGCCTTCCTGTGCTCGGACCTGGCGTCCGGCATCAGCGGTGAAATCATGTACGTGGACGGTGGCTTCAACACCACGGCCATGGGCAGCCTCGAAGAGTAATCTTCGGTCAGCATAAAAAACCCGCCTCTTTTTGGCGGGTTTTTTATGCCCGTAATTTCAGGCCTGATGCAATCCCCTGTGGGAGCGAGCTTGCTCGCGATAGCAATCTGTCAGTCGACATCAATGGTGAATGTCATTCCGCCATCGCGAGCAAGCTCGCTCCCACAGGGGGTTATGTTCAGTCAGCTACCGGCGTCAGGCATTGGGCAAACAACCGCTGAATCGCCTGATTACGCTGGCTGTAGCGCTGCAACAAGACAATTTCTCGATAGAAGGTCAGCTCGCCTAAGCGGATCACCCTGACCTTCGCCCCATGCTCCAGCCACAACCCCGCCTGCGGCAACAACGAAATCCCCAACCCACACTCAACCATTTTGACAATGGCCTCCAGTTCATCCAGCTCCAGTGCCCCGTGCACTTCGATCTGCTGTTCGCGCAAAAAACGCGTCACCAGTCGCCCGCCAAACGAATTGCGGTCGTAGCGCACATGCGGGTGCTCGGCGAGCAGTTGCAACGGATCATCACCGTCCAGGTCCGCCGGTACGATCAGCACGAACGGCTCCCGGCGTATCACCTGCGCGGACAACTCCTTGGGCAGTTCGAATGGCGGCTTGATCAGGATCGCCAGGTCCACTTCCCCGGTGTCCACCTGACTCAACAGGTTCAGTGACACACCCGGCACCAGCCTGGGCTCCAGCAAGGGTGCCTGCTGGCGTAATCGCAGCAGCGCCTGAGGCAGCAACCCGGTCTGGACGGTCGCCACCGCGCCGATTTTCAACTCGCCACGGTACGCGCTGACATCGTCACTGACCGCCATGCGGTTGAAGGTTTCGAGCATTTCCCTGGCCATCGGCAACGCACGCTGCCCCGCCGCATTGAGCAGCGCCTGACGGCCGGTGCGATCGAACAGACGGAAGCCCAGGGCCTGTTCCAGGTTGCGAATCTGCGCGCTTACGGCCGACTGCGTCAGGCCGATGTGCATGCCGGCCGCGGCGAAAGTGCCGTGACGCGCCACGGCAACAAAGGTTTTCAGTTCTCGCAGCATGGCGGCCTCGATTGATCGAAATAATTTGAGCTCGACGCAAAAATTATCGTCTTTCAATCAAAAAGCACAGGACTAAACTCAACACACGCCCACCCCACTACCGAGGTTCGCCCGATGCAACTGTCCCCTTTTCACCTGGCCATTCCGGTCTACGACTTGCCCGCCGCCCGGCACTTTTATGGCACGGTGTTTGGCCTGGAAGAAGGTCGGTCGAGCGACCATTGGGTCGATTTCAACTTTTTCGGCCATCAACTGGTGATTCACCTGGCGCCGAAAAACCCTTCGCAAGAAGCAGCCCACACCAATGCCGTCGATGGCCACGATGTGCCGGTGCCGCACTTTGGCGTGGTACTCGGGATGGCGGAGTGGGAAGCACTGGCCGAGCGGCTGAAGTCACAGGGAACTCGCTTCGTGATTGAGCCGGGGATTCGTTTTCAGGGGCTGGTGGGCGAACAGGCGACGATGTTTCTGTTCGATCCTTGCGGGAATGCGCTGGAGTTCAAGGCATTCAAGGATATCGGGCAGTTGTTTGCCAAGTGAGGATATGCGGTGCCTGTCAGGCCGCCTTCGCGGGCAAGCCAGTTTCAGCGTTTGATTTTTGACAATGTCGAAAGGGCGGAAAATCAAGATCAAGATCAAGATCAAGATCAAGATCAAAAGATCGCAGCCTTCGGCAGCTCCTACAGGCCGAGCGTTAGCTCGCCTGCCGCTCTTGATCTACCCGCCCCCTCGGCAGGCTGAGTGGAGGTGTTCATCCGGGGATAGGCGCGCAGCGCCGTTCGACGCAGTCGAACTCATTGCATGTAGGTCGAAGCGAAGCCGACCGGAGGGCAATGCCCCCGGATGAATACCGGAGCGAAGGAACACCGAGCCTCAGCGAGGGGCCGTACGTAAGGGGCGAGACCTTTTGGTTACTTTTGGGGCGTTTGCCAAAAGTAACTCGCCGTAAGGGCGAAACCATAAGCCGCCGTTACCGAAGAAACGGATATGTACACAGTCCAACCCTAACGGCTCATCACACTTTCGGCCTCCTCCAGCAGTTCCTCGATCGAGCCATGAACAACCGGGTCATATTCGACCTGCACAACGCTGAAGTGAATGTCATAACTGCGATGCGCCGCAGCGTTGCGCTCGTCGAGTATCTCATTGAGTCGTGCCTTGATCGCCGCAGTCTCCACGGCGCCGGACCCGGTCAGCAGCGCCACGAACCGGTCGCCTTCGAGCCGACCGACCACATCGTTTTCTCGAAACCCGATGCGCAGGACATCGGCGAAGGTCTTGAGCGCATCGTCACCTTTGGCCCGGCCATACAGATAGCTGATGCGCTTGAACTCATCGAGGGAGAAGTACAGCAGCGTCGCCGGCGTCTCCAGCGCCCGGCAAGCCTCCAGCCCGAGCCGGGCCAGCGCGGTGAAGCCATGGCGATTGGACAGCAGCGTCAGCTCATCCATGCTTGCCATTTGCACGCCTGCCAGCTCTCGCTCGGCCTGGCGCGCCATTTCACGCAGCCGCTCCCGTTCTTGCTGTGGCGTGAGCAACGGGCTCGCGGAACGACCCGATTTGCCCGTTTTGCCTGAGATCAACATCGTTCACTCCCATTGCAGGTATGCACGTTAGAGTCGCCCATACCCGCATTGACTCCCTGCAAGCGTGCCGTTGGTCAGCTACCCGCCACCGGGCACGGCCCTCCGGCGTCGGCCCAGCGTTTGAATTGGCTGACGAAGATGTCGTGCGGCACCGGCACCGGCGCGCGATTGCCGCCCGGATTCCAGCCCCACAGCACTAGCTTGTCGTCGCTGACGTGCTTGATCAGCGCGGCGAAATCCCGGTCGCCGTTGCTGGCGCGATCCTTGATCATCGCGCACAGACGGTCGGCCGGCAGGCCGATCCAGGCCATCCGCTGCGCTGCCGGCGGCAGGCTCCAGTGTGGCGCCCCGGGTGGCGCATGAGGACCATAACTGGCAGGTGGATTGCTTTGCCCATGGCAGGTTGCACAGGGCAACCCGGCCGCGCCCTTGCCGTCCATGCCACGCACGACATTCATGGCGTGAGGCACACCGGCATCGAATTGCAGCGGCGAATCTCCGGGAATGTGGCAGTTCTGGCAACGCGAGCTCTGGAAGACCTTCTGCACGGTGTCGAACGCCTGCAAGGCCTCGCGGTCATCGGCGAACACGTGCGACGCGTAGGCTGCAAGACAGATCAGAATCACCGCCCCAAGCAACCAGTGATGACGTTTCATCTCACACCCCAGACAGCTGCAAGGGCAGCTCGCGCAGGCGCTGCCCGGTCAGGGCAAACACCGCGTTGGCCACCGCCGGCGCCGTGGGTGGCACACCGGTTTCGCCGATACCGCCGGGTTTCTCATTGCTGGGCACGATATGCACTTCGACCACCGGCATTTCGTTGAGCCGCAGCACCTGATAGTCGTGATAGTTGGACTGCACCACCTGCCCGTCCTTGAGCGTCAGCTTGCTGTGCAAGGCGAAGCTCAGGCCAAAGGTGATGCACGACTCCATCTGCGCGGCGATGCTCTGCGGATTGACCGCAATGCCGCAATCCACCGCACACACCACCCGGTGCACGCGGATGGCGAGATTGTCCTGGGACACCTCGGCCACCTGGGCCACGTAGCTGCCGAAGGATTCATGCACCGCCACACCCAGGGCATGGCCATCGGGCAGCGGCGCCTTCCAGTTGGCCTTCTCCACCGCCAGGTTCAACACTCCAAGGTGACGCGGATGGTCCTTGAGCAAGGTGCGCCGGTACTCCACCGGATCCTTCCCGGCCGCCGTGGCCAGTTCATCGATCAGCGACTCCATGACAAACGCGGTGTGGGTGTGTCCCACCGAACGCAGCCACAGCACGCTGATCCCGGTTTTCGGCGAGTGCAGTTCGATCTGGTGATTGGCCAGCCCTCCAATGTAGGGGCTGTCGGCCACGCCCTCGACCGAGGTCTTGTCGATCCCGTCCTTGACCATGCTCGCTTCAAGCGAGGTCCCGGCCATGATCGACTGCCCGACCATCACATGCTTCCAGGCCAGCGGCAGGCCGTCAGCGCCCAGCCCGATACGCGCATGGTGCAGGAACGCCGAACGGTAATAGCCGCCGCGGATGTCGTCCTCCCGCGCCCACACGGTTTTCACCGGCATACCGGCTGCCTTGGCGACATGCACCGCTTCGCTGACGAAGTCCGAGGTCGGATTGGCCCGGCGCCCGAAGCCGCCGCCGAGAAACTCGGTATGGATCTCGACCTGTTCGGGTTTGAGCCCGGTGATTTGCCCGGCGACCATCTGGTCCAGGGTCTGGAACTGGGTGCCGGTCCAGATTTCGCACTTGTCCTTGCTGATGCTCACGGTGCAGTTGAGCGGTTCCATCGGCGCATGGGCCAGGTAAGGCACACTGTATTCGGCGTCGATGGTCTTGGCCGCTTTCGCCAGCGCAGCCGGGGTATCGCCCGCCTTGCCAGCGTTCAGGCCGGGGGTGGCGGCGAGCTTGCGGAAGCTTTCCAGCAGCGCCCGGCTATTGAGCCCCGCGTTCGGCCCCGGGTTCCACTCGACTTTCAGCGCATCGCGCCCCAGCTTCGCCGCCCAGTAATGATCGGCAATCACCGCAATGCCCGTCGGCACTTGCACCACTTTGTGCACGCCGGGAATCGCCAGCGCCTCGGCGCCTTCAAAGGATTTGACACTGCCGCCGAAGGTGGGCGAACGGGCGACCATCGCCGTCATCAGCCCATCGAACTGCACGTCCATGCCGAATTTCGCCCGGCCGGTGATTTTCTCCGGTGTGTCCAGACGTTTTGTGGGTTTACCGATCAGCCGCCAGTCTTTCGCGTCCTTGAGTTTGATCGAGGCCGGGTCCGGCGGTGGCAGCTGTCCGGCGTCATCGGCCAACTCGCCGTAGGTGGCGCGATGCTCACCGGCAACCACCACGCCCGACTCTGTATGAATCTGCGATGTAGCGACGTTGAAACGCTTGGCTGCGGCATCGATCAACATCAAGCGCGCCGCCGCGCCGGCCTGACGATAGCGATCGAATTCCATCCAGGTCGAGGTCGAGCCGCCGGTGATCTGCATCCCGCCAAACCCGGGCATACCGTAGTCGGCGGCCGATGCCGGGGAATGTTCGACGCGGATCTTCGACCAGTCGGCGTCCAGTTCTTCGGCAATCAGCATGGTCAGGCCGGTCCAGATGCCCTGGCCCATTTCCGAATGGCCGAGCAACACGGTGACGCTGTTGTCATTGCCAATACGCAGGAAAGCGTTGGGGGCAAACACGTTGCCCTGATTCTCCGCGCCCATGGCGAACCGGTGGGCGCCGGGCATGACAAACGCCACCACCAGCCCTCCGCCCAGCACAGCACTGCCCTTGAGAAAACCACGGCGCGATAACCCGTTGATGCTGTTCATGGCCACCTCAACCCAGCTCGGCGGCGCGCTTGACCGCCGCGCGAATCCGCGGGTAAGTGCCGCAGCGGCAGATGTTGCCGGACAGCGCCTGATCGATGTCGCTGTCGGTCGGTTTGGGAATTTTCGCCAGCAATGCTGCCGCCGACATGATCTGCCCGGACTGACAGTAGCCGCACTGGACCACGTCGAGTTCCGCCCAGGCCTGTTGCACCGGATGCGAGCCGTCCGCCGACAGGCCCTCGATGGTGAGAATCTTTTGTCCATGGGCGACGGCGGTGGCCGGTGTGATGCAGGCGCGTAGCGGCGCGCCGTCAACGTGCACCGTGCAGGCGCCGCATTGGGCCATGCCGCAACCGAACTTGGTGCCGGTGAGGTGAGCGACATCGCGCAAGACCCAGAGCAACGGCATGTCAGCGGGGACATCCAGCTCCTGATCCTGGCCATTGATGTTCAGGGTGAGCATGGCGCGGTTCCTCAGACTCACGGTGATCTGAAGGGGCGTCGCTGCAGCCTTTTACAACCTGCGCGCGCCTCGGGTTATCCCTTCAGCTAAGCGCAGATTTGCCGCCAGACCTTGGTGCATCGACCACCGGTCATGCAAAGGCCGCCTCGATGGGCGGCCCTGGAACCCTTCGCTAGAGCCTTGGCCCCAATAAAATCCCGGTGTAGCGCCAGACGAACAGCGCAAAAGCGCTACACCACAGCAACGCCGACAGCGCCAATCCGAGACTGGAAAAAGGCACCAGCCCTACCCGGCACGCCCCCGCCAGCAACACCAGGACAAACCCCGCAACTACTGCCCCGGACGGCTGCAGCAAACGCCCGGTATGCCCCAGGCTGACCCGCGCGATCATCGCCAGAATCAACCCGCCGATACCGCCGACGGCCAGCGCGTGGGTGGCCAGGCTTTGTTGCGCCAGCCAGCCCAGGTGCCACAGCGCCATGGCCAGCGTCGCCACGGCGAGCCAGGCGTAAGCCAGGTACAGCGACCACAGCAGCGGCACGCGCCACAGGCCGCGGTCACGCCAACGCCACAGGCGCAGCAGATGCAAAGCGCTGATCAACGCAAACAGCAGTGCCAGCCACACACGGGGCACGTCATTCAAACCGGCGGCAAAGGACGCCGCCGCCAGCATGGCGCTGACCAGCAGCACCTTGCCCGGCAACGGATGGGCCACAGCCGTTGCCGGGCGGTTCAAGCCGCGCTGGATAAAGAACGGAATCACCCGCCCGCCAATCACGCTCATCAGCGCACCGACCAGCCAAAGGGCGGCCAGCACGCCATGCCGCTGCAGGTTGCCGTCATCAATGGCAATCCCCAGCAACGTCAACGCCTGACACCCGGCCAGCAGCGAGACCATCAACAGAATCGGATAATTCTCGCGCTTGCCCGCAGCCACCAGGTCGCGCCCCAACGCCCACGCCAGCAGCGGCAGAAAAGGCACCTGCAAGGCCAGCAGCAAGAACGCAGGCATCGGCAGCCACCAGGCCAGTCTCGCCAGCAGCCACACCAGCACCAGGCCGATCAGCGGCCAGCCCTTGAGCCCCGGCCGACCTGTCCAGTTCGGCACCGCGGTCAGGAGGAACCCGGCAATGATAGCCGCGGCAAATCCGAACGGCATTTCATGTCGATGCCAGGCCAGCATGCCACCCACGGGTTGCGCTTCGGGTAAACGGCCGTACAGCCACAGTGCCCAGACCGCCACGGCGAGGGTGGCGAACCCGGCTCCGGCCAGAAAGAACGGGCGAAAACCAACACTGAAAAGCGCTGCAGCGCCAAGCTTACGCATCAAGCCACCACCTGAAGCAGGCTTGGGCTCTGGCAATATCCATGAAGGTTGCTTAAGAAGTCGGACATTTTGCGTTTTCCTGAAGGCGTTCAGTTATACGCAACCTACATCATGTTTCGTGCCAACGATAAATACCCCTGTAAATCAATAATATAAGAATATCGCAGTCAATTTGACTCATAGAAAAAATAGTCCTTATGACTCACACATGAGTCATATCGACTGCAAGCTCATTCTAACCCGGGTCAACCCTGATAAAAGCAAACCAATATCATTTGCACAGTCATAAGCCTTTTGCTTTAATCGCGATCAATTCTTATTTACACAATTGTGCGGATCGCCCATGGACATGTGCTCACGATGACGGTTGCCGACTCCTCCTGCGTCCAGAACCTCTACGCCAGCCACCACCACTGGCTGCACGCGTTGCTGCGCCGACGCTTGAACAATGCGTTCGATGCCGCAGACCTGGCCCAAGACACCTTCATCCGGGTGCTCAACCGTCCTCAGGTGTTTGACGGGGAAACCCACGAACGCTCTTACCTGGCGACCATCGCCCGAGGCCTGTGCATTGACCACTGGCGTCGTCGCCAGCTGGAACAGGCCTGGCTCGAGACCCTGGCCGCGCAGCCCCAGGCCGTCCAGCCTTCGCCGGAGCAGCGGGCGATCATCGTCGAAACCCTGTACGAAGTGGATGCCATGTTGCAGCGCTTGCCCCAGCGGGTGCGTGATGCGTTCGTTCTGGCGCAGGTGCATGGGCTGCCCTACCGAAACATTGCCGAAGAAATCGGCGTGAGCGAGCGCATGGTGAAAAAGTACCTGGCCCAGGCGCTGATGCATTGCGCAATGCTCGAAGCCGAACTCGACGGCCTGCTGATTCAATGACCCGCGCCGCCACTAGCGCCATCAGCCACGCCAGCCTCGAACAGGCGGCAAGCTGGTACGTGCAACTCAACGATCACCACGCCAGCGAACAGGAACGCGAGCATTGGCAAGCCTGGTTGGCGCAAAGCGGCGAGCATCAGGCCGCGTGGCACTATGTCGAGCGTGTGAGCCAGCGCTTTGCCGCGCTGCAGGACACTCATCAACAAGCGGCCGGCCAGGTGTTACGCAACAGCGGCCGCGCTTCCATCAGCCGCCGCCAGACGGTCAAGAGCCTGCTGGTCCTGGTGTCGGGCAGTTGGCTCGGCTGGAGCGCATGGCGGCAAGGCGCCCTGCCGCTGACCCTGACCCGATGGACCGCCGACCTCTCCACCGGCACCGGCGAAACCCGGGAAGCCCGCCTCAGCGACGGCAGTCGGATCTGGCTCAACGCCCTCAGTGCGCTGGATGTACGTTTCGACACCGCACAACGGTTATTGCTGTTGCAGGCCGGAGAGGTGTTGATCGACACCGCCAGCGACACCAGTCGCCCGCTGCTGGTGCAAACCGTCGAGGGCCGCCTGCGCGCGCTGGGTACGCGTTTCAGCGTGCGCCAGGAAGACCGGCAAACGCTGTTGAATGTCTACGAAGGCGCCGTTGAAGTCCGCACCACCCAGGGTCAGGTGCAGGTGGTCAAGGCCGGACAGCAGCTGTGTTTTACACAAGACCACACGCCGACACCGACCGCTGCGTCGGCCGGCCGCGAAGCCTGGCGCCGCGGCCTGTTGCTGGCGGACAACCTGCCGCTGGGGCAGTTGCTCGAAGAACTGAGCCGCTATCGCCCCGGGCATCTGGGCTGTGACCCGGCGGTGGCCGGGCTGCCGGTGATGGGTGCGTTCCCGCTCAAGGACACCGACCAGGCCTTGCGCCTACTGGAAGCGGCATTGCCGGTACGGGTGCAGAAGCCGCTGGAGTGGTGGGTCAACGTAGGCCCGAAAACCTGATGAGGTTTTTTTCCGGCGCGTCGGTTCCCTTTTGCCTTTTTCGCTCGGTTAATCCTTCAAGCACTACGAATGCAGATTGATCCGACTTCCGGGAACACCATGCCGCGCGCCACCCTTACTCGCCAGCGCTTCGCCTTGCATCCGCTGGTGCTGGCGCTGGCGGTGCTCCTGCCGGGTCTGGACGTGTCCCGCAGTCAAGCCGCCCCTCTGGTCGATAGCGAACAACCCGGCAGCCAGACACGCCATTACGCAATCGCCGGCGGATCGCTGGTGAGCGTACTCAACCGCTTTGCCGAACAGGCCGGGATCTTTCTCGCCGGACACAATGAACTCGCTGCCGGCAAACGCAGCCCTGGCCTCAACGGTGTCTACAGTCAGCAGCAAGCGTTGCAACGACTGCTGCAAGACAGCGGCCTGCAAGCACAACGCCAGGGGAACGGCGGGTATGTGTTGCACGCCGCCCCTATGGCACCCGAAGCGCTGGAACTGGGGGCGACCAACATTTCCGGGCAGGCACCCGGGACCATCAGCGAAGACTCTCATTCCTACACCGTCGGCTCGACGTCTTCAGCCACGGGCCTGCCGCTGTCCCTGCGCGAAACACCGCAATCGGTCACGGTTATCACCCGCCAACTCATGGACGACCAGGGCGCCACCAGCATCGTCGACGCCCTGCGCCGCGCGCCCGGCATCAGCGTGCAAAACTACGACAGCGAGCGCTGGGAGTTTTCCAGTCGTGGCCTGCCGATCACCAACTTCCAGTACGACGGCGTCAATACCGACTACGACGGTGTCTACGACTACGGCACCACCAGCACCGACATGGCCCCCTATGACCGCGTCGAAATCATCAAGGGCGCGACCGGCCTGATGACCGGGGCGGGTGATCCCTCGGCGACCGTCAACCTGATTCGCAAGCGCCCGACCCCGGCATTCAAAGCCTCGGTCAGCGGCACCGTCGGTTCCTGGGACACCTATCGCAACGAAGGCGATATTTCCGGTCCGCTGAGCGCCAGCGAAAATGTGCGCGGGCGTCTGGTCGGGGTCTATCAGGACCGCAGCGCCTACGTCGATCACTACCGCAACACCAGGGCCATCGCCTACGGCATTGTCGAAGCCGACTTGACCCCGGATACCCTGGTTACCCTCGGTATCGACCAGCAAGACACCCGCTCCCGGGGCGCCAGCTGGACCGGCTTCCCGATGTACTACAGCGACGGCTCGCGCACCGATTTCTCCCGTTCCTTCAACCCGGCCACCGACTGGAGCCGTCGCGATTTCACCAACCAGACGCTGTTCGCCAACGTGCAGCAACAACTGGCCAATGACTGGACACTCAAGGTCAGCTACGACCGCAAGCACCGCCAGCACGATACCTTCCTCGCCTCCGCCAGTGGCGGCAACCCGGACCCGGTCAGCGGTGACGGCATGTTCATGTACATGGGCAAGTTCAAGGGCGACCAGGTGCAGGACAACATCGACGTCAACCTGAGCGGTCCGTTCACCCTGGCAGGTCGCGAGCACGAACTGATCGCCGGGTTCATGTCGATGAACACGCGCCAGGACATCCCGGTGTACGGTTCGGTGTACCCGCCGGTGGACGGCAGCATCTTCGATTGGCGCGGCGAGTTTGCCAAACCCGAGATCCCGCGGGTGGGCACCGACGACATCGTCCAGCGCCAGACCGGTGCCTACCTGGCCGCCCGACTCAAACCCGTCGACGACCTGGCGCTGATCCTCGGCGCGCGCGTCAGTAACTTCAGCGGACACGACGACCTGGACTACAGCGATCCGCACAGCGCCGACCTGCGCGACAGCTATCGCCAGAGCGGTGTCGTCACGCCTTACGCCGGGCTTGTCTATGATCTCGACGACACCTGGTCGGTGTACACCAGCTACACCAGCATCTATCAGCCGCAAATGTGCAAGGACGCCAACCGGCAACTGCTCGATCCGGTACAGGGCAAAAGTCTTGAAGCGGGCATCAAGGCCGAATACTTTGGCGGACGCCTGAACGCCAGCTTCGCCCTGTACCGCATCGAACAGGACAACATCGCCGAATATGTCAGCGGCGTTGATACCGAGTCGGTGTACCGCGCCGTCCAGGGCGCCACCACCCAAGGCTTCGAGTTCGAACTGGCCGGCGAGTTGCGCGACGGCTGGAACCTGTCGGCCGGCTACACCTACAACCACACCCGCGATGCCCAGGGTGATTACGTCTACGGTTCGGTGCTGCAAACCACGGCACCGGAACAGCTGGTGCGGGTCTTCAGCACCTACCGCCTGCCAGGTGCGTGGGACAGGCTCACCGTCGGCGCCGGCGTGAACTGGCAAAGCGAATTCTTCGGCAAGGTGTTCCGTCCCGACCCCGCCGATACGGTGAACTTCGGTCAGTACACGACGATCACCCAACCGGGCTACGCCCTGGTGGACGCGATGGCGCGCTATCGCTTCAACGAGCACCTGAGCGCTACGCTGAACGTGAAGAACCTGTTCGACAAAACCTACTACACCGGGCTGGGCAACTTCGGCACCGGGTTTTATGGCGAACCGCGCACCGTGCAACTCACCACCCGATGGGCGTTCTGATCGCGCCCTGAAACGGCTGTTTGGCGATCTACGGTACTGCCGACCCCACTCAGGCTGGCTACGCTGTATTCCTGCATGCATAACCTGCCGAGGAGTGCCCGCCATGCAACGCGTACAAAAACTCACGCCCTGCCTGTGGTTCGACGATCAGGCCGAAGCAGCGGCGAAGTTCTATTGTTCGATCTTCGACCATTCGAAAATCACCGCCGTCACCCATTACGGCCACGCCGGTTTCGAATTCCACGGCCGGCCCGAAGGCTCGGTCATGACCGTCAGCTTCGAACTCGACGGCCAGAGTTTCACCGGCCTCAACGGCGGCCCCCTGTTCAAGTTCACTGAGGCGGTTTCGTTTCAGGTCAATTGCCTGAGCCAGGAAGAAGTCGACCATTACTGGGGCAACCTGTCGGCCGGTGGCGCGCCCGAGGCCCAGCAATGTGGCTGGCTGAAAGACAAGTTCGGGCTGTCGTGGCAGATCGTCCCCGTCGCGATGATGGACATGCTCAAAGACCCCGACACGAAAAAGTCCCAACGGGCCATGCAGGCGATGATGCAAATGAAAAAACTCGATATCGCCACACTGCAACGAGCCTTTGACGGCGAGAGCTAATACACTCGGACGCTGACCTGCCGAGGAGTGAGCATGAAGCACGCCGTTGCCAAGAACGCCGACAAGGCCCCGCGCTTCTGGCGCGATGACGCCCTGCCCTTCATCGAAGCCCGCGCAATCGCCGACGGGCGCGAGGTCTGCTACACCCGGCACGCCCACGAGCACTTTTCCATCGGTGCGATCACCGCCGGGCGCAGCACCTATCTCCATGAGCAGTCAGCATTCGAGGTCAGCGCCGGCACGGTGGTGCTGATGAACCCCGGCGACGTCCACGCCTGCAACCCGATCGAAGACCAGCCCTGGTCGTACCTGATGCTGTACGTCGATACGCCGTGGCTGACCGATTTGCAGCACCAGCTCGGGTTCAGCGATAACGCGGCGTTTCGCCGTTTTTCCGCGACCCATACGCGCGATGCCAACCTGTTTGCCGGCCTCGCAGGCTTGTATGAAGTGCTGGTCGACCCACAGCAGGATGTCCTGCGCAAGCACAGCGTGGCCGTGGAGTTTTTCACTGACGTGCAGCTACGACTCAACCCGGTCGATCAGCCGCTGCGCGAACCCAATTTCAAGCTCGAGCGTGCCGCCGATTACATCCGCGACCACTGCACCCAAACCCTCAGGCTCGAAGACATTTGCGAGGCCGCGCAATTGTCACCGTCCTACCTGATACGCGCCTTCAAACAGCATTACGGCATGACACCCCACGCATTCCTGGTGAACCGGCGCATCCAGTTCGCCCGGGATCAATTGCGCAGCGGCAAGCTGATCGCGGACGTGGCACTGGAAGCGGGGTTCGCCGATCAGGCGCATTTTCAACGGGCGTTCAAACAGCATCTGGCGGCGACACCGGGGCAGTATCGGGGGTGAGGCAGCACAATACCTCTTGGCAAAGATGCTCTTGAACCTGACTCTCCCCTGTGGCGAGGGGGCTTGCCCCCGTTGGGCTGCGAAGCGGCCCTCGGCGCTCTTTCAGACATACTCTGCATGCAGGATTTACGACGGCTACGCCGCCGAACGGGGGCGAGCCCCCTCGCCACAAAGTACTTTCTTGCCACAAAACCGGTGTTGATTGCAGCTATGGCAACACCAGATACACCGCACTCACCACCAACAACGCCGCCATGACCCGATTGAACAACCGCATCCCCACCGGGTTGTTCAGGAAGCCGCGCAAAAACGTCCCGGCATACGCCCAGCAACCGACCGACACATAACAGATCACCAGATAAATCGCGGCAAACTGCCAGACCAGACGTGCCTCGCCATCGGCGACAAACGCGCCCATGCCGGCCACGCAGGCCAACCAGGCCTTGGGGTTGAGCCATTGCATGATCGCGCCATAGAGCATCGACGGGGCCTTTGGCGATTCACTGGCTTGCACCTGCCCATTGTCAGCCGCCAGCTTGAAGGCCATGTACAACAGAAAGGCTACGCCGGCCCATTGCACTCCCTGGGTCAACGCCGGCCACTGTTGCAACAATTCATGCAGGCCCAGCCCCATCAGCACCAACAACAGGACAAACCCCAGCGTGGCTCCGGCCACGTGACGCTGGCTGGCCCGGAAGCCAAACCGCGCGCCGGAACTCAACGCCACGATATTGACCGGCCCCGGGGTGATGGACGCGACCAGCGCAAACGCCGCCATGGACATCATCAGACTCATTGCACACCTTCTTCCATCGAGTTGAACAAGGCCCTCAAGGTAAAGAGCCGAGCGGCTCGCGTATTGAACAAAACTGCCCTGCAGCGCTATGAGTAATAACCGACGACGCTTTTCACTTTGCCCAGGGCAATGCGCAGCGAGTCCATGTCCACCGAGCCCAACGCCAGGCGTATCGCGTGGGGCACGTGGGCTGAAATCGCAAAGGGCTCGGCCGGCGACACCGACACTTGCTCGCGCATCAGCGCCATGGCGATCTGGTCGGCCCGGGCGTCTTCCGCCAACGGCAACCAGATGAAGTAGGAATTCGGGTGACTGACGGTCCTGAGTCCCGCCAACACCTCACGGGCCAGGGTTTGCCTGGCCCGGGCGTCCGCACGTTTTTGCGCTTCCAGCTGGAGGACGGTGTCATCGTCGAGCCAGGCCGTGGCGATGGCGGTCATCACGCCGGGGGTGTTCCAGGTGGTCGCCATGATGGTGCGTTCGAAGGCGGCGATCCATTGCACGGGCGCGGCAATAAAGCCGACGCGCAAGCCGGTGGCGATATTCTTCGACAGACCGGACACGTACACCGTTCTCTCCGGCGCCAGTTCGGCCAGGGGTGGCGGTACGTTTTCGGCCAGGAACGCGTAGGCGGCGTCCTCGATGATCGTCAGGTCGTGCTGGCGCGCTATCGCCACCAGTTGCTCGCGCTGATCGGCGTCCATCACCCAGCCCAGCGGGTTATGCAAGGTCGGCATCGAATAAACGGCGCGCACCGATCGGCTGCGACAGAGTTTTGCCAAGGCCGGCAGATCAGGCCCGGTATCCGTGACCGGAATGGGCAAGACTTCCAGATGCAGGGTTTCGGCCAGCGTCTTGAAACCGGGGTAGGTCAGCGCATCAGCGGCGATGACATCGCCGGGCTTGAGCAGCGTCATCAGCGTCACCGCCAGGCCATGCTGGGCACCGCTGACGATCAACACCTGTTCGGCCGGCACGTTCAGCCCGCGCTCGGCCAGATGACGGGCGACCGAAGCCCGCTCATGCAGGCGCCCCGCGTGGGGCTGGTAACGCAGGAGCGCCTCCAGGTCACCGGACAACGCCAGTTGACGCAAGGCATGGCGCAGCAGGTCGGCCTGGCCGGGCAATGACGGATAGTTGAAATTGAGGTCAATCATCCCCGCCGCCACCACGTGCTGCGAAATGCCCTGCCCCGGCGGCAGCGAGGTCTCCCTGACAAAGGTCCCGCGACCGGTTTCGCCACTGACCAGGCCCATGCCTTCCAGCTCGGCATAGACCCGGCTGGCGGTGACCAGCGCCAGGCCGTGCTCGGTTGCCAGTTGCCGGTGCGTCGGCAGGCGCGTGCCCGGCGGCAAACACCCGGAACGGATGTCGGCGGCAAAGGCATCCACCAGCGTTTTATAACGGGATCGAGGCATGTCGAGATGTATCCATGACAATTTTTTGATTGTATCGATACTCGCTCATACGATGGGTTTCGTGCAATCAGACAATGAGCGTGAGCCAAATGGAACGGACTTCGAACCTGCAACACCGGACGCTGGAAAACAGTACCAGCGGCTGGATCAACGGACTGATCGGTGTGGTGATTTTCAGCGGCTCGCTGCCGGCGACCAGGGTGGCGGTGCTGGAATTCGACCCGGTGTTCCTGACGGTTGCGCGGGCGACCATCGCGGCGGTCCTGGCGCTGTGCCTGCTGGGGGTATTCAAGGAAAAACGCCCGGCGCGCCAGCAACTGGTCCCGCTGATCATAGTCGCCCTCGGCGTGGTCATCGGTTTCCCCCTGCTGACGGCCTTGGCGCTGCAATACGTGACGTCCGCGCACTCCATCGTCTTCGTCGGCCTGTTGCCCCTGGCGACGGCGGTGTTTGGCGTGCTGCGCGGCGGCGAACGGCCAAGGGCGGCGTTCTGGATTTTCTCGGTGCTGGGCAGCCTGTTGGTGGTCGGCTTTGCCCTGTCCCAAGGGCTGAGCGCCTCCCCGCAGGGCGACATCCTGATGCTGCTGGCGATCCTTGCCTGTGGCCTGGGATATGCCGAAGGCGCGAAGCTGTCGCGCACCCTCGGTGGCTGGCAGGTGATTTCCTGGGCGCTGGTGCTGTCGCTGCCGGTCGTGGCGCTGCTCAGCTGGATGCGCATGCCGGTTTCGTTCAGCGGCATCAGCACGCCGGCCTGGTTCAGCCTGGCTTACGTCTCGCTGTTCAGCATGCTGATCGGTTTCGTGTTCTGGTATCGCGGCCTGGCGCAAGGGGGCATCGCCGCCGTTGGACAATTGCAGTTGCTGCAGCCGTTTTTCGGGTTGACCCTGGCGGCGACCCTGCTGCATGAACAGGTCAGCCTCGGCATGCTGGGTGTGACCGTCGCGGTGATCCTGTGCGTCGCCGGGGCGAAAAAATTCGCCAAATAGCCCTGATACGGTGGTTTACGCCCATCACTGTATGGGTCTGACCACCGCCGGGCTGTGATAAAAATAGCGCTCTTGCTTCAGGAGCCGACCATGGACCTCGCCACCCTCACCCTGTTTCTGCCGGCCTGCTTCGCCCTCAACATGGCACCCGGCCCGAACAACCTGCTGTCGGTCAGCAATTCGACCCGCTATGGCTACCGCACCGCGTGCGTGGCCGGCATCGGCCGGTTGCTGGCGTTCGCCGGGATGATCACCCTGGCCTCGGCGGGGTTGGCGGTGGTGCTGCAAACCTCCGAGCTGTTGTTCTACGCCATCAAGATCCTGGGTGCGGCGTACCTGTTCTACCTCGCCTGGCAATTGTGGCGTGCCGATCCCGGTGTCGAGAACGAACTCACCACCGCGCCAGCGGGCACCTTGGCACTGGCCCGGCAGGAGTTCCTGGTGGCGGCCGGCAACCCCAAGGCGATCCTGATCTTCACCGCGTTCCTGCCGCAATTCGTCGACTCGACCCAGGCCATTGCGCCGCAGTTCATGGTGTTGGGCGCGCTGTTCCTGGTGCTGGAATGGATCGCCATCGGCGCCTATGCCTACATGGGCCTGCACATGCGCCGCTGGTTCGCCCGGCCGTCCGGCAAGCGCCTGTTCAACCGCTGCTGCGCCGGGTTGCTGTCGGCGGCGGCTTCGGTACTCCTGATGGCGCGCCGCGCCTGAAGGATTTGCACTTGCTTAATGTGGGAGCGGGCTTGCTCGCGAAGGCGTCGTGTCATTCGACATTGAGGTGACTGACACTACGCCTTCGCGAGCAAGTCGGATCGCCGCACCGCCGCTCCCACAGAGTGAGATCAATTTCCAGTCCCGAATTCGCTGTCGATTTTCCGGTGGAGGTCCCCCATGACGCCCTCTATGCTGCGCCCATGAACCTACAAAAAACGCTGCTCCCGCCCCGCACCGAGATGGTTCGCGCCATGCTCGAACGAGACACCTCCTACGAGGGCGTGTTCTTCACGGCGGTCAAGACCACCGGCATCTTCTGCCGCCCCGGCTGCACCGCCCGCAGCCCGAAGCCGGAGAACGTCGAGTTCTTTGCCAACGCCGAGCAATGCCTGGCGGCGGGCTACCGCGCCTGCCTGCGCTGCAAGCCGCTGGACACTGCCGCCAGCGCACCGGACTGGGTGCAGAAGCTGTTCAAATCGGTAGACGCCAACCCGGAGCAACGCTGGACCGACACCCAGCTACTGACCGCAGGCATCGAGCCGCTGAAACTGCGTCGCTGGTTCAAGCAGCATTTCGGCATGACCTTCCACGCGTGGCTACGCGCCCGGCGCCTGGGCACTGCGTTGGGCGGGATCAAACAGGGCGACTCCATCGACGCCGTCGCTTTCGATTCCGGTTACGAGTCCCTGAGCGGCTTTCGCGATGCCTTTCAAAAGTCGTTTCACATCACCCCGGGTCGCGCGGCCAACAGCGAGCCGCTGCTGTTCACCCGCCTGACCACCCCGCTGGGGCCGATGATCGCCATGGCCGAACGGCGCGGCCTGGTGCTGCTGGAGTTTCTCGATCAGGCCTCACTGACCCCGTCGATCGAAGCGCTGCAAAACCGTTTCGGTTATGCCGTGGCCCCGGGGCACAACACCCATTTGCAGCAGATCGAAGCGCAATTGTCGGCGTATTTCGCCGGGACGCTGACTGAGTTCAGCGTTGCACTGCACATGCCCGGCAGCGAGTTCTCCCGCCGCGTCTGGGCGGAACTGGCGAAGATCCCCTACGGCCAGACCACCACCTACGGCACCCTTGCGGCGACGTTGGGCAAGCCCGGTGCCAGTCGGGCGGTAGGCCTGGCCAACGGGCATAACCGCTTATCGATTGTCGTGCCGTGCCACCGCGTGATCGGCGCCGACGGCTCGCTGACCGGCTACGCTGGAGGCCAGCCGCGCAAGGCGTTTCTGCTCAGGCTGGAAAACGCTGCGGTGCAGCTCACGGAGCAGTTGACGCTCTGATCCCCCCACAGGCTTTTCATAAGGAAGAAAACTCGATGGACAGGCTCGACAATCAACTGCACCAACTGCATCACGAGGGTCTGCTGATCCTCACCAACGTCGCCGATGCCGCCGGGGCGCGACTGGTGGAGCAACTGGGCAACAAGGCGGTGGCCACCAGCAGCGCCGCGGTGGCCTGGGTGCATGGCTATCCGGACGGTAACACCCTGCCCCTTGAGCGCCTGGTCTCGACCGTCGAGTCGATTGCCCGGGTCATTTCGGTGCCGCTGACCGTGGACATCGAGGCCGGTTACTCCGATGACCTGGAACGGGTGGCACAGGTGGTTGACGCGGTGATCGCCGCCGGCGCGGTGGGGATCAATATCGAAGACGGTTCCTCGCCGCCGCAGTTGCTGGTACGCAAGATTGAAACCGCGCGCCAGGTGGCCGATCGACGTAACGTGAACCTGTTCATCAATGCGCGCACCGATGTCTACCTGCGCGGCCTGGTGCCTGCCGAAGACCGCGTCGCCGAAACCCTCAGGCGCGCCGCGCTGTATCAGGCGGCCGGTGCCAATGGCCTGTTTGCGGCGGGCGTTACCGCCGAGTACGAGATCAAGGCGCTGTGCCACGGCACCTCGTTGCCATTGAATGTGCTGGGGTTCCCGGGCCTGCCGTCGCCCGAAGCGCTTGAAGCGCTCGGCGTACGCCGTCTGAGCGCCGGTTCCGGCATCGCCGAATTCCTCTACGGTGCCATGGCCGGTATTGCCCAAAGCTTTCTGCAAACCGGCAAGTTCGATAGCCACAACCTGAAGGCCTTCACCTATGGCGAAATCAACGCCCTGTTGAAACCGTCCGGGAAAGCCTGAGTCCATGACCGACAGTTATCAGGCTGCCAGTGAGTTCCTGGCCGCCATCGATGACGACTGGCGCCGCCACATCGATGCCATCGGCCCGTGCCTGCACCAGCCGCATGCGGCGCGTGATCCCTATGAGTCACTGGTGCGGGCAATTGCCTATCAGCAACTGCACGCCAAGGCCGGCGATGCGATTGTCGGGCGGCTGCTGGCGCTGTTCGGTTCGGGTGCCTTTCCCCGGCCTGAACAGATCGTCGCCACGGACTTCGACCGATTGCGCAGTTGCGGGTTTTCCGCGAGCAAGATCGCGACCATCCAGGGTATCGCCCAGGCAGCGCTGGACGGTGTGGTGCCGGATTACGCCACGGCGCTGGCCATGGACGATGAAGCACTGATCGAGCGGTTGATCACGTTGCGCGGCGTCGGGCGCTGGACCGTGGAGATGCTGCTGATCTACAGCCTGGAACGCCCGGACATCCTGCCGGCCGACGACTTTGGCGTGCGTGAGGGTTATCGCCGGCTCAAGGGGCTCCAGGTGCAGCCGACACGCAAGCAGATGATCGAGATCGGCTCGGCTTGGAGCCCTTACCGGACGGTGGCGGCCTGGTATTTGTGGCGGGTGCCCGGGCGGTAGACCGCGTTATCGTTCTTCGCGGGCAAGCCCGCTCCCACAGTGTCCGAGTCGTACACAAAAAATATGTATACCGCTAAACCTGTGGGAGCGGGCTTGCCCGCGAAGACGTCAGTCCAGTCAACACAGCATCACAACCCCGACTTCAACCGGCTGAACGCCCGGATCAACGCCCGGTTGAACGCCTTGCCATTGTCATTCTTGCTGTACAACGAAGCCTTGACCGCGGCCGGTGGATACGTCCCCGGATCATTGCGGATCGCCGGGTCGATCAAGCCATCCGCCGCCGTGATCGCATTGGCGTAATGGATGGTGTCGGTGATCGGCGCAATCACTTGCGGGGTCATCAGGTAGTCCATCAAGGCCAGGCCGGCCTTCGGATGCGGCGCATCCTTGGGAATGACCATGGCATCGAACCAGATCAACGTGCCCTCCTTCGGAATCCGGTACTGGAGCGAATAGGGTTTGCCCGCCGCCTCGGCCTGGCCCGCCGCGATGCCCACGTTGCCGTTCCACGACATCGCCACGCAGGTGTTGCCGTTGGCCAGGTCGCTGATGTTCAGGTCGTTGTCGAAGTAGCGGATGTACGGCCGGATCTTCGCCAGTTGCTGCTCGGCGAGTTTCAGGTCGTCGAGGTTCTGGCGATTGATGTCCAGCCCCATGTACTTCATGACCGCCGCGAACACTTCATTGGGATCATTGAGCAGGCTGACCCCGCAATCGGCGAATTTCGAGACCACGGCCGGGTCGAACAGCATCGCCCAACTGTCGGTCGGCGCGTCGGGCAGGCGCTGTTTCACGGCCTGTTCCTGATAACCCACGCCCGTGGTGCCCCAGGCGTAGATCCCGGCATAGCGGTTGCCCGGATCGAACACCGCCATGTGCTGGCGGAACTCCTCGCCGACGCCAGCGAAATGCGGCAGTTGCTGCTTGTCGACCGTCTGCACCGCACCACTCTCGATGGCGCGCGACAGGTGCTGCCCCGCCGTCAACACCAGGTCGTAGCCACTGCGACCGGTGAGCAGCTTGGTCTCGACGGTTTCCAGGGAATCGAAGTGGTCGACCACCACATGAATGCCGGTTTTTTCCTCGAAGTTTTTCAGGGTATCCGGGGCCAGGTACTCGCCCCAGATATACAGGTTGACTACCGGTCTGACGCTGTCGGCGGCCTGCACACACAGGGGTGCAAGCACCAGCAGTATTGCTTGAGTCAGTTTGTGCAGGCCCATGGTCACACTCCCTTTTTGTTGCAAGCAGTGCCGGCGTACTGCGGCATGGTGATGCACGCGACGTTGCCGCCGCCGAGGAGGATTTCCCGGGAGTTTTCGATGCCGACGATGCTGTGTTTCGGAAACAGCTCGGCCAGGGTCGCCAGCGCCACCTTGTCGTTGCGATCACCAAACAGCGGCACCACGATGGCGCTGTTGCCGGCGTAGTAGTTGATGTACGACGCGCAAATCTTGGTCCCGGCCTGGCGGGTATGGGTGCTGTCCTGCTGGTCCAGCCCTTCGGCTTCTTCGGCCGTCCATTCCAGCACATCGGGTTGCGGCAGCTTGTGCACGATCAACTCGCGGCCGCGACTGTCGCGGGTGCTGCGCAGGATGTCGTAGGCTTCCTGATAGATTTCCCACTGCGGGTCGTCGCGGTTGTCGGTCCATTGCAGCACCACTTCACCGGGGCGCACGAAGCAGGCGAGGTCGTCGACGTGGCCATCGGTTTCGTCGAACTTGCAGCCCCGCGGCAGCCAGATCACCTGCTCGGCGCCGAGGTAGTCGGTCAGGCGACGGGTGACTTCATCCTTGCCCAGATGCTGGTTGCGGTTGCGATTGAGCAGGCATTGCTCGGTGGTGAGGATGCTGCCCTGGCCGTCGCTCTGGATGCCGCCCAGTTCGGCAATCAAGGGGGCGCGATAGCGGTCGAAGCGTTCGATTTCGAGGATCTTGCTCGCGATTTGATCGTCCTTGTCCCACGGGTAGTACAGGCCGCCGTCGAGTCCGCCGTAGGCATTGAATTCGAAGTCGACGCCGCGCACTTCGCCGCTCTGGTCATTGACCACGAAGCACGGGCCGCTGTCGCGGAACCAGGTGTCGTTGCAGGTCATTTCCACCACACGCACCTGCGGTGGCAACTGCCGGCGCGCGGTGGCGAACTGTGCCGCCGAGGCGCACACGGTGACCGGTTCGCTCATGGAAATGGCGGTGACGATCTGCACCCAGACTTTCTGCGCAGGCTTGGCACCGTTGCGCCAGACGTCGGTGCGCTCCGGCCAGCCGAGCCAGCAACCGGACTTGGCTTCGAATTCGCCGGGCAGACGGAAACCGTCCTGTTTGGGAGTGGTGTCGAGCAAACGGGCCATGGTCAAACCTCTTCAGCAGGGATTGGAATGACCACAGGCTAAGGGCGTTGGCGACTGGCCCGCCAACGATGATTATTTCGGAATACTTGAATTCAACTCATCAATCGAGCAACTGATCATTGAACCATTCCAGCATCTGCGCCACGGCCGGACGCTCCAGCCGCACCCGTTCGCACACCAGCGCGTATTGGCCCAGGGCAGTCATGCTCGACGTGAACGGCCGTACCAGACGGCCGCTGAGCAAATCTTCCTGGGCCGTCAGGTTGTCGCCCATGGCCACGCCCTGCCCTTGCGCCGCCGCCTCCAGCGCCAGCCCGGCATGGGCGAAATACAGCTGGCGGTCGGGGCGCTGGTCACCGGCATGGCTGGTGAGCCATGCGGTCCAGGTCTTGCCGTCCTGGTCGTCGTGCAGCAGGCAATGGCGGGCCAGGTCCTTCGGGGTTTTCAGCGTGCCCTGGTTGAACAGGCCGGGACTGCACACGGGGAAGAACTGCAGCGCCGGCAGCGGTCGGACGAAATACGCGCTGCTGTCCACCGGGCCGGTGCCGTAGGTGATCGCCAGGTCGATGTCTTCCCCCGGTGCCGTGGCGTCGATCGGTTGTTCGTACAGGTGCAGGGTGATGTGCGGATAGCGCGCATAGAAATCCGTGAGACGGCTCATCAGCCACTTTTGCGCCAGCTCGGCGGTCACCGCCAGGCGCAGCACCGCGAGCGATGAAGGATCGCGCAGTTCATCGCAGGCATCGCCAATCAGTTCGAACGCCTGCTGCAAACTCTGCATCAGGCGCCCGGCGGCCAGGGTCGGGCGAATCTGCCGGCCTTCGCGCACGAACAGCGGCACACCGAGCTGCTCCTCGAGCTGGCGAATCTGGTGGCTGACCGCGCTGTCGGTGACACACAACTCGGCCGCCGCCCGGCCGAAATGGGCATGGCGGGCGGCGCATTCGAAGGTTCGCAGGGCTGCCAGGGAAGGTAATCGTCGCATCAGGTCGTGTCCCGGTTTCGAGGGGGACATGCTGACTTGGCCTTTGGCAGGCGTCCAGTATCACCGCGTTATCGTTCATCGCTGGCAAGCCAGCTCCCACAGGGGGCCGTGGCAAATACGGATTTTTGTGCACTTCGATCCACTGTGGGAGCTGGCTTGCCAGCGATGAGGCCGGCCCACTCACCACAAATCCACCCGCCCATCACCTTCCCTTATGGATCATGACATCCACCCGCACCCGGCACATGCTGGACGTGACCCGCGCACAAAGCGGCGAAGCCGAACTCACCCTGGCTTTTCGCGCCTGCCGAGTCACGCTAACGGTCTAGGCTGTCCCGGGTACGCTCAAGACAGCCGGAGGCTCCCATGCAACTCGAAGGTTCCTGCCATTGCGGCGCGGTGTCGTTCAGCCTGACCTGCGCCCACCCCTACCCGTACCAGCGTTGCTACTGCTCGATCTGCCGCAAGACCCAGGGCGGTGGCGGCTATGCGATCAACCTCGGTGGCGATGCCGCCAGCCTCAAGGTGCGCGGGCGCAAGCACATCGCGATTTACCATGCGCGGCTCAAGGAAGAGGGCGATAAACGCGCCCACAGCAGCAGCGCCGAGCGGCATTTCTGTGCGGTCTGCGGCTCGGGCCTGTGGCTGTTCAGCCCGCAGTGGCCGGAATTGATTCATCCATTCGCCTCGGCCATCGACACGCAACTGCCGGTGCCACCGGAGCACACGCACCTGATGCTCGGCTCGAAAGCGCCGTGGGTGGAGGTCCAGGCGCAGCCCGGGGATCAGCAGTTCGATCTGTACCCTGAAGAATCCATCGCCCATTGGCATGAACGTCTCGGCCTGGCTCGCTGAGAATAATTATCAATTTTTTTTCAGGCGGCAGTTCCCCTTTGCATGTTTCGTTCGGTTAACCCCTCAGAAGCACTTCAACTACCGATCGATTCGATGCAAAGGGATCCCCATGTCGCACCCGCTTGTCGCCCGTTTCCGTTTTGCCTTGTGCCCTCTGGCGCTGGCCCTGCCCGCCGCCCTGCTGAGCCTCACTGCCCACGCCGCTGAAACCGATGCCGAGAAGAAACCGGCAAAGGACGACGGCGTACTGCAACTGGGCGCAACGACCATTTCCGCCCAGGCGCTGGGCGCCACCACCGAAGGCACCCACTCCTACACCACCGGTTCAACGTCTTCGGCCACCGGCCTGCCCCTGTCGATCCGCGAAACGCCGCAATCGGTGACCGTCATCACCCGTCAGCAGATGGACGACCGCGGCGTGCAGACCGTCGGCGACGCGCTGCGCAACACCCCCGGCATTTCGACGCAGAAGTACGACAGTGACCGCACCGAGTTTTCCGCCCGTGGTTTTGCCATCACCAACTTCCAGTACGACGGCATCAACATCCCGTATGACGGCGTCTACGGTGAAAACCCCAGCAACAGCGACGACGCCTCCAGCCTGGACCACATCGAAATCGTCAAGGGTGCGACCGGCCTGATGACCGGTTCGGGCGACCCGGCTGCCACCGTCAACCTGATCCGCAAGAAGCCGACCAAGGAATTCAAGGCGTCGATCAGCGGCACCGTCGGTTCGTGGGATGCCTATCGCAGCGTCGGCGACATTTCCGGTTCACTGAACGATGCCGGCAGCGTACGTGGCCGCTTTGTCGGCGCTTATTCCGACAAGAACTCCTACCAGGATCACTACAGCCAGAAGAAGGACCTGTTCTACGGCGTCCTCGAAGCCGACCTGACGCCCGACACCCTGCTGACCTTCGGCGTCGACAAGTCCAGCGCCACTCCGCGCGGCTCGTCCTGGACCGGCAACCCGGTGTACTTTTCGGACGGCGGCCGTACCGACTTCCCGCGTCACTTCAACCCGGGCGCCGACTGGAGTCGTCGCGACTTCGACGACATCACCTACTTCGCCTCCCTGGAACAGGCTTTGGCCAACGACTGGAAGTTCAAGGCCACTTTCGACCAGAAAACCACCGATCACGACACTCGCCTGGCCTCGGCCAGTGGCGGCAACCCGGACCGTGCCACCGGTGAAGGCATGTTCCTGTACTGGGGTCGCTGGGAAGGTCATCGGGTGCAAAACACCGCTGACGTGAACGTCACCGGCCCCTTCTCCCTGGGTGGCCGCGAGCATGAACTGGTGGCCGGTTTCATGGCCTCCCACTCGCGCCAGACCGGCGCGACCTTCGACACCAGTGCCTTCGCCATGGTCCCGGGGAGCATTTACGACTGGAATGGCGATCTGCCGGAACAGGACTTCCCGAAGAACGGCAAGTACGAACGCACCCAAAGCCAGAACGGCCTGTACCTGGCCACGCGCCTGCACGCGACCGATGACCTGTCGATCATCCTCGGCAGCCGCTTGAGCACCTTCAAGTACAACGAAGACTATTCGTACTACCCGGGTGCGGGACTCGATGACACCCATGCCAGCTACAAGGAACATGGCGTGGTCACGCCTTATGCCGGTGTGGTCTATGACCTGGACGACACCTACTCGGCCTACGCCAGCTACACCAGCATCTACCAGCCGCAAACCTACAAGGACATCAACGGCTCGACCCTGGCACCGGTCGAAGGCGACAGCTACGAAGCCGGCCTGAAAGCCGCCTACTTCGACGGGCGCCTGAATGCCAGCCTGGCCTTCTTCCGCATCGAGCAAGACAACCTCGCTGAATCGATCGGCACCAACGCGGTGACCAACGAAGGCATCTACAAAGCCGTCGACGGCGCGACCACCAAAGGCGTGGAGCTGGAATTGGCCGGTGAACTGGCCGAAGGCTGGAACGTGTCGGCCGGCTACACCTACGCCCGCACCCGTGACGCTGATGAACAGCGCATCTTCGGCTTCCCGCTGTCCACCAGCAAACCGGAACACGTCGTGCGTACGTTCACCACCTACCGCCTGCCCGGCGCACTGGACAAGGTGACCATCGGAGGCGGCATCAGCTGGCAGAGCGCGTTCTACGGCAAGATCTACAGCCCGACCGTGGGCGACTACACCCGCATCAAGCAAGGCGGTTACACCCTCGTCGACCTGATGAGCCGCTACCAGTTCAACGAGCACCTGAGCTTCACCGTCAATGCCAACAACGTCTTCGACAAACGTTACCTGACAGGCCTGGGCAACTTCGACACCACGTACTACGGCGAACCACGCAATGTGATGTTGACCACCACGTGGGATTTCTGAAGCTGGGTACCTGACAAAAAACCGGCCTTTTTTTGCCGGTTTTTTTGGGAATTTCACTGGTTTGAAGGTCACGATCCCTTGTGGGAGCTGGCTTGCCTGCGATGGTCGTTAACGAAAACGCGTGTGCACTGGATGAACGCGGCGCATTTGAGTCCATCGCCAGCAAGCTGGCTCCTACAGTTTCCCGGGTTTACGTGATTATGCCGCGACCGGTACGCCGCTATGGAAACGGAATTCCACATCCGGGGATTCGATCAGTTCCTGTTCGGCGGCGCGGACCTTGTCGATCACCTGGGCGATGTCCCTGGCGTCGCCATACTGGTAGGCCAGTTTCAGGTAACCCTGGAAATGCCGGGCCTCGCTCTTGAGCAGGCCGAAATAGAACTTGCCCAGTTCTTCGTCCAGATGCGGCACCAGCGCTTCGAAACGCTCGCAACTGCGGGCCTCGATGAAGGCGCCCACCACCAAG
This sequence comes from Pseudomonas sp. PDM28, assembly GCF_019219115.1. Lineage (NCBI taxonomy): Bacteria > Pseudomonadati > Pseudomonadota > Gammaproteobacteria > Pseudomonadales > Pseudomonadaceae > Pseudomonas > Pseudomonas sp. PDM28. The sequence goes on from NZ_JAHUWG010000002.1 coordinate 572,173, forward strand.
GTGTCCACCAGTTTCACCGGCTCGTGACTGCGCACCACCTTGCGCAGGCCCGACGCATAACGCCCGGCGGACAACTGGCGCAGCGCAATCTTGCGGCGCTTCATCAGGCGCATGACCTGCTCGTGGTGCACCAGTTCTTCACGGGCCAGGCGCGACATCATGTTGATCAGGTCGACGTGGGAATGGTACTTGGCGATCAGGCTCAACGCAGTGCTGGCGGCCTTGAATTCGCAGTTCTTGTGGTCGATCAGCAAGGTTTCCTGATCGACCAGCGCGGCTTGAACCCAGCCGTCGGGGGTGCGGCAGCCAAGGAACTCGTGAATTTCGGGAAGGATCATGGGGCTCACGGACAAATAGGTTCAAAACGAAGGGCGCCGATTATACCGGCCTGCCCGCAGACCACCAGTCGCCAACCGTTGATATGCATCAAGTCCCCGAATCGCAGGCAGCAACTATAGTTGTGCAACGCCGTGCTTTTTAATTTTCAGGAGATCGCACTCATGCAAGCCGTACGCAGCATTCTGGTGGTCATCGACCCCGAACACTCCGAAAGCCTGGCGCTCAAACGGGCGAAGCTGATCGCCGGCGTGACCCAGGCGCAGTTGCATCTGCTGGTGTGCGACCCCAAACATGATCACAGTGCCATGTTGAGTGTGCTCAAGGTCGCTTTGACGGAGGATGGCTTCAGCGTCACCACCGAGCAGGCCTGGAACCAGAGCCTGCATCAAACCATCGTCGAGGTGCAGCAAGCCGAAGGCTGCGGTCTGGTGGTGAAGCAGCACTTTCCCGACAGCGCCCTGAAAAAGGCCCTGCTGACACCCGAGGACTGGAAATTGCTGCGCCAATGCCCTTCCCCGGTACTGCTGGTGAAAACCGCTGGCTCATGGAAAGACAAAGTGATCCTGGCAGCCATCGACGTCGGCAACACCGACCTCGAACACCGCCACCTGCACAACACCATCATTGATCATGGCTATGACATCGCAACCCTGGCCAAGGCCCGTTTGCACGTGATCAGCGCCCACCCGTCGCCGATGCTGTCGTCGGCCGACCCGACATTTCAACTCAGCGAAACCATCCAGGCGCGCTACCGCGAGCAGTGCAAGTCGTTCCAGGCCGAGTTCGACATCGACGATGATCACCTGCACATCGAGGAAGGTCCGGCGGACGTGTTGATTCCGTTCATGGTGCACAAGCTGCAGGCGGCCGTGACCGTCATCGGCACCGTGGCCCGTAGCGGGTTGTCAGGCGCGTTGATCGGCAATACGGCGGAAGTGGTACTCGATGCGGTCGAGAGCGATGTGCTGGTGCTCAAGCCGACGGAGATCGAGGATCATCTTGAGGAGATTGCCGGCAAGCATTGAGATAGGTGGTGATTGAAAGGCCGTCTTCGCGAGCAAGCCCGCTCCCACAGAGGATTTGTGAACGACGCAAATCCCCTGTGGGAGCGGGCTTGCTCGCGAAGCTTTTAAAAATCAGCCTTCAAACGCGTCCTTGAGGAACCCCGGCGCTATGTAGCGCTGGTAGTGCGCCTCGGAGAGCAGGAAAAACTCCCGATCAATGGCATCGCGCAGTTCCGGCAGGTTCCAGTCGCGAAACTCCGGCAGCAACACCATCCCGTAGGCTTCCAGGTTGTTGATCACCCGCGCGCCCCGGGCGATCAACTGGTAGGCCCAGCAATATTCCGACTGATGGGGTACGAAACGGATCTTGCGTTGCTCCAGCTGCATCCGCAGCTGCGCCGGATCGAAAATTTCCACCTTGGCGGCCATCACCTGCGACAGCAATTGCTCAAGACGCAGCCATACAGCGCGCTTTTCCTCCTCGTTGTAACCGTTCCAGTGGATCACTTCGTGGTGGAAACGCTTGCAGCCACGGCACACCAGGTCACCGTAAACAGTGGAGCAAAGGCCGACGCACGGCGTCTTGATGGTCTGATTGGGCATAGGTAGGCAAAACGCGAAAAAGCAGAACAGGCCGGCATGTTAGACCTTTGTCCACCATTGATCACCCCTCAAAGTTCAGGGCCATGGCTAAATCGGCGTTTAGCGGCCGCCACCAAAGTCCAATAAAACCTGACTTACCTTAAATTTTTTTTTGCCGTAGAATCAGCCTGCCTTTTTAGGCGCCAATGTCCGTTAGAAGCTGTTTTCAAAGCGTCACGAGCACAGTCGTTCCTTCAGAGCGGTGTTGGCGAGGGGTTTTTCCAGCGGGGAAAAGCCCAACGCCAACCCTCATCAGCTCCCGTTCTGCAGGCGTAAAACTTTGAAAGCAGCTTCTGTAAGGAATTGTCGGTAATTCTGGCTAAGTGGCTCACAACGCCATGCAGCGCATGAGTACGGCAATTTCGGGATGAGCGTCCCGGACACCCATTTGGGACCACTGATGAGGGTAATAACTGTGCTTGAAGCCTACCGCAAACATATCGAAGAGCGCGCAGCACTGGGTATCGTTCCCCAGCCGCTAAACGCCGAACAAACTGCAGGCCTGGTCGAGCTGCTGAAAAATCCCCCGGCTGGCGAAGAAGCATTCCTCGTTGACCTGATCACCAATCGCGTTCCGCCTGGAGTGGACGAAGCAGCCTATGTCAAGGCCGGTTTCCTGTCCGCCATCGCCAAGGGCGAAGCCAACTCCCCCCTGATCGACAAGAAGCGCGCTGTTGAACTGCTCGGCACCATGCAGGGCGGCTACAACATCGTGACCCTGGTAAACCTGCTGGACGATGCCGAACTGGCGCCAGTAGCTGCCGAAGAACTCAAGCACACCCTGCTGATGTTCGATGCCTTCCACGACGTCGCGGAAAAAGCCAAGAACGGCAACGTTCACGCCAAAGGCGTGCTGCAGTCCTGGGCTGACGGCGAGTGGTTCGTCAAGCGCCCTACCCTGGCCGACAAGATCAGCCTGCGCGTGTTCAAGGTCTCCGGCGAAACCAACACCGACGACCTGTCCCCTGCTCCGGATGCCTGGTCCCGCCCGGACATCCCGCTGCACGCCCTGGCCATGCTGAAAATGGCGCGCGACGGCATCGTGCCGGACGCACAAGGCGTCACCGGTCCGATGAAGCAGATCGAAGAAATGCGCAACGCCGGCTTCCCGATCGCCTACGTCGGCGACGTGGTCGGTACCGGTTCTTCGCGTAAATCGGCAACCAACTCGGTGCTGTGGTTCTTCGGCGACGACGTTCCTTACGTGCCGAACAAGCGTGCCGGCGGTTTCTGCTTCGGCAACAAGATCGCTCCGATCTTCTACAACACCATGGAAGATGCTGGCGCACTGCCAATCGAATTCGACGTTTCCAACATGAACATGGGCGACGTGATCGACCTGTACCCGCATGCTGGCAAAGTCTGCAAACACGGCACCGACGAAGTCCTGACCACCTTCGAAATGAAGACCCCGGTCCTGTTGGACGAAGTTCGTGCCGGCGGCCGTATTCCGCTGATCATCGGCCGTGGCCTGACCGAGAAGGCTCGCGCCGAGCTGGGTCTGCCACCTTCGACCCTGTTCAAGAAGCCTGAAGCACCGGCTGAAAGCACCAAGGGTTTCACCCTGGCGCAGAAAATGGTCGGCAAGGCTTGCGGCGTGACCGGCGTTCGTCCGGGCACCTACTGCGAACCGAAGATGACCACCGTGGGCTCCCAGGACACCACCGGTCCAATGACCCGTGACGAACTGAAAGACCTCGCGTGCCTGGGCTTCTCGACCGACCTGGTGATGCAGTCCTTCTGCCACACCGCGGCTTATCCAAAGCCGATCGACGTGACCACCCACCACACCCTGCCTGACTTCATCATGACCCGCGGCGGTGTTTCCCTGCGTCCGGGCGACGGCATCATCCACTCGTGGCTGAACCGCATGCTGCTGCCAGATACCGTCGGTACCGGTGGTGACTCCCACACCCGTTTCCCGATCGGCATCTCGTTCCCGGCCGGTTCCGGTCTGGTTGCGTTCGCCGCAGCCACTGGCGTCATGCCGCTGGACATGCCTGAGTCGGTCCTGGTTCGCTTCAAGGGCGAACTGCAGCCAGGCGTCACCCTGCGTGACCTGGTTCACGCCATTCCTTACTACGCGATCCAGGCTGGCCTGCTGACCGTAGAGAAGAAAGGCAAGAAGAACGCCTTCTCCGGTCGCATCCTGGAGATCGAAGGCCTGCCTAAGCTGACCGTCGAGCAAGCGTTCGAACTGTCCGACGCCTCGGCTGAACGTTCGGCTGCCGGTTGCACCATCCAGCTGTCCAAAGAGTCGATCGCCGAATACCTGCAGTCCAACATCACCCTGCTGCGCTGGATGATCGGCGAAGGCTACGGCGATGCCCGTACCCTGGAGCGTCGTGCCCAGGCGATGGAAGCCTGGCTGGCCAACCCTGAGCTGATGGAAGCGGACAAGGACGCCGAGTACGCCGAAATCATCGAGATCGACCTGGCCGACATCAAGGAGCCTGTACTGTGCGCTCCGAACGACCCGGACGACGCTCGCCTGCTCTCCAGCGTTGCTGGCGAGAAGATCGACGAAGTGTTCATCGGTTCGTGCATGACCAACATCGGTCACTTCCGCGCTGCCGGCAAGTTGCTGGAACAGGTCAAGGGTCAGCTGCCAACCCGTCTGTGGCTGTCGCCGCCGACCAAGATGGACGCTCACCAACTGACCGAAGAAGGCTACTACGGCATCTACGGCAAGGCCGGCGCGCGCATGGAAATGCCGGGCTGCTCGCTGTGCATGGGTAACCAGGCACGTGTAGAGCCGAACTCGACTGTCGTGTCGACTTCGACCCGTAACTTCCCGAACCGCCTGGGTGACGGCGCGAACGTCTACCTGGCTTCGGCTGAGCTGGCATCCGTGGCTTCCATCCTGGGTCGCCTGCCGACCGTCGAGGAGTACATGGAATACGCTGGCAAGATCGACAGCATGGCGGCCGATGTCTACCGCTACCTGTCCTTCGACCAGATCGCCGAGTTCCGTGAAGCTGCTGCGAACGCCAACATCCCGGTCGTTCAAGCCTAACGTTGCAACGCAATGAAAAACGCCGCCCATCGTGAGATGAGCGGCGTTTTTTTATGCCGATGAAAAGTCACCGCCTGTTCCGGCCTCATCGCGGGCAAGCCCGCTCCCACAGTGATTAATGTCGTTCACAAAACCTGTGGGAGCGGGCTTGCCCGCGATGAGGCCAGCACATTCAGCAGAGTCATTTGTTCAGCTTGAGCGCCTGCTGCACCGCCCCATCTACACTCAAACCACTCAGAATCACACCGCTTGATTGCACCTGCGGCAACGCCGCCAACGCCGTTTGTGCATCGTCCTTGAGGCGAGCCAGGATCAGGCACTGGCCTTCCTGATGCACATGCACGAAAAACGCCTGCAACGCCTCAATGCTGGTGCCATCCAGATCCGGCGACTCCTCCAGGCTGAGAATCACCGTATGAATCGGCGTTTGCGAATGTCGGATCAAGTGCAAGGCAGCGCCGAGAATCCGCTCGACATTGGCAAAGAACAACGCTTCACCCGGCCGCACAATCAACACGCCAGGCACGGCTTGCGCCGTTGGATGGCGTTGCAGGTCGACAAAGTCGTGACCGCCATCGATGCGCCCGAGAATCTGGATATCCGCCGCCGACAGTTGCTTGAGCATCAGCAACACACTGATCGCCACCGCCACCAGCAAGCCGTCCAGCACACCCAGTAGCAATACCGCACCCACGGCGCAGATCACCAGCAAGCGGTCACGGCGCCAGATGAAATAGCGTCCCAGCGGCTGCAGGCTCAAGCCACGCGCCAACGCATGGATAACGATGGCGGCGAGAATCGGTTCCGGCGTCAGGGCGATATACGGCAGCACCGTCAGGACAATGAGCAGCACCACCAGCGCCGCCACGATCCCGGCCAGGCGTGAAGTGGCACCGGCGGCCTCATTGGCCGACGTCGCCGAATACCCTGCGCCCGCCGGCATTCCGTGGAACAGACCGGACAGCAGGTTGGAAGCCCCCAGTGCCAGCAGGTCGCGGTTCGAGGTGACGCGATCACCGTGCTTGAGCGCATAGGCACTGATCGAGCCATACGACTCGGCATACAGAATCATCACCATGGCGAACGCCAGCTCACCCACACGCAGCCAGTCGGTAAACGGCAATACCGGCAGCTTCGGCACCTCCAGGCTCAGGTCGATCAAGCCGATCAGCTTCACGCCATAGGCCGGCAGGTCCAGCCACTGCCCCGCCGCGATGCCGATCACCACCACCAGCAAACCACCCGGCAGGCGCCGGAACCGCGCGAACAGCCATAACAAGGCCAATGCCACGGCACCAACCATGGCTGCGGCCCAGTTCCATTGCGGCAGTTGTGCCAGCAATTGCGGCAGAAAACCCACCAGGTTGGCTTCGGTCAAATGCACGCCAACCACGCTGGCGACCTGCTTGAGAATGATGGTCAACGCCAGGCCAAAGGCAAAGCCACGCAGCACCGGCTTGGCGATGAACGACGTCACGCTGCCGAGCTTGAACAGCCCGGCCAGCAAGAAAAACGCCCCGGTCATCAGTACCAGGCCGATGGCCAGCGTCGAGCGAAGCTCAGAGTCGCCATTGGCCAAGGTGGCGGTCGCGGCGGCCAGCACGGCGGCGGAGGATGAAGTGGCCGAAACAATGGCAAAACGGCTGGTGCCGAACAGGCCATAGCACAACAACCCGGCAAACAAGGCGATCACCCCGGCCTGGGGCGCCACTGCGGCGATGCTTGAATAGGCGACGGCTTCGGGCAACAAAAGGCCGGCTATCGACAACCCGGCCAACAGGTCCTGCCAGCGATTGGGTTGCTCGGTGGGGTTGGCGTTGGGGGTGCTCGACAATCCAATGTCTCCAGGCGAAAAAAAGCCGCTGCACGTATCACGTGCAGCGGCCACTGTAGCTGAAAATCAGAAGATCGCAGCCTGCGGCAGCTCCTACAGGGGAACGCGGCCTACCGTAGGAGCTGCCGAAGGCTGCGATCTCTTGATCTTACGCGCTCAACGAATAAATCAACGCAGTGATCGCCACCAGGCCCACCGCCGTCACGAAGACGTTGGACGCCTGACCGCGATAGCGTGCCATCGCCGGCACCTTGCGAATGGCGTACATCGGCATCAGGAACAGGATCGCCGCGATCACCGGGCCACCGAGGGTTTCGATCATGCCCAGGATGCTCGGGTTCAGCGTGGCGACGATCCAGCACACCACCAGCATGAACGCGGCGGTCATGCGGTCCAGGGCCTTGGCGGACGGACGCTTGCCGCTCTTGACGATCAGCCCCTTGAGACCTTCGCTGGCGCCGATGTAGTGCCCCAGGAACGACTTGGAGATGGCCACGAAGGCAATCAACGGCGCCGCGAAGGCGATGGTCGGGTTGCTGAAGTGGTTGGCCAGGTACGACAGGATCGACAGGTTCTGCGCCTTGGCTTCAGCCAGTTGCGCTGGCGACAGGGTCAGCACGCAACTGAAGACGAAGAACAGCACCATCACCACCATCAACAGGTGCGCCCGGGACAGGATCTGCGAGCTGCGCTCCTCGGCGTGATCGCCGTAGCGACGCTTCTGGTCCACGGCGAAGGCCGAGATGATCGGCGAATGGTTGAACGAGAACACCATCACCGGAATCGCCAGCCACAGGGTGTGCAACAGCGCCGACGGTGCCGGCACGCTGCTGGCGGTGGTCAGGATGCCGCCGTTCCAGTGCGGAACCAGGTACACCGCCAGGAACAGCAAGGCGACGATGAACGGATAGACCATCAGGCTCATGGCCTTGACGATCAGTTGCTCACCGCAACGCACCACCGCCAGCAGGCCGAGGATCAGCACCAGCGACAGCACGGCGCGCGGTGGCGGCGTGATGTGCAGTTGATGCTCGAGGAAGCTGCCCACGGTGTTGGTCAGGGCCACGCTGTAGATCAGCAGGATCGGGAAAATGGCGAAGAAGTACAGCAAGGTGATCAGCGCACCGGCCTTGATGCCGAAATGTTCTTCCACCACTTCAGTGATGTCGGCGCCTTCGCGACCGGACAACACAAAACGAGTCAGCCCGCGGTGCGCGTAGAACGTCATCGGGAACGCCAGCAACGCCAGGATCAGCAGCGGCCAGAAACCGCCGAGACCCGCATTGATCGGCAAAAACAGGGTGCCCGCACCAATCGCCGTGCCAAACAGGCCCAGCATCCACGTGGTGTCCTGGCGATTCCAGCTCGAAAGCGTTGCGGGTGTTGCTGCTACATAGCGTTTGTTGACGCTATTGGCCTGATCATTCATCCGGTGGGATCTCCACATTCCGGTCACTTGCCACCCGGTCAGAACGCGTCGGAATACCCGACAGGCAGCGCCCTGACCGGAACAGGGGCGCGATTCTGGAGGATTAGTGAACAGAAGCAAAGACTTAGGTGAGGAACGGTGGTACCAGATTGACGAAAAATCCCCCTGTGGGAGCGGGCTTGCTCGCGAAAGCGGTGTGTCAGACACGTCAATGCTGAATGTGCCGCCGTCTTCGCGAGCAAGCCCGCTCCCACAGGGACTTGGCGGTTTTCAGATCCCGCGCTTGATCGCAAGATGGCGTTTGCCACTTGATAAAGGTCCACCATCATGTATTTTTAAACAACCTGCATTCCTCCTGGAGTCTTCCCATGCCACTGGTTCGCGTCGACATCAAAAAACATCAGGACCCCACCCACGCCAAACGCATCGGCCAACTGATCTACGCCGCCATGCACAGCACCATCGGCGTGCCGGAGAACGATAATTTTCAGATACTCGCCGAACACGATGAACAGCATTTCATCTTTGATCCCGGTTACCTGGGTATCGACCGCACGGACCAGTTGGTGGTGATCCAGATCACCATGAGCGAGGGGCGAACCGTCGAGCAGAAAAAAAACCTCTACAAAACCATCGCCGAAAGCCTTCACACAGAGCTGGGCGTGCGTCCGGAGGACGTTTTCATCAATCTGGTGGAAGTCAAAAAAGAGAACTGGTCGTTCGGCAACGGAATTGCCCAATACGCCCTCTGATATTCAACCTGCAACCGAGAAAGACCCATGCCCCGTGTTTCCCGCAAACAAGCCGACCTCAACCGCGAGACCATCGTCGAAGCCGCCACGCGGCTGTTCCGCGAACGCGGTTTGCACGGAATCAGCGTGGTCGATGTGATGGCCGCCGCGGGCCTGACCCACGGCGGCTTCTACGGGCACTTCGAATCCCGCGAAGCGCTGGCGCAAGAGGCCAGTGGCCGGGCCTTCGAGCAGGCCGCGCAACGCTGGCAAGCGCGGGTTGCAGCTCAAGAGAGCAAGGACACCGCCCGCCGCGCCGTGGTCGAAACGTACCTGTCCAACGAAAGCCGGGACAATCCGGGTGACAGCTGCCCGGTAGTGGCCTTTGCCGGGGACATGTGCCATGAGGCCGCCGAGAGCGGTTTGCGTCAAACCTATCTGCATGGCCTGAACAACCTGCTCGACTCCCTGGGCTCACTGCTCGACACCGAAGACGAAGCCGACAAACGGCAGCAGGCGTTGGTGCAGTATTCACTGATGTTCGGCGCGCTGATGTTGTCCCGGGCAACCCGCGGCGATCCACTGTCGGATGAAATTCTCGAGGCTGCACGGGCAGCACTCTCGGCTTCAAAATAAAAGGTTCTTCACGCAATCCCGGGAAACGGTAGGAGCCAGCCTGCTGGCGATGGACTCCAGTGCGCCGCGCTCATCCAGGCCACCCGCGTTATCGTTAACGACCATCGCTGGCAAGCCAGCTCCCACAGGGGACCGCGTCCACACAAAAAACTGTAGGAGCCAGCCTGCTGGCGATGGACTCAAGCGCGCCGCGTTCATCCAGCTCACCCGCGTTATCGTTAACGACCATCGCTGGCAAGCCAGCTCCCACAGGGGACCGCGTCCACACAGAAAAACTGTAGGAGCCAGCCTGCTGGCGATGGACTCAAGCGCGCCGCGTATATCCAATTCACACGCGTTATCGTTAACGACCATCGCTGGCAAGCCAGCTCCCACAGGGGACCGCGTCCACACAGAAAAACTGTAGGAGCCAGCCTGCTGGCGATGGACTCCAGTGCGCCGCGCTCATCCAGCCCACACGCGTTATCGTTAACGACCATCGCTGGCAGGCCAGCTCCCACAAAGGACCGTGCCCACGCTAAAACTGTAGGAGCCAGCCTGCTGGCGATGGACTCAAGCGCGCCGCGTTCATCCAGGTCACCCGCGTTATCGTTAACGACCATCGCTGGCAAGCCAGCTCCCACAGGGGACCGCATCCACACAGAAAAACTGTAGGAGCCAGCCTGCTGGCGATGGACTCAAGCGCGCCGCGTTTATCCAGTTCACACGCGTTATCGTTAACGACCATCGCTGGCAAGCCAGCTCCCACAAAGGACCGTGCCCACGCTGAAACTGTAGGAGCCAGCCTGCTGGCGATGGACTCAAGCGCGCCGCGTTCATCCAGCTCACACGCGTTATCGTTAACGACCATCGCTGGCAAGCCAGCTCCTACACACGCAGTTCCGCATGAAATGGCGCAGGCCGCGATCGCCGGCGGTTGCCAAGCTATCCTGAAATCAGCAATCTCAAGCGACGTTCGAGCCGATTTTCCGATGCCCACAGGGAGCCAAGCATGCCTGTAACCGTTCTGGTACTGGTTGAAACCATCAATGATTACCTGCCTATCCTCGAACATCAGGGCTTCCACCTGATACTGGCCCCGACGCCCGCCGAGCGTGCCGAAGCCATTGCCCGCCACGCCGGGCAGATCGACGCCGTCCTGACCCGTGGTCCATTGGGGCTGTATGCCGATGAAATCGCCGCGCTGCCCAAACTCAAGATCATCTGTGTGATCGGCGCCGGCTATGAACACGTCGACCTGCAGGCCGCCGCCGACCGGGGCATCACCGTCACCAATGGTGCCGGGGTCAACGCCTCGTCCGTCGCCGACCATGCCATGGCGCTGCTGCTGTCGCTGGTACGCGACGTGCCCCGCTGTGATGCCGCCGTTCGGCGCGGCGAGTGGCCGAAGATCATGCGCCCTTCCCTAGCCGGCAAACGCCTGGGCATCCTCGGCCTCGGCGCGGTCGGCATGGCCATCGCCAAACGTGCCGGTGCCGGCTTCGACATGAGCATCTGCTACCACAATCGGCAACGTCGCAGCGATGTGCCCTACTCGTTCTGTTCGACCCCGACCGAACTGGCGCGCGCCTCGGACTTCCTGATCGTCGCCACGCCCGGCGGCCTGGGCACCAAGCACCTGATCAATCGCCAGGTGCTCGACGCCTTGGGGCCCCAGGGATTTATCGTCAACATCGCCCGGGCCAGCGTGATTGCCACCGCCGACCTGGTCACCGCCCTGGAGCAACGCCGGATCGCCGGCGCCGCGCTGGATGTGTTCGACGCCGAACCGAAGGTGCCGGATGCGCTCAAGACCCTGAACAACGTGATCCTCACGCCCCATGTCGCCGGACTGTCCCCGGAAGCCACCCAGGGCACCGTCGAACTGGTGGGCAAGAACCTCGTGGCGTTTTTCTCCAGCCAACCGGTGCTGACGCCGATCGACTTGCCACCGGCCATGAGCCGGGTCGTTCATTGACGGCAATTCAAACAGCTGTATCAAAAACAATGATTGGCCGGCAACACGCTCACCTATAAGAGCCGATCGCGGTTGTGGCTGCGGGGTGTGCGCATTAGATTAGCCAATAGTTTCAGGCCTCCAGAATAAGCAGAAGGGATAAGCATGGCGCTTACTGACCAGTCCACCCGTATCCGCACCGGCGAAGAGCTCGATGCCAGCCTGATCGATCCCTACCTCAAGGCCCATATACCGGGGCTCAGCGGTTTGCCGAAGATCAGCCAGTTCCCGGGCGGCGCTTCAAACCTCACCTACTTGCTGGAATACCCCGAACAGGAGTTCGTCCTGCGTCGCCCGCCCTTCGGCCACAAGGCCAAGTCGGCTCACGACATGGGCCGTGAATTCCGCATCCTCAATCAACTGCGCGACGGATTTCCGTACTGCCCCAAAGCCTACGTGCACTGCACCGACGAATCGGTGATCGGTGCCGAGTTCTATGTGATGGAACGGGTCAACGGCATCATCCTGCGTTCCCACCTGCCGTCGGAGCTGGGGCTGGATTCGGCGAAAACCGAAGCCCTGTGCAAGAGCTTCATCGACAAGTTCGTCGAACTGCACCAGGTCGACTACAACGCCTATGGCCTGGGTGACCTCGGCAAGCCAGAAGGCTACGTGGCGCGCCAGATCAAAGGCTGGAGCGATCGCTACGAGAAGGCCCTGACCCCGGACGCGCCACAATGGGAAAAGGTGAAAGCCTGGCTCAACGACAAGATGCCGGCCGATCATCCGACCTCCAGCATCGTGCACAACGACTACCGCTTCGACAACGTGATCCTCGACCCGGCCAACCCGATGCAGATCATCGGCGTGCTCGACTGGGAGCTGACCACCCTCGGCGATCCGCTGATGGACCTGGGCAACACCCTCGCCTACTGGATCGAAGCCGATGATCCGGCACCGGTGCAGATGATGCGCCGCCAGCCAAGCCACGCGCCGGGCATGTTGACCCGCCGCGAGTTCGTCGATTACTACGCCCAACGCTCAGGCATCCAGATCGACAATTTCGATTTCTACTACACCTACGGCCTGTTCCGCCTGGCCGGCATCGTGCAGCAGATCTACTACCGCTTCTACCATGGTCAGACCCAGGACAAACGCTTCGCGCAATTCATTCACATGAACAAGCTGCTGGAGCAGATGAGCCTGCAGGTGATCCAGAAATCCAGCCTGTAGGAGCGAGCCTGCTCGCGATGATCGTGAACGATAACGCGCACTGACTGGCCTCGACTGAACAGCATTGGCCGCACACGGCATTTGACTCGATAACAAGACTTTTCATAAGGGAATCCCATGTCCAAGACTCAGTTGTTCGACCTCGACGGCAAGATCGCTTTCGTCTCCGGCGCCAGCCGTGGCATCGGTGAAGCCATCGCCAAACTGTTGGCCCAGCAAGGTGCCCACGTGATCGTCTCCAGCCGCAAGCTTGAAGGCTGCCAGCACGTCGCCGACGCCATCATCGCTGCCGGCGGCAAGGCCACCGCCATCGCCTGCCACATCGGCGAAATGGAACAGATCAGCCAGGTCTTCGCCGGCATCAAGGAACAGTTCGGCCGCCTCGACATCCTGGTCAACAACGCCGCGACCAACCCGCAATTCTGCAACGTCCTGGACACCGACCTCGGCGCCTTCCAGAAAACCGTCGACGTCAACATCCGCGGCTACTTCTTCATGTCGGTCGAAGCCGGCAAGCTGATGCGCGAAAACGGTGGTGGCAGCATCATCAACGTCGCCTCGATCAACGGCGTTTCGCCGGGGATCTTCCAGGGCATCTACTCGGTGACCAAGGCGGCGGTGATTAACATGACCAAAGTATTCGCCAAGGAATGCGCGCAATTCGGGATTCGTTGCAATGCCCTGCTACCGGGCCTGACCGACACCAAATTTGCTTCGGCGCTGGTGAAGAATGAGGCGATCTTGAACACGGCGCTGCAGCAGATTCCGTTAAAGCGCGTGGCAGATCCGAGTGAGATGGCGGGGGCGGTGCTGTATTTGGCGAGTGATGCTTCCAGTTATACGACTGGGGTTTCGTTGAATGTGGATGGCGGGTTCTTGTCTTGATGGGGGGATTTGAACGGAACAAGGCAACTGACTGATCAATCCCTGAAAACGCATAGGGGGGAAGATATTGCTTTCCCCCATATCCGCATCGCGAAACGTGTAGCGGATGCGAACTAATAGGACTGCGCTACTTCACTCCGAGATCGATAGATTTTTAACTTCCACCAACATTGTCACACGCTCTACCCTCTCTTCAATGTCGACGTCTGCATAAACCTCATTAACTCCTAGATCCGAAAAAACCACCAACTCTAGCGGAAATGTGAATCCATTTTCATTAGTTATACTTTCAACCAGTGGATGCCCAGGAACTCGAAACGTTACCTTTTTATCCTGTAACGGCTCACCGTCCATCGTAAGTAGGCGCGCAGAAATAGCGTATGGAGCATGTCTAATCGCGACAACTGTCTCTGGAGGGAGGGGATGATACTCACCGTCGGTATTTTTTACGAACCTGAAATTGACGGCCTTAGGAAATAGTCTATTACCTGGAATTACAAGTTTGGCCTCGTCGTTATCACCGGCAACCAGTTCCAGATCAAATGTACCCGTCTTTTTCTCAGCACAAACGATGTCCCAACTGTGAGTTGTCGTATCAGAATTTCGTGGAGGCGTGGAAGACACATCATTCATTACAAGGCCGCCTTTCGGTACCCAATTCAAGCGCAAAGGGACATCAGACAAGAGACTGCTTTTATAGTCAAGAGTCAACACTTTGGTCACTCCCCCACCAAATACTTCGCCGTCAGGAATAGCTCTCCCATTGAATAAAGGTGTAGCTTCCTCGGTCAGGTTGGTGGATAGCAATTTGTTGGGAGTTATGTCAATCCGTGTGGCCATACCCTCACCCGTCACTTGCAAATGAAAGATGCCGCTTTTATTTGCCCCGGTGACACTCCATTCCAGGGTTGGTTCAAAAGGATCGAATGGTGGAATGCTACTCAAATCGCTAGCATAAAGAGGGATCACGGTAGTGCGCGTCAGCGCTATTGGGTGACCTTCGATCGGGCTCCCGAGTATAGGGAGCAACTCAACGACCTTGGCCCGCCCCTTGAAGAACACGCCACCACCGAAAGTAACTTCTTTCTCTCCAATCTTGACGTCTACCTCATCGGCCAGTCTGGTCGACAACAACTTGTTACCAGTTACGGTAATCGGCGTAGCCATACCCTCAGCAGTCAGCTCCAATTGAAAGAAGCCGCTTCTGTTCGCTCCGGTAACACTCCACTTAAGGGTTGGTTCAAACGGATCGAATCGCGGTGAACTGCTCAAGTCATTGTCTTCAAGAGGATGGTTGACCTTGCGTGTCAGCGATATCGGGTGCCCCTCGATCGGGCTGCCGGGTCTGGGCTTCAACTCCACGTCCCTAGGCTGCCCCCTGAAGAACACGCTACCGCCAGAAGAAACGTTTTCCCTTCCAATCCAGACCTCTCCTTCATCGTTCAGGTCGGTCGACAGCAACTTACTGGCTGTTACGTTAATCGGGGTCATATCCTTGGCAACTATCTGCAATTGAAAGAAGCCGCTGTTGTTCGCCCCAGTGACATCCCATTCATAGGTTGGATTAGAATCATTGAATGACGGTCTACTGCTCAAATCCGTCAGTTGAAGAGGCTCGTTGACCGTGCATGCCAGTGCTATCGGGTAACCAGCGATTGGGCTGCCAGGCTTGGGGGTCACCACAACGTCCTTGGACTGCCCCCTGAAGAACACGTTACCACCGGAAGGAACGTCTTGCCCTCCGATCTTGACCGTTACTTCTTCGGCCAGATCGTTCGATATCAACTTGCTGACCGCCACAGTAATCGCCGCAGTCATGCCCGTACCTTTCAGCGATAGCTGGAATTCGCCGCTTTTGGTATTCCCCGTCACTGCCCAGCTATAACTTGTGTCCTCACAGCCAAAATCCGGTTCACTCCTCACGTTTTCACGATCAAGACCGTTTATGACTTCCAGACTCAAGGTTACAGGCAGCCCCGTGAGTGGACTGCCTGGTTTTAGTTTGAGCGTAACGGTTTGCGGCTTATCCCGGATAAACCAATTGCCGTCGTTGGGAACAGGAGCACATTCAATCTCGACGTCAGCCTCTTCCGCCAAATTGGCTGACAACACAGCACAAGGGATTTCCCAAGCCTGGACATCGTTACTGAGCAACTTCAGCTTGATACGACCACTTTTTGTACCATTCGCCGCAAGTGTCCAGCTTGCCTTGGCATCGGATGTCGGCACCCACACATTAAATTTCGGAGAGGCTTCAATATCCAAATCGTCCAGATTGATCAAATCAAGAGCGACTTCCTTCCCCCTCAGGAATGGCGCTTCGACTTTCACATCAATGGGCTGTCCACGAAAAAAAAAGACGCCCGGTGAATTCCAGGCAACAAGCTCACCGTTGATCAGCAGTGTGGCCTGCTCCCAAGGGCTTTCCAGATACACGTTGAGCGTAAAGGTATGCTCCGACGTGGTGTCGTCATACGGGCTGTAGACCTTGGCCGTAATCGTATGCTCCCCCACTTCGGTAACTGCATGGTCGAACTTGCTCCACCCCAAACCTGTTGTTTGTACAGTACACACGATTGTCCCGTCGAAGTACCAGTCGACATCCACACCTTCCAGTTCCTTATCGGTATAAAACGAACCGACCTGAATCTCAGCTGTTACTTCATCGCCCACCACCGGCGCACTGATAGGATCTCGCTCATTCAGAATTTTTCGCCGGTAATCCCCCAGTTTGAAAGAAAGTGGGTAAGGCACGGCGGTAAATTCACTCTGCACCTGAAGATTGAAATCGATGTCCGTTCCTTCAGGCGGGCATTTGAGCTTCCACTCGGCCCCGTCTGCCAGCAGTGGCTGATAGCGACCGATTTCAGGTTCGCTACTGATGGGGGATGTTTCTCCGGGAATCGGATTGACGCTGGCGCCCTGGTTGATCCAGGGACTGCCCTCGACTGCCGCGAGCTTCAAGTCATGTTCAGCACCATGGCAGATAAGCAGCGGTTCAATAGCCATCACCCCAGAATTACGATTACCCGCCATAGCGACATCTCCCGATCATTGGCACAGCGTGAAAAACCATGTGTTTTCACTATCTGAAAAATGTCGGCTGGCGCCTACTGTCAGAAATGACAGAGCGAAAGATCGTTCGGCGATAAACAGCACGTCTTTGATATCAACTTTGATTAAAACAACATCAATGACTCGGGTTTCGTTGAATGGGGAATGAAAAGGCAGCCCGTGGAGCCGATAGGGCAGCCTTTCTGTTGCTTAGCTCTCGCCTCCTGTAATCCTCACCAGCAGGTCGAGCTGTGTTGCCCCCACAGGAAGCGCTGCTACCGCTTTGATTAAACGCACGCCAGGAGTACTGAAGCGCAAGCCGGTCGAAAGGGCTATCCCGTTGGCGTCAGTTTTATACTGGGATGGCTCGTGCTCAGGGGCCGTAAACGTCACATCCACTCCCACTGCAGGAGAGCCATCTGAATTCATGAGTCTCACCCTGAAAACAAGCCAAAGATTACGCGGCAACACGACTTGTCCAGGAGGCAACGGCAAGTCGAAATTGAGCAGATCAAGGAATCGGAAAATCTCTCGACTCAACCGATTCGCCGGCGTTGAAAGTGACGCCCCTTCACCTTCGCTATACAACTTCAACTTGAAGATTCCGGATTGCAGCTGTTTGCCGGTTAACGTCCATTCATGCTTCGTGGATAGCTCCCGAAGCTCTGGCACACAAATAAAGTCACTGGGAACAACCCCGGATAGTGGCTCCACGTCAATCGCCAACGGTGCACCCGCCAGCAAATCTCCATTCTTGTACTCCAGCGTCAGTAGGTTGGGCTGCCCGGCAATGAAGTTTGCCCCGCGCGACGGCATCGCCTCGCCATTGAGCAGAACCGTTACCTCCTCCGCCAGATTGCTCGAAATCACCGCACTTTGATGTACCCACGGCACCACCACTTCCCGACTGTAAAACACCAGGGTGATACGGCCGCTCTTGGCAGCGTCCGGCGTAATCGTCCATTCGAACTTGCCAAGGACGGGAGGCACCCAATCGCCAACTTTCGGCGATGCAATGATGTTCAAATCGCCACCATTCACCAACCCCAGGTTCAGAGCCCTGGCGATCGCGGGTGGGGCTTCCACTGTCACGACGTTCTCCTGCCCGAGGAGCAAAACGAGTTTCGCTCCCCATTCCACTTTCTTGCCGTTGATCAACAACGTGGCTTGTTTCCAAGGGCTTGTTGCAGCGGCTGCAGCTTTTAGTTCGGTGATCATGACGAGGCGTTCCTTCTCAGTAATAGACATAAAAAACAGTCCGTTAACTATCAGGACAAATCGACAAGTTGAAAACCGTCATAAATGATAGATTATCTAGAATAAGACGCGATAAAAACTCTAGACTTGCGTTTCAACGCCGTGTACAGAATGAAGAAAGGCAGTCGATTGACTGCCTTTCTTCATTCCGATGATAAAAATTCACTCTATTTAACTTATCGGGTGAGACGATTATTTTTTGATCCGTTTTTAACTCAGTGGTTGAACATCCAAAAGCAACTTCGTCACATAATCTCGGCCATCGTTTGTCATTACCGCAGAACATTCTCGTTTGCCCACTGTCCAGAAAGGAAATGCATGAAGCGCGACCCCTTTAGAATCGGTAGTTTTCGTTATAGGGTCGAAGCCCTGGGTATTGAATGTCACAGGGGCACCCTCTACCGGAGAATTATCAAGCCTTCTTACCCGAACAACCATGAAGTAGATACCTGTGACTACGCCCACCTCAGTCGGAGGTTGAGGTAGCTCTGCATAGCCGTCCCCCATCCACGCCAGGTACCTTAGCCTGTAAGCAGACACCAATCGATTAGTCGGCGTCTGCAGTGCCGTCTGTTCTCCTTCATTGAAAATTTTCAGCCTGAATGTTCCCTCCTTCTCAGCACCGGTGATAGCCCACTCGTGCACCCTGGAAAACTCTTGAAGAGGTGGTTCACTAACAAGATCTTTATGTTCAAGCCCTCGGCCAGGAGCCCAATCGAGAGCCAGGGGAATACCGTCCAAAAGATTCCCTTTCTTTTCAACCAAAGTGATTTTTTTTGTTTCGCCGCCGATAAGATTCACACCGTCTGCCGGTATTTCAATACCGCCGAGATAAACTGTGGCCTCATTGGCGAGATTGCTCGAAATCACCGCACTTTGATGTGCCCACGGCACCGCCACTTCCCTACTGAAAAAAACTAGGGTGACAGGGCCGCTCTTGAGCGCGGCCGGCGTAATCGTCCATTTGAACGTGCCTGAGTCGGGAAGCACCCAATCGCCAACTTTCGGCGATGTAACGATGTTCAAATCGCCACCATTCACCAACCCCAGGTTGAGCTTTCTGGCGATCGCGAGTGGGGCCTCCACCGTCACAACGTTATCCTGCTCACGTCGCAAAACGACTTTCGCTCCCCTGTCCACTTTGGTGCCGTTGATCAACAATGTGGCTTGATCCCACGAGCTTCGTGCAACGGTTGCAGCTTTCAGTTTGGCGGTCATGACGACGTTTCCTTTTCAGCGAAGGACCTAAAAACAGTCCTTTAACTATCAGGAAAAATCGACACACTGGGAACTGTCATAAATGACAGATCAAGTAGAACAAATTGCGATAAAAAACCGATGATGACTTACAAATCATTCAAGTTTTTTGAGATGACACCGACCAGTAAGTCCCGGATCACCCCGTCGCCCAAGGCGACGATGAAGGCAATCACCATCACCCCGAGCAGGTCAAGGTTGCTGCGCGTCGCCCTGATCGCGCCTTCAATGGCGAGTTCCGCCGTACCGGCAAGGTCGGCGATCAGTACGGTGCACTCGACACGGGGGCTTCAACGAAGGCAGCGCCCGGGTTTATTGCGTAACGCAGCGAGTCGTGGTGGTGGTTCGGGTCACCTCGCCGTTTTCAGCCCGCACATCACCCAGTACATCGGTTTTATCCATGGCCTGGCAGGTGCGTACAGGTGGGGGTGGCGTGACCGCTGGAGGGGGTGGCGGGCTGGAGCAGCCGCCGAGAATCGCTACGCACAATGCCAGCGAAAAGGATGAGATAACGCGTTTCCCAAGAGTTTTCATAGGTTGACCCGCGATAAGTGATAGACACATTTTTGTGACAACAAAACCGGCGCGTAAAGTCCATACACCTGTCACAAAAATAAATATCTGCGAATCACTCATAGCCCAGCCAGTGGCCAACGCCAGTAAAAGCTGGCAGTTCTTACATCACCGGGTCAGGGCGTTGCAGGGAATTGCACTGCAGTTCATAACGCAATTCTTCGATCAGCGCGGCGACCGACTCTGCTGTTTGTAGCGTGCTCATGTTCAGGCCACTGACCACCAGGTCCACCTGGCCCGATACCGGGTGATAGAGCTTCACGGTCAGCCAGTGTTCGCCGGTGATACTGCATTCACAGGCCAAGGGTGAAAAACTGCCTTCGATCAGCAGCCTCAACTGCGCCAGCGTAATCATTGCGATGGGCCCTGGCGGATTGATGCAGGGTGTATCGGATTCATGGGGCTTTTCCTGTTGGCGGTTTACGCAGGGGGCGCGCAGGTGACTTCACGTCGCCTGCTGCATCACCAGCCTAAGAGCCACCACAGCAGGCCGACACATGAATTTGCACCCTGCGACTTAGTGCAATTGCACCTTAACGCTGCCCCTTGGGTCGCCACGCGCTGGAGAACAGTCCCCGCTCCCGCGCCCAGACGATCGCCTCGCTGCGGCTGTGTATGGCGAGCTTGGAATACACCGCAGCCACATGGTTGCGCACCGTGTTCGGCGCCAGTTTCAGGCGCGCGGCGATTTCCTTGTCGGCCAGACCTTCGCAGATCAGGCCCAGCACATCGCGCTCACGGGCGGTCAGCTCGGTGAGGGCCGCGCTGGGCAACTTCGGCGAATTCACGCTTTTTACGTTGGCCAGTTTTTCGATCAGCGTGCGGCTGAACCAGGAGGCGTCCTTCATCACTTCCTCGATGGCCGCCACCAGTTCCAGCTCGGTGCGCTTACGCTCGGTGATGTCCATCAACACCAGCAGATAACAGGGTGTGCCCTGAATGTTCACGGTGTCCGCCGACACTGTGCAATCGATCAGCCCGGCGTCTTTTCTACGCACACGCACATCGATGCGGTCCAGGCTGCCGGTTTTCTCCAGGGCGGCGAACAGCTGGATGCGTGCATGCCGGTCTTCGAAGAAGTCGATCTGCGTTATGCCGATCCCACGCACCTCTTCACCGGAATAACCCAGGGTATCCAGGAACGCTTCGTTGACATCCAGCACCAACTGATCCGCCGCGCCGCACACCAGTATCGGCACCGGCGACAGGCGAAAGGCCTTGGCGAAACGTTCTTCGCTTTGGCGCAGGGCGATTTCAGCCTTGTGCCGGGGCTCCATGTCGACAAAGGAAAACAGCATGCAGGCTTCGTCGTTGAGCTCCAGGGGCTGGCCGGCCACGATCACTTGCTTGCTGCCACCGTCGGCCAGGCGCAACTCGGCCTGCATTTGGGGAATGGTCGCACCTTCGCACAGACGCTGCCTGGCCAGTTCTTTGTGCTCGGCCTGTTCCAGTACGTCCAGCTCATAGGTCGAAGTGCCGATCACCTGGTCACGGGAGTAACCGGTCATTTCGAGGAACCCCGGGTTGACCTTGATGTAGCGCAAATCACTGAGCCGACAAATCACCGCCGGTGCCGGATTGGCCGTGAAAGTTCTTTCAAACCGCTGCTCGGCACTGGCCCACTCGGTGACATCGTCCATGATCAACACCAGAGATTCCGGGTCGCCACGGCTGTCGGCCAATACCAGGCTGCGCACGCGATGGACCCAGGTACGCGCTTCGTCCGCCGCCGGCGTCACTTCCACCAACACATCGCTGAACGTCTCGCCGCGCGCGACCCGGTTGATCGGGTAGCTGTCGATTGCCACCCCGTGATTGTTGCGATAGCGCAAGGCGAAGCGTTTGGCATACGCCCTGGCGTTGGCACCCAGGTCGCTGACTTGCGAAACACCGTGCATGGCCAGCGCTGCTTCATTGGCCCACAGAATGCTCTGGTCGGGATCGAGCAGAATCACCCCGTCGGACAGACCGGCGATGATCTGCTGCAACTGGCGGCGATTGGTTTCCGTGGTCAGGACGTCCTGGCTCATTGCATCTCCACAAGAATGGCGACCCTGTGAGAATACGACCGCCCGGGCTTGCAATAGTGCAAAGAAACCTTGTGGGAGCAGGCTTTGTGACATAAAAGCAAAGATCGCAGCCTGCGCAGCTCCTACATGAGAACGCATTCCCCTGTAGGAGCTGCCGCAGGCTGCGATCTTTTAATCTTCAAGCCGCCAATTCACCGCTGGCCACCGCCGCCGAAGCCGCCAGCATCGCCCGCAACAACACCGCACACCCGGCCGCCAGATCTTCCGGCGCGGCGTTTTCGATTTCGTTGTGGCTGATGCCGCCCTCGCACGGCACAAAGATCATCCCCGCCGGGCCGAGCTCAGCGAGGAAGATCGCGTCGTGCCCTGCTCCGCTGACGATGTCCATGTGCGACAGGCCCAAACCTTGGGCGGCACCGCGCACAGCCTCGACGCAGCCCTTGTCGAAGTACAGCGGCGGGAAGTCCGCGGTCGGGGTGAGTTCGTAGGTCAGGCCATGTTCGTCGCAGGTGGTTTCGATGACTTCGCGCACTTCGGCGATCATCGAGTCCAGGCGCGCCGGTTCCAGGTGGCGGAAGTCCAGGGTCATGCGCACTTCGCCGGGAATGACGTTGCGCGAGCCGGGATAGGCTTGCAGACAACCGACGGTGCCACAGGCATGGGGTTGATGGCTGAGGGCGGCGCGGTTGAGCGCACCGACGATCACCGCGGCGCCGACCAGGGCGTCCTTGCGCAGGTGCATCGGAGTCGGGCCGGCGTGGGCTTCGACGCCACGCAGTTTCAGGTCGAACCATTTCTGCCCGAGAGCGCCCATGACCACCCCTATGGTCTTGCGTTCGTCTTCCAGGATCGGGCCTTGCTCGATGTGGGCTTCGAAATAGGCCCCGACTTTATGGCCACTGACTTTACGCGGGCCGGCGTAGCCAATGGCATTCAGCGCCTCACCCACGGTCACGCCATCGGCATCGACCTTGGCCAGGGTTTCCTCGAGGGTGAATTTTTCCGCGAACACGCCGGAGCCCATCATGCACGGGGCAAAACGCGAGCCTTCTTCGTTGGTCCAGACCACCACCTCCAGCGGTGCTTCAGTTTCGATGTTCAGGTCATTGAGGGTGCGCAGGACCTCGACGCCTGCCAAGACACCGAAGCAGCCATCGAACTTGCCGCCCGTGGGCTGGGTGTCGATGTGACTGCCGGTCATCACCGGTGGCAGGTCGGGATTGCGCCCGGGGCGACGGGCGAAGATGTTGCCGACGGCGTCGATGCTGACCGTGCAGCCGGCATCGACACACCATTTGACGAAGATGTCCCGAGCCTGGCGATCGAGATCGGTCAGGGCCAGGCGACACACGCCACCCTTGACCGTGGCGCCGAGTTTGGCCAGTTCCATGAGCGACTGCCACAGGCGGTCGCGGTTGATGTGTTGATGGCTGGACTGCAGAACGTCGACGGCCGCGTTCATGATGATCTCCTCTGGCTGTTCTTGTGGATTCCTTCAGGTGTTTCTTCGGTGGACTCAAAGCCCTCATCGCGAGCAAGCTCGCTCCCACATTAGATCTCCAGTGTTTACAGATCCCCTGTGGGAGCGAGCTTGCTCGCGATAGGGCCAGTGCTCACACCGCAGATTTCGCGACGGACGGACTCGGCCACATCACACTCAACCCGTAATAAATCACCCCGCCCAGGATCGAGCCGGTGAACCAGCCGTAGCTGTAGAACCAGCTGAAGGCATCGCTGCCCAGGGACGCCAGCGTCAACACCACCGGCACGCCGAAGGCCATGAAACCGCTCCAGTTCCACGCCGGATACACGTCATCGCGGTACAGGCCGGCAAGGTCCAGTTGCTGCTTCTTGATCAGGAAATAGTCCACCACCATGATCCCGGCGATCGGCCCGAGCAGGCTGGAATAGCCGAGCAACCAGTTGGAATAAACGGTTTCCAGGCTGAGATCAGAGACAATCAGGCCAAGCTTTTTCAGCAGCTCATGGGCCATCAACGCCAAGCCGACGAAGCCGGTCAGCAGCACGGCGTTGGTGCGGTTGATCACCTTGGGGGCGATGTTCTGGAAGTCATTGGTCGGCGACACGATATTGGCCGCGGTATTGGTCGACAGCGTGGCGATGATGATCAGCGCCATGGCCAGCGCCACCCACACCGGGCTCTGGATATGGCCGATCAGGGTCACCGGATCGGAAACCGTCACGCCCACCAGCTTCACCGAGGCCGCAGTCATCACCACACCCAGGGAAGCAAACAGGAACATGGTCAGCGGCAGGCCGATAATCTGCCCGACAATCTGATCCTTCTGGCTTTTCGCGTAGCGGCTGAAGTCGGGAATGTTCAGTGACAGCGTGGCCCAGAAGCCGACCATCGCGGTCAGCCCGGCGGCGAAATAACTGGCCACCCCGGCGCCTTCGGGACGCTTGGCCGGAATCGCCAGCAACTCGGTCATCGACACGTTCGGCATGGCCCAGACCAGCAGCCCTACACCCACCAGTACCAACAGCGGTGCAGACAAGGTTTCCAGCCATTTGATCGACTCGGCGCCACGTATCACCACCCACAGGTTCAGCGCCCAGAACACCATGAAGCCGATGACCTCGCCGGTGCCACCCAGGGATTTCCAGCCCTCGAACACCGAGCCGAGGAACAGATGAATCGCCAGCCCGCCGAACATGGTCTGGATGCCGAACCAGCCGCACGCCACCAGGGCGCGGATCAGGCACGGAATGTTGGAACCGAGCACGCCGAAGGACGAGCGCAGCAACACCGGAAAGGGAATACCGTACTTGGTGCCGGGAAAGGCGTTCAAGGTCAGGGGAATCAGCACGATGATGTTGGCAAACAGAATCGCCAGCAGCGCTTCACCGACGGTCAGGCCGAAGTACGCGGTCAACACGCCACCGAGGGTGTAGGTCGGCACGCAGATCGCCATGCCCACCCACAGCGCGGTGATGTGCCATTTGTTCCAGGTGCGTTCGCGCACCTTGGTCGGTGCAATGTCATGGTTGTAACGGGGACTGTCGAGGACATCGCTGCCGGCTTCCAGCTCGAACAAGCCGTCGCGCTCGGTCACTTGCGATCTGATCTGTTGCATGGCCGCTCCACTGTTCTTTGAATTATTTTTTTGCTCATCGGGGGCTGGCGGCATCAATAAACGTGCCGGGTACCCCGATTACGCATCGGGCAGTTCCATAAACACATTGCAACCCACTGATGTTTATCAGTTTTATTCGCTGACTCGACTAATTGTCAGGCCAATCAGGCCAAATGCCAGGCAAGTTGTCCGGACAGTCAGGACTCAAACTGGTGCGTTGATCTTTTTTCAATGGCTGCGCATCAACCATAGACCATACTCAAACAGCTGATTTCACATAAGAAATCTTGACTATTTTTCGATCCTGTCAAGTGCGTCAAAATGGTGAGGTCGCTCACCATTTTGGTGATTCTTGTATTTAATCGTTAAATATCAATCAGTTAATAACTGCATAAGCTTATAAAAAATATTCTTGCCGATTCGAATAACTGCAGCTAGCGTTTAATCCTGACAGCACTGACAGGAATACACCTGTTGACGCTGGCGTCATATAAAACATCTAGAACCGGCACAAGCCGGTCATTGCCTGCGAGGAACTCGGAATGTCTCTGTTGATCCGTGGCGCCACCGTTATTACCCATGATGAAAGTTATCGCGCCGATGTGTATTGCGCAGACGGCGTGATCAAGGCCATCGGCGAAAACCTCGATATCCCCGCAGGCGCCGAAGTGCTCGACGGCAGCGGCCAGTACCTGATGCCCGGCGGCATCGACCCGCACACCCACATGCAACTGCCCTTCATGGGCACCGTGGCCAGCGAAGACTTCTACAGTGGCACGGCGGCGGGACTGGCCGGCGGCACCACCTCGATCATCGACTTCGTGATTCCCAACCCGCAGCAATCCTTGCTCGAAGCCTTCCATCAGTGGCGCGGCTGGGCCGAGAAGTCGGCGTCGGACTACGGCTTTCACGTTGCCATCACCTGGTGGAGCGACCAGGTCCGCGAGGAAATGGCCGAACTGGTTAGCCAGCATGGCGTCAACAGCTTCAAGCACTTCATGGCCTACAAGAACGCGATCATGGCCGCCGATGACACCCTGGTGGCGAGCTTCGAACGCTGCCTGGAACTGGGCGCGGTGCCGACCGTGCATGCGGAAAACGGCGAACTGGTCTATCACCTGCAACGCAAGCTGATGGCCCAGGGCATTACCGGGCCGGAAGCGCATCCGTTGTCGCGACCGTCACAAGTTGAAGGCGAGGCCGCGAGCCGGGCTATCCGCATCGCCGAAACCCTGGGTACGCCGCTGTATCTGGTCCATGTCTCGACCAAGGAAGCCCTCGACGAAATCACCTACGCCCGGGGCAAGGGCCAGCCGGTCTACGGCGAAGTGCTGGCCGGGCACCTGCTGTTGGACGACAGCGTCTACCGTGATCCGGACTGGCAGACCGCCGCCGGTTACGTGATGAGCCCGCCGTTCCGTCCTCGCGGCCATCAAGAGGCGCTCTGGCATGGCCTGCAATCGGGCAACCTGCACACCACCGCCACCGACCACTGCTGCTTCTGCGCCGAGCAAAAAGCCGCCGGCCGCGACGACTTCAGCAAGATCCCCAACGGTACCGCCGGCATCGAAGACCGCATGGCGGTGTTGTGGGATGAAGGGGTGAACAGCGGACGCTTTTCGATGCAGCAATTCGTCGCGCTGACGTCCACCAACACGGCGAAGATCTTCAACCTCTACCCACGCAAAGGCGCGATTCGTGTGGGGGCCGATGCCGACCTGGTGCTGTGGAACCCGCAAGGCACGCGAACCATTTCCGCCAAGACCCACCATCAGCAGGTGGACTTCAACATCTTCGAAGGCAAGACCGTGCGCGGCGTGCCCAGCCACACCATCAGCCAGGGCCGCGTGGTCTGGGCCGACGGCGACCTGCGGGCCGAGCGTGGCGCCGGGCGCTACATCGAACGACCGGCGTACCCGGCGGTGTTTGACTTGCTGAGCAAGCGAGCCGAGTTGAATCAGCCGGTTGCTGTGAAACGCTGAAAGCGGCCTGCGGCCTATCGCGAGCAAGCTCGCTCCCACAGGTTTTGTGAACACCCGAGATCCTGTGGGAGCAAGCTTGCTCGCGATGAGGCCCGCACAGACAACACAAAAAACAATGCCCATCAGAGGCAGCACCTCAAATAACCGTGAGGCCAACACCGTGATCAAGACCCTGGACCACCTCCCGCATCCCATCGAGAATGCGGCCGCCCTCGCCGGCCATTTCACCGATCTGGCACCACCGCTCAACGAGCGCCAGGCTCAGCTCGAAGCTTCGCGCTGCCTGTATTGCTATGACGCGCCCTGCGTGAATGCCTGTCCGAGCGAAATCGACATTCCCTCGTTCATCCGCAATATCCAGCAGGACAACGTGCAAGGCGCCGCGCAGAAGATCCTCTCGGCCAACATCCTCGGCGGCAGTTGCGCCCGGGTGTGCCCGACGGAAATCCTTTGCCAGCAAGCCTGCGTGCGCAACAACGCCCACGAATGCGCGCCGGTCATGATCGGCCTGTTGCAGCGCTACGCCGTGGACAACGCCCATTTCAGCACGCACCCCTTCCAGCGTGCTGCCGCCACCGGCAAACGCATCGCCGTGGTGGGCGCCGGTCCGGCCGGACTGTCCTGCGCCCACCGCAGCGCCATGCACGGGCATGACGTGGTGATCTTCGAGGCGCGGGAAAAGGCTGGCGGCCTCAACGAATACGGGATCGCCAAATACAAACTGGTGGACGACTACGCGCAACGGGAGCTTGAGTTCCTGCTGGAAATCGGCGGAATCGAAATTCGCCATGGGCAAAAACTCGGGGACAACCTGACCCTCAGCGACCTGCATCAACAGTTCGATGCGGTGTTCCTCGGCCTCGGGCTCAACGCCAGCAAGCAACTGGGCCTGGCCCACGAAGACGCGCCCGGCCTGCTCGCCGCCACCGACTACATCCGCGAACTGCGCCAGGCCGATGACCTGAGCCAATTGCCCCTGGCTGACCATTGCATCGTCCTCGGCGCGGGCAACACCGCCATCGACATGGCCGTGCAAATGGCCCGTCTTGGCGCCCGTGACGTGAACCTGGTGTACCGGCGCGGCGTCGAAGACATGGGCGCCACCCATCACGAACAGGAGATTGCCAAAGCCAATCAGGTGCGGCTGATGACCTGGGCGCAACCTGAAGAGGTGCTGCTCGATGATCACGGCCGGGTGCGCGGCATGCGTTTCGCCCGCACCCACCTGGTCGAAGGGCACCTGCAAACCACCGGTGAGACCTTCGAACTGGCCGCCGACGCGATCTTCAAGGCCATCGGCCAGGCCTTCGACAGCGACGCCCTCGCCGATCCGCTGGCACGCGAACTCAAGCGCCAGGGCGAGCGCATCGCCGTCGATGAACAACTGCGCACCAGCATCCCCGGCGTGTATGCCGGCGGCGACTGCACCAGCCTCGATCAAGATCTCACCGTGCAAGCAGTGCAACACGGCAAGCGCGCCGCCGAGGCGATCAACACTCAACTGATGCTCAACGTGGAGGCTGCATAAATGGCCGATCTGTCGATTGTCTTCGCCGGCATCAAGGCACCCAATCCGTTCTGGCTGGCCTCCGCGCCACCCACCGACAAAGCCTATAACGTGGTCCGCGCCTTCGAGGCCGGCTGGGGCGGCGTGGTCTGGAAAACCCTGGGGGAAGATCCGGCGGCGGTCAACGTGTCGTCGCGCTACTCGGCACACTTCGGGGCGAACAGGGAGGTGCTGGGCTTTAACAACATCGAACTGATCACCGACCGCTCGCTGGAGATCAACCTGCGGGAAATCACCCAGGTCAAAAAGGACTGGCCGGACCGTGCGCTGATCGTGTCCTTGATGGTGCCCTGCGTCGAAGAGTCCTGGAAACATATCCTGCCACTGGTCGAAGCCACTGGCGCCGACGGCATCGAACTGAACTTCGGTTGCCCCCACGGCATGCCGGAACGCGGCATGGGCGCCGCGGTCGGCCAGGTGCCGGAATACGTGGAACAGGTCACCCGCTGGTGCAAGACCTATTGCTCGCTGCCGGTGATCGTCAAGCTCACGCCGAACATCACCGACATCCGCGTCGCCGCCCGCGCAGCCCACCGTGGCGGCGCCGATGCGGTGTCGCTGATCAACACCATCAACTCGATCACCAGCGTCAACCTCGAGCGCATGGTCGCCAACCCCATGGTCGGCAGCCAAAGCACCCACGGCGGCTACTGTGGCTCGGCCGTCAAGCCGATTGCCTTGAACATGGTCGCCGAAATCGCCCGTGACCCGCAGACCCAAGGCCTGCCAATCAGCGGCATCGGCGGCATCGGCAACTGGCGCGACGCCGCGGAATTCATCGCGTTGGGCAGCGGCGCGGTACAGGTGTGCACGGCGGCGATGCTGCATGGCTTCCGGATTGTCGAAGACATGAAGGACGGCTTGTCACGCTGGATGGACAGTCAGGGCTACGCCAGCATCGCGGAATTTTCCGGGCGCGCGGTGGGCAACACCACGGACTGGAAGTACCTGGACATCAACTACCAGGTGATCGCGAAAATCGATCAGGAGGCGTGCATCGGCTGTGGTCGTTGCCACATTGCCTGCGAGGACACCTCGCACCAGGCCGTGGCCAGCCTCAAGCAAGCGGACGGCACGCACAAGTACCAGGTGATCGATGAGGAGTGCGTGGGCTGCAACCTGTGCCAGATCACCTGCCCGGTGCAGGACTGTATCGAGATGGTGCCGGTGGAGACTGGCAAGCCGTTCCTGGACTGGAATCATGATCCGAGGAATCCGTATCACGTCAGCCCTTGAGGCCAGCGGCGCCTGAGCTGACGCCTTCGCGGGCAAGCCCGCTCCCACAGGGATCGCATAAACACCGAGATCCCCTGTGGGAGCGGGCTTGCCCGCGAAGAGGCCAGCAGCCACACCACCCAACCTCAAGGCTCCAACCCGATCCCCCGCAAAATCACACGGGTCACCGTCTGCACTGCCTTTTCAAACTGCATGTCCGACAGCGGCTGGTGGTCGTTGAGAATATTCACCTGGTGATCGAAGTCGGCATAGTGCTGAGTCGAGGCCCAGATCATGTACAGCAGGCTCGACGGCTCCACCGGCAGGATACGTTTGTCGTCCACCCACTGGCGGATTTTCGCTTCCTTCATCTTGGCCCAGTCGTACAGGCTTGCATCCAGCGCTGCGCCGAGGGTCGGCGCGCCGTGGATGATTTCGTTGGCCCAGACTTTCGAACCATAAGGCCGGCTGCGGGAATGGTTCATCTTGGCGCGGATGTAGCTGCTGAGCACCACGCGCGGGTCGTCGAACATCTCGAAGCACAGCGCGTCCTGCTTCCAGACTTCCAGCAAATCGAACAGCACCGCGCTGTACAATTCGGTCTTGGTGCTGAAGTAGTAATGCAGGTTGGAACGCGGCAGTTGCACTTCAGCGGCGATGTCGGCCATGGCCGTGCTGCCGAAGCCCTTTTCAGCGAAGACCTTTTCCGCCCCCAGCAGGATTTTTTCGACGTTACTGCGACGAATCTCGATCTTGTGATTGCCCATGCGGGTCCCCGACAACAGCATTGAGCAAGACTAGCATCCGCTCTGGACTGCGGCGACAGGGGAAAACGAATCTTCGTACAGCCGCTGTCGGAAAGCTGAAAGTCCAATCCACCCCGCCACAAGTCATCGTATAACTTCCGATTGACAACCCCCAAAAATCCCGCAAATATCGCCCCCACTGTTGTACGACGACGTATGACAACAATAAAAACAAGAAACAAGGGAGCGTCACAGTGAGCAAGCTCGTCCGCAATTCGTCCGCCCGTTCTTCGCGTTTAAACCTTTCTCGCCGTCATACCCTGAGCCTGATCGGCTGCAGCGGGCTGGCCCTCGTCTTGCCCATCACCGGCCAGGCCGCAGGTTTCACCGACGACGCCAAGGCCACGCTGAACCTGCGCAACGCCTACTTCAACCGCAATTACATCAACCCGGCCTACCCCCAGGGCAAGGCTGAAGAGTGGACGCAAAACTTCATCCTCGATACCAGGTCCGGGTTCACCCAGGGTACCGTGGGTTTCGGTGTCGATGTACTGGGCCTGTATTCGCAGAAGCTCGATGGCGGCAAGGGCACTGGCGGCACGCAACTGTTGCCGATCCACGACGACGGCCGCCCGGCCGACAATTTCGGCCGCCTGGGCGTGGCGCTCAAAGGCAAGATTTCAAAAACCGAATTGAAGGTCGGCGAATGGATGCCGGTGCTGCCGATCCTGCGTTCCGACGATGGCCGCTCACTGCCGCAGACCTTCCAGGGCGCCCAGGTGACGTCCACCGAAATCAGCGGCCTGACGCTGTATGGCGGTCAATTCCGGAAAAACAGCCCGCGCAATGACGCGAGCATGGAAGACATGTTCATGAACGGAAAAACGGCGTTCACCTCAGACCGTTTCAACTTCGGCGGCGGTGAATACGCATTCAATGAAAAGCGCACGCAGGTCGGCGTCTGGTACTCGGAACTCAGCGACATTTACCAGCAGCAATACTTCAACCTGACCCACAGCCAGCCCGTCGGCGACTGGACCCTGGGCGCCAACCTGGGCTACTTCATCGGCAAGGAAGACGGCAGCGCCAAGGCCGGTGACCTCGACAACAAGACCGCGTTTGCCCTGCTCTCGGCCAAATATGGCGGCAACACCTTCTATGTCGGCCTGCAAAAACTCAGCGGCGACGACGTGTGGATGCGGGTCAATGGCACCAGCGGCGGCACCTTGGCCAACGACAGCTACAACTCCAGCTATGACAACGCCCGGGAGAAATCCTGGCAGGTGCGCCACGACTACAACTTCGTCGCCCTCGGCATTCCCGGCCTGACCCTGATGAACCGCTACATCAGTGGTGACAACGTGCACACAGGCGCCATCACCGACGGCAAGGAATGGGGTCGCGAATCCGAACTGGCCTACACGGTGCAGAGCGGTGTGCTGAAAAACCTCAACGTGAAATGGCGTAACGCGAGTATCCGCAAGAGTTTCAGCACCAACGAATTCGATGAAAACCGCATTTTCATCAGCTATCCGATCAGCCTCCTGTAAACACAGAACCACTGTGGGAGCGGGCTTGCTCGCGAAGGCGGAGTGTCAGTCGATATGTTGTTAACTGACACTCCGCCTTCGCGAGCAAGCCCGCTCCCACAGGAGGGTATTTCAGTTCAGCGAATAGGAACGACCCTCCGTCAATTTCCACCCATGCCGCGTTGACAAGCAGCGGAGACCCTAACGATACTTCACCTAAGTCATACGACAACCTACAACAAATCAAAAACAACAACCGCGCACCCAGGATTCCCATGACGACCACAGCAACCGCCCGCCCCCCTTTCAACCGCCTGCTGCTGACCGGCGCCGCCGGTGGCCTCGGCAAAGTCCTGCGCGAAAGCCTGCGCCCTTACGCCAATGTCATTCGCCTGTCGGACATCGCCGACATTGCGCCCGCCATCGATGATCGCGAAGAAGTGATGCCGTGCGACCTCGCCGACAAGCAAGCGGTGCATCAACTGGTCGAAGGCGTGGACGCGATCCTGCACTTCGGCGGCGTGTCGACCGAGCACTCGTTCGAAGAGATCCTCGGCGCCAACATCTGCGGCGTGTTCCACATCTACGAAGCCGCGCGCCGCCACGGGGTGAAGCGGGTGATCTTCGCCAGTTCCAACCACGTGATCGGCTTCTACCGGCAGGACGAAGTCATCGACGCCCACTCCCCTCGCCGCCCCGACAGCTACTACGGCCTGTCCAAGTCCTACGGCGAAGACATGGCCACGTTCTACTTCGACCGCTATGGCATCGAGACCGTCAGCGTGCGCATCGGCTCCTCGTTCCCCGAGCCGCACAACCGACGGATGATGAGCACCTGGCTGAGTTTCGGCGACCTGACGCAACTGCTCGAACGCGCCTTGTACACCCCGAACGTCGGCCACACCGTGGTCTACGGCGTGTCCGACAACAAGGACGTCTGGTGGGACAACCGCTACGCTACAGCCCTGGGTTTTGTCCCGCAGGACAGCTCCGAACAGTTCCGCGAAAAAATCGAAGCCCAGCCGATGCCTGCCGCCGATGACCCGGCGCGGCTGTACCAGGGCGGCGCCTTTTGCGTAGCCGGCCCGTTCGGTGACTGAACCTTCGCGCCCCGCTTGATCCCCACAACAAAAGCCAAGGGAATGAGTTGCCATGCAAGCCGAATTGATTGTCGACGCCCGTAACGCAGTCGGTGAAAGCCCGGTCTGGGTGCCTGAAGAAAGCGCTCTGTACTGGGTCGATATTCCCGCCGGCGGTTTACAGCGCTGGAGTGCCGACACCGGGCAGGTGGATACCTGGAAAACCCCAGAGATGCTCGCTTGCATCGCGCGTCATGCCGACGGCGGCTGGGTCGCCGGCATGGAAAGCGGGTTCTTCCGCCTGCATCCGCGCAACGACGGCAGCCTCGACAGTGAACCCTTGGCCCACGTCGACCATGCCCGCGCCGACATGCGCCTGAACGACGGCCGCTGCGATCGCCAAGGACGCTTCTGGGCCGGCAGCATGGTGCTGAACATGGGCGCCAACGCCGCCAACGGCACGTTGTACCGCTACAGCGCCGGGCAACGCGGGCCCCTCGATTCCCGGCTGAGCGGGTTCATCGTGCCCAACGGCCTGGGCTTCAGCCCGGACGGGCGCACGATGTACCTGTCCGACTCCCATCCGCAGGTCCAGCAGATCTGGGCCTTCGACTACGACATCGAAACCGGCACCCCTTCCAACCGCCGCGTGTTTGTTGACATGAACGAGCACGAAGGTCGACCCGACGGTGCGGCGGTGGACGCCGATGGCTGCTACTGGATTTGCGCCAACGACGCCGGCTTGATCCACCGTTTTACCCCCGACGGCCGGCTTGACCGTTCCCTCGCCGTACCGGTGAAGAAACCCACCATGTGCGCCTTCGGTGGCCCTCGACTGGACACGCTGTTCGTGACCTCGATTCGCCCCGGCGACGACCATGACCCGCAATCATTGGCCGGGGGCGTGTTCGCACTCTACCCTGGCGTGAAGGGCTTGCCGGAACCGCGATTTCAGGATCAGTGATGACAATGACGCCCGCACTTCTCGAACTCGAAGACGAATACACTCACCTGACACTCGCCCCCGAACTCGGCGCCAGCATCGTCAACTGGACCGTGCGCAACAGCGGACAGCCCTTACTGCGCCACGCCGATGAGCACGCCCTGAACACCGGCCTGCCCGGCAAGCTCGGCTGCTTTCCCTTGATCCCCTGGTCCAACCGCATCGCCGAAGGCGGTTTCGACTGCCCCGATGGCTGGCTGGCACTGACACCCAACAGCCTCACCGATCCGCTGCCGATACACGGCAGCGCCTGGCAGCAGGCGTGGGATGTGGTTTCCCGGTCGGAAAATGAAGTGGTCCTGCAACTCGACAGCACAACCCCCTTCGCTTATCGCGCCCGGCAACGTTTCCATTTGAACGCGGGCAAGCTGAGCATCGAATTGAGCGTTACGCATCTGGCCGAACACGCCGCCTGGCATGGACTGGGACTGCATCCGTATCTGCCGCGCACCGCCAACACCCGACTGCAGGCCGCGGCCCGCGAGGTATGGTTGTGCAACGAAAAAAAACTACCGACGCAACTCAGCGCATTGCCGGTCGAATGGGATTTCCAGCAGCTCAAGCCATTGCCCGAATCGCTCGTGGACAACGGCTTCTGCGAATGGAACGGCCATTGCCTGATCCGCCAGCCCGACCTCGGATACGAACTGGACTGTCAGGCCACCGGCAGCGATTACTACCTGCTCTACTGCCCCGTGGGCCTGGAGTTTTTCTGCATCGAACCGGTGAGCCACCCGGTCAACGCGCACCACCTGCCCGGTCGGCCGGGGTTGCGTTTGCTGGAGCAAGGTCAAGCCATCGAACTGGGCTTGACCCTGCAGTATCGGCCGTTTCAGGCAGATGCCCCCAACAGTTGACTCAACACCGCTCGCAACTTGCCGGGCTTCACCGGTTTGTTCAACAAGGGCGCGTTGAGCCGCTGCAACGCACGCCGACAATGGTCGGTGCGGTCGGCAGTAATGATCACCGCGGGAATGTCCTGGTGGAAATGTTCGCGCAAATGTCGCACCACATCACAGCCGACCACCCCGTGATCGAGGTGGTAGTCCGCGAGAATCAGTTCCGGCGCCTGCCCGCCTAACGCCGCCAGCGCACCCGCTTCATCGGTGGCGACCAGAACCTCGCAGCCCCACTGCCCGAGCAACGCGCCCATGCTCTGGAGAATGCTCACTTCGTTGTCGATCACCAGTAAACGGCGTCCCGGCAACGGGTTGCCGGTGCCCGGCTGTGGCACCGCCTGGCTCACGGGCAATGGAACCTCATCGGATAACGGCACCTCGATGCTGAACATCGAACCCCGCCCCGGCAACGAGTGAACGCCAATCCTGTAGCCAAGGATCTTGGCGATGCGCTCGACAATCGCCAACCCCAGGCCCACCCCCTTGCGGTCGGCGGCTCGGCCGACATCCAGTTGGTTGAACTCGAGGAAGATCGAATCGAGCCGGTCGGCGGCGATGCCACGCCCGGTGTCCCAGACCTCCAGGCGCAACATCTCGCCCCGACGCCTTGCCGCCAGCAGGATGCTGCCTTCATCGGTGTAGCGGCAGGCATTGCTGAGGAAGTTGCGCAGGATCCGCGTCATCAGGCGCAAGTCGGTGCTGATGGCGTAATCGGCCATGTGCACCCGCAGGTTCAAGCCGGCTGCCTGGGCGACGGACTGGAACTCCGACACCAGAGGCCCCAGCAGTTCGTCGAGGCGGTACAACGCGATGTCCGGCTTGACCGCGGCCTGATCGAGCCGGGAAATGTCCAGCAGATCCGTCAGCAGGTCTTCGGCCCCTTCCAGGGCCTGGTGAGTGCGTTCCACCAGCACCTGCTCGGCTTCCGGCAACTTGCGTTCGCGCAAAGTCGAAATCAGCAACCGCGCGGCGTTCAGCGGTTGCAGCAGGTCGTGGCTGGCGGCGGCGAGGTATTTGTCCTTGCTGTGGTTGGCGGCCTCGGCGGCATCGCGGGCATCGCGCAAGGCCTTGGCAATCTGTTTACGCTGGGTGATCTGCTGCTGAAGGTTACGGTTGGCTTCGAGCAATTCATCGGTGCGCGCGACGACGCGCTGCTCCAGTTCGTCATTGAGTTGCTGCAGGCGTCGCTGGGCCAGCTTGCGCTCGGTGATATCGGAGACGAACCCTTCCACCAGGCCTTCCTGGCCGGGCTTGAGCAGCAGGTTCATCAATACATCCAGGTGACTGCCGTCCTTGCGCCGCAAGCGGGTTTCATAGCCGTGCAGGCTGCGCTGGTGCCTGAGGATTTCGCCGATGGCTTCCAGTTCCTGCGCGCCGTCGACGAACAGGGTGCTGGCAAGGTCGGTCAGGGAGAACAGCACCTCCTGCGGGTCCTGGTAGCCGAGCATGTGTGCCAGCGCCGGGTTGGCGGCGCGCATGCCGTCGTGCAGGCTGGCCTGGAAGATCCCGTGCACCGCGTTTTCGAACAGCCACTTGTAGCGGTTGCGCTCGGCTTCCAGATCATCCAGGCGCGCGGCCAGTTCCGGGTAATGACTCTTGCGCGCCGAATGGCTGCCCAGCCCCAGCAGCCCGGTCAGGGCCCGTTGTTGCTCGTCAGAGGGCTTCGCCATAGACGACCTCGACATCACGCTGGCTGGATTCGCGCGGGTTGGTCAGGATGCACGGATCGTGCATCGCATGCTGCGACAGGAACGGAATGTCCGAGGTCCTGACGCCATGCAAACCGAGGGTTTCGTGAAAGCCTATGGCATGCTTGAGGGCGATCAGGTGTTCGACCAGGCGCCCGCAGATCTGCCGGTGATTCAGGCCCCGGCAGTCGATGCCGAACGTCTCGGCGATTACCTTGAAACGCTCTGGTGCCGAGTTGTAATTGAAGGCCACCACATGCTCGACCAGCACCGCGTTGCACAGGCCGTGGGGCAGGTCGAGAAAACCGCCGAGGCTGTGGGACATGGCATGCACGGCGCCCAGGATGGCGTTGGAAAACGCCAGCCCGGCCTGCATGCTGCCGAGCATGATCTTCTCGCGCAGGGCAATGTCGCTCGGGTTGGCGATCATCTGCACCAGGTTGCCATTGATCAGGCGCATCGCCTCCAGCGCGTGGGGGTCGGTCAGCGGCCCGTGGCCGGTGGACACGAAGGCCTCGATGGCATGCACCAAGGCGTCGATGCCGGTACAGGCCGACAGGAACGGATCCATGCTCAGGGTGGTTTCCGGGTCGATCAGCGAAACGTCCGGCACCACGGCCTTGCTGACGATGGAGAACTTCATGCGCTCCTGCTGATTGGAAATGATCACGAATTGCGAGACATCGGCCGAGGTGCCGGCGGTGGTCGGAATCAGGATCAGCGGCGGGCTGGGCACGCGGATGGTGTCCACGCCCTCGAAATCGAGAATGCTGCGGCCATGGGCGACGACAATGCCGATGCCTTTGCCGCAGTCCATCGGGCTGCCGCCACCCACGGCGACGATCACGTCGCAGTGGTTTTCCCGGTACATCTCGGCACCGAGCATCACCTCTTCAACCCGAGGGTTGGGCGAGACATCGCTGTACAGGCAGTATTCGATGCCCAGCGCCTGCAGGCTGGCCTCGACATCGGCGACCCAACCGGCGGCGATCACGCCGGGGTCACTGACCACCAGGACCTTGCGTGCACCAAAGGTCTTGGCGTAATTGCCGACACTGTGCCGGCTACCGGCACCGAAGATGATTTCAGGGGAAACGAACTTGCGCAGCTGGTTGAGACTCTGGCTCATTGGAAAGCCTGTTTTTATTGTTTTGGAAGGTAGAAACCACACTAAACCATCCTGCTGTGAATGCAATCAGACCAATGGGTAGCACTGCCTGGGGTGTACTCACATTCGAATTCACCGCAGCCCCCCTGTGGGAGCGGGCTTGCCCGCGATAGCTGCCTCACAGTCGACATCAATGTTGAATGTGCCGCCCTCATCGCGAGCAAGCTCGCTCCCACAGGGATCAGTGTCACTGGACTAGCCGCGATAGATCAGCTGCGAAGCCTTCGCGTTGCGCAACGTCAGGTGTTCGATCCCCAGCCCCGGCGCCTTGGCTTCCTCACGGGCCTTGAGGATCACCCCGTGGTGCGGCGACTTGCTGCACACCGGGTCGGCATTGGCGGCATCGCCGGTCAGCATGAAGGCCTGGCAGCGGCACCCGCCCAGGTCCTTGTGCTTTTCGTCGCAGGAGCGGCACGGCTCCTTCATCCAGTCGTCGCCGCGAAAACGATTGAAGCCGAACGAGTCGTTCCAGATGTGCGAGAGACTGTGCTCGCGCACGTTGGGAAACGCTACCGGCAACTGTCGGGCGCTGTGGCAAGGCAAGGCCGTGCCGTCGGGGGTGATATCGAGAAACAGGTTGGCCCAGCCGTTCATGCAGGTCTTGGGGCGTTCCTCGTAGTAGTCAGGGGTGACGAAGATCAACTTGCACGGGTGGCCCTGGGCTTCAAGGCGTTCGCGGTATTGGTTAGTGATGCGCTCGGCGCGCTGCAATTGCTCGCGGGTGGGCAGCAGGCCGACGCGGTTGAGTTCAGCCCAGCCATAGAACTGGC
Organism: Pseudomonas sp. PDM28; assembly: GCF_019219115.1. Taxonomy (NCBI): domain Bacteria; kingdom Pseudomonadati; phylum Pseudomonadota; class Gammaproteobacteria; order Pseudomonadales; family Pseudomonadaceae; genus Pseudomonas; species Pseudomonas sp. PDM28. The sequence continues at coordinate 610,773 of NZ_JAHUWG010000002.1, forward strand.
AGGTGGCCAATTCGACAAAGTCCGCCTCCAGTTCCAGGCACAGCTCGATGATCTGCGCGATGCGGTCGATGTTGTGCCGATGGGTGACGAAGTTCAGCACCATCGGATAGCCCTGGGCTTTCACCGCACGGGCCATGGCGAGTTTCTGGGCAAAGGCCTTGCGCGAGCCGGCGAGCATGTTGTTCACCGCTTCGTCGGCGGCCTGGAAGCTGATCTGGATATGGTCCAGCCCGGCCACCTTGAAGTCGCGCACCTTCTGCTCGGTCAGGCCGATGCCGGAGGTGATCAGATTGGTGTAGTAGCCCATGTCCCGGGCGGCCTTGATCAGTTCGGCGAGGTCCTGTCGCACCAGCGGCTCACCACCGGAAAAGCCCAATTGCGCGGCGCCCATGTCCCGCGCCTCGCGGAATACGCGAATCCATTCTTGCGTGCTCAGTTCCTCGCCGTGCCGGGCAAAGTCCAACGGATTGGAGCAATAGGGGCACTGCAACGGGCAGCGGTAAGTCAGCTCGGCGAGCAGCCACAACGGCGGTCCGGGCAGCGTCTCACTCGATCCAGAATTGCGCATGGGCCACCTCCAGAAACGCCAGCACGTCTTCGTCGATCCCGGGTACGCCGGGGAAATTCGCGCTCAATCGCTCGATGATCGCCGCCACACTGCGCTGGCCGTCCACCAGGTCGAGAATCTGCCCGGCACTGGCGTTGAGCTTGATCATGCCTTCGGGGTACAGCAGCACGTGGCAGTCCTGGCGGGGTTCCCATTGCAGACGAAAACCGCGACGCAAGGCCGGTGACTGCTGGCGGTCGATCAGGCTCACAGGGCGATCCCCCGGTGCCAGACATTGTCGCCGGTAACCGTGTGATACGGCGGGCGCGCAAGTTCGTAGGCCATGCTCATGGCATCGAGCATGCTCCACAGCACGTCGAGCTTGAACTGCAGGATCTCCAGCATGCGTTGTTGCCCCTCGGCCGTCACGTAGTGCGCCAGGGTGATGCGCAACCCATGCTCGACATCGCGCCGCGCCTGGCTCAGACGCGTGCGGAAATAGTCGTAGCCGGCGGCGTCGATCCACGGGTAATGGGTCGGCCAGGCGTCGAGTCGAGACTGATGGATCTGTGGGGCAAAGAGTTCGGTCAGCGAGCTGCTGGCCGCTTCCTGCCAGCAGGCGCGACGGGCGAAATTGACGTAGGCGTCCACGGCAAAACGCACACCAGGCAGCACCAGCTCCTGAGAGAGGATCTGCTCGCGATCCAAGCCCACGGCTTCGCCCAGGCGCAGCCAGGCTTCGATTCCGCCCTCGCTGCCGGGAGCGCCGTCGTGGTCGAGAATCCGTTGCAGCCACTCGCGGCGCACGTCGCGGTCCGGGCAGTTGGCGAGAATCGCGGCGTCCTTCAGGGGAATGTTGATCTGATAGTAAAAGCGATTGGCGACCCAGCCCTGGATCTGCTCGCGGCTGGCGCGGCCGGCGTACATGGCTTGATGGAAAGGATGGTGGATGTGGTAGTAGGCGCCCTTGGCGCGCAGGGCGGCTTCGAATTCGCTGGGGGACAGGGGTGTGTCGGTCATTGCGGGTCTCCGGGGAATCTTCGGTGTCTGTTCCGGCCTCTTCGCGGGCAAGCCCGCTCCCACAGGTTTTGTGGACACTGCCAAACCCTGTGGGAGCGAGCCTGCTCGCGAAGGGGCCAGCCGCTACAGCTCAATACTCATGCCGTCATAAGCCACTTCGATCCCCCGCCGCTCCAGCAAAGCCCGCTCGGCCGAGTCTTCATCGAGAATGGGATTGGTGTTGTTGATGTGGATCAGCACCTTGCGCTGGCGGTTGAAACCCTCCAGCACGTCCAGCATCCCGCCGGGGCCGCTTTGTGGGAGGTGCCCCATTTCGCTGCCCAGGCTCTGGCCGACTTCGCAGATACGCATCTCGTCGTCGCGCCACAGGGTGCCGTCCAGCAGCAGGCAATCGGCACGCTGCATCCAGCCCAGCACTTCATCGTCGATTCGGCCAAGGCCCGGCGCATAGAACAGCGACGCGCCGCTGCGCAGGTCTTCAACGAACAGGCCAATGGTGTCGCCCGGTTGCGGGTTGCCGCGATTGGGCGAATACGGCGGCGCGTTGCTCACCAGGGGAATCGCGCGAAATTGCAAATGCCCGCAGGCCGGGATGCCGAACGGCTGGCGATCGAGGCCGACCGGTTGCCAGTGCAGTCCGCCGTTCCAGTGTCCGAGCATGTTGAACAACGGGAAACCGCTGCTCAGATCCTGATGCACACGCTCGGTGCACCAAACGTCATGGGGGCAGCCTTCGCGCAAGCTGAGCAAACCGGTGCAATGGTCAATCTGGCTGTCCAGCAGCACGATGCCGGCGATGGCGCTGTCACGCAGGCGCCGCGCCGGTTGCAGTGGTGCAAAACGCTCGAGTTGCGCGCGAATGTCCGGTGACGCGTTGCACAGCACCCACTCCACACCGTCGTCACTCAGGGCAATCGACGACTGCGTACGGCGCTGGGCCCGCAGGCTGCCATTGCGCACACCGGCGCATTGGCGGCAGTTGCAGTTCCATTGCGGAAAACCACCGCCAGCGGCGGAACCGAGAACGCGGATGTGCATGACGGATGCTCCAGGAGGCAGGCCCGGCCAACCCATCGGCTGGCCGGGTGATCAATCAACGGTTGGCGAAATACATCGTCACTTCGAAGCCAATGCGCAGATCGGTAAACGCGGGTTTAGTCCACATGGGTCATTCCTCTTCTTGTGCCGGGTGATTCCGGTAGAGCCATTAATGCACGGGGCGTTGAGTGCCCGAATGCTACTTTCGAAGGAGTTGGCGGGGTGATTTGGTAGGGGGTGCCGAGCAAATTTCCAGAACCCCAGATCCCCATGTGGGAGCGAGCCTGCTCGCGAAAGCGGTCTGACAGTCGACATCAACGGCGAATGTGCTGACCTCATCGCGAGCAGGCTCGCTCCCACAGGTTTTTCAGTGTTCTTGAGTTATCAGAAGAACCCCAGCGGATTGATGTCGTAGCTCACCAGCAGGTTTTTGGTCTGCTGATAGTGGTCGAGCATCATCTTGTGGTTTTCCCGGCCAACGCCGGACTTCTTGTACCCGCCGAACGCCGCATGCGCCGGGTACAGGTGGTAGCAGTTGGTCCACACCCGTCCGGCCTTGATCGCCCGGCCCATGCGATAGGCGCGGTTGATGTCGCGGGTCCAGAGGCCGGCGCCGAGGCCGAACTCGCTGTCGTTGGCAATCGCCAGGGCTTCGGCTTCGTCCTTGAAGGTGGTGACACCCACCACCGGGCCAAAGATTTCTTCCTGGAACACGCGCATCTTGTTGTGGCCCTTGAGCAGGGTCGGCTGGATGTAGTAACCGCTGGACAGGTCGCCCTCCAGGCGTTCGGCCGCGCCGCCGGTGAGCAGTTCGGCGCCCTCCTCCTGGGCAATGGTCAGGTACGAGAGGATTTTGTCGTACTGCTGCTCGGACGCCTGGGCGCCGACCATGGTCTCGGTGTCCAGCGGGTTGCCGCGCTTGATCCTGGCGATCTTCTTCATCACCTCGGCCATGAACGGCTCGTAGATCGACTCCTGCACCAGCGCCCGGGACGGGCAGGTGCAGACTTCGCCCTGGTTGAAGAACGCCAGCACCAGGCCTTCGGCGGCTTTTTCGATGAAAGCCGGTTCCGCGTTCATGATGTCCTCGAAGAAGATGTTCGGCGACTTGCCGCCCAGTTCGACGGTGCTCGGGATGATGTTCTCGGCGGCGCAATGCATGATGTGCGCGCCCACCGGGGTCGAACCGGTGAAGGCGATCTTGGCGATGCGCTTGCTGGTGGCCAGGGCCTCGCCGGCTTCGCGACCGAAGCCCTGGACGATGTTCAGCACGCCCGCCGGCAGCAGGTCGGCGATCAACTCGGCAAAGACCATGATCGACAGCGGCGTTTGCTCGGCAGGCTTGAGCACGATGCAGTTGCCGGCGGCGAGCGCCGGGGCGAGTTTCCAGGCGGCCATCAGCAGCGGGAAGTTCCACGGAATGATCTGCCCGACCACGCCCAGGGGCTCATGGAAGTGATAGGCCGTGGTCAACTCGTTGATCTCGGCAGCCCCGCCTTCCTGGGCACGGATGCAGCCGGCGAAGTAACGGAAGTGGTCGGCCGCCAGCGGTACGTCGGCGTTCAGGGTTTCGCGCACGGCCTTGCCGTTGTCCCAGGTTTCGGTGACGGCCAGGACCTCAAGGTTCTGCTCGATGCGGTCGGCGATTTTCAGCAGCACCAGGGAGCGGTCCTGGGCCGAGGTCTTGCCCCAGGCGTCGGCAGCGGCATGGGCGGCGTCGAGGGCCTTGTCGATGTCGGCGGCGCTGGAGCGCGGGAACTCGGCGATCACTTCACCATTGACCGGCGAGGTGTTGGTGAAGTACTCGCCATTGATCGGGGCAACGAACTCGCCACCGATGAAGTTGCCGTAGCGCGGCTTGAAGGTAATAACGGCGCCTGGGGTTCCGGGTTGTGCGTAGATCATGGTGGGCCTCTGTCTGGGTCGATGCCTGTCGTATTGACAGGCGATGAGCCGATACTAGAGAGCCCCGCGTGCCAGACGAATGCGTCGTTGGCAGGAGGGGCTCTCGTTATTTGGTCGTAGGTTTCACACCGATCACTGTAGGAGCGAGCCTGCTCGCGATGAACCCGAGAACGCCGCGGGGTATCAGGTTTCCAGCGTTATCGTTGACGAACATCGCGAGCAAGCTCGCTCCCACAAGGGATCAGTGCTTGGCCACAAGATCCTTGGGCAGCTTGAAGGTCCAGAGCATGCCGCCCTGGTTGAAGTCCTTCACCCGCTTGGCCACTTCGCCGCCCCACAGCGGTACCGCGCCGCCCCAGCCGGAGAGCACCGAGACGTACTGTTCGCCGTCCATTTCCCAGGTGATGGGCGAGCCGAGCACGCCGGAGCCGGTCTGGAATTCCCAGACCTTTTCGCCGGTCTTGGCGTTGAACGCCTGCAGGAAGCCTTCAGGCGTGCCGGTGAACACCAGGTTGCCCTTGGTGGTCAGCACTCCGCCCCACAGCGGCGCGTAGTTCTTGTGACGCCAGACTTCCTTGCCGGTTTTCGGATCGATGGCCCGCAGCACGCCGATGTAGTCTTCGTTCAACGGTTTGATGGTGAAGCCGGCACCGAGGAACGCCGCGCCTTTCTTGTAGGCGATGCCTTCGTTCCAGATGTCCATGCCCCATTCGTTGGACGGCACATAGAACAACCCGGTGTCCCGGTTGTAGGCCATCGGCATCCAGTTTTTCGCACCGAGGAACGCCGGCGCCACGAATACCGAGCTGCCCTTGACTTCCGAACCCGGGGCGCCGGGACGGCTGGCTTCGTTGTAGATCGGCCGGCCGTCCTTATCCAGGCCGGTGGCCCAGGTGATCTTGTCCACGAACGGGAAGCCACGGATGAATTTGCCGTTGGTGCGATCCAGCACGTAGAAGAAACCGTTACGGTCGGCCGTGGCCGCCGCCTTGATTTCCTTGCCGCCTTCGCTGTAGTTGAACGACACCAGCTCGTTCACGCCGTCGTAGTCCCAACCGTCGTGGGGTGTGCTCTGGAAGTGCCATTTGATGGTGCCGTCGTCCGGGTTGAGCGCCAGGCGCGACGAGGAGTAGAGGTTGTCGCCAGGGCGCAGGTGCGAGTTCCACGGCGCCGGGTTGCCGGTACCGAACAGCAGCAGGTTGGTTTCCGGATCGTAATAACCGCCAAGCCAAGGGGCCGCACCGCCGGTTTTCCACAGATCGCCCGGCCAGGTCTTGCCCGCCTCGCCACCGGAGATGCCGTTCTCCACGGCTTTGCCGTCCTTGTAGACGTAGCCCATATGGCCTTCGACCGTCGGCCGGGTCCACAGCAGATCACCGTTTTTCGGGTCGTAGGCCTCGATCTTGCCCACCACCCCGAACTCGCCACCGGCCACGCCGGTAATCAACTTGCCGTTGATCACCAGCGGCGCGGCGCTGATCGAGTAGCCTTCCTTGTGGTCGGCGACTTTCTTGCTCCACACCACCTTGCCGGTGTCCTTGTTCAGCGCCACGAGTTTGGCGTCGAGGGTGCCGAAAATCACCAGGTCGCCATACAGCGCGACGCCACGGTTGATCACGTCGCAGCAAGGGCGGATGTCATCGGGCAGGCGCGCATCGTATTGCCAGAGTTTCTTGCCGGTACGCGCATCCACGGCGAAGACCCGGGAGTAGGAACCGGTCATGTACATCACGCCGTCCTTGACCATCGGCTGCGCCTGCTGGCCCCGCTGTTTTTCACCGCCAAAGGAAAACGCCCAGGCCGGGCGCAGCTCCTTGACGTTGTCGACGTTGAGAATATCCAGCGGGCTGTAGCGCTGCCCTTGAACGCCAAGGCCGTTGGTCACGACCTGTTCCGGGTTCTTCGGGTCCTGGAGAATGTCCTGGTCGGAAACCCCGGCCAATGCCTGGCCGGACAACAGCATGGCACTGAGCAGCAAGCTCAGGACGAAGGGCTGGCGACGTGCGGGTTGAGTCATGACGGCTTCCTCTGCGGATTTTTGTTATGTCCGGAAATTTTCCCGGTCTGGTGCAGATTCTTGGGCGCCGCCGCCCTGACAACAATTGCCCGCAATGAGGAGATTGCTAGTTCCTTGGTACAGGGTGGGAGGAGATGGACACGAAATTTTGTGAACGGCACCGGCCTCTTTGTAGGAGCGAGCCTGCTCGCGATGGACTCAAGGACACCGCAGGGTGTCAGGCTGCCAGCGTTATCGTTAACGTCCATCGCGAGCAGGCTCGCTCCTACAGAAGATTTGTGGTCGCCTATTTGCTGGCAGAATCCACCCGCATCATCCGCTCGCGCTCATAGCGCGGGTACAGATGGCTGACGCTGCGGATCAGTTCATAACGGCTCAGGTTGATCCCGGCGAAGCGTTCGGGGATGGGGCTGCGGATCATCTCGGCCATATCACTGCCATTGGCCGCGCCGTCGCGCATGAGCTGATCGAGCCAGCTCAGGTAATCGCGCATCTGCTCGAAGGGTTGCCGATCACTGGCCACCGGCCCATGGCCCGGCACGACCTGCGTCCAGGGCAAAGCTTGCAGGGTCGCGATGTCCGCCAGCCACACTGACAACCCCGGACTGTTGGGCGTGGTCAGCGCCCGCTGATAAAACACCAGGTCCCCGGCATACAGCACGCCGGTTTGCTGGTCGAGAATAGCCAGATCCGCGCCCGTATGCCCACCCAGGCTCAGCAGACGCAGATCGTGATTCCCAAAACTTTTCACGCCGGGTGTCAGCGTCTGCGTCGGCAACACCACTTCGGTGCCGCGCATCCAGTCGCCGACCATCCGGTACATATTCTCGGCCATGGCATCGCCTTGCCGGTGCAACAGTTCGGTGGTGCCGGCCAGGGCGCCGATCGGCACGTCGGTGAAGGCTTGATTGCCCAGCACATGGTCCGGGTGGTGATGGGTCAGCAAGACCTCGATCACCGGCTTGTCGGTGGTGGCGGCAATGGCCTTGCGCATCGCTTCGCCGTAACGCCGGGACGGCCCGGTGTCGATCACCACCACACCGCGTTCAGTGACGATAAACGCGGTGTTGACGATGTTGCCGCCGTTGGCCTTGGCGAAATTATCGGTGCTGCCTTCCAGCAGCCAGGTGTCCCGGGCGATCTGCCGGGGCTTGAGTGAGTAGTCGAGATCGGCCAGGGCCGGCAGACTGACGCTTAACACCATCAACAGGATCCAGCGCATGCCACGCTCCTTGGGGTCAGGGGATCGACGCATCGAACTCATTGCCGCTGTTGTCCCGTAGCAACAGACGCGTTTGCCCTGCCCCCTCGATGTCAAAGGCCAGGTTGGGGTTTTCGCTGACCGCGGGGAACAGCTCCAGCCGGGCCAGCACGTGCTCGTTGTGGTCGCGCAGCTCGGCATGGTTGATGAAGAACTCCGGAATGCCGCTGACCATGCCGTTGTCCATGGGATGGGCCACCTGCATACGCAAACGGCTGAATCCGCCCCGGGGATAGCGCCCGCCGAGCACTTCGCCGATGTGTTCCTCCCAGCCCGGCTGGGTGCGCACCACACTCGGCGCGGTGCAACCGCCACCTGCGGCGTCAATCAGGGTCGAGCCGACATGCCACAGCCCGTCGCGGGTCAACACCGCCGCGCGCAGGGGTGTGGCCTGTTCGATGCGAATGCGCAACGACAGCCAGGGCAAAACCGAATCCAGCGGCTGGAAATCGACGATTTTCGGCAACGGATTCAGTTCTGCCCAGGCAAGGATTCTCACCACCTCGCCCTTGAGCGCCCGGGCGTCGATTTCCAGCGGCACCTGCCGGGCGTCTTCGGCAAACGGCGGTGCCAGCAACTTGACCCGCTCATCGAAAACGAACGGCGCATTACCCAGAAACTGCTGTTGATAGAAAGCCCACATCACCGATGGCACTGGGTCTTTGCCGGGATCGATAGCGCCAGCCTGTGCCGCCAGGCTCAACCAGCAGGCCAACAGACAACTCCCTCGCCATTTCATCGCCTGCTCCTTATTGATACATCTCGGGCACGTCGTATTGCAGGCCGTAACGGCCGTAGATGGTCTTCACCGCGCCCTCGCGGATCAGGCCTTCGAGCGCCTCTTCCACGGCATAGGCCAGTTGCCGGTTGCTTTCGTGCACCGCCATGCCGATTTCCCAGAGCTGCTTGCCCATGTTCGGGTAGGCATTTTCTGCCAGCGCCAGCTGCGGGTCGGCCGCTTCGTGCACTTGCCAGTCGATTTCGCCGCGCATGGCCATCACCGCGTCGACCTCACCGGCCTTCATCGCGGCAAACGCCTGGGGCACGCCGGGGTAGTGATGGGTCTTGCCGGCGAGCATGCCGTTGAACACCGAAGTCAGGTAGAACGACGGCACGCTGTCGACTTCGACACCAATCGGGTGCTGCTCGAACACCGCGACGCTGGCGACCTTGTCCAGCCTTCGGCGGTCATAGGCCACCTGCCATTGTTCGTTCTGGTACGGACCGAACATCACCACATGGCCGTTGACCAGCTCACCGACTTCGTTGCGCCTCTGCGCGTAGTCGTGGTCGTAGGGCACGCGCATCATCAGGTCGGCCAGTTGCTGGTTGTGCAAGGCACTGGCACGCCAGATGTAATCGCGCAGGTCGTCATCGAGCTTTTCCCCGGCCGGCGCCCAGATCAGCGTCAGGCGCACGCCGAGCGCCTTGGCCAGGGCTTCGGCCAGCTCGACATCGACACCCTGGGGTTTGCCGGCACGTTCAAAGCTGTAGGGGGCGAAGTCCTTGTAGACCGCCACCTTCAGCTCCCCGGCGGCGATCATTTCGTCGTAGTTGCGAACCTGCGCCTGCGCCGCCTGGCAGCACAGCCACAGAGCGCTGATCAACACCGCGAACAGGCGCATGGGTCACTCCTCGACGTGCACAGTGTCCAGATAAGTGCGCACCGCCCACAGGGCTTCCTGGCTCAGGTAGTCGGCCATCTTCGGCATGTACACGCGACCGTCGCGTACCGCGCCATGGCGCACCCTTTCGACGAACCATTCATCGCCCGCCTCGCCGACATCAAGCATGCGCAGGTCGGGGGCGATGCCGCCGGACTTGGCCTCCAGGCCATGACAGGCCGCGCAGTTCTGGGTATAGGCCGAAGCGCCGATTTCCACTGCCTTGTCGTGTTCCGGGGCGGTGCGATACGGGTTCACCGCGGCCCAGCCATCGGCATCGAGCTGCACACCGGCATCTTTTATCGGGGTCAGGCCCTGGGTGGCGACAGCCTGTGGCACCACGTTGCCGTGGGCCCAGACCGAACCTGCGCTGATCAAACTGGCCAATAGACCGGTCACGAGCAAGGCGTTGCATTTTGTTGTCATTGTCATGCCCTCTGGATTGCACGCAAAACCTCTTGGCAGAGGCTATGGCAGCCATCTTAGAAAGCCCTGCGCCCAGACCCCATGCTGCTTTGGTGGTCGCCACCTACTCCCTTGGTCGTAAGGCGATCGTTGGACACCGGACGCGGGCCCTGGAGCCGGTCGACGCCGATCAGGGTCAGGATCAGCAGAAACGGCAGGAGCAGTGCTTTGACGATACGCATGGTCAATCCCCTCCAGATCAGTGGCCGTGGTTACCCATGCTAGAACCGCGCCGTGTGTGGCGGGCTACTACCTTGGTACTGGCCCTTCGGTACTTTCTGCATATTTTCACCGCCCCCCAGGCTTCCTATGCTGGCGCTAACGGTCATGGAGAGCCTTATGCGCCAGCTTGCCCCTTACGCCCTGATCTACCTGCTGGCGATTGCCTGCGCCGCCGGCCTGGCCACCCAAAGCCAGGCTGCCGATGCGCCCTTGCAGGTGCGGATCGGCTACCTGGGTTATCGCCCCGACCCCGGCCCGTTGCTGTCCAACGTCATTCCCGAACCCACCGATGCCGGGCTGCGCGGCGCCGAACTGGCGATCACCGACAGCAACAGCACCGGGCGTTTTCTCAACCACGGCTACAGCCTGGTCAGCGCCAGCGTCGACAGCCCCGAAGCCTTGCTCGAAGCGGCGAAGGCTCAGCACGAACAAGGCCTGCGCCTGTTTGTGGTGAATGCCCCCGCGACCAGCCTGCGCCAATTGAGTGCGGCACTGCCCGACAGTTTGCTGTTCAACGCCGGCAGTGCCGATGACAGCCTGCGCACCACCGATTGCCTGCCGAACGTGCTGCACACCTTGCCGAGCCGGGCGATGCTCGCCGATGCACTGGCGCAGTTTCTGGTGTTGCGCAAATGGCAGCGGGCGCTGCTGATTGTCGGCCCGACGCCGGACGATCAAGCCTATGCCGCCGCCCTGCGCCGCGGGGCCAAGCGTTTCGGCTTGCAACTGGTGGCGGAAAAAACCTGGAGCTTCGATAACGACCAACGCCGCAGCGCCCAGGCCGACATGCCGCTGTTCACCCAGACAGCCGAGTACGACGTGGTACTGGTGGCCGATGAACGCGGCGATTTCGGTGAATACGTGCCCTACCAGACCTGGTACCCACGCCCGGTCGCCGGCACCCAGGGCCTGACCCCGGTGGGCTGGCACAAGACCGTGGAAACCTACGGCGCCGCGCAGCTGCAAAAACGCTTTGAAGCCCTGACCGGGCGCTGGATGAATGACCGCGATTTCGCCGCCTGGATGGCCGTGCGCAGCATCGCCAGCGCCGTGAGCAAACTGCGCCAGGCCGAGCCGATGGCGATCCGTACGCTTGAAATCAGTGATCAATTGCCGCTCGACGGATTCAAGGGCCGCAAGCTCAGCTACCGGCCGTGGAACGGCCAGTTGCGCCAGCCGATTCCTATCGTCCAGCCCCGGGCGCTGGTCAGCACTTCACCCCAGGACGGCTTTCTGCACCCGTTCAACGAGATGGACAGCCTGGGCTACGACAAACCCGAAGTCAGCTGCCGCTTTCCCTGATCCGAACATCACAACAACAAGGAATCCGCCATGCGCCGCACCCTGCTCTCGTGCACCTTGCTGCTCGCCGCCGGCCATGCCGTTGCCAGCACTGCCTGGGTCTCCAACGAAAAGGACAACAGCCTGAGCCTGATCGACATGCAGACCCTGCAAGTCACCGACACCCTGCCCGTCGGCCAGCGCCCCCGGGGCCTGCTGCTGTCCCATGACAACAAGCTGTTGTACATCTGCGCCAGCGACTCGGACCGGGTCCAGGTGATGGACGTGGCCACACGCAAGATCATCAAGGAACTGCCCTCGGGCAAAGACCCCGAGCAATTCGCCCTGCACCCGAACAACCGCTGGTTGTACGTCTCCAATGAAGACGATGCGCTGGTCACGGTGATCGACACCGAGACCTCCAAGGTGCTCGGCCAGATCGATGTCGGCGTCGAGCCCGAGGGCATGGCCGTCAGCCCTGACGGTAAGTGGGCGGTCAACACCAGCGAAACCACCAACATGCTGCACTGGATCGACACCAGCACCCAGACCCTGGCCGACAGCACCCTGGTGGACCAGCGTCCGCGCTTTGTCGAGTTCTCCCCCGATGGCGCCAGGCTCTGGGCCTCGGCGGAAATCGGCGGCACCGTGACCATTCTCGATGTAGCCAGCCGCACCGCGCTCAAGACCCTGAACTTCCAGATCAAGGGCGTGCACCCGGACAAGGTCCAGCCGGTCGGCATCAAGCTCAGCGCCGATGGCAAGTACGGCTTCGTCGCCCTCGGCCCGGCCAACCATGTGGCGGTGATCGATGCCAAGACCTTCGAGATTCTCGATTATCTGCTGGTGGGTCGACGGGTCTGGCAGATGGCGTTCACCCCGGATCAGAAACAGTTGCTGGCCACCAACGGCGTCAGCGGCGATGTCTCGGTGATCGATGTCGACAGCCTCAAGGTCAGCAAATCGGTGAAGGTCGGGCGCTATCCCTGGGGCGTGGTGGTGACGCCATGAACGCCCTTGAAGTCAGCGACCTGAGCTTTGCCTACGGCGCCCGGGAGGCCTTGCGCAAAGTGAGTTTCAGCCTGGAACCCGGGCGTTTCGCCGCGCTGCTGGGGCCCAACGGCGCCGGCAAGTCGACCCTGATTGCCCTGCTGACCCGGCTCTATGATCTGCAGCACGGCGAGATCCGCGTCGGTGGCTGTTCATTGCGCAGCGCGGCACGCCCAGCGCTCAGGCAATTGGGCGTGGTGTTCCAGCAAAGCACCCTGGACCTGGACCTCAGCGTCGAGCAGAACCTGCGTTATCACGCGGCATTGCATGGCCTGTCCCGGCGCCAGACCGACCTTCGGGTCGACGCCGAACTGGCCCGCCAGGCCCTGACCGAGCGCCGCCGCGAACGGGTGCGCGAACTCAATGGCGGCCATCGTCGCCGGGTGGAAATTGCCCGCGCCCTGTTGCATGAGCCGCGCCTGCTGCTGCTCGATGAAGCCAGTGTCGGCCTCGACCCGGCGAGTCGCCTGGCGCTCAACCAGCACATCCGCAGCCTGTGTCGCGAGGAGCACATCAGCGTGCTCTGGACCACCCACCTGCTCGACGAAGTGCAACCCAGCGATGACTTGCTGATCCTGCATCAAGGCCGGCTGGTGGCCAGCGGACAGGCCGATGCGCTGAGCCTGGAGCACGGCGGTGACCTCGGTTCGGCCTTCACCCGCCTGACTACATCGGGAGCTGCCCAATGAACGCTTACTGGCAATGTTTCAGCGGTATCGTGCTGCGCGAGTGGCTGCGCTTTGTGCTGCAACGCACGCGATTTCTCAGCGCCCTGGTGCGGCCGCTGCTGTGGTTGCTGGTGTTTGCCGCCGGTTTTCGCGCGGCGCTGGGGATCGCGATCATCGAGCCCTACGACACCTATATCCCCTACGAGGTCTACATCATTCCCGGCCTGGCCTGCATGATCCTGCTGTTCAATGGCATGCAGGGGTCTCTGTCGATGGTCTACGACCGCGAGATGGGCAGCATGCGCGTGCTGCTGACCAGCCCTCTGCCGCGTACCTTCCTGCTGTGCAGCAAGCTGCTGGCCACCTCACTGATTTCGTTGTTGCAGGTGTATGCGTTCCTGGCGATTGCCTGGGTCTACGGCGTGCGGCCACCGGCCATGGGCCTGTTACTGGCGTTGCCGGCGCTGCTGCTGGTGGCGTTGATGCTCAGCGCACTGGGCCTGTTGCTGTCGAACGCGATCCGCCAGCTGGAGAACTTTGCCGGGGTGATGAATTTCGTGATCTTCCCGCTGTTTTTCCTGTCATCGGCACTGTATCCGCTGTGGAAGATGCGCGAGGCCAGCGAATGGTTGTACTGGCTGTGCGCGGTGAATCCGTTCACCCATGCGGTGGAGCTGGTGCGTTTTGCCCTGTACGAACGCTTCAATCCGCTGGCGCTGGCAGTGTGCATGGGGCTGACGCTGCTGTTCGCGTTGCTCGCCGTACTGACCTTCAACCCGCAGCATGCGGCCTTGCGCAAGGCTGGGTAAATACATTCCCTGTGGGAGCGAGCTTGCTCGCGATAGCGGCGGCACATTCAATAAATGAATTGACTGACATAACGCTATCGCGAGCAAGCTCGCTCCCACAGGGGATCTTCATTAAGCAGGGTGAAATTACTACTTTAGTACTGGTTTCCCTGTCTATCGTCGCATTCCCAACGCCCCCCGACTGGCATGTAATAGGTCCATAACTATAAGGACTGACCCCATGCCGCGTGCCCGACGTTGCCTGTTGCGCCCTACTCTCGCCGCCCTGTCGCTGGGCCTGCTGCTGAGCACCGCGCAGGCCGACACCGCACTGTTCTCCAGCGACGGCTATCGCATCGGCCTGTACCGCAGCCCGACGCCAGACCAACTGCAAGGCGCAACCATCGTCGATACCCACGCCCTGCAAGCCCTGCTCGACCAAACCCCGCGCCCGCTGCTGATCGACGTCTACCGCCGCCAGTGGCTGCAGGGGCAATTCATCGAAGACCAGCCCCATGAAAACCTGCCCGGCAGCCATTGGCTGGCCAATACCGGTGACGGTGAGCTGACGCCGCAATGGCAGGACTATTTCGCCGCCAACCTGAAAAAGCTGACCGCCGGCGACCCGACGCAACCGCTGGTCTTCTATTGCCGCTCCGACTGCTGGTTGAGCTGGAATGCGGTCAAGCGCGCAGCCACCATGGGCTATAAGACCCTGTATTGGTATCGCGATGGCCTGGACGCCTGGCAAGCGGCCAACCTGCCGGTTTCGCCAGCAAGGCCCGAACCCTTTCCCTGAGCTTTACGCGTGCGTGTTGTTGCCACACCATAATCAAAATAATGAGGTGAAAGGCCATGTACAAAATTCTGATAGCCGACGATCACCCGCTGTTTCGCGAAGCCATCCACAACGTCATCAGCGACGGTTTTGCCGGCAGCGAAGTGATGGAAACCGCCGACCTGGACAGCGCCCTGGCCCTGACCCAGGAACACGACGACCTGGACCTGATCCTGCTGGACCTGAACATGCCCGGCATGCACGGGCTCAACGGCCTGATCAACCTGCGTAACGAAGCGCCGACCATTCCGGTGGTGATTGTCTCCGCCGAACAGGACAAGCAGATCGTGCTGCAGGCCATTACCTACGGCGCGGTGGGTTTCATCACCAAGTCTTCACCCCGTGCCCAGATGACCGATGCCATCCAGCAGATTCTCAATGGCAATGTCTACCTGCCCCCGGACATCATCCGCACCGCCAAAAGCAGCACCCACCGGCGCATGAACGACACCCCGAGCTTCCCGCCCGAACTGCTCCAGGCCCTGACCCGCAAGCAACTGCAGGTGCTGGAACGCATGACCAAGGGCGAATCGAACAAACAGATCGCCTACACCCTGGAAATCGCCGAGACCACGGTCAAGGCCCACGTCTCGGCGATCCTGCGCAAGCTCAACGTGCACAACCGGGTGCAGGCGATCCTGAGTGCCGGGGATATTGATTTCGGGTCTTATTTGCGGCGTTGAAACTGAAGATCGCGTCGCTTCCATCGCTGGCAAGCCAGCTCCCACAGGGTTTTGTGAACAGCCCACATCCACTGTGGGAGCTGGCTTGCCAGCGATGAGGCCCTCACAAACACCGACAGGTTCATGGCCTTGCAAGCAAATGACTCATCGCCGTCTTCAGCTTCATCGGCCGCACCGGCTTGTGCATCAGGGTGTGGCCCAGTTCGCGGATCTGCTGCTTGAGTTCATTGCTGTAGTTGGCCGTGATCATCATCGCCGGCACCGGTGACGCGCGCCGGGCATTGATGCGCGCCACGGCGTCGACACCGTTGCGATCGTTGTCCAGGTGATAATCGGCAATCAGCAGGTCGGCCTCGGCGTGGAAATTGTCCACTTGCCGCGCCAGGTCCTCCTCCGACAGCGCCGTCACCACCCGACACCCCCACCCCTCCAGCAAGGTGCGCATGCCGGCACAGATGGTCGCGTCGTTGTCCAGCACCCATATCCGCGCCCCCCGCAGGCGCTCGAGCATCGGCTCGCTCATCTGCAACGCAGGCTGCGGCTTCGGCGCGGTGGCGCTCAACGGCACTTCGACCGAGAACATCGACCCCCGGCCCGGCCATGAACGCACATGAATGGGATGCCCAAGGATGCCGGCAATCTTCTCTACGATCGCCAGGCCCAGGCCCAGGCCGCGATCCTGATCGGGTCGCTGCACATCCCCGCGTTTGAATTCCTGGAAAATCTCCTCCAGACGATGCTCGGCAATGCCCATGCCGCTGTCCCAGACTTCGATCGTCAGGCACTGATGATGCCGCCGGCAACCGAGCACCACGCGACCACTGTAGGTATAGCGAATCGCATTGCTCAGCAGGTTGCGCAGGATCCGCGCCAGCAGCTGGATGTCACTGCGCACCAGCGCCGAACAGCCGATGAAGTGCAATTGCAGGCCTTCACTGCGCGCCACCTGGGTGTATTCGGCGGCCAGGTTGTCCAGCAGTTCACTGAGGGCGAACGGCGCAATGTCGGCCTTGATCACCCCCGCATCGAGCTTGGAAATATCCACCAGGGTGCCGAGCAGGTTCTCCACGTCTTCCAGAGAATTGCTCACGTTGCGCACCAGCGTCTCGCTGGACATCGGCTCGCGCCTTTCCAGCAAGGCACTGGTAAACAGGCGCGCGGCATTCAACGGTTGCAGCAGGTCATGACTGACGGCGGCGAGAAACTTGGTCTTCGACAGGTTGGCCTGCTCGGCTTCCTGCTTGGCCTCGCGCAAGCGTGACTCGACCAGGCGACGCTCATCGATCTCGCGCAGCAACTGGTCGTTGAGGGTGGTCAATTCCGCCGTGCGCTCGCGTACCCGCAGCTCCAGGTTCTGATACGCCTGATGCAGCGCCTCGGCAGTGCGGCGGCGTTCGGTGATGTCGCGGATCAGCACGAAGATTCCCACCACCTCGCCACTGGCCAGACGGTTGGGCACATAGGAGCGCAGCATGTAGCGCTCCTGGTTGTTGACGTTGGTTTCGGCGAACTCGAACGTCACGCTCTCGCCGGCCAGTGCCCTGGCCACGTAGGGCTCCAGCCGCTGGTAATGCTGTTCGCTGTGCACTTCGCGCAGACTCTGGCCGAGCATCACGCCGCGGGGCCAGCAGTACCACTCTTCGTAGACCTTGTTGGTGAACTCGTAGACCAGGTCGGCATTGAGGTAGGCAATCAATGCCGGTACGTGATCGGTGATCAGGCGAATCCAGTGTTCGCTTTCACTCAGCGCCTCGGCGTGCTGGTAGCGCTCGGTGATGTCGGTGAAGGTGTTGACGAAACCGCCGGTGGGCAACGGATGGGTGCGGATTTCCAGGACCCGGCCATCGTACAGGCGCTGCTCGCATTCGCGCACCGGTCGTCCGTTGCCATCGCGGCTGGCCGGGGTCAGCAGGTTCAGCTCGCTGTCGGCGATCACTTCGGCAAACGGGCGATGGGCCGCCACCGGCGCCAGGCCACTCAACTCCAGGAAACGCCGGTTCCACAACTCAAGGATGCCCTCGGCGCTGACCATCGCCACCCCTTGGGACAGGTTGTCGACCGCCCGTTGCAACAGATGCGACTTCTGCGCCACCGCCTGTTCACGGCGTACGGTTTCGCTGAGTTTGACGTCGGTGATGTCGGTGAACAGGATCACCCGCCCCCCTTCCTGGGTCGGCCGCTCGCTGACTTGCAGCCAGCGCCCATTCTGCAGGCGGTAAAGCAGGTTTTCGTCGGCATGCCCGCGCGGCTCTTCGGTGAACAGGGCGTTGTTCATCATCAGTCGCTTGACCTCGGTCAGGCGCATGCCGGCGTTGATCCGCACCCGGCTGTTGCTCCAGAACGCCTTGAAGCGACTGTTGAACAGCACGATGCGCTGCTCGGCGTCGAACAGCACGAAGGCGTCGGAAATGCTTTCGATGGCATCGATCAGGTGTTGGTGCGCCGTTTCCGCACGCAGGCGGGCTTCGCTGAGCAAATGATTACCGGCCTTGAGTTCGGCCATGGCCTGGTTCAGGGCATCGGTGCGTTCGCGCACTTGCTCGGCCAGCACCACCGAATGCTGGAATGCCGCGTACGGATCGTTGCCGCGGGTTCCCCCGGACTCGACCCGCTCGATCAGCGCGCCATTGATGCGCTGCAGTTTGTGGTTTTCCAGGCGCAGCCCGGCCAGCTCGGCCTGCAGCTCAGCGATGTCCTGGGGCACGGCCACGGGCAATGGCAACGCCGGTGAAGGTCTGGTTGATGTGCATGCCATTGAACTGTTCTCCATAGGTGTTGAAACCCATCACCCGTTGCTCACGCAAAAAACCGCCGATCTGATCAAGACTGCCGTCGTCTTCGAGTTCCAGACGCCGCAGGAAACAGTCGCAACCGATGGTCAGCAGCAAATCGCCCAGGCGCTCCTGCAATCCCTCGAACAGGCTCTGCAGGTTCGGCAGCATCGGCCCCGGAGTCATGGCGGTGAGGACGATGCCGTTTTCCACGGCGCAGTAGAAACTCAGGCTCAGGTCCGGATGCACCTGCTGGATGGCCCGCACGTAGTATTGCTGGTTGATCCGCACTGCCAACGGGTGCGCGGCGAAGACCCGGTGATCGAGCTGCGCCACCGGTACGCCGATGTGCCGGGCGTACTCCTCGGCGGCAGGCTCGGCATTGAGTTCGAAGACCCGGCGCAAGGTGCTGTCGGCCCCGGTGACCACCAGCTTTTCGGCGCGGGGCAGCACGTGGTGGGTGGTGAACACTTCGAAATCCAGCCAGGTATTGACCAGCACCACCACGGCCGCGCCGCTGTGGAACTCGCCATCGAAGTACACATGGGTATGGGTCAGGTAGTTATCGTCGCCGGCCGAACCGCCGAAATGCGGAATGTCGCCCAAGGCCGCACTCAAGGCTGCCAGGACCATTTCTTCACGGCTGGACAGGCCATCAAGCAGGGTCAGGGCAAAGCTGTTGCCCTTGATCGGGGCCAGGGTGTTGCTGCGACAGCCACTGACCAGGCGCTCGACCATTTGCTGGGCGTCGATCAGGCTGAAGTGCTCCATCTGGTCGATCAGCTCGATCGAGATGGAAAAGTGCCGGTGGTCGAAACCCACCGCCGTCACGCAATTGCGTCCATAGCCCAGCGGGGTGATTTCCCCGGCGCTGGTGCAGCCCGCCAGGCGAATGCCACCGAAGCTTTGCTGCAAGGCCTGGCCCAGCGCCTGCAAGTCGTATTCGGCGGAACAGAAGAACAGCACGAACCCCAGGTGCGGGTGCAACAACTGTCGTGCCAGTTCCTGCGCGACCTGTCGGGCATCGGTGGCCTGGGACATTGCACTGACGACGCCTTCGCTCTGCTGCATCCTTACCTCCCGCGGGTGCGTGTATATGAGGCACGAGTGTACGAAGTCTGTGGGGGGCGACGAATGCTACTTGGGTAGCGGGTAGCCGCTTCGATGGGATGAGACAGATAAAGCTCCCACACTAGTGTTGGTTATCCGCAGGTGTTGCGTACACCCGGTAACCCTGTGGGAGCGAGCTTGCTCGCGATGGGGCCATCACAGCCAACATCCATGTCGCCTGACACTCAGCCATCGCGAGCAAGCTCGCTCCCACAATTATTTGCATTCCAGCCTGCTACCAGGTCAGCACCGCGCCCACGGCAAAGGTGTCGGTGTCTTCGTTCTGCTCATCGGTGTCGTGGCCGTTGATTTCGAACTGGTTGTACTCGGCCACCAGCTTGAGGTTGTCGTTCACGTCATGGAACAACGCGATGCCGCGGGTCTCGTAATCCGCACCGCTGCCGACCACGCCGTTGCCGTCGTCATTGGTCTTGCCGTAGGACAAGGCCAGGCGGTTCTTGCCCAGTTTGTAGGAGCCCTGCATCAGGTAGCCGTCGCTGTCGACGTTGCGCAGGGTCGGCTCGCCGGCATTGTTGGTGAAAAACGGGTTGATGCCCTTGGCCTGGAAGCCGGACCCGGTGAGGGACAAGCCGCCCATCTTAGCCTGCACGCCATAACCGACCCCCTTGGAGGTGACGGTCTCGACCGTCGAATCGGTGTTGTCCGAGGTCTGGTAGCTGCCATTGACCCAGCTGTAGATCTTTGCCCCGGCCAGGTCGAACTGATAGGTGACTTCACTCTCGGTACGCGGGTTTTCCTGATAGGCCTTGCCCGTCGGGCTGCTGTCGTTGGTGTCCACCGGGTCCATGATGCCGACCGCCACGCGCAGACCGTCCATCACCGGGGTGCGATAGGTGATCTGCGAGGTCGGGAACGGATACGGGTAACCGGTGCCGATGTTGCCGAACGACACCCCGCCGCCATCCACCAGCCCCAACGTATCGCTGACCTGGCCGTAACCGGCGAGCATTTCGTCGAGCAGGATGTTGGAACGGGCGAACAACCCGAAGTCCTTGCCGATCAGCACCTCGCCCCACTCCGGGTTGGCCACGGTGCCGAAGAACTGCCGCACATCGATGGCGGTGTCGGTGCCGTTGGTTTGGCTGTCGTTGATGGTGACCCAGAACGAGGCACGAGCGCCGAGCTTGAGATCGTCCACCTGCTTGCCCATGTTGAACCCCAGGTAGTTGGGCAAAAAGCCCATCTTGACCCGCGACTGCCGACGGTCGTACTGATCGCCGGCGCGGTCGACATCGCTGTTTACGTAGAAGGCGTTGATGTAGCCGTCGGTGGAGAACGTGGTCTGGTCCTTGTCGTACAGCATGATATCCGCCTCAGCCACCTGGCTCAGGCCCAGGCCCAGGGCAGACAGGCTGGCGATAAAGGCTGGCAGAAAACGATGCGTGACGTTCTTATTGTTGTGCATGGCGCGCTCCGAAACGGGGGGACTGAGTGTCGGAGGCGATTATCGAAACCTGACGGGCGGCGCCATACGCTGCCTTGGGGCTGGTTTTGAGGTGCTTTGGATTGGCTGGCGGCGCGTGACCGCTATGGCGTAAGACCGCTCGTCGGCGAGGCTCGCCACTTAGGGCGTAGGCCTGTGGACCCGACTGGCATCCACAGGAACCGGTACCGCCTAGGCGTTGGCCTTGAGCAACATGTAGGCGGCGACCACCACGCAGATGCTGGCGAACCCGACCTGCAACGCCCGCGCCGGCACCCGGGCGCACAGCTTGCGGCCGATGATCATGCCGAAAATGCTCGCGCCAATGAAGGTGGCCCCCACACTGTCGATGCGCACGCCGGCATGGAACGCGCCGATCACGCCGATGGCCGAAATCAGGCTGATCACCATCAGCGAGGTGGCAATGATTCCGCGCATCTGCACATCAGTCAGTTGCTTGAACGCCGGGACAATCAGGAAGCCGCCGCCCACCCCCAGCAATCCCGAGACCACACCCGTGACCGCTCCGAGCGCGGCGAGGGTCGCGGTGCATTTGGCGGTCCAGGAGAAGCGCCCGGTCTGTTGATCGAGCATGCAGTTTTTCTGGCCCCAGTTGGCGTGCCCGTGGTCGCTCGGGCCTTCGTCCTTGCGTTCACGGCGCAACATCCGCCAGGCCACCATGACCATCAGCAGGCTGAACAGGATCATCAGGATTTTTTCCGGCAACTGATGGGCGAAGTAGATGCCCACCGGCGAAAACACCGCACCGAGCGCGGCGATCAGCAACGCCGCGCGATACCGCACCAGGCCATGGCGCAATCCATCGATGGCGCCGACCGCTGCCGCACTGCCCACCGCAAACAACGCCACTGGAGCGGCCTGGGTCATGCTCCAGCCCAATCCCAATACCAGAGCCGGCACCGCGAGAATCCCGCCGCCCGCTCCAGTCAACCCCAATACCAACCCCATTACCACGCCAAACAGACTTGCCAGCAACATAGGGAGTTCTCAGTCGACCCTGGACAGACGCGTCAGCCACTCGCGACCCTTGAGCATACCGTTCCAATAGAACCACGGTAGCAGTGTTGCCTTGAGCCACCACGCCGAGCGGCGCGGCGTCGTCGGGTCAAGGGGAAAGGTCGGCAGCAATTTGCCCGCATAACCGAACTCGGCAAGGATCACCTTGCCCTTCTCCACCGTCAGCGGGCAGGAGCCATAGCCGTCGTACTTCAGCGGCAATGGTTGTTGCTTGCGCAAAGCCAGCAGGTTTTCGGCCACGACCACTATCTGCTTGCGCACCGCCGCGGCGGTTTTTGCATTGGTGGTGCCGCAGATATCCCCCAGCGCGAAGACGCCTGGATAACGCGGATGCTGCAGGCTGTGGGGATCGACTTCACACCAGCCGGCGGCGTCGGCCAGCGGACTCCGGGCGACGAAATCCGGGGCCACCTGAGGCGGAACGACATGCAGCAGGTCAAAGGTTTTTGCCTCGCGGGTGACATTGCCCTCGGCGTCCTTGACCTCGAACCACGCGGTTTTCGCCGGGCCGTCGACCTTGACCAGATTCGAATTGAATGCCAGCCGGGCGTTGTACTTCTCAATGTACTTCATCAGCGGCGGGACAAAGGTCGCCACGCCGAACAATGCAGCGCCCGCGAGATTGAACTCGACGTCAATGTTGTTCAGCACACCGCTCCTGTTCCAGTGATCACAGGACAGGTACAGCGCTTTCTGAGGCGCCCCCGCACATTTGATCGGCATGGCCGGCTGGGTGAACAGCACCTTGCCGCCGCGCAGTTTCTGCACCTGGTCCCAGGTGTAGGTCGCGTGCCGGTAGCTGTAGTTGGAGGTCACGCCGTGCTGGCCGAGGGTCTGCTCCAGGCCTTCGATTTTCTCCCAGGCCAGGCGCAGGCCGGGGCAGACCACCAGGTTCTGATAGCTGACCCTGCGTGCGTCACTGAGGATGAGCCGGCCATGGTCAGGGTCGATGCCGGTCACGGCAGCCTGCACCCAATTGACCCCGCGCGGCATCACCGACGCCATCGGCCGCACGGTGTTTTCCACGTTGTAGGCTCCACCGCCGACCAGCGTCCAGGCCGGTTGATAGAAGTGCCGGGAGTCGGGTTCGATCAGGGTGATGTTCAGCTGCGGGTTACGCTTGAGCAGGCTGGCGACAAGGCCTATGCCCGCCGTGCCGCCGCCGATCACCACGATATCTGCACTGATGGATGGGCCCCAGTGTTGATCGTTCATTGCTTGTTCCTTTTGCTGCACGCAAGGATTTTTCCAGTCAACACACAAAACTACTGTGGGAGCGGGCTTGCTCGCGAAGGCGGTGTGTCAGCCAACGTTTATGTCTACTGACACACCGCCTTCGCGAGCAAGCCCGCTCCCACAGGTTCGGTGTGTTGAACAAGATCAAGGTTGAACCCAGCTTTTAAGCACCGCCCCGCAATACAGCCCGGAGAGGGTTTTCATCACCTGGATCACCTCGTGACTGGCGAGACCGTAAAAAATGTACTTGCCTTCACGACGGGTCGCGACCAGTCCTTCATCGCGCAGGATCCCCAGTTGCTGGGACAGGGTCGGTTGGCGCACGCCGGTCATTTTTTCCAGCTCGCCTACGTTGCGCTCGCCCTGGGTCAACTGGCACAGGATCAACAGGCGATCCTCATTGGCCAGGGCCTTGAGCAGCGCACAGGCCTTGGAGGCCGAGGCGCGCAGTTGGGCGACTTCACATTCGGTCAGACTGGATTGCATTTGCAGGATGCCTTCAACGTCACTTAAGCTGTAAACATTATGTTTAAACATATATTGTTGCAACCCGTGATCGAAATTTCGTCCTCTTGCTCAGGTTCATGTCCATGCCGGCACTGATTGAAGCGTTCCTCGACCCCGCCTCCTCGACCTACAGCTACGTGGTCTACGAGGCTGATGGCGGGCAGTGTGCGATTGTCGACCCCGTGCTCGACTACGACGGTGCGGCCGGGCGTACCGCGACCACCCAGGCTGACAAAATCATCGCCTTCGTCCGAGCCCACACACTGCAAGTGCAATGGCTGCTGGAAACCCACGCCCACGCCGATCACCTGTCCGCCGCGCCCTATCTGCGCGAGCAACTGGGCGGCAAAATCGCCATTGGTGAGTCGATCAGCAAGGTCCAGGACGTGTTCAAGGCACTGTTCAATCTGGAGCCATCATTTCGCGTCGACGGTTCGCAGTTCGATCACCTGTTCGCCCCCGACGAATCGTTCATGATCGGCAACCTCAAGGCGACCGCCCTGCACGTGCCCGGTCATACGCCGGCGGACATGGCCTACCTGATCGACGCAGATGTGATTCTGGTGGGCGATACGATGTTCATGCCCGATGTCGGCTCTGCCCGTTGTGATTTCCCCGGTGGCAATGCCAACCAGATGTTTGCCTCGATCCGCAAGCTGCTGGCCTTCCCCGCCAGCGTGCGCCTGTACGTCTGCCACGACTACCCACCGGAAGGACGCGCCCCCGAATGCATGACCACCGTCGGTGAACAACGCAAAAACAACATTCACGTGCGCGACGGTATCGACGAAAACGCCTTCGTGGAAATGCGCACCCGGCGCGATTCGGGGTTGGGGATGCCGACACTGTTACTGCCGGCGATCCAGGTGAATGTGCGGGCGGGGAATTTACCTCCGGCGGAGGAAAACGGCGTGGTTTATCTAAAAATTCCGCTAAATACCCTATAAGAAAAGGCACCGAACGGCTCGGCACGAATGCGTTTACCTACAGGCTCTGGCGATAGGGGTGAACTGGCATATCTTTCGTCAGGAACTCAGACTTCATTGGGCAAATAACCAATGGAGATTTTGCAATATGGATATCCGTCGCAACCACCGTGACATGACGCAACAACAGAAAGACGCCTTCATCGGGGCCATCCTGATGCTGAAAAACAACGTCGACAGCGTGCTGCGGCCCGGGCAACAAAATCGCTACGATGACTTTGTGCAGATTCACAAAAACTCTATGGGTCTGGGCAACCCACTTATTCCCAGCCCGCATCGCAGCCCGTTGTTTTACCCTTGGCATCGCATTTTGATTCGCCAATTCGAACTCGCCCTGCAGGGCGCCGCCAACGACACGAGCATTACCCTGCCCTACTGGAACTGGAAAATCACCGGAGCAGACAACCCATTCACATCAAACTTCATGGGCGGGAACGGTGACAATACACAAGACAATCGCGTTACAAGCGGACCATTTTCCAGGGAACACTCTCAATTCGAGGTAAGGGTATGGGACGCGGAAGCAGGCAACCCAGGCTTACGCCGCAATTTTGGGCAGATCGGTGTGTTGCCGTCGGCCGAAGCCGTCGTGTCCGCTCTCAATAGAACGCCCTACTGGATGGAGCAGAGCGGTTGGGAAAACTATTCAGAAGTTGAACTGCACAATTCGGTACATGCCTGGATAGGGGGCAATATGGCTGAAGCGTCCTCGTCCAACGACCCAATATTTTTCTTGCATCATTGCTATCTCGATCTGTTATGGGAGCGCTGGAAACACCAGCACCCGAATGTTCCTGGCTTTTCGCCTCGAGACAACGCTCCCAATGGGGTAGAGGGATCAACGCTGATTTTTCATCCAGACAACGAACCTGCTCCCTGGGAACAAACCTATACAGTTGAACAAACGTTCTTTACTTCTAATCTCGATTATCGATATGACTACCTATGACGGCACCTGATACTCAATTGCCGAGGGTCAGGCCATTCGCCGGCAACGGCAGCGCGGTCTTATAGCGCACCTGCTTGAGCGCAAAGCTCGAACGTATGTTCGCCACCCCAGGCACCTTGGTCAGGAAATCCATCATGAAACGCTCCAGCGACTGGATGGTCGGCACCAGCACCCGGATCAGGTAGTCCGGGTCGCCGGCCATCAGGTAGCACTCCATCACCTCGGGGCGGTCGGAAATCGCTTCTTCGAAATGCTGCAACGCCTCTTCCACCTGCTTCTCCAGGCTGACGTGAATGAACACGTTCACGTGCAACCCCAGCAGGTCGGCATCGAGCAGCGTCACTTGCTCGCGGATCACCCCCAGTTCTTCCATGGCCTTGACCCGGTTGAAACACGGCGTCGGCGAGAGGTTCACCGAGCGTGCGAGGTCGGCGTTGGTGATGCGCGCATTCTCCTGAAGGCTGTTGAGAATGCCGATGTCGGTACGGTCCAGTTTGCGCATGAGACAAAACCACCTGTTTTTTTTGTTTATGCAGGTTTTTTATCTGCAAATGATCTTTGGCGCAACGAAACAGAGAGAAATATTCTTCTTGGGCGGGCCTATGATTGTTGTAGGACAAGATTTCTTCTACCGAACGAAATCTGTCAGCTCACTACAAGAAACTCACAAGATCGAGCGTAGAAGCCATGACCCAAGCGTATGAACCGCTGCGCCTGCACGTCCCCGAACCCTCGGGCCGTCCCGGCTGTAAAACCGACTTCTCCTACCTGCATCTGACCGATGCCGGCACGGTGCGCAAACCCCCAATCGACGTTGAACCGGCTGACACGGCTGACCTGGCTCGTGGCCTGATCCGTGTGCTCGACGACCAGGGCAATGCCCTGGGGCCGTGGGCCGAAAACGTGCCGGTGGAGATCCTGCGCAAGGGCATGCGCGCCATGCTCAAGACCCGCATCTACGACAACCGCATGGTGGTCGCCCAGCGTCAGAAAAAAATGTCGTTCTACATGCAGAGCCTCGGCGAGGAAGCCATCGGCAGCGCCCAGGCCCTGGCCTTGAACATCGACGACATGTGCTTCCCGACCTACCGCCAGCAAAGCATCCTGATGGCCCGCGACGTGCCGCTGGTCGACCTGATCTGCCAGCTGCTGTCCAACGAGCGCGATCCGCTCAAGGGCCGGCAATTGCCGATCATGTACTCGGTCAAGGAGTCCGGTTTCTTCACCATCTCCGGCAACCTCGCCACCCAGTTCATCCAGGGCGTGGGCTGGGGCATGGCCTCGGCGATCAAGGGCGACACCAAAATCGCTTCGGCCTGGATCGGCGACGGCGCCACCGCCGAGTCGGACTTCCACACCGCCCTGACCTTCGCCCACGTGTACCGCGCGCCGGTGATCCTCAACGTGGTCAACAACCAGTGGGCAATCTCCACCTTCCAGGCGATCGCCGGTGGTGAAGCCACCACCTTCGCCGGTCGCGGCGTTGGTTGCGGCATTGCCTCCCTGCGGGTCGACGGCAACGATTTCTACGCCGTGTACGCCGCCTCCGCCTGGGCCGCCGAACGTGCGCGCCGCGGCCTCGGCCCGACGATGATCGAATGGGTCACCTACCGCGCCGGCCCGCACTCGACCTCCGATGACCCGTCGAAATACCGCCCTGCCGATGACTGGAGCCACTTCCCGCTCGGCGATCCGATTGCGCGCCTCAAGCAGCACCTGATCAAGGTCGGCCAGTGGTCCGAAGAGGAACACGCCGCGGTCAGCGCCGAACTCGAAGCCCAAGTGATCGCCGCTCAGAAAGAAGCCGAACAGTACGGCACCCTCGCCGGCGGCCAGATTCCAAGCGCGGCGACCATGTTCGAAGACGTCTACAAAGAGATGCCGGAGCACCTGAAGCGCCAGCGTCAAGAGTTGGGGATCTGACATGAACGATCACAACAACAATATCGAGCTGGAAACCGCCATGACCACGACCACCATGACCATGATCCAGGCCCTGCGCTCGGCCATGGATGTGATGCTTGAACGTGACGACAACGTCGTGGTCTTCGGCCAGGACGTGGGCTACTTCGGCGGCGTGTTCCGCTGCACCGAAGGCCTGCAGAACAAATACGGCACCTCCCGGGTGTTCGACGCGCCGATCTCCGAAAGCGGCATCGTCGGTGTCGCCGTGGGCATGGGCGCCTACGGCCTGCGTCCGGTGGCCGAGATCCAGTTCGCCGACTATGTCTACCCGGCCTCCGACCAGATCATTTCCGAAGCCGCCCGCCTGCGTTATCGCTCGGCAGGCGAGTTCACCGCTCCGATGACCCTGCGCATGCCGTGCGGCGGCGGTATCTACGGCGGCCAGACCCACAGCCAGAGCATCGAGGCGATGTTCACCCAGGTCTGCGGTTTGCGCACGGTGATGCCGTCCAACCCGTACGACGCCAAGGGCCTGTTGATCGCCTCCATCGAAAACGATGACCCGGTGATCTTCCTCGAGCCCAAACGCCTGTACAACGGCCCGTTCGACGGCCACCACGACCGCCCGGTAACCCCGTGGTCGAAACACCCTGCCGCGCAAGTCCCGGACGGTTACTACACCGTGCCGCTGGACGTCGCTGCGATCACCCGTCCGGGCAAGGACGTCACCGTGCTGACCTACGGCACCACCGTGTACGTATCGCAAGTCGCTGCTGAAGAAAGCGGCGTTGACGCCGAAGTCATCGACCTGCGCAGCCTGTGGCCGCTGGATCTGGAAACCATCGTCAAATCGGTGAAAAAGACCGGCCGTTGCGTGGTGGTGCACGAAGCGACCCGTACCTGCGGTTTCGGTGCCGAACTTGTGTCGCTGGTGCAAGAGCATTGCTTCCACCACCTGGAAGCGCCGATCGAACGCGTCACCGGTTGGGACACCCCTTACCCGCACGCGCAAGAGTGGGCGTATTTCCCAGGGCCGTCCCGAGTGGGCGCGGCGTTGAAACGGGTCATGGAGGTCTGAATGGGCACGCACGTCATTAAAATGCCGGACATTGGTGAAGGCATTGCAGAAGTTGAATTGTCGGTCTGGCACGTCAAGGTCGGCGACATGGTCGTCGAAGATCAGGTGCTGGCCGATGTCATGACCGACAAGGCGATGGTCGATATCCCGTCGCCGGTGCATGGCAAGGTGATTGCCCTCGGTGGCCAGCCGGGCGAAGTCATGGCGGTTGGCAGTGTGCTGATCAGCATTGAAGTCGAAGGCGCGGGCAACGTTAAGGAGTCGGCGCAACCGGCTCCTGCGAAAGAAGCGCCAGTGGCAGCACCTAAAGTCGAAGCCGTGGTTGAAAGCAAACCGGTCGCGGCCCCAGCGCCGAAAGCGGCTGTATGCCAGGGCCCGATGGTTGCTCGCGCAGCCGATGAACGTCCGCTGGCGTCCCCGGCCGTGCGCAAGCATGCGCTGGACCTGGGCATTCAGCTGCGCCTGGTACGTGGCAGCGGCCCGGCCGGCCGTGTGCTGCATGAAGACCTGGATGCCTACCTGGCTCAGGGTCAGTCGAATGCATCGACGGTCAGCAGTGCTTACACCCAGCGCACCGACGAACAGCAGATCCCGGTGATCGGCATGCGCCGCAAGATCGCCCAGCGCATGCAGGACGCCACCCAGCGCGCCGCCCACTTCAGCTACGTCGAGGAAATCGACGTCACCGCCGTCGAAGAGCTGCGCGTGCACCTCAACGAAAAACACGGTGCGACTCGCGGCAAGCTGACCTTGCTGCCGTTCCTGGTCCGCGCCATGGTCGTCGCCCTGCGTGACTTTCCGCAGATCAACGCCCGCTACGACGACGAAGCCCAGGTCATCACCCGCCTCGGCGCCGTGCATGTCGGCATTGCCACGCAAGCCGATATTGGCCTGATGGTGCCGGTGGTACGTCACGCCGAAGCCCGCAGCCTGTGGGACAGCGCAGCGGAAATCTCGCGTTTGGCCACCGCCGCGCGCAACGGCAAGGCCAGCCGCGATGAGCTGTCCGGCTCGAGCATCACCCTGACCAGCCTCGGCGCCCTGGGCGGCATCGTCAGCACGCCGGTGCTGAACCTGCCGGAAGTGGCGATTGTCGGCGTGAACAAGATCGTCGAACGGCCGATGGTGATCAAAGGCCAGATCGTGGTCCGCAAGATGATGAACCTCTCCAGCTCCTTCGATCACCGCGTGGTCGACGGCATGGACGCGGCGCTCTTCATCCAGGCCATTCGTGGCCTGCTCGAACAACCCGCCACGCTCTTTGTCGATTAAGCATTTGTGGAGAAAGTCATGCAGACACTGAACACCACGCTGCTGATCATCGGCGGCGGTCCCGGCGGTTATGTGACGGCGATCCGCGCCGGCCAGCTGGGCATCCCGACTATCCTGGTGGAAGGCCAATCCCTGGGCGGCACCTGCCTGAACATCGGCTGCATTCCGTCCAAGGCACTGATTCACGTCGCCGAGCAGTTTCATCAGACGCAGCAGCACCATCAGCTTTCGGCCCTGGGCATCAGCGTTTCGACACCGACCCTGGACATCACCAAGAGCGTCGAATGGAAAGACGGCATCGTCGATCGCCTGACCACCGGCGTTGCCGCGCTGCTGAAAAAGAACAAGGTCCAGGTCGTTCAAGGCTGGGCCAAAGTGGTTGACGGTAAAACCGTCGAGGTCGGCGACACACGCATCCTGTGCGAGCACCTGGTGCTGGCCACCGGTTCGAAAAGCGTGAACTTGCCGATGCTGCCGATTGGCGGGCCGATCATCTCGTCCACCGAAGCCCTGGCGCCGACATCCGTGCCCAAGCGCTTGATTGTGGTCGGCGGTGGCTACATCGGTCTGGAGCTGGGCATTGCCTATCGCAAGCTCGGTGTCGAGGTCAGCGTGGTGGAAGCGCAGGAGCGCATCCTGCCGGCCTACGACGCCGAACTGACCCAGCCTGTGCACGACGAATTGAGAAAACTCGGCGTGAAGCTTTACTTGAAACATAGCGTTCAAGGCTTTGATTCAAAAGAAAATACATTGCAAGTACTGGCCCCGAACGGCGCGACCCTGAACCTGGAAACCGACCAGGTGCTGGTGGCCGTCGGTCGCAAGCCGAATACCCAGGGCTGGAACCTCGAAGCGCTGAACCTGGACATGAACGGTTCGTCGATCAAGATCGACAACCGTTGCCAGACCAGCATGCGCAACGTCTATGCCATCGGCGACCTGAGCGGCGAACCGATGCTCGCGCACCGGGCCATGGCCCAGGGCGAGATGGTCGCTGAGCTGATCAGCGGTAAATCCCGCGAGTTCAACCCGACCGCCATCGCCGCCGTGTGCTTCACCGACCCGGAACTGGTGGTGGTCGGCAAGACCCCGGATGAGGCCAGGACTGCAGGTCTGGACTGCATCGTGTCGAGCTTCCCGTTCGCCGCCAATGGCCGGGCGATGACCCTGGAGTCGAAAAGCGGCTTCGTGCGTGTGGTCGCCCGTCGGGACAATCATGTGATTGTCGGTTGGCAGGCGGTGGGGGTTGGCGTGTCCGAATTGTCCACGGCGTTCGCGCAAAGCCTGGAGATGGGTGCGCGGCTGGAAGACATCGGCGGCACCATCCATGCGCATCCGACGCTCGGCGAGGCGGTGCAGGAAGCGGCGTTGCGTGCGCTGGGGCATGCGCTGCATCTGTGATTCAGAACGATTGGTGGCTTGACTGTTGGCCTCTTCGCGGGCAAGCCCGCTCCCACAGTGATTGTGGTGCTTGCAAGATCTATGGCATACCAAGAATCCAATGTGGGAGCGGGCTTGCTCGCGAATTTTCAAGGGCGACATCATTTATCTGCCGATCAGCCGATAGTCCGGGCTGCGAAATTGGCCCGGAATGAAGTATTGTTGTCCCCATCCAAAAAACGTCAGAAGCCTTGAACCGTTTCGGCGGTTGTTAAGTGATAGAGGGTGTCATGGGTAACGAAAGCATCAATTGGGACAAGCTGGGTTTTGACTACATCAAGACCGACAAGCGCTATCTGTCGTACTTTCGCAATGGCGAATGGGACAAGGGCACCCTGACCGAAGATAACGTGCTGCACATCAGCGAAGGCTCCACGGCCCTTCACTATGGCCAGCAATGCTTCGAAGGCATGAAGGCCTATCGTTGCAAGGACGGCTCGATCAACCTGTTCCGCCCGGACCAGAACGCCCTGCGCATGCAGCGCAGCTGCGCCCGCCTGCTGATGCCGCAAGTCGACACCGAGCAATTCATCGAAGCCTGCAAGGCCGTGGTCCGTGCCAACGAGCGTTTCATTCCGCCCTACGGCACCGGCGGCGCGCTGTACCTGCGCCCGTTCGTGATCGGCGTGGGTGACAACATCGGCGTGCGTACCGCCCCCGAGTTCATCTTCTCGATCTTCTGCATCCCGGTCGGCGCCTACTTCAAGGGTGGCCTGACCCCGCACAACTTCCAGATCTCCAGCTACGACCGCGCTGCGCCACAAGGCACCGGTGCGGCCAAGGTCGGTGGCAACTACGCCGCCAGCCTGATGCCGGGCTCCAAGGCCAAGAAAGCCCACTTCGCCGACGCCATCTACCTGGATCCGATGACCCACACCAAGATCGAGGAAGTCGGTTCGGCCAACTTCTTCGGGATCACCCACGACAACAAGTTCGTGACCCCGAACTCGCCATCGGTACTGCCGGGCATCACCCGTCTGTCGCTGATCGAGCTGGCCAGGACCCGTCTGGGCCTGGAAGTGGTTGAAGGCGACGTGTTCATCGACAAGCTCTCCGACTTCAAGGAAGCCGGTGCTTGCGGTACTGCGGCGGTGATCACACCGATTGGCGGCATCGACTACAACGACCACCTGCACGTGTTCCACAGCGAAACCGAAGTCGGCCCGGTCACCCAGAAGCTCTACAAAGAGCTGACCGGCGTGCAAACCGGCGACATCGAAGCGCCAGCGGGCTGGATCGTCAAGGTCTGACCTGACGCCAGACGCACAAAAGCCCCCCCATCGGGTGACCGGTGGGGGGCTTTTTGTTTGCATCGTACTGACGAGTCCCCCCCTGTGGGAGCGGGCTTGCTCGCGAAGGGGCCGTCAGATTCGACATCATCATTGCCTGACACACCGCTTTCGCGAGCAAGCCCGCTCCCACACTGGTTTTGTGTCGTTCGCAGATCTTGTGCACACTGAAAATCCCTGTGGGAGCGGGCTTGCCCGCGAAGGCAGCATGTCAGTCACCACAGAAGCAACCGGAAAAATGCTATTGATCGTTAATGGATGCACCTGGTGTTGTCAGCGCTACCGCGATTGGTAATCCTTTGCCATTGCCTTCAACCAGCAGCGGCAACTCAAGCCCGAACCGCCCCGCCATCTCCTTGCGCCCCAACGCCGTCAGCGCCAACGCCCGACTGTCCAGATCCTGGGTCACCCACTGGCGCTTCAGCGCCGTTTGCAGCAACGCCGCCCCCAGCGACCCGCCCAGATGCGGCCGACGCATGCTCCAGTCCAGGCACGGGCAGGCAAAACGGCGGCGCAGCGTGCTCAGATCCTGCACTTCAATCCCTAGCCCCTGAAACATTGCCGAACCACTGTCACTCAAGCGATAGGCCTGTTCGTCGGTTTCCTTCAGCCAGCCCGCCTCGAGCATCCGGTCATGCAACAGTACCGCCAGGGTGCCCGCCATATGGTCATAGCAGGTGCGGGCAAACTGCAGGCGATCCGGGGTCCGCGCCTGGAAGCGCGGCGCCGTGTTCTGGCCGATCACCATCAACGCTTCCAGGGCCTGGGCGACGCGTTTGTCCGCCAGGCTGTAATAGCGGTGACGTCCCTGGACGTGCAGCCGTACCAGCGCCAGCTCCTTGAGCCTGGCCAGGTGGGCACTGGCGGTCGACGCGCTGACTTCGGCCACCGCCGCCAGTTCGGTGCTGGTGCGGGCATGGCCGTCCATCAGCGAACAGAGGATTTTCGTCCGCGCCGGCTCGGCGATGGCCGCCGCCACCTGCGAGACGCCCATGTCGTGTTGTTCTGCGCTCATATTTCGCTCCCGGACGAATCAACGCCCTTTCGGACTGGAGATAGTAGCAACACTTTCCAACAACAAAAGGCTGTGACCCATGGACCCGATCATCGCTGCGACCCATGCCGATCCTTATCCCTACTACGCACAACTGCGTGCCGAGGGCGGGCTGGTTTTTCATCCGGGGCTGAACATGTGGGTGGCCAGCAGCGCCCGGGCGGTGGCCGCCGTGCTGGCGCATGCCGATTGCCAGGTTCGCCCCGCGCAGGAGCCCGTCCCCAGGGCGATTGCCGATGGCATGGCCGGCCAGGTGTTCGGCCAGTTGATGCGCATGAACGAGGGTGAGCGCCAGCAATGCCCACGGTCGGCGATTGCGCCGGGGCTGGATGTGATCGATACGCGGGAAGTCGAGAGCCTGGTCAGCGCCCGGTTGATCTGCGCCGACGCCGTCGGCCTGTACAACGCCATGTTCCGTGGGCCGGTGTGCGTGCTGGCGGCGTTGCTGGGATTCACCCCGGCTCAGGGCCGAATCATCAGCGAACTGACGGCGGACTTCGTGGCTTGCCTGTCGCCCTTGAGCACCTCGGCACAGCTATCCGCCGCCCATGCCGCCGCCGAACAACTGAGCGGTTACTGTGTCGAGCTATTGGCCGACCCGGACAACCACAGCCGTCTGCTTGCAGGCATCCGCCAGCGCTTCACCGGCGGCGTACCGCAAACGCTGATCGCCAACCTGATCGGCCTGTTTTCCCAGACGTTCGACGCCACGGCCGGGCTGATCGGCAACACTGTGCTGGCGTTGACTCAACACCCGTCGTTACTCAGCGAGTCACCCCATGTCGACGATCTGCTGGCCGAAGTGCAGCGCTTTGACCCGCCGGTACAGAACACCCGCCGCTTCGTCGCCGCCCCCTGCGAGATTGACGGCACAAGGCTGAATGCCGGGGACATCATCCTGGTGCTGCTGGCCTCGGCCAATCGCGACCCACAGCTCAACGACAACCCCGACGCGCTCCTGCTCGACCGCCCGAACCGGCGCAGTTTCACTTTCGGTGCGGGGCGCCATCAATGTCCGGGGCAGACACTGGCGTTGAGCATTGCCGGCGCTACCGTCCGGCACATTCTGGCGCTGAAGCCGGGACTGGATCGCCTGACCTGGGATTATCGCCCGTCCGCGAATGGACGAACTCCGCTGTTCAGGGATTGGCCGGTCGCTTGATCGACGCTCAGTCCAACTGCCCAACCCGTGCAGCATCCGGCCAGAACAACGCCGCCTGCCCCAAACGCACACCCTGCTGATCAACCAGCGTCCACACCTTGCCTTCATGAATCATGAAGGCACTGCCCTGCCGATCCACCCGATAACCACTGTAGCCATGAGCAATGCCATGGGCCGTGACCTGCTCCAGAAGCGTCTGGCGCAGGTCACGGTCCAGCGGTGATGCACTGAAACGTGAAGGCATGCCGATGAACTGCTCGCGCGGGTACTTGAAACTGGCGAGGGCCTGCTCGTTGGCGTAATAAAACAGCGGATCGGCCTCGGTGCCATGGGCCAGCAAAGCGAAAGGCGCGCGAGCATGCAGCCAGGCCAGGCGCTCGTCTTCGCTCAGCGATTGCGGAGCCGGCAAGCGCCCACCGGTCCAGTGCCGGTAAGCGACATCCAGCAGTTGAACCATCTCCAGAAATTCATTGGTTGGCGACATGGGCTTCCTGTAAGGCGGGTGAGTTCAAACACAACACCTGTGGGAGCGAGCGGGCTCGCGACGGTGGCGTGATATTCAACATCATTGTTGACCGACCTGTCGATATCGCGAACAAGCCCGCCCAAGGACCCTGTACGGAACCGAACGCGGGGTGCCCGGATCACATCAGTATCGACCGCTGTCACGCCAGGGATGCACTGATGACCGACTCACCAGCACTGCGCAGTTTTATCCCGCCCTACATTCTCAACCGCATCATCGCCCACGGTTCAGAGCCGCAGCGCACGGCGGCGATGTTCACCCTGCATCATGTGCAAAACCTGCTGCCCAATCCCGGGCCACCTTCGCGGCCGCCGGAGCGGGCGATTCTGCCGCCGCCCGGAAAGCCGGGAGTGGCCCAGCGCAGCCTGCACGACGCCCAGAACAAAATGCTCTTGCCGGGTATGCCGGTGCGAATGGAAGGCCAGCCGGCCACAGGCGATGCGGCCGTCGATGAAGCCTACGATGCACTGGGTGCCAGCTATGATTTCTTCTGGAAGGTGCTGCGCCGCGACTCGATCGATAACAAGGGATTTGCCTTGGTCGGCAGCGTGCATTATGGCCAGGGATACGAAAACGCCTTCTGGAATGGTGCGCAAATGGTCTTCGGCGACGGTGACGGGGAAATTTTCCAGCGCTTCACCCGCTCGCTGGATGTGGTCGCCCATGAACTGGCCCATGGCGTGACCGAAAGCACGGCCGGGCTGATCTACGCCAACCAGTCCGGCGCCTTGAACGAGTCGCTGTCGGACGTGTTTGGCATCCTCACCAAGCAATTCGTCCTTGGCCACACCGTCGAGCAGGCGGACTGGCTGATCGGGGCTGACTTGCTGACGCCAAAGATCAATGGCAGAGGGCTGCGCTCGATGTCCCATCCGGGCACGGCCTACGACGACCCGCTGTTGGGCAAGGATCCGCAACCGGATCACATGCGTGAATTCGTCATCACTCAGGAGGACAATGGCGGTGTGCACATTAATTCCGGCATCCCCAATCGCGCGTTTTATCTGGCGGCCAGAGCGCTTGGCGGGTTCGCCTGGAAGAAAGCCGGGGTGATCTGGTACGACGCCCTGTGCGACAAACGCCTGAATCCGGACGCCGATTTCGATGCCTTCGCCCGGCTGACCGTCGACCATGCCGCCCAACGCTTCGGTGCGCGAGAAGTCGAGGCCGTGCGCCAGGGCTGGGCTCAAACGGGCATCGAAATCACGGAGACCCTATGAAAACCCTGCCTGCATTGGGCGACGACGCCCGGGTTCGCCTCTCCCGCCAGGGTGGTTTCGCGGCGATTCACGCCTTGAGCCGCCCTCGGGAGATTGAGTTTGCGCAATGCGACATCAGCCAGCGCACCCGCATCTGCTCGGTACTGGAGGGTTGCCTGACCCTGGACAGCACGGTATCCGGGCGTGGCGACCAGCGCTTTTACCAGATAGAGGTGAACTATCGGTCAGGCGAACAGGAAGACCGGATGGTGCTTAAAGTGCCGGAGGACCAGGCACCGGGAGAGCTGGTCCATCTTTGGGACACGGGGCAGTTGCTGTAGCTCTCCCCGCCCCGACCGGTCAATCATCCCGCGTCAGCACTTCCAGCAATTCAATTTCGAAGATCAGGTTCGAATTCGGCGTGATCTTGCCCATGGTGCGTTCGCCATAGGCCAGGTGCGCCGGCACCAGCAACTTGCGCTTGCCACCGACCTGCATGCCCAGGATGCCCTGGTCCCAGCCCTTGATGACCCGCCCGGTGCCGATCACGCACTGGAAGGGTTTGCCCCGGCTGTAGGAAGAATCGAATTCGGTCCCGTCCTCCAGCCAGCCACGGTACTGGGTGGTGATCAGCGCGCCTTTTACCGCGGCTTTTCCGTCACC
This sequence comes from Pseudomonas sp. PDM28, assembly GCF_019219115.1. Lineage (NCBI taxonomy): Bacteria > Pseudomonadati > Pseudomonadota > Gammaproteobacteria > Pseudomonadales > Pseudomonadaceae > Pseudomonas > Pseudomonas sp. PDM28. The sequence goes on from NZ_JAHUWG010000002.1 coordinate 647,849, forward strand.
CAACTGCAGATCGATTACCTGAAGCTCGTCATTCATTGAATTCACTCGTATGCTCACTCGCCCTCAAGGGCCTGATGGGCGCCGTTTTCCCAGATTTGCCCGCGATTGGCAACCATTGCCGTCTGCTCGCGCTGCGTTCAAAGCTGTTGGCTGAACTAAAATAATCAACTATTACCCGTACGGTTCAACGCCCTGATGGCCATGCCCGAATGATCCTGCTCTGGACCAGCGTCATCCTTGGTTCAATGACGCTCACCCTGATCGTCGCGCTGGTCTGGCGCGAGCGCTCGCTGCACAAGCAACTGGCGCAGTACCGCGAAATCATCAACAGCCTGTCCGAAGGCCGGAACATCCACCAGGATGGCGACGTAGAGCGCTTCAAGCGCAGCCAGTATTTCGCTCGCATCGGCACCTGGGATTGGGATGTCGACACCGACCGCCTGTACTGGTCCGACGCGATTTTCGGCATGTTCGGGTTCAAGATCGGTGAAGTGACGCCCTCCTACGCCCTGTTCTGCTCCTGCGTGCATCCTGACGACCGGCTGAGGGTCCGGGCCGGCGAACTGCGTTGCCTGGAAACCGGCGAGAACCATGATGAGGAATACCGCGTGGTCTGGCCCGACGGAACGATCCGCTGGCTGCGGGAAACCGGCAACGTGGTCAAGAATGACCACGACGAAACGATCAAGATGATGGGCGTGGTACGCGACATCACCGAAGAAAAGGCCTCGGCCAACTACCTCAAGCACCTGGCCCATTTCGACCCGCTGACCGGCCTGCCCAATCGCCTGGTGCTCGAAGAGCGCCTGTCCGAGGCGCTGGAGCAGGCGCGCGCCAGCGCAACGCGGGTGGCGCTGGTGTTTGTCGATCTCAATGGTTTCAAGGCGATCAATGACCGCTATGGCCATGCGGCCGGCGACCGCGTGCTGGTCACTACCGCCACACGGCTCAAGCGCATTCTGCGCGGCTCCGACACCGTCGCGCGGATCGGTGGCGACGAATTCGTGGTCATCCTCCAGGACTTGCCCCAAGGCAACAGCCTGCAGGACGAAGCGCGCAGCATCTGCCAGAACATCTTCGCCGAGCTCTCCCCGCCCATCACCATCGGCAACGACCAGCGCCACATCGGCACCAGCCTGGGCGTCGCCGTGTTCCCCGATCATGCGCCGAGCATTGATCGCCTGCTGCACATTGCCGACCTGGCGATGTACGAGGCCAAGCGCAGCGGGAACAATCAGTATCGACTGGGCACCGAGAGCGTGGTGCGGTTGTATAGCCAATAAGGCTGCGTCGTCCGACTACGCCAGTTCCGGAAAGATTCGCGACTCTTTGCGGTTTGTAGATCAGGCACGGTACCGAAGGGTCAATGATCACCCCGGCAAACAGACAGCCCAACACCCTCCACGACTGGAGACACTCGAGCGGTGCCGATCGTTGTTCCTGCTAAACGCTCACTTTCTTCTTTCTACGCTGGAACCCTGGCACCTTGACGGCAGGAAACACGCCATCCCACTGCGCATCGATGCGCCAGATTCGCTCACTCAAATCAGGATGACTGGCCAGCAAACGGTCCAGGGACGAAGTCCCGCCCGCACAGAAGTACAGGTGACTGAACTCGTCTGCCCGGTCTGCGCTCATGTGCGAGCCTTGCGCATGGCCGCCAATTTTTTTCAATGCGCCGGCAATACTGTGTGGGTTACGGGTGTACTGCACCGCGGTGGCATCAGCCAGAAACTCCCGTTGCCGACTTACGGCGGCCTTGATCAGGCTGGCCATAAAACTCCCGGCAAACCCGGCGATGCACAAAACCACGCCGACCAGCAGGGCCACCAGCTTAAGACGGTTGTCACCGTTCTCACGGTTACTGACTCGACTCACTCTCAGCAGTATCAGACTGCCCGCCAGGCCAAGCACCAGCAAGCCGTTGACGGTCGCCAGCATGTGCATGTTCAGGCGCATATCGCCGTTGAAGATGTGGCTGAACTCATGGGCAATCACCCCTTGCAGTTCTTCGCGTGTGAGCAGCGATATCGCTCCCTGCGTCACGCCGATCACTGCGTCCTGTGGAGTGAACCCGGCGGCGAAGGCGTTGATGCTCTCATCCGGTAGCAGATAGATTGGCGGTACGGTCATGCCCGAGGCGAGAGCCATTTCTTCGACGACGTTGATCAGGCGCTGCTCTTCGAGCGTTCGTGCGCCTTGATTGATCAGACGCCCGCCCAGGCTTTCGGCGATGACTTTGCCTCCGTGCCGTAGTTCTGCGTATTTGAACAAACTGCCCATCAGTACGACGGCGGTGATGACCGATGCCGTAATCTGCACCGCTTCCCAGTTGATCGCCAGAGCACCGCTGCCATCGTCGGCATGTTTGAGGCTGAAAACGAGGGAAGTCATGGTGATCAGGCTCAGCACCGCCAGGATCATCAATATCACGAGTAGCGCCGTTCGGTGTCTGGACTGACGCTGTTGTTCAAAAAAGTTCATCGGACCGTCCGTGGGCAAATTGCGTCAGAAGGAAACCTGGGGGGCTTGTTGAATGGACGCGGTGTCGGAAAACTCCAGCGGTGTAGCGTCGGCGGAATGGCCGAAGCGGGCTGCCAACAGCACGGCGGGGAAGCTCTGCTTGAGATTGTTGTAAGCCAGCACGGCATCGTTGTACAACTGACGCGCGAACGTCACTTTGTTTTCGGTGCTGCTGATCTCTTCACTCAGTTGCTGCATGTTCTGCGAAGCCTGGAGTTCGGGGTAGGCTTCCAGGGTGACGTTCAGTCGCCCCATGGCGCTGTTGAGTGCGCCATCAGCCAGACTCAGTTGTGCAATATTGCGCGCATCACCCGGTTGTGCCTGAGCCGCCTTGAGCCCGGCCAACGCGGTATTGCGTGCGGTAATGACGGCCTCAAGGGTTTCGCGCTCGTGGGCCAGATAGCCCTTGGCGGTTGCTACCAGGTTAGGGATCAGGTCGTAGCGCCGCTTGAGTTGAACCTCAACCTGCGCGAAGGCATTTTTGATTTCGTTGCGACGGGCGACCAAACCGTTGTAGAGCCCGATCGCATACAGAATGCAGAGAGTCAGAACGGCCAAAATGACCAGCAGGATGATGCCGTTGGTACTCATGGTGTGATGTCCTTGTTCACGCGGCGGGAATATTGCGCAGGATGTTAACGGAATATCCTGTTTTATGTGAGCACGCGCATTGATCCGCTTTGCACATCAATGCATGTCAACAATGCAATTAACATATCGATGCCCCTGCTCCACTATCCGCCCCAATAAGAACCGTGCGCCGCGTCCAGCCGGCGCACGTCATAAAAGCGGTGGAGTACAGATCAATGACAGCATCAATCCAACGGCCCGCGACTGCCGGTCGCTCCCGGGCCAGCGCAATCTTCCGGGTCACCTCGGGCAACTTCCTCGAACAGTTCGACTTCTTTCTTTTTGGTTTCTATGCCACGCAGATCGCTGCCGTGTTCTTTCCGGCCAGCAGCGAATTCGCCTCGCTGATGATGACCTTTGCCGTGTTCGGCGCAGGCTTTCTGATGCGTCCGTTGGGCGCCGTGGTGCTGGGTGCCTATATCGATGACGTGGGTCGACGTAAAGGGTTGATCGTGACCCTGTCGATCATGGCCAGCGGTACGGTCCTGATTGTGCTGGTGCCCGGTTACGAAACCATCGGTTTGTTCGCCCCGGCCCTGGTGCTGATCGGGCGGCTGTTGCAGGGCTTTTCCGCCGGTGCGGAACTGGGTGGCGTGTCGGTGTATCTCGCCGAAATCGCCACACCCGGCCACAAGGGTTTTTTCACCAGTTGGCAGTCGGGCAGCCAGCAAGTGGCGATCATCGTCGCCGCCGCACTGGGTTACGCCTTGAACCAGTGGATGGCGCCGAGTGTGATTACCGACTGGGGCTGGCGGATTCCGTTCTTCGTCGGCTGCATGATCGTGCCCTTCATCTTCCTGCTGCGCCGCAACCTGGAAGAAACCGAAGAGTTCGCCACCCGTAAACACCGCCCGAGCATGGGTGAGGTGTTCCGCACCCTGGGGCAAAACTGGCTGGTCGTATTCGCTGGCATGATGATGGTCGCCCTGACCACCACCGCCTTCTACCTGATTACGGTGTACGCACCGACCTTCGGTAAAACCGTCCTGCACCTGAGCACGTCCGATGCGCTGCTGGTGACATTACTGGTGGGTGTTTCGAACTTCATCTGGCTGCCGATTGGCGGTGCACTTTCGGACCGTATCGGTCGACGCCCGGTGTTGATCGCCATGGCCTTGCTGGCCATCGCCACCACTTACCCGGTGCTGACCTACCTGGTGAACGCGCCCAGTTTCATCCACATGCTGCTGGTGCTGTTGTGGCTGTCGTTCATCTACGGCCTGTACAACGGCGCGATGATCCCGGCGCTGACAGAGATCATGCCCGTGGAAGTCCGGGTGGCCGGTTTCTCCCTCGCCTACAGCCTGGCCACGGCCGTGTTCGGCGGGTTCACCCCGGCGATGTCGACCTTGCTGATCCAGTACACCGGAGACAAGGCGGCGCCAGGCTACTGGATGAGTTTTGCAGCACTGTGCGCGTTGTGCGCGACGCTCATGCTCTATCGCCGCGCTTCGAATCATCTGCAACCGGTGGCGTCGTGAACCTGCCCTTGATCGAGAACACAATCATGAAAAAACAGTTCGGTTTTGCCGCCATCGCGTTGGTGGCCAGCCTTGGATTGAGCGGTATTGCCCAGGCTGAAGAGATCCGTGTGATGACCTCCGGCGGCTTCACGGCGGCCTACAAGATCCTCGGCCCGAAGTTCGCCGCCGCCACCGGCAACACCCTCGACACCGCACTCGGTCCCTCCATGGGCAAGGCGCCGGAAGCGATTCCCAATCGCCTGGCCCGCGGTGAGCAAGCCGACGTGGTGATCATGGTCGGCTACGCACTAGACGATCTGATCAAACAAGGCAAGGTCGACCCTGCTTCACGGGTCGAACTGGCGGATTCGCGCATTGGCCTGGTGGTGCGCGAAGGTGCACCGAAGCCGGACATCGGCAATGTCGAGGGCCTGAAAAAGACATTGCTCGAGGCGAAATCGGTGGCCTACTCCGACAGTGCCAGCGGCGTGTACATCGAGCAGCAGTTGTTCAAGCGCCTGGGGATCGAAGACCAGCTCAAGCGCAAATCGACCATGGTGCCGAAAATCCCCGTGGGCTCCGTGGTTGCCACCGGCGACTATCAGTTGGGCTTTCAGCAGGTCAGCGAATTGTTGCCGGTGCCGGGGGTCAGTTTCGTGGCGAAGATTCCGGAGTCCGTGCAATCGGTGACCCGGTTTGCCGCCGGCATCCCGGTAGGGGCACAGCACCCGGCCGAAGCCAAGGCCTTGCTGGAATACCTGGCCTCGACCCAGGCCCAACCGGACGTGAAAGCGACCGGACTGGACTCGGTCAGTCGCTGACCGACGGCTGCAGGACTTTCATCTCCACCACCAGCCGTTCCAGCTCCAATGCCGCCGGGGTCAGGGTTCGACCCCGGCGCTTGATCAGACCGACGCTGCGCATCACTTGCGGATCGGTCAGCGGCACCCGCGTCAGGATCGGATGATCCGCCGCCGGCATCGCCATCAACGGCACCGCCGCCACGCCCAACCCGGCCTCCACCAGACCAATCATGGTGGTCACATGGCGGGTTTCACAAATACTCGACCGCTGCGGCACCACACCAGTCAGTGCCTGATCCAGCAGAAAGCGGTTGCCCGAGGTTTTATCCAGCGAGATGTAATCCTGCCGATAGAACTCGTCCCAGGTGACACTGCTGCGCCCCGCCAGCGGATGATCGCGCCGGCACGCCACGACATACCCTTCCTGCACCAGGGGCTCGAAATCCACTTCCGCTTCCAGCGTGCCCATGAAGCTCAGGCCGAAATCCGCTTCGCCATTGACCACCGCGCTCAAGACGTCGTGGGCGCTGGAGTCCAGCACCTTGACCTTGATCCGCGGAAACTGCCGGTGATAGTGCGCGATCACCCGCGGCATGAAGTAGTAAGCCGCCGAGGGTACACAGGCGACCGTGACGTGGCCGAGCCGGGTCGAAGCAACTTCGCTGATGCCCAGCAATGCCACGTCCAGATCGTCCAGCAGGCGCTCGACGCTGGGCATGAAACCCCGTCCGGCCTGGGTCAGGCTGACCTTGCGCGTGGTGCGCTCGAACAGGCGCACGCCAAGGGCATCTTCGAGTTTTTCGATCCGTCGGCTCAACGCGGGCTGGGAAATGCGCACCGTATCGGCGGCCTTGCGAAAGCTACCCTGCTCGACCACGGCACGGAAAGCTTGCAGGTCATTGAGGTCGAAGTTGATCGCCATGGCGTTACCCGGAAACGAGGCAGATTGATCAGCTTATTCTATGAGTGTAACCAATTGATGCAAAGCGCTGTGGGTTGGGCCGATCATTTTCACTGGGATTTGATTTTTTTCAGATCAGTTGAGAAACGGCCGATCGGCCCTCATACACATGACGCGCAGCAGAAGCTCGACCGGTTGAATCCACAGCCAGAAGCGGACAGTCGAACGTGCGCCCGAACCCAAAACGCCGGCATCTCCCCGCCTGTTTTTTTGTTGAATAGTCTGTTTGAGGTATTACCGAGGGCTGAGTTTGATCAACCATGACGCCCGTATTTTCCCACGTGTCTGCACGGTTGCTTCATCCAACAATCACAACGAGGCGCTTGATAGCTATGGAAAAAGTCATCTATCTGCTGTGGCGTGATACTCAAGTCAGTCCTGATACCTTCAGCCATCGCCTGCGCAGTGAAGTCGCCGGGCAATTGCTGGCACTCGGTGCCTGTGGTGTGCAATTGAACCTGTCCGATGCCGATGTGCAGCCCGCAGCCGGACTGCGCCAGGAAAACAACCGACCACTGCCCGATGCCAGCCTGTCGCTGTGGCTGGACAGTGCCAACGGGGCGAAATTCCAGCGTAACCTGGCGACGATGATGGACAGCTGCAGCCGATTCATCGATTTCGACAAGATCGACGTGCTGCCTACCAGCCAGTACTGTCTGTAGGACCGGGTAATCGCCAAGCGTGCCCCCGGATCACAGCCTTATTCAGACTACTGAGTGAGGTGGTTATCGAAACCCCTTTGCTGACTTCGATGGGATGACCGCTTGACGCGCTGAGCAAGTCAGTCAACCCACATCGAAGTTCTTGAAAATACCTCCCACAGATCCCGTCGTGGATTTATCCGCGATGGGGTCTGCCACCGCACAGCAACGAGCGGCTGGCAGCAAAAGCATCAAACCGCCAGGATAAAGTCCGCCTGATCGATACCTGCACTGCTGACCCCGACAAGGCGAATAGAGTCCACGCCGATCCCGATCACCGTGTCCGCCCCGTCAGCCGCAATGCTCACGTTGGCAGCGAACGACTCGCTGTTGATCCCCGTCCCCGCAATATTGAGCAAGTCCTGCCCTCCGCTCGGATTGATGTCGAAGTCCTGGATCGAGTCGTTGCCGAAGCCTGCCGCAGCAAACATGAAGGTATCGTTGCCGAGACCGCCATAGAACGTGTCGTCGCCCTGCCCGCCGAGGAACAGATCGTCACCCGCACCGCCGACCAGCGTGTCGTTGGCCAGACCGCCCAGCATCCTGTGGTTTGCCGCCGCTGCATCGTAGGCCAGCTCACTGCCACTGCCCTCGGCGTTCGCCTGCAAACCCGCCGCCGCGTATTGGCCATTCAGCGCGATCTGCGCCGCATGCGCGCCGTCGCTCACCATCAGCAGGCCGCCGGTGCCTGTGTCATTCGCTGCATAAGTGATCTGCGTATCGGCGCCGAACGCCACATCGCCAAAGTCCAGCTTGTCACCTGCGGCAAAACCGCTGACGCTGCCACTGAACGCCGTCGACACATCGAGCTTGAGCGTGCCTGCCGCGCCGCTGTCGAACGTCACATGCTGATCGGAGGCCGCACCGAATTCCAGCATCGCCGAACCGCTGATAGTCGCGCTTCCCGCGCCTGCGGCCTCTCCGTGGATGGTGATATTGCCATCGTTCGCCCACAGGCTACCGCTGTTGACGAGCGCACTTTCAATCACCAATCCGCCGCTGCCGCTGGCTTGCAGCACCCCCGTGTTGGTGACGGCGCTACTGCCGGTATCGATCACCAGCGCATTGACGCCGCTGGCAAGGATCAGGCCCGAGTTGACCAGCATCATCTGCCCCGCGCCCAACTGGCCGGCACCCGAGATGGTGTTGTCGGCATTGGTGAGTACCGTGTCGGCGCTGCCGCCGAAGATCACGTTGTGCGCGCTGTCGGACAGAACCACCTGCCCGCCACCGGTCAACGTCGCACCACGGAACAGAATCTCGAGTTCGGCCTCGCTGCCGGTGGAGCCGAGCGCTATGGTGCCGCTGTTGTCGATGCTGCCACCGAACGGCATGATCGCACCGTCGGCAATGGTGAGGGTGCCCGTATTGGTCGTGACCGGGTCCACATCGAACTGCAGGTTGGCCCCGCTCAACGCTGCCGCATCCACACCGTTGATGGTGATCGTCTGGTCGGCGCTGATGCTGAGCACGGCATTACCGCTCGCGTCGTTGACGATACTCACATCCGCAAAATCGTTGACGCCGGTGAAGCCGATCAAGTCGATCTTGTCCGCCGCCGCATCGAAGCTGTAAATGACGTTGTTGCCGATCGGCCGGGCGAATACGAAAGTGTCGGCACCGGACGAGCCGGTCAGGTTGTCGTCGGTGGACAAGGCGAAGATCGGTGCGTCCGGGGCATAGATTTCGACGTTGTTGAACACGTAGGCGCTTGCGGTGCTGCCGTCGCTGTTGTTCCAGTACAGGTTGACATCGAGCACCAACGCACCGGCAAATTCGCTTGGCGTTGTCACAGTCAATGCGCCGGGATCGCAGGTCTGCACGGTCCAGGTGCCATCGCCATTGTCGGTTCCTGCATTGAACACCCACCCCGAAGGAACACCGCCGATGGTCACCGTCACGGGGCCGCTGATATCGGCCAGTGGAACGTTAAGAGCCAGATTGACGGGTTCGCCGGCAACGCCTGCCGGAAGGTTTGCACTGCTCCCGGCCGCACCAGGATTACCCGCCAGGTCGGTGTAGCTGTTCGCGGCAACGTCGACTTTTATGCTGCCGCCCAGCGTTCTGGTCAGCGTTGCCGTGTAGGTATCGCCGTCAACCTGGGTAAAGTTACTGAAGGTTCCGCGTGGCGTTCCGCTCGTTGTCGTCACGGCTACATCAGACAGGTTGAAACCGCTCACCGTCTCACTGAACTGGAATGTGACCGTCGACGTTGAACCCATCGAACTGCCTAAGGCAGTCCCTGTCACTGTCACCGTTGGCGCCACGGTATCAACTGGCGTTTCAACGACGTTCTGCACGTTCACCGTAATCGTCTGCGTGTCGACTCCGCCATTGCCGTCGGACACCTGAACGTCCACAACGTAGGCGTTGTCGCCGTCAGTACCACCGACATCCTGGGCATTCTCGTAATCGGGCGCCGAGTTGAACGTCAGCACCCCGCTCGAACTGATCGAGAACTTGCTGAAGTCCGTCCCGGCCGTATTCAGGAGCGAGTAGCTCAGCGTCTGCGCCGGCAGATCGGCATCGGTCGCCAGCACTGTCGTAACCGCCGTGGTGTTCTCCACCACATTGACCGAAGCCGTCGTACCACCACCGTTGGAGCTGATCACCGGGGAGTTGTCGTTGACGCCCGTCACGCTTACCGCGATTGCCTGGTCGTCAAACAGCGTACCGTCCGACGCCCGCACAATCACGTCATAAACGTTGTTCGGTCCCGAATCAGTCGGTGCTTCAAAGTTGGGTGCAGAGATGAAGCTCAGCACGCCTGTGCCTGAAACGATCGAGAACTTCGCGGCATCCGCTCCGCCGACGATGCTGTAGCTCAGCGTTTGTGCCGGCAGATCAACATCTGTTGCCGCCACTGTCGAGACCGCCGTGGTGTTCTCCGCCACATTGATCGAAGCCGTCGCACCGCCACCGTTGGACGTGATCGTCGGTGAGTCGTTGCTGCCGAGGATATGCACGGCGACCGAAGTGAGGGTGCCGTCGGCACTGCTCACCGCGAAGGTGTCGGTGTAGGTGGTGCCCGCGGCGAACTCGTTGTGGGCGGAATTGGCGACGTAGGTCCAGGCACCGTCGGTGCCGATGGAGAACTGGCCGTAGCTGCCGGCGGTGTTGGTTTGGGCGACGAAGGTTGCGGCGCTGTCGACGTCGCTGATGGTCAGGGTGCCGGCGGTGGAAATGTCGACGGCGGCATTGGTCTCGGTGAGGTGGGCGATGTCGGCGGACAGCACGGCCGCATCGTTGGTGCCGAGGATATTCACGGCGACCGAAGTGAGGGTGCCGTCGGCACTGCTCACCGCGAAGGTGTCGGTGTAGGTGGTGCCCGCGGCGAACTCGTTGTGGGCGGAATTGGCGACGTAGGTCCAGGCACCGTCGGTGCCGATGGAGAACTGGCCGTAGCTGCCGGCGGTGTTGGTTTGGGCGACGAAGGTTGTGGCGCTGTCGACGTCGCTGATGGTCAGGGTGCCGGTGGTGGAAATGTCGACGGCGGCATTGGTCTCGGTGAGGTGGGCGATGTCGGCGGACAGCACGGCCGCATCGTTGGTGCCGAGGATATTCACGGCGACCGAAGTGAGGGTGCCGTCGGCACTGCTCACCGCGAAGGTGTCGGTGTAGGTAGTGCCGGCGGCGAATTCGTTGTGCGCGGAGCTGGCGACGTAGGTCCAGGCACCGCCGGTGCCGACGGAGAACTGGCCGTAGCTGCCGGCGGTGTTGGTTTGGGCGACGAAGGTTGCGGCGCTGTCGACGTCGCTGATGGTCAGGGTGCCGGTGGTGGAAATGTCGACGGCGGCATTGGTCTCGGTGAGGTGGGCGATGTCGGCGGACAGCACGGCCGCATCGTTGGTGCCAAGGATATTCACGGTGACCGAAGTGAGGGTGCCGTCGGCACTGCTCACCGCGAAGGTGTCGGTGTAGGTAGTGCCGGCGGCGAATTCGTTGTGCGCGGAGCTGGCGACGTAGGTCCAGGCACCGCCGGTGCCGATGGAGAACTGGCCGTAGCTGCCGGCGGTGTTGGTTTGGGCGACGAAGGTTGCGGCGCTGTCGACGTCGCTGATGGTCAGGGTGCCGGTGGTGGAAATGTCGACGGCGGCATTAGTCTCGGTGAGGTGGGCGATGTCGGCGGACAGCACGGCCGCATCGTTGGTGCCAAGGATATTCACGGTGACCGAAGTGAGGGTGCCGTCGGCACTGCTCACCGCGAAGGTGTCGGTGTAGGTGGTGCCGGCGGCGAATTCGTTGTGCGCGGAGCTGGCGACGTAGGTCCAGGCACCGCCGGTGCCGATGGAGAACTGGCCATAGCTGCCGGCGGTGTTGGTTTGGGCGACGAAGGTTGCGGCGCTGTCGACGTCGCTGATGGTCAGGGTGCCGGTGGTAGAAATGTCGACGGCGGCATTAGTCTCGGTGAGGTGGGCGATGTCGGCGGACAGCACGGCCGCATCGTTGGTGCCGAGGATATGCACGGCGACCGAAGTGAGGGTGCCGTCGGCACTGCTCACCGCGAAGGTGTCGGTGTAGGTGGTGCCGGCGGCGAACTCGTTGTGGGCGGAGTTGGCGACGTAGGTCCAGGCACCGCCGGTGCCAATGGAGAACTGGCCGTAGCTGCCGGCGGTGTTGGACTGGGCCTGGAAGCTTTCCGGGCTGTCGATATCGCTAATGGTCAGGCTGCCGCCGGTGGTCAGCGGAGCATTGGTTTCGCTCAGCGTAACGCTGGCGGAGGACAGCACGGCGGCATCGTTGCTGCCGGTGACGGTGATATTCACCAGTTGGGTGTCGACGCCGCCCAGGCCATCGCTGACCTGCACGCTGAACACTTCGTTGTGACTTTCGCCCGCCTTCAGTGACTGCACCGCACTGGCGACACCATCGGTGCCGTTGGCCAGGGTGTAGGTCCACTGGCCGCTGTTGTCCACTGCGATCGAGCCGTAGGTGCCGGTTGGCGAGCCATTGATGCTCCAGGTCGCCGTGGCGTCGTGATCGATGTCGGTCGAGTTGAACTGGCCGGTCACGCTGAGCGTGGTGTCTTCCTGCACCGCGCCCGCATCATTGCCCGCTGCGAAACTGAGCACGGGTGCATCGTTGCTGCCGGTGATGGTGATGGTCACCTGCTGGGTGTCGAGGCCGCCGAGGCCGTCGCTGACCTGCACGCTGAACACTTCGTTGTGACTTTCTCCCGCCTTCAGTGACTGCACCGCACTGGCAACGCCATCGGTGCCGTTGGCCAGGGTGTAGGTCCACTGGCCGCTGTTGTCCACTGCGATCGAGCCGTAGGTGCCGGTTGGCGAGCCATTGATGCTCCAGGTCGCCGTGGCGTCGTGATCGATGTCGGTCGAGTTGAACTGGCCGGTCACGCTGAGCGTGGTGTCTTCCTGCACCGCGCCGGCATCGTTGCCCGTTGCGAAACTGAGCACGGGCGCGTCGTTGCTGCCGGTGATGGTGACGGTCACCAGTTGGGTGTCGAGGCCGCCCAAGCCGTCGCTGACTTGCACGGTAAACACGTCTTCATGACTCTCGCCCGCCTTCAGCGACTGCACCGCACTGACCACCCCATCGGTGCCGTTGGCCAGGGTGTAGGTCCACTGGCCGCTGTTGTCCACGGCGATCGAGCCGTAGGTGCCGGTTGGCGAGCCATTGATGCTCCAGGTCGCCGTGGCGTCGTGATCGATGTCGGTCGAGTTGAACTGGCCGGTCACGCTGAGCGTGGTGTCTTCCTGCACCGCGCCCGCATCATTGCCCGTTGCGAAACTGAGCACGGGTGCGTCGTTGCTGCCGGTAATGGTGACGGTCACCAGCTGGGTGTCGACGCCGCCGAGGCCGTCGCTGACTTGCACGGTAAACACCTCATCATGGCTCTCGCCCGCCTTCAGTGACTGCACCGCACTGGCCACCCCATCGGTGCCGTTGGCCAGGGTGTAGGTCCACTGGCCGCTGTTGTCCACGGCGATCGAGCCGTAGGTGCCGGTTGGCGAGCCATTGATGCTCCAGGTCGCCGTGGCGTCGTGATCGACGTCGGTCGAGTTGAACTGGCCGGTCAGGCTGAGCGTGGTGTCTTCCTGCACCAAGCCGGCATCATTGCCCGTTGCGAAACTGAGCACGGGTGCGTCGTTGGTGCCGGTCAGGGTGATCGTCACCGTCTGCGGTGCCGAGGTCGCGTTGCCCGTACCGCTGTCGTCGGTCGCCACCACGGTGTAGGAGAAGCTGATGGTTTCACCGGCGCTCAGGAAGTCCAGGTTCTCGCTGCTGCTGTAGTTCCAGCCGGCCTGATCGACCGAGAAGCCGGCCACCAGCGCCGCGGCCTGTGCCGCACCGAGGGTGCCGCCGCTCCAGGCGATGTCATTGTTGGCGGTCTGGCTGACCGTCACGACGTCGTTGCTGTCCAGATCAGCAAAACTCAGCGCCCCGCTGTCGCTCAGCGTGGCTGCGCCATTGCCTTCGTTCATCGCCCCGGTCGTGTCGACGATGCTCAGCGTCGGCCGGTCGTTGGTCCCGGTCAGGGTGATCGTCACCGTCTGGGGCGCCGAAGCGGCGTTGCCCGTACCGCTGTCGTCGGTCGCCACCACGGTGTAGGAGAAGCTGATGGTTTCACCAGCACTCAGGAAGTCCAGGTTCTCGCTGCTGCTGTAATTCCAGCCGGTTTGATCGACCGAGAAGCCTGCGACCAGCGCCGCGGCCTGCGCCGCACCGAGGGTGCCGCCGCTCCAGGCGAGGTCGTTGTTGGCGGTCTGGCTGACCGTCACGACGTCGTTGCTGTCCAGATCAGCAAAACTCAGCGCCCCGCTGTCGCTCAGCGTGGCTGCGCCATTGCCTTCGGTCATCGCCCCGGTCGTGTCGTCGATGCTCAGCGTCGGCCGGTCGTTGGTGCCGGTCAGGGTGATCGTCACCGTCTGGGGCGCCGAAGCGGCGTTGCCCGTACCGCTGTCGTCGGTCGCCACCACGGTGTAGGAGAAGCTGATGGTTTCATCAGCACTCAGGAAGTCCAGGTTCTCGCTGCTGCTGTAGTTCCAGCCGGCCTGATCGACCGAGAAGCCGGCCACCAGCGCCGCGGCCTGTGCCGCACCGAGGGTGCCGCCGCTCCAGGCGATGTCATTGTTGGCGGTCTGGCTGACCGTCACGACGTCGTTGCTGTCCAGATCAGCAAAACTCAGCGCCCCGCTGTCGCTCAGCGTGGCTGCGCCATTGCCTTCGTTCATCGCCCCTGTCGTGTCGTCGATGGTCAGCGTCGGCTGGTCATTGCTGCCGGTCAGGGTGATCGTCACATCCTTGGTCACCGTCGCCCCGAAGTCGTCGGTCAGCGTCACCGTGAACACTTCGGTCTTGGTCTGCCCCTCGGCCAGGTACTGCGCCGCGCTGTTGTTCAGCGTATAGGTCCAGCCCACGCTGCCCGCCGCGTCGCCCGTGCTCTCGTCGCTCACAGTGGCCACCAACGTACCCAGCGCACCGGACGGCGTGCTCACGCTGGCCACATGGGCGTCGTCGGCCAGGTCCACGTCGCCGAAGGCGAAGCTGCCACTGGCCAGCGTGGTGCCGTCTTCGGTCACCGCAGCGCTTTCGACTTCTGCTGCCGTCACCGTCGGCCCGTCGTTGGTGCCGGTGATGGTGATAGTCACATTCTGCGTTGCCGACGAACCATGACCATCGCTGATGGTGACCACGTAGGTTTCGGTAACTGTCTGTCCCTGAGCCAGGTACTGCGCCGCCACATTGCTCAGGTTGTACGTCCATTGCACCGAACCGTCGGCCGCGTTCGCAGCTTCGCTCACCGGCGAGAGCTCGAACGTACCAAGATGAGTAGCGTTGCCCGCCACCGGTGCGAACGTCGCCATGTGCGTGTCACTCAGGTCGACGTCGGTAAACACAATCGTGCCGCTGGCCGTCAGCGAGTCGGTCGCGCTCGCAGTGGTGGCGGCGTCTTCGGTCACCGTGCCGGCCTGCGCGCCGAGGCTGATCGTCACACCATCATTCACGCCCGAGAACTGCACTGTCGCGGTGGCCCAACTGAGCGTTCCGTTGCCCAGACGAATCGCATAGGTAAAACTGTCCGTCAGGACCTCGCCCGCAGCAAGCGACTGGAGTTGTGCCTTGAAATCAGAGGAGAAAGTAGCGGCGTCGTAGCCGACCTTACCGTCCGGGGTGATCCAGATCTTTGCACCATTCTTACTGGTGTCAGAACTCATCGCCTCAGCCCTCGCCGTATCCTGGGTCAGGAGGTCGGCCGGAGCGTAAGCCTTGGTGGCAGTAGAAAGACTGTCCGCGTTGTCGAGTGACCAAAGTGTCTTCGCGTTACCGCCGAGGTCATTGGACATGACGTCCCAATACATAACCCCCAGCAGATTTTCAGTGGTGGTAAAGACGTCATCCTTCGCCTGCGGCGTGTTGGAAAACGAGGTAACGGTTCCGCCGCTGGTAGTGGTGGTGCTAGCCATGTCTTTCTCCCAAGAATGTCACTCAGAGCAAAAAACCGCTGTGGGCCGCCAACAGCCGCAAGCCGATCCTCGCTCAACCCACAAACACTTCACTCCACCGGTACCAGCCGGCTGGCCAGTAGCTTCACGCCCACCCCGGCCCTGCCGCCCAGCGACTCAATGCGCACGATTTGTCCTCGCGCCTTGAACTTCATGGGGCCGCCGGGAGTGTCGAGTTCGATCTCGAAGTCAATCAAGCTACCCACCTGCTGCTCGCTATCGGTTTCGAAATACAAACCGGAGGCGCTGATGTCACGGGTGACACCGTTGCCCCCGCCGATCAGTTGCAGCGACAGGGTGACGTGTTCACGGGGCTCAATGCGGAGTGTGTCTTTCATGTCGGCAGTCTAAAAACCACCGCTGTTTATTACATGAGCGCGATATCCCCTTTTTTCTGGGAGTCAATCACCCATCAAAACAGTGTTTTACGGGACAAATGTCATGGGAGGGGGGAGTCAAGCGCTATGGAAAAAGCTACGGACTGCAACGATTGCTATCATGATCAGCTAACACAACCCGCCTAAAGGGGCAGCGACACGCATGCCAATTCAAGTCCTGTTAGTAGCTCTACCGCTCGTGGCCTGGGGCCTTGAGCGTCTGGTGGAAAGTGCTCGACCAAAGTTGGCGCTGGCGGGTTCGGTGTCGTCGGTGGCGCAATACCTGCTTTCGCCGCACCAATACGCGCCGGATGTGGTGGTGCTGGACCTGGACAGCGAGGACTGTATCGAGTCGCTCGCCGACTTGCACAGCCAGACCAAAGCCAGGATTCTGGTCGTGACCGGGTCGAGCGACGTGGCACTGCATGACAGTGCGGTGCTGGCGGGCGCACGTGGCGTGGTGGATAAGCGGGATTCGGCATCCGCATCAACATTGCTCAAAGCAATAGAAAAAGTGCATGAAGGCGAACTCTGGATTGACCGCAACGCGACCAGCCGTATCTTTCTTGAACTGGCACGCAATAAAGCCGAGCGCGATATAGACCCGGAGCAACAAAAAATCGCCAGGCTGACGCGCCGCGAGCAGCAAACCATTGCGTCGCTGGCCCGCGACCCCTCAGCGCCTGGCAAGTTGGTGGCCGAAAAGCTGCACATCAGCGAGCACACACTGCGCAATCATTTGACATCGATCTACAGCAAGCTGGGCCTGACGAACCGCGTAGATCTGTACGCCTACGCACACAAGCATGGGCTGTCCACAGGCGACTGAGGACAGCGGCAACACGCCGGGCGTATTGCCGCTGTCTGACCTTGTCCCGAAACGCCAGCGCAGGTCATTCGCCGATTCTTTCCGGATTTATCGAGAACCCGATCTACCCCTCCCATCTCCTGCGAGGCCGGCAAGATTCGCCATCAATCGACATGACAGACCACTCCCGCAGTGGATCTTCACAGAACCCGACCTTATCCTTGACGCCCCCCGCTGTCCCGAGTCCTGGAGTTTCGCCCATGCCCCATGAAGGCAACCTGCTACAAGCCGCTGTCGTGTTCCTGATGGCGGCCGTGCTCATCGTTCCATTGGCCAAGCGCCTGCAGCTGGGGGCGGTCCTGGGCTATCTGTTTGCCGGGGTGATCATCGGCCCGTCGGTGCTGGGGTTGATCGACAACCCGCAAAGCGTCGCGAACATTTCCGAACTCGGCGTGGTGTTGCTGCTGTTCATCATCGGCCTGGAGCTGTCGCCGCGACGCTTGTGGGTGATGCGCAAATCAGTGTTCGGCGTGGGACTGGCGCAAGTACTGCTGACCGGCACGGTGATTGGCGTGGTGGCTTTGTGGTTGTTTGGCCAGCCGTTGAACACCGCGATCGTCCTCGGCCTGGGCCTGGCGCTGTCGTCCACGGCGTTCGGCCTGCAAAGCCTGGCTGAACGCAAGGAACTGACCAGCCCCCACGGGCGATTGGCGTTCGCGATCCTGTTGTTTCAGGACATCGCCGCAATCCCGTTGATCGCCATGGTGCCGTTGCTGGCCGGTGGCGATCACAGCACCAGCGCCAGCGAAAACCTGAACCACGGCCTGCAAGTGCTGGCCAGCATCGCCGTGGTGGTGATCGGCGGGCGTTATCTGCTGCGACCGGTGTTCCGCGTGGTGGCCAAGACCGCATTGCCGGAGGTCTCCACCGCCACGGCGTTGCTGGTGGTGATTGGCACGGCCTGGTTGATGGAGCTGGTCGGTATTTCCATGGCCCTTGGCGCCTTCCTCGCCGGCCTGCTGCTGGCAGACTCCGAGTATCGCCATGAACTGGAAGCCCAGATCGAACCGTTCAAGGGCCTGCTGCTGGGGCTGTTTTTCATCAGCGTCGGCATGGGCGCGAACCTGAGCCTGTTGCTGAGCACGCCGGTCGCGGTGCTGGGCCTGACCCTGCTGCTGATCGCGATCAAACTGCCGCTGCTGTTTATTGTTGGCCGCCTGGCCGGAGGGTTGAAGAACGTCAGTGCGATCCGCCTGGGTATCGTGTTGGCGGCCGGTGGTGAATTTGCCTTTGTGGTGTTCAAGATCGGTCGCGACCATGGGCTGTTCGCCGCCGGGCTGTATGACTTGCTGGTGTTGACCATCACCCTGTCCATGGCCGTGACGCCGCTATTGTTGCTGATTTGCGCACGCCTGGTCAGCCCTAAAGTGCAACCGGTGGAAGTACCGGAGAAGTTCCGTGAAATCGACACCGACGCACCACGGGTGGTGATCGCCGGGATGGGCCGCATGGGCCAGATCGTTGCGCGGATTTTGCGCGCGCAGAACATCAAGTTCGTGGCCCTGGACACCTCGGTGGAAACCATCGAACTGTCCCGCAGCTTCGGTGGCGTGCCGGTGTTCTACGGCGACCCGATGCGCCCGGAAATCCTCAGCGCGGCCAAGGTCGGCGAAGCCGAGTTTTTTGTGATCGCCACAGACGACCCGGACACCAACATCAAGACCGCCGAGCTGGTGCGCAAGCTCTATCCGCATATGAAAATCATCGCCCGCGCCCGTAACCGTCAGCATGTGCACCGGCTGATGGACGTCGATGCTCACGCTGTGCGCGAGACCTTTTTTTCCAGCCTGGAAATGAGCCGGCAAACCCTGATCGGGTTGGGATTGACCCAGGCCCAGGCCGATGCACGGATCAAGCGTTTCAAGCAGCACGACGAAGAGGTGCTGGAAGCCCAGCACGCGGTGTATGACGACGCGGTGAAAGTGATGCAGACGGCGCAGGAAGCGCGGGCGGAACTGGCCAGGTTGTTCGAGTCGGATCAACTGCAGGAGCAGGCGGGCAAGAAATGAGGTGACTATTCGGGCCTCATCGCGGGCAAGCCCGCTCCCACAGTTATTTCGGGTGTCCTTGATTTTGCGTACATCCATTAATCCTGTGGGAGCGGGCTTGCCCGCGATGAACGATGACGCGGTGCATTGGATAAACAATCATTTCAAAGGAATCCACCATGGCTGACGAATCCTCCCCCGCCCTCAAGGAAATCTTCAACACCGAGCGCCTCCAGCACATCGCCACAGAAATGACGGCGGTCTATCCGCCATTCGAGGCCAGGCGCTTCCTGAAGCTAGCCCAGTCCGACCTGGCAGACCTCAGCGTCATGCAGCGCATGGCCCGGGTCAGCGAATGCCTGCACGCGGTGTTGCCGCTGGACTATGAAGCATCGCTGCAGGTGCTGCGCGCCCTCGCCCCGCGCCTGAACAGCGGCTTCGTCAGCATGTGCCTGCCGCACTACGTCGCCAGTTACGGCGCCCATGCGTTCGAGCAGTCGATGGATGCGCTGAAGTACTTCACCGCTTTCGGCTCTTCGGAATTCGCGATCCGCCACTTTCTGCGCAGCGACCTCGAACGTTCGCTCGAGCTGATGCACGACTGGTCACTGGATGACAACGAACACGTACGCCGCCTGGCCAGTGAAGGTTGCCGGCCACGCCTGCCCTGGTCATTCCGCCTGGAACCCGTCCAGGCCGACCCGACACTCGCCGCGAAGATCCTCGACAACCTCAAGGCCGACACCAGCCTGTACGTGCGCAAATCCGTGGCCAACCACCTCAACGACATCACCAAGGACCACCCCGACTGGGTGCTGGACCTGATCGAAGGCTGGTCGCTGGACAACCGGCACACCGCATGGATCGCCAGGCACGCCCTGCGCAGCCTGATCAAACAGGGCAACCAGCGGGCACTGGCAATTATCGGCGCGGGCGGCAAGCCTGAAGTCGAGATCGTCGATGTGAAAGTCGAACCGCCGGTGATTGGCCTGGGGGAAAAGATCACCCTGTCGTTTGCCATCAGATCCACCGTTGAAAGCAGCCAGCGCCTGGTGATCGACTACGCCATCGATTACGTCAAGGCCAACGGCAGCACCTCGGCGAAGGTCTTCAAGCTCAAGGCGCTGACGCTGCCCGGCAACGCCAGCGAAGCCGTCAGCCGTGGGCAGCACATCAAGGAACTCACCACCCGCCGGCATTATGCGGGGCGCCATGCGGTGCATGTCATGGTCAATGGAGAGCGGTTGGCCAGCACGGCGTTCGAGATTCTTGCTTAAACCTCACGATGGATATTGGATGTTCCGCCGCCTTCGCGAGCAAGCCCGCTCCCACAGGGATCTGCTGCGTTACACAGTGGGTGTGAACAACACAAAAACCTGTGGGAGCGGGCTTGCCCGCGAAGGCATCAGGTCAGCCACCCATTAGCAACCCCTGCTCCCGCTCACACAACTCCACCACATAATCCCACAACACCCGCAACCGCACCGACTTGTGCAACTCCCGGCGAGTGCTGATCCAGTAACTGCGCTGGATGCTTTCGTCCGGCAACAGCGGCACCAGTCCCGGATCGGCACTGGCCATGTAACACGGCAACACCGCAATCCCCAGACCCGAGCGCGCAGCCTGTTGCTGGGCGATCACGCTCGTGCTGTGAAACACCACCTGCGGGTTGCGGCAGAAGCTGTTGAGGAACATCAATTCCTGGCTGAACAGCAAATCATCGACGTAGCCGATCCACGCATGACGCCCCAGGTCCTCGCGACTGCGCAACGGCGGCGAACGATCGAGGTACTCCTGGCTGGCATACAACGCCAGGCGATAGTCCGTGAGTTTGCGGGTGACCAGCATGTCGGCGGCCGGGCGTTCGAGGTGGATGCTGATTTCCGCCTCGCGGTTGAGGATGCTGACAAACCGAGGCACCGCCACCAGTTCCACTTCCAGCCCCGGATAGCGTTCGAACAAGCCGTTCATGCGACTGGCCAGGAACATAATGCCCAGGCCTTCGGTCACCCCGACGCGGATCTTGCCCAGGGGCGCGGTGGATTGGGTGATTTCCTCCTGGGCCAGCAGCGCCACGTTCTCCATCGCCTCGGCGTGTTTAAGCAACGCCTCGCCCGCCGGGGTCATCTCATAACCCTGGGCATGCTGAACGAACAATGCCGTACCCAGGCTCTTTTCGATGGCCTCGATGTGTCGCGCCACGGTGGCATGGGTGGTGTTCAAGCGCCGGGCAGCCGTGAGCAAACGCCCGCTGCGCTGCAATTCGAGAAAAAACCGCAGGTCATTCCAATCGAACATGAAGCGTCCTTGTTCGTTGCCGTTCGGGATGCTGTTTAAAAACGCACAGCGGCTGCGCAAAAACTAACATTCTTTTGACGAAAGCTAACAACTAGGATGACAGACAACAAGAACAACAAAACGAGGTCAGGGATGCAGGCTTCCCTTGATGAATACGATTACATCGTGGTCGGGGCCGGGCCGGCCGGGTGTCTGCTGGTCAATCGACTGTCGGCCAATCCTCAACATCGCGTGTTGTTGCTCGAAGCCGGCGGCCGCGACAACTATGCGTGGATTCACATCCCCGTGGGTTACCTGTACTGCATCGGCAACCCGCGCACCGACTGGTGCTTCAAGACCGAAGCGCAACCGGGCCTGCAAGGTCGCGCCCTGAGCTATCCGCGCGGCAAGGTACTGGGCGGCTGCTCATCCATCAACGGCATGATCTACATGCGCGGCCAGGCAGGTGACTACGACCGCTGGGCCGCCGACGGCAACCCCGGCTGGAGCTGGCAAGACGTGTTGCCGCTGTTCAAGCAGAGTGAAAACCACTTCGCCGGCGCCGCCGAATTTCACGGCGACGCGGGTGAATGGCGAGTCGAACGCCAGCGCCTGTCATGGCCGATTCTCGACGCCTTCCGCAGTGCCGCCGAACAAAGCGGCATCGCCAGCGTCGATGACTTCAACCAGGGCGACAACGAAGGTTGCGGCTATTTCCAGGTCAATCAGAAGGCCGGCATCCGCTGGAACGCGGCCAAGGCGTTTCTCAAACCGATTCGCCAACGCCCCAATCTCACGGTGCTGACCGGTGTCGAAGTCGACCGCGTGCTGCTGGACAATGGCCGTGCCTCTGCAGTCAGCGCCCGCTGGCAAGGCGAGGTGAAGGCCTTCAAGGCACGCAAGGAAATCGTCCTCTGTGCCGGCTCGGTCGGATCGCCAGGCATCCTGCAACGCTCCGGCATCGGCCCGCGTCCACTGCTGGAACGGCTGGGCATTGGCGTCGCCCATGAACTGCCCGGTGTCGGCGGCAATCTGCAGGATCACCTGCAACTGCGCCTGATCTACAAGCTGGAAAATGCCCGCACCCTGAACCAGATGGCCGGCAGCCTGTGGGGCAAATTGGGCATGGGCCTGCGCTACCTGTATGACCGCAGCGGCCCGCTGTCCATGGCGCCGAGCCAGTTGGGCGCCTTCGCCCGCTCGGGGCCGGAACAGACTTCAGCCAACCTCGAATACCACGTGCAGCCGCTGTCGCTGGAGCGCTTTGGCGAACCACTGCATGCGTTCCCGGCGTTCACCGCATCGGTCTGCGATCTACGCCCGCAAAGCCGTGGCCGGGTGGATATCCGCTCGGCTGACCCGCAACAAGCACCGCTGATCCAGCCCAATTACCTGAGCCACCCGGAAGACCTGCGGGTCGCCGCCGACGCCATTCGCCTGACCCGGCGCATCGTCGCCGCGCCGGCCCTGCGCGCCTTCAATCCGGTGGAATACCTGCCCGGCGCCAGCCTGCAAAGCGAGGAACAACTGCACGAAGCCGCCGCGCGCATCGGCACCACGATTTTCCACCCCGTGGGCACCTGCCGCATGGGCAACGACGCCGAGGCCGTGATCGATGCGCAACTCAAGGTCCATGGCATCCCCGGCCTGCGCATAGCCGATGCCTCGATCATGCCGCGCATCACCTCGGGCAACACCTGCTCGCCGACGCTGATGATTGCAGAGAAGGCTGCGCAGCTGATCCTCAACCCCGCCACAAGGAGCACCACACCGACAATGGAACTGATCGCACACCTCTGAATCCTGCGCGCCCCCTGTAGGAGCGAGCTTGCTCGCGATGGTCGTCAACGATAACGCTGTAAACCTGACACCCACGTGCGCTCTCAGGTTCATCGCGAGCAAGCTCGCTCCTACAAGTAACGAGTACGCCCGATACATCGCAACAGCGGCACCAGCCCTCAAGACTGGCGCCGACAGTGGAACAACAAAAACAATCACTGTGAGGGATACCGGTATGTCAGAAAATGTTCAAACCCTGGAAGCCGTGCGCAGCGCGGGCACCAGCCAGGAAACCCAGAAAGTCATCTTCGCCTCGTCCCTCGGGACCGTCTTCGAGTGGTACGACTTTTTCCTCTATGGCGCCCTCGCGGCGGTCATCAGCAAGCAGTTCTTCGCCGGGGTCAACGACACCACGGCGTTCATCTTTGCGCTGATGGCCTTCGCCGCCGGCTTCATCGTCCGACCGTTCGGCGCGCTGGTGTTCGGCCGGTTGGGGGACATGATCGGGCGCAAGTACACCTTCCTCGCCACCATCATCCTCATGGGCCTGGCGACGTTCTGTGTCGGGCTGCTGCCGACCTACGCCAGCATCGGCATCGCCGCGCCGATCATCCTGGTGGTACTGCGCATGCTCCAGGGCCTGGCCCTGGGCGGTGAATACGGTGGCGCCGCGACCTATGTCGCCGAGCACGCGCCCATGGGCAAGCGCGGCTTCCACACCAGCTGGATTCAATCCACCGCGACCCTGGGCCTGCTGCTCTCGCTGCTGGTGGTGCTGGGCTGCCGCTACTTCACCGGTGACCAGTTCGAAGTCTGGGGCTGGCGCATTCCGTTCCTGTTTTCCATCGTGCTGCTGGGCATCTCCACCTGGATTCGCCTGAGCCTGCACGAGTCGCCGGCCTTCGTGAAAATGAAAGAGGAAGGCAAGCTGTGCAAACAGCCGATTCGCGATTCCTTCGGCAAATGGGAAAACCTCAAGGTGGTGTTGATCGCGCTGTTCAGCATCAATGCCGGGCAAGCGGTGACCTTCTACGCCGCGCAATTCTATGTGCTGTTCTTCCTCACCCAGTTCCTGAAAATGGACCCGGCCGTGGCCAACGGCTTGCTGATTGTCAGCGTGACCATTGGCGCCCCCTTCTTCATTTTCTTTGGCTGGCTGTCGGACAAGGTCGGGCGCAAACCGGTGCTGATGATCGGCCTGCTGCTGGCCACCGCGCTGTACTTTCCGATCTTCAAGACCCTGGCCCACTACGCCAACCCGGCCATCGACCAGGCCAGCCGCCAGGCACCGATCACCGTGATGGCCGACCCGGCCACCTGCACCTTCCAGTTCGACCCGGTGGGCAAGGCGAAATTCGACAGCCCCTGCGACAAGGTCAAGACCTTCCTGGTCAAGCAGGGCCTGCCGTACCAGAGCGCAGCGGCCCCGGCCGGCAGTGACGTGCAGGTGAGCGTCGGCGACGTGAAGATCGATGGTTTCGACGAAGCCGCCCTGCGCGGTGCCGTGACCCTCGCCGGCTACCCGCAACAGGCGGACATGCAGCAGATCAACAAACCGATGATCGTGGCGCTGATTGTCGCGCTGATCATCATCTCGGCCATGTGCTACGGCCCGCTGGCGGCGTTGATGGTCGAGCTGTTCCCGACCCGCATCCGCTACACCTCGATGTCCCTGCCCTACCACATCGGCAACGGCTGGTTCGGCGGCTTCCTGCCGACGGTGTCGTTCGCGCTGGTGGTGTACACCGGGGACATCTTCTACGGGCTGTGGTATCCGGTGGTGATCACCGGGGTGAGCCTGGTGGTGGGGATGATATGCCTGCGTGAGACGCGTAACGTGGATCTCGACAAGAACTGAGGTTATGCCTGCCGACGAGGGAGCTGACTCCCTCGTCGCGGCGATCCCCTCGATCAGACCTCGGAGTCAAGCAACTCGAACTTCACCTGATCCGGGTAGAACGCCACGTATTCGCGTATCTGCTCCACCGATATCTTGGGGTTCTCATAACTCCACACCGCATTGGCACTCTCATGCCCCGGCACCTGCAGACTGAAATAACTCGCATCGCCCTTGTACGGGCAATAGCTGGTGTGGTCGGTGCGGGCGAAATATTTCTCGTCGATATCCTCTCGCGGCACGTAGTACACCGGCGGGTAGTTGGCCTCCAGCAACACCAGGGCCCGCGCCGAGGCGGCTACTTGAATACCGTGAAACCTCACCAGCAGACAGCCAGGCTGCTCGGCGATGGTGATGACAGGACTAGGACCGGAGCTTTTCATGGAATACGTTCCTCATGACGGTGATGGACCTGCAAATCGATGATGTGGGAGCGTGGCTTGCCCGCGATGGGCTGCGCAGCAGCCCCAAAACCTGAGACCACGGTTTATCAGGTATAACCCAAGTTTTACCCTCGCGACGGCTTCGCAGCCGAACGGGAGCTACACACCAGGCTGTACATCCATACAGATAAAGATTGCTCCATCGTCCATCAAGCGCCATTCTGTGCACCCCTGACACATAGATCGACGATGGTGGTTATGCGGCTGTACCTCTGTGAAAAACCTTCCCAGGCCAAAGACATTGCGGCAGTCCTCGGCGCCCGGCGCCGGGGCGATGGCTGCTGGCTGGGAACGGATGTCACGGTGACCTGGTGCATCGGCCATCTTCTGGAAACCGCACCACCGGATGCCTACGACGCGCGCTACAAGCGCTGGGTGCTGGCCGACCTGCCGATCATTCCCGAAAAGTGGAAAATGACCGTCAAGCCGCGTACCGCCAGCCAGTACAAGGCGGTCAAGCGCCTGCTCGGTGAGGCGAGCGAACTGATCATTGCCACGGACGCCGACCGTGAGGGCGAGATGATCGCCCGGGAACTGGTGGAGCATTGCCGCTATCGCGGGCCGATCCGCCGCCTCTGGTTGTCGGCCCTGGACGATGCGTCCATCCGCAAGGCCCTCGCGGCATTGAAACCGGGCAACGAGACGTTCAGCCTCTATCACTCGGCCCTGGGGCGTTCCCGGGCCGACTGGCTGATCGGCATGAACATGAGCCGGCTGTTCACCTTGCTGGGGCGCCAGTCCGGCTATCAAGGCGTGCTGCCGGTGGGCCGGGTGCAAACGCCGACCTTGCGCCTGGTGGTGGATCGCGATCGCAGCATTGCCGACTTTGTGCCCGTCCCCTATTGGGCCATCGATGTGCAACTGCTGCACAACGGCACCCCGTTCACCGCGCAATGGCGAGCGGCATCCGATGTTTGCGACGATCAGGACCGCTGCCTGAACCAGGCGCTGGCACAACAAGCGGCAGACGCCATGCGCGGCGCGGCCAGTGCGCGGGTGATCAAGTTGCGCACCGAACGGATGCGCGAACTGGCCCCGCTGCCGTTCGACCTGGGCACCCTGCAGGAGGTCTGCTCAAAGAAGCTCGGCCTGGGCGCCCAGGAAACCCTCGACATCGCCCAGGCGCTGTACGAAACCTACAAGGTCATCACCTATCCGCGCAGCGATTGCGGCTACTTGCCCCTCAGCCAGCACAGCGAGGCACCGGCCATTCTGGCGGCGTTGCGCCAGGCCGACCCGGCGTTGAACGCCTTGCACGATCACCTTGATCCGCAACGGCGCTCACGGGCCTGGAACGATGCCAAGGTCAGCGCTCACCACGGCATCATCCCCACCGCTGCAGCGAAGAACCTCGACAAGCTGGCAGGCAAGCAGCGCGCGGTCTACGAGCTGATCCGCGCGCGATACCTGGCGCAGTTCCTGCCCAATCACGAATACGACCGCACCCAGGCCGACTTCGATTGTGCCGGTGAAGCCTTGCGCGCTGTCGGCAAGCAGATCATCGAGCCGGGCTGGAAACGCGCCCTGCCCGAGGCACTGGCTGCGACCAAGGGACGCGAAGCTCCAGCGCCACAGACACTGCCCAACCTGGCCGAAGGCATCGATTGCGCAGTGGCCGGCGTGCAACTCAAGGACCTCTGGACGCAACCGCCAAAGCCGTTCACCGAAGGCGATCTGATCAAGGCCATGAAGAACGTCGCCAAACTGGTGGAAGACCCGCTGCTCAAGCAAAAGCTCAAGGACACCACCGGCATCGGCACCGAAGCGACCCGTGCGTCGATCATCCAGGGCCTGCTCGACCGTGGTTATCTGGTCAAGAACGGCAAGGCCCTGGCCGCCACGCCGGCCGCGTTCAGCCTGATCGACGCCGTGCCGCGGGCCATCGCCGACCCGGGCACCACGGCGATCTGGGAACAGGCCCTGGACATGGTGCAAAGCGGGGAAATGAGCCTTGAGGAGTTCGTCACCAAACAGGCGACGTGGATGAGCAAGCAGGTCAGCCGTTGCGCCGGACTGAGCCTGACCATCAGCGGTCCACCGCCCAGCGGGTCCGCCGCAGCCCCCTGGAAGAAAAAGCGCAAGAGCGCCCCGCGCAAACCCGCGAGCGGCACCCGGCGCAAGTCAAAACCGGCAAGCAAAACATAGACCTGACACTGAGCCTTTGTGGCGAGGGAGCTTGCTCCCGTTGGGCCGCAGAGCGGCCCCATTCCCTAACAAAATGAATGGGCCTGCTGCGCCCGAACGCGGACCGGTCCAACGGGAGCAAGCTCCCTCGCCACGGATCGTGCGACGCCGGCCATAATCTATGGTGTCCCTTGACCGGTCAGGAGCCACTACGTATGTCTTCAATAGAACTGCACGCCGCCCAACGCGACGAACTGGAAACCATCGAAAACCTGATGCAGTTCTACACCTACGACTTCAGCGAATGGCTACCGCTAAAGCTGGGTGAATCCGGATTCTTTAACATCCTGCCCATGCCGGAGTATTGGCGACACCCGGCCACCCGCCCTTATCTGATCAAGGTCGACGGGGAACTGGCCGGCTTCGTGACCGTGGATAACCGGACTCATCTCCCCGGTGCCGACTACAACATCGGTTATCTGTTTGTCAGTCGACGCTTTCGTGGCCGGGGTGTCGCGCGATTTGTCGTTTCCACCCTCTTGAGCCAATTACCCGGTCAATGGCAGATTTTCCATCTCGAGGCGAATCAGCCGGCGCGCCTGTTCTGGGCCACCGTGATGCCGGGGCTCGGCGTTGGCGGGCTCAACTTGCATCAGCAGGTGGTAGACGGTCATCCCTGCACTTTTTACCGCTTTGAGTGTCCGCCTTTGTCGTCCTGATCGACACACCCTCGTCTCCCCCCGCTAATTCCGAACAGCTTTGTCCGACAATATGTAGTGACTGAAAATAATCACTACAAAACCGTTGACGCCTCCGTTTTGCCCTTGCATGATGCAGACGTCTCCCCGATCGGGAGTACAGGCAACACGTTTGAGCAAGCTCGTCTGACCGCCGAGCTGTTTTTCCCGGATACACGCTGCCCACAAGGCAGATTGAAGAAGCTGACCTGGCCTGAACGTCCAGTACAAGGGCGAGAAGTCTTGGCGAGCAATCCTCATGATGCTTGTGGCCGACCCTGAAAATGTCGGCAGTGGCCTTAAGGTTTTCGCCGCTTCTCTTCGTTGTGACGCTATTGCGTAGCAGTTATTCAACAAGACTACATGCAACAGACGCAGGACCCCGCCCGATAAGGCGGTCGAACGCTGACGTCCTGGTTTCGGTGCCAGGGATCAACTAACCGATGGGCTACCTGTATTAGCGAATCAACTTTGAAAGATCACCAATTGGTCAAGGGGCTTTATGATGAATCTGAACAATCAACCAACTATCGATGAACTGGCTCGTATGTTCGCTGCAAAGAAAGACAGCCACGACAGCCATATTCTCTGGATCAGCAAGTGTGGCCAGGTTCATATCGACTGCCTGTCGCCGCACGCCCACGAAGCAGAGTTCGACCAGAACAACCAGAACCTGCTGGCCCGACTGAAGATGTACCGTCGCGGCCAGGGCTATGTTGGCAAGAAGGCCGCGGCCGACAAGGACTTCATCGGTAATGTTCTGCAAACCCTGAAACAGGCCTGGGCCTCGATGCAGAATCAGAACGAAGTTCGGGTGATTGACCGGTTCTACTAATTGAATGAGTCGTCACTGACTTATTGAAAAACAGGGCCTGCTCCCAATAAGGAGCAGGCCTTTTTTTATGCTGGAAATTCCGACTCACCACAGTTCAAATGTGGGAGCGGGCTTGCTCGCGAAGGCGGTGTGCCAGATAACACTATGTCAACTGATACACCGCCTTCGTCGGAACGCCGCCCGGAGCAAGCCCGCTCCCACAGGGTTTTGTAGTGGTTATGAAAAACCGGTCCCCAACACCAGCTCCACAAACGCCACCGACGCCGCACTGTGGTAGTTGTTCTTGCGCCGCAATAACGCAGCCCCGCGTTCAGGCGCGGCTCCCAGCATGGACAATTTGTGCAGTGCCCGATCCTGCGTGGCGATGGGTTCCGGCAGGATGGTGGCGATGGCGGAATGCCGGATGACTTCCAGCAGCGTGTTGACCGAGTTCACTTCAATCACCACTTTGGGCGTGATGCGTGCCTCTGCAAAATACTCATCGATGCAGGTGCGGGTGATGTAGTCCGGGGTCAACAGCGCAAACTCAAGTTGAGCCACCTCTTGCGCGGACAACGCGTCCTGATGCTCGTAAAGCGGATGATCGCATCCGACCATCAGCCCCAGGGTTTCGGTAAACGCCGGGATCGATTCGATCTCGGCGCTGCGCACCTGATCAAACGCAATCGCGACGTCCAGCGAATCATCCGCCAACCCGGCCTCGATTTCGTCCATCGACAACTCGAAAATCTCCAGGTGGATGTTCGGGTAGCGCGCCACGTAGTCGCGCACCAGCGGCCCTACCAGATAAGCCATGAAGGTCGGTGTCATGGCCAGGCGCAAAGTGCCACGGGACAAATCCTTAACGTCATGCAACGCACGCTTGCCCGCCTCCAGCTCCACCAGTACCCGCCGCGCGCATTCAATGTAAGCCTGGCCGGCATCGGTGGGCCTGACCGTGCGCGAGGTGCGGTCGAACAGGCTCACACCCAGTGATTCCTCCAGTTGGCGGATCTGCTGCGACAAGGTCGGCTGGGACACATGCAGCACTTCGGCGGCGCGCGTGAAACCGCCCTGGTCGGCCACCGCCAGCAGGTAACGCAAATGGCGAAGCAACATCGGACTCTCCATCTATAGGCAGTGCTTATGCATTGCATTGTATATCGGTCTTGGACGCTATGGATGGATCGGCAGAAGATGGCCCCACACCCAAGCAATGCCACTCCCGATAGGAGAATCACCATGCAACAGTCCCACGCCTACAACGACCCAAGCCTGGCCCTGACCACTGCTGTCCTTGATGCCAAGGCGCGCAAGAACCTGTCGTGGCAGGACCTCGCCGATGGCACCGGCTTGAGCCTGGCCTACGTCACCGCCGCCCTGCTCGGTCAACACCCGCTGCCGGAAAGCGCCGCCAAAGTGGTCGGCGACAAACTCGAACTGGACGCCGACGCCGTGGCCCGATTGCAGATCATCCCGCTGCGCGGCAGCCTCTCGGGTGTGCCGACCGACCCGACCATCTACCGCTTCTACGAAATGATCCAGATCTACGGCACCACCCTCAAAGCCCTGGTTCATGAGCAGTTCGGCGACGGCATCATCAGCGCGATCAACTTCAAGCTCGACATGAAGAAAGTCGAAGATCCGGAAGGCGGCTCCCGCGCCGTCATCACCCTCGACGGCAAGTTCCTGCCGCTGCGTCCTTTCTAAGTTGATACCGGCCCGCACGCACCGTGCGGGCCGAACCCTGCCCACCCATGAGGACGCGATCATGAAAGCGCTCATCGACGGTTTCCTGAAGTTCCAGAAAGAAGCCTTTCCGCAACGCACCGACCTGTTCAAACACCTGGCCACCACCCAGCATCCAGGCACGCTGTTCATCACCTGCTCCGACAGTCGTGTCGTGCCGGAACTGTTGACCCAGCAAGAGCCCGGTGAACTGTTCGTGATCCGCAACGCCGGCAACATCGTGCCGTCCTATAGCCCGCACCCCGGTGGCGTATCGGCCACGGTCGAATACGCCGTCGCGGTGCTCGGCGTCACCGACATCGTGATCTGCGGTCATTCGGACTGCGGCGCCATGACCGCGGTGGCCAAGTGCACCTGCATGGATCACCTGCCCGCCGTCAGCGGCTGGCTGCAACACGCCGAGTCGGCGAAAGTGATCAACGAAGCCCGGCCACACGCCAGTGAAGCGGCCAAGGTCAGTTCGATGGTGCGGGAGAATGTCATCGCCCAATTGGCCAACATCCAGACGCACCCGAGCGTGCGACTGGCCCAGGAAAAAGGCCTGTTGAACCTGCATGGCTGGGTGTACGACATCGAGACCGGCTCGATCGACGCGCTGGATGCCGACAGTCGCAGCTTTGTGTCGCTGGTCGAGCATCCGGGCACTTGTGCGGTATCGGCCAAGGCGATCAAAGCCGCTTGACCGGAACCACCGGTTGTTGAAAAAAGTGACCGCCCTTGCAGCGGTCACTGGTTCCGCTGCCTCAGCGTTTGACGCCCAGATCGATCTGGGTCATGCGGCTACGGATGGTGA
Organism: Pseudomonas sp. PDM28; assembly: GCF_019219115.1. Taxonomy (NCBI): domain Bacteria; kingdom Pseudomonadati; phylum Pseudomonadota; class Gammaproteobacteria; order Pseudomonadales; family Pseudomonadaceae; genus Pseudomonas; species Pseudomonas sp. PDM28. The sequence continues at coordinate 679,241 of NZ_JAHUWG010000002.1, forward strand.
ACACGCCATCACCCGAGAGAATCGCGCTGCGCGCAAACAGGCGCCCACTCTCCCAGTTCGAAAGGCCCAGTTCCGGCTTGTTCAACGCGTACTGGCCGTCGACCCAACGGGTGATGCCATTGCCGACAAAAGGCGCGTTGACCGCGTTGTAGAAACGCTCCTGGGCCTCGGCACTTTCACTGATCAAGGACACGGTGAACTGCGGGCTGTAGCGATTGAACAAGGCGATGGCACTGTCCAGGTCGTCGACGATTTTCAGGCTGACTTCCGGGGTTTCTTCCCACTCCCATTCGCGGCCCAATTGATCTTCCGGCAACGGCTCGGCCTGGGCTTCGGTCTGATAGCCCTCGGCGCGGTACACCTCCACCGTGGCAGCCAGCCAGTCTTGCGGCAGATGCGACTCGCTGCCTTCGACGATGTGCAGCTTGCAGCCCTGCCCCCGCGCGGTGCCGGCCTGCTTGAGTGCGTCGAGGAACAGCGGCACCAGTTCAGCGGCGCGGTCGCGGTGGATCAGGCAGACGTTCAGGGTGTTGCAGACTTTGCGGTCCAGGGAGTTGCGCACCACTGCAGCAAAGCGCTGGGCGTCGGCATCGGCGGTGGCGATCAGCCAGGCGCCACCGGTGCCGTGCAGGCTGACCGCCGTGCCGGCCTGCTGCGCGATGCTGCCCAACTGGCTGACGGCGCGCCCCGAACCACGGGCTACCGCCAGTGACAGGCGCCGGTCAGCGAACATCGCCCAACCGGCGGCGTGGTTGACGCTTTCCACCAGCGACACCGCACCGGCCGGCAAGCCGGCGTCGCTCAATGCAGGGTTCAGTGCATGGGTAACGATCGCCTGGGCGGTGCCCAACGCATCGCTGCCGATGCGCAGCACGGCGGTGTTGCCAGTGCGCAACACACCGGCCGCATCGGCAAACACATTCGGCCGGCCTTCGAAGACGAACGCGACAATGCCCAACGGCGAGACCACTTGCTCGACTTTCCAGCCATCGTGCTCGACGCAGCTGATCACCTTGCCCCGACTGGCCGCCGCATCACGCCACGCGCGCAGGCCGGCGATCATGTCGCGACGCATGCGCTCATCGGCCAGCAACCGGGTGGTCGAGCGACCGCGCGCCTTGGCCCGCTCGATGTCGGCCAGGTTGGCGGCCTCGATCAAGGTCCAGCATTCCGGGGTTTCCAGGCGTTGGGCAAACAGGTCGAAGAAGGCGCTGATCGCTTGATCGGACACCGCCGACAGCGCGGTAAACGCCGCTTGGGCGCGCTCGATCGCGACGTTGGCCGCTTGCTGGTCCGCCACGGGGATTAACAACAACTCGCCGCTGACCTGCTCCACCAGCAGGTGATCACCGGGCTGGAAGCGTTGCGCCAGTTCGGGGCTGACGACAGTGACACGATTGCCGGCGAAAGGGATGGGCGTACCAGCGACTAGACGTTCGAGCGCGAGAGACATGAAGCGGTTTCACCATGCAGGGGGCGGCCGGAAAATGTATAGCAATTTCCCTGTGGGAGCGAGCCTGCTCGCGAAGAGGCCATTCCATCCAACATCAATAGCGCCTGACACTCCGCTATCGCGAGCAAGCTCGCTCCCCATTTATTTGGCGTCGACCAAATCCAGCCCACGACCAACATCCACTGTGGGAGCGAGCTTGCTCGCGATAGCGGCAGGACAGTCAGAATTGATGTCGACTGACACACCGCCTTCGCGAGCAAGCCCGCTCCCACACGGGTTGTGCGCTTACGTATCTCAGTGTGTACAGCCCCGCCCCGGACACACCCCACACGCAAAACCCCACCCCAACGACACACCGCAGATACACCCCGTTGATGAAATACGCCGGTCGATTGGCCTGGCCGATCAAAGCACTCAACTCACGGGGCTTGCCCTTGCCCCGCCTCCCCGACCTGAAGGAGATCATCGTCCATGAACACCTCCATTTCCTCGGCCGTCAAAGGCCTGAACCTGAACCTCGACCGCGCCGGCAACTGGTTTGCGCCCCTGGCGCTGCGAGTGTTCCTTGCCTGGGAATTCCTCGAGTCGGGCCTGGAAAAATTCCACGGCCAGAACTGGTTCGCCGATATCCAGGAGCGCTTCCCGTTTCCGTTCGACCACCTTCCGGCGACGCTGAACTGGGAACTGTCGATGTGGGCCGAACTGATCTTCGCCTTGACCTTGCTGGTAGGCCTTGGAACACGCTTCTCGGCGTTGAGCCTGATGGTGGTGACCCTCGTCGCCACCGCCGCCGTGCATTGGCCTGCCGACTGGCACACCCTGAGTGAACTTGCCCAAGGTTACGCCATCAGCAACAAGGGTTACGGCAACTTCAAGCTGCCCTTGATCTACCTTGTGACCCTCACTCCGCTGTTGCTGTCCGGTGCCGGCAAGCTCAGCCTCGACGCACTGCTGGCGCGTTACTTCTGGCGTCGCTGAAAAAAGGGGACTTCACCGGGACACACAGATCACGAAATATCTGTAGGGGCGAGCCTGCTCGCGAAAAACCTGAGAGCACCGCGGGGTGTCAGGCTCCCCGCGTCATCGTTGACCTCCATCGCGAGCAAGCTCGCTCCTACAGGTATCGGTGTTCCCCGCAATTGCCTGAACAACCTACCCCATCACTTCTTCCATCCCGGTCTGTTCGGCCAGCGTCAGATGCGCATTGCGTTCATGCACATGGGCGTGCGGTGTACGGTCAATCAGCAGGCTCAGCAGTTCCGGGCGACTGTAGTGGCCGCGGGAATCCATCATGCGTTTGCGCTTGTCGATCAGGCCCATGTCGAGGTCGGCGATCACCTCGCCCTCACCTTCCTGCAACGAACCCAGCACCGAGCCATCCGGGCTGATGATCGCGGTATAGCAGCCGCCGGAGATCGGGCCGATGGCGCAGCCGGTATCCGCCATGATCTGCGCCTGTTGCTCGGGGTACAGCCATGCCGTGGAATTGACCACAAAGCACGCGGCCTCCAGGGCATGCTGGCGAATGCTGACTTCCATTTGCGAGGCAAACAGGGGACCTGCAAACGACCCCGGGTACATCGCCGCATGGATCTGTTCGCCATCGGCCATCAAGGCATAACGGGCCAGCGGGTTGAAATGCTCCCAGCAGGCCAGTTGCCCGATGCGCCCTGCCGCGCTGTCGACGGCCCGCAGACCGGAACCGTCGCCCATGCCCCAGATCATGCGTTCATGGTAGGTCGGGGAGATCTTGCGGCGACGCTGGATCAGCGAGCCGTCGGCATCGAACAGCAACTGCGTGTTGTACAGCGTGCCGCCATCACGCTCGTTGACGCCGATGGACACGACCATGCCCGCTTGCCTGGCTGCCGCGCCGATGGCATCGGTGGCCGGCGAAGGCACGGTGACAGCCTGGTCCAGCAGCTTGAGGTGCTCGGCGGCCATTTCGAACGGCGACTGTACGAAGGAAAAGTACGGGTAGTACGGCACGACGGTTTCCGGGAACACGGCAAATTGCACGCCCTGTTCGCCGAGTTCGAGAATTTTCTGCACCACTTTGTCGACGGTGCCTTCACGGCTGTAAAGAACGGGACTGATTTGTACGGCGGCGGCTTTGACAATGGTCATGGCGGTGATCTCACTGAGGGACGGGTTTCAACGAGATCAAGATTACGCTTATAATATTAAGTCTTGAATGTCGTATACACCACTTTTCAGGACATCAACAAATCAATCCCGACTGGCGCGCTGAATCACCTGCGGCGGCTGCCCGAAGGCACGAATGAAAGCACGACGCATCCGCTCCCGGTCACCAAACCCCGTGTCCGTCGCCACCACATCAATGGAGTGCCGGCCGGTTTCCATCATCAACCGGGCCGACTCGACCCGCAGGCGTTCGATGGCCTTGGCCGGAGACTGGCCGGTTTCGGCATGAAACACCCGGCTGAATTGCCGGGGGCTGAGATTGGCCGCGCTGGCCAGCTCCTCGACCGACAGCGCGGACTTTAGATTCTGCCGGGCGTAGTTCAGCGCCGCCTGAATCCGATCGGTCTTGGGGGCCAGTTCCAGCATCACTGAAAACTGCGACTGTCCGCCGGAACGCCGGTGGTACACCACCAATTGCCGGGCCACCTTGCGTGCAAGGTCGGCGCCCAGGTCCTGCTCCACCAGCGCCAACGCCAGGTCCACGCACGCGCTCATGCCCGCCGCCGTCCACAGATGACCATCATTGACGAAGATCCGGTCCTCCTCGACCTTCACGTTCGGGTACGCCTTGCGAAAGGCCGGCACATGCGCCCAGTGGGTGGTCGCCCGCCGACCATCAAGCAAACCGGCCTCCGCCAAGGCAATCGCCCCCGTGCAAATCGAGCCCAGGCGTCGAGTGCCCTGACTGGCGCGGCGCAAAAACGCCAGCATGCCCGCAGTGGTCGGGCGGATCAGGTTGTCGCCCAGGACCAGCAGCGTATCGAACGCGCGCTGGTCAAACGCTTCGGTCTGCACAGCAAAACCGGCGGACGTTTGCACCAGGCCACCCGGCTCGGACAACAAGGCAATGCGGTACAACGGCTCGTCACCGGCACTGTTGGCCAATTCGAAGGCGGCACACATGGCCAGCCCGAGAACCTGAAAACCGGGATAAACAATGAGTCCGATCTGGTGCATGGCGGTATGACCCTGAACGTGGCATGCCTGATATTCAGGCCAGGATCTGCACTCTAACCCGAACAGCCCGCACCGCACATCATGATGGCGCGCCTCGCGCATTGGCCGATGGCGACGGATAATGAAGCGGTTTGCATCTCACCGAGGAATGGAAGGATGTCACTGACTCTTTATTTCCACCCGCTCTCGTCGTTCTGCCACAAAGCACTGATCGCCCTCTATGAACTGGACATCGAGTTTGAAAAAAGGGTTATCGACCTGGGCAACGACGCCGATCGGGCCGAACTTCAAGCGCTGTGGCCGATCGGCAAGTTCCCGGTGCTTCGCGATCACACCCGGCAAAAGAATGTGCCGGAGTCGAGTGTGATCATTGAATATCTGGACCGGCTCCATGCCGGCCAGGCGCACCTGATTCCGCACGATTGGGAAGCCGCCCTGGAAGTGCGGCTGTGGGATCGCTTTTTCGACCTCCACGTACAGGTGCCGATGCAGAAGATCGTCGCTGACCGCCTGAACGCCGCCAACGGCGACCTGACCCGCGAGCGCGCCGCGCTGACAACGGCATACGGCCTGCTTGAACGGCAACTGGCGGCAAAAACCTGGGTGGCCAGCCCGGCATTCAGCATGGCCGATTGCGCCGCCGCCCCGGCGCTGCTCTACGCCAGCACCCTCGTCCCCTTTGCCGACGATCAGCGCCACCTGAGCGCTTATTTCGACAGGTTGACCGAAAGGCCCGCGGTCAAGCGGGTGATCGACGAGGCAAGGCCCTGGTTTGCCTGGTATCCGTTTGCCGAGGCCATCCCGGAGCGCTTTCGCTAGAGGCTCGCGCACAAAGACCTTGCGCGAGCCTTGGCTGCACGCGGGTTTGCGAGGGAACATCCGGAACATGAAAAACGAGCGCAAAAAACCGGCGAATCGACGAATAACAACCGTCGGTCGAGTATTTTCTGATTGAGCAAGAAGAAAAAATGGCAGGGGCGGCTGGATTCGAACCAACGCATGGCAGGATCAAAACCTGCTGCCTTACCGCTTGGCGACGCCCCTGTATCTGTTGCGATGAGTGCCAGGCACTCGCTTTCCTGAGTGGCAACAAGCGCTGCTGCCGGCTTGCGTGACAGGCTCCCTGAGGGCCTGTGCAAGAGTGGGCGGCAATTTACCAACTTTTGCCTTGTATGGGAAGCCCCAATAAAACAATTTGTTTTTTAAAACAGACGCTTAGTGTTCAGCCAAGTCCCGGGGAAGTGCTCGGCGCACATTCGGCCCGATCACGTCTGCTACGCTTTTCCTTTAGGGGATGGAATCGGAAATCGTTTGCTCAACACCCCTCCTTTACCATTTGAGGGCGCAAAATGTGAAAGGCAAACTGATGGGCACTTTTGCAACCATCCTGGTGGTCGGGGCCGCGATTTATGGACTGAACACCTGGGAACACATCGAGAGCCAGCGACAGGAAGCGGTCTGCAGGGCCGCCCGGGAGCATCTCAACGGCCTGGAAACCCAGGCGCGGGCCCTGGCCTCCGGGTTGACGGTCGAAGCCTATGCCGAGGCCGAAAAAGCCGAGGCCGGCCAGTTGGTCCTGGCACTTGATACGGCCAGGAACGAAGCCGAGGTCAATGCCGTCATCGACAAACACGCCGCCGCCATCGAAGCACAGATAACGGCCGAAGACGCCGAAGTCCACTCCCGCAGCGATCAACCCTTCCTCGGCCAGGAACTCAAAAAGCAACGCATCCCCACCGACATCAAACAGGAATTCAAACGAGCTGAAAAAGCCGTCCTCGAGACCTGTGGATAGCAACGACTGCCGCTGCGGGTCTGTCGCCAGCGTCTAGACTCCAGCAAGAACAGGCTGTAACCAGACTCCGCGTTTAAAACAAAAATAACTACAAACGAGGACGCCCAAACTTTGAAACTATCAACCCTCTGCGCCATGGCGGGCCTGCTGGTGTCGGTCGCGGTGTCTGCCAACGGCGTCATTCCTGTCCTCGAACTGGACTTCACACGGTCTGCGACCGAAACCCTGAAAAAAATCGGCATCAGTGACGCGTGCGTCATTGGCGCCTCGAGCCCCGTTGCGTTCACTTTCTGCCGGGAAGGATCGTCGACACTGTGGAAGTATCAGGCACTGGATCTGGAGCAGATGGCGGCGCTGCAAGATGCAAAGCAGTCCCCGGCGGCCTACCAGCCGGTTTCCGTGGTGGAGTTCGGGAGTCCGGCCTGTGAACACGAGGGCAGCCTGGCCGCCACTGGAAGACCGGCGATACGCAGGCTGATCCTCGGCCTGATCGCCATGTCCCTGCTGATCGGCTTGCGCTACAGCTATCGGGCCATGCGGCAGCGCCGCCAGGACCCCACCGCGTACGCGCATCCCCTTGAGCAGGCGTCGAGTGAATTTCAGGCCAGCGCACAGGCAAAAGCCCTGGCAGCCTTTGGCCTCGCGGTTGCCGTGGCAGTCGTCTACTTCAATTACACGGGATTTTGAACAACAGGTGAGCGCGCCGTTGCGGCGCGCTCGCCGGTCACTCAGTGCGGTGCGCGGGGGATGGTCTTGAGCAGATCTTCGGGGCTGATGTGACCAACCACGCTGCCCGGTTGCGGCAGGTTGAGGATGTGGCCCTTCATCTTGCCGATAATGTGCATTTCGCATGGTTTGCAATCGAACTTCAGCGTCAGCACTTCATCGCCGTGAATCAGCTGCATCGGCGCGACCTTGGTGCGCACGCCGGTCACGCCCTTGGCCTGTTTCGGGCACAGGTTGAAGGAGAAACGCAGGCAGTGCTTGGTGATCATCACCGGCACTTCGCCGGCTTCCTCGTGGGCCTCGTAGGCTGCGTCGATCAGCTTGACCCCATGGCGGTGATAGAAGTCGCGAGCCTTCTGGTTGTACACGTTGGCCAGGAACGTCAGGTGCGACTCCGGGTACACCGGCGGCGGTGTGGTTTCGGCTTTACGGCTGCCGCGCGGGTGGGCGGCGACCCGCGCCTGGGTCAAAGCCTCTATCACTTCGCGGCGCAAGGCTTTGAGCTGCGAGTTCGGGATGAAGTACGCCTGCGGCGCATCCAGCTTGATGTCGATCGCGTGGTACTGGGTGGTCCCCAGCTGGCCGAGCAGATCCTGCAATTGCTCCAGCGCCTGCTCCGGCTTGTTGGCCGCGCCGAACGGGCCGGCCAGCGTGACGCTGGCGCTGATGCCCTCCTCGCTGGTCGCGGTCAGCTCCAGCTGTTCTTCACGCAGGCGAGCGACCCAGCTCAGGGCGATGCGACGCTCGGCCGAGGTCCGTTGCAGCGCCTGCTGCCAGTTGTGATCGAGATTGCGATTCAGCGGATGGTTGGGGCGCAGCTTGTACATCCCCTCCGGCATCTCGTTGGGCTCGACGCGATAGCGATAACGCTTCTCGCCGTCTTCCTCGAATTCGCCTTTGGGTTCGGCGATGTTGGCGCGGAAACCCACCACTTCACGCTTGACCAGCACGTTGAGGCCGTCACCGTTGGACAGCGGTTCGTGCGTCACGACCTGCATGTCACGCTTGGCGACCTTCTCGACCACACCTACCGGCAGACCGGTGAAGGTCGGCGAGTCAAAGGCGCCGATATCGATCTTGCGGTCAGTGACGAAGTAATCGGTGCTGCCACGGTGGAAGGTTTTTTCCGGGTCAGGCAGGAAGAAGTGCGCGGTGCGGCCGCTGGAAGCGCGGGCCAGGTCCGGGCGGTCTTCGAGGACGTCGTCGAGACGCTGGCGATAGTAGGCCGTGATGTTCTTCACATAGCCCATATCCTTGTAGCGGCCCTCGATCTTGAACGAGCGCACGCCCGCCTCGACCAGCGCGCGGATGTTGGCGCTCTGGTTGTTGTCCTTCATCGACAGCAGGTGCTTTTCGTAAGCGATCACGCCACCCTTTTCATCCTTGAGGGTGTACGGCAGGCGGCAAGCCTGGGAGCAGTCGCCACGGTTGGCGCTGCGCCCGGTCTGCGCGTGGGAAATGTTGCACTGGCCGGAAAACGCCACGCACAACGCGCCATGGATAAAGAACTCGATGGCCGCGTCGGTTTCGTCGGCGATGGCGCGGATTTCCTTGAGGTTCAGCTCGCGGGCCAGCACCAGTTGCGAGAAACCGGCCTGATCGAGGAACTTCGCCCGCTCCAGGGTGCGGATGTCCGTCTGGGTACTGGCGTGCAGTTCGATCGGCGGGATGTCCAGCTCCATCACCCCCAGATCCTGGACGATCAGCGCATCGACGCCGGCGTCGTACAACTGGTGGATCAGCTGGCGGGCCGGCTCCAGTTCGTTGTCGTGCAGGATCGTGTTGATGGTGGTGAAGATCCGCGCGTGATAACGACGGGCGAATTCCACCAGTTCGGCAATCTCGCTCACCTCGTTGCAGGCGTTGTGGCGGGCACCGAAGCTCGGGCCGCCGATGTACACGGCATCGGCACCATGCAGGATAGCCTCGCGGGCGATGGCGACATCGCGGGCAGGGCTGAGCAATTCCAGGTGATGTTTGGGCAAAGACATAGTTTTTTTAGTCAGGCTTTTCACGGTCGAGGCGTGCATTGTAGCGGCGAAACGCCCGACCGGCACCCGTATGCTGCCCGGTGGCGTTTCGGGCAAACCTGGCCCGCCTCAATCCCTGTAGGAGCGAGCTTGCTCGCGATGGACGTTAACGATGACGCGGGCATTCTGCATGCACGCATCGCCCTTGTGTTCATCGCGAGCAAGCTCGCTCCTACATTCGATCGGCGTAGACCAAAAATCTAGCCCACGCCCAACATCCCCTGTGGGAGCGAGCCTGCTCGCGAAAGCGGTGTGACAGCCAAAATTGATGTCGACTGACACGCCGCCATCGCGGGCAAGCCCGCTCCCACAGGGGATTTCATGTCGTACTCAGAATTTGTGCACAACAACATTCAACTGTGGGAGCGGGCTTGCCCGCGAAAGCGCTGGGTCAGTCAACACTTGTGCAAGCTGACACTCCGCCTTCGCGAGCAGGCTCGCTCCCACAAGGGGTTTTGTGCGCATCGCAGCGATCAGGCTTTGGCCGCCATTGCGGTCACTTCCACGCGCATGCCTTCCACCGCCAACGAGGCAACCCCGACAGCGGCGCGCACCGGCCACGGCTTGGCGAAGTAGCGCTTGTAGACCTCGTTGAACGCGGCGCGGTCGGCCATGTCGGTGAGGTAGATGGTCAGGTGCATCACGCGGTCCATGGAGCTGCCGGCACGTTCCAGTGCAACCTTCAGCGCTTGCAGGGTGCATTCGCTTTGCAGGGTGATGTCGCCCAGCTCCAGACTGCCGTCGGCACGGGTGGGGATCTGGGTGGAGACCAGCACACCGCCGAAGCCGACGACGTCGGAGGAAATCGAGTCGGCATCGAGGTCAGGTGTAAAGGTCAGGTCGTGGTTTGCCATTGGAAGTTCTCTTGCTTGAATGGGTAAGGCGAGCGCCTTTTGCGCCGCCAGTTTACAGGGCCATTCCCGGCGCGTCGCTAATCCGCAGCGCTCGACTGCGCATGAGCCGAGCCGTCGTCATTGCAAGGGCGAAAACTTCGCCGGCAGGTAGATCGTCGAGCGCATGTCGCGCAGTTGCGGGCCGGAGTTTTCCGGCGGCCAGACGCCGTCGGCGACCGCCTGGGTGCGCACCTGCAAGCGCTGCTCAAGGCTGGCCCACGGCCAGATGTGCAGATAGCGCGGCAGCGCGCCGTCGGTGGCGTAAAACGCCGCGTACACCGGCGAATACTGCTCGGCGGTCCGCGCTTCAATGGCGTTGCTCCAGCCGTCGAGTGTCGGCTGCAAGCCGCTGCTGACCAGGTCGTAGACGCGCAACTCATAGAAGGGACCGTGCTGGCCGGCACTCAAGGGTTCGAGGAAGGGAAACAGCGTGTAGTTTTCGATGCGCAGGTCGGTGATGAACTCGTTGACGCCAAACGCCCCGCCCCCCAGCAGGAAGCGCTCGCGCTCTGCCTGCCTTGAGTGCTCGTCGGCATAGCCACGCAGCACGGCGATCTGGTTCAACGGGCCGATCTCCGAAGCCCAGCAACCCATCAACACCCCGCCGACTTCCGGCTTCGCCAACTCATTCTCGATACGTGCCAGTGCATCGGCCACCGTGCGCACCCGCACGGTAAAAGTGATCAGTTCAAATAAACGCATAACGACTCCGCCGACTTGATTGCCAAAAGCCCACAGCCTAAGGCAGCCCCTGTGGACGGGGTATTGAGACGAACCCCATCGATTACGGCATTTCCCCCAGTGTTCCAGGTGATTTCTTTACCCCGGGCAGCCATCAATCATTCACATAACGTGTTCAATGCCTTCACTTAATGACGCTTGATGCAGGAATCGCGACGAATATGCTGTGGGTACGTTTCCGTGATCTCGCATGACAACAAGAGCCCACACCATGCACAACCCCAGAACGCTCTACCAGAAACATATCGACAGTCACACCGTCTGCGCCCTCGACGATCAGGGCCACGTGCTGCTGTACATCGACCGCCAGGTCGCCAACGAATACACCAGCCCGCAAGCCTTCAGCGGCATGCGCGACGCAGGTCGCAAAGCCTGGCGGCCCAGCGCGACGCTGGCGGTGGTCGACCACGTCAATCCCACGGCGCCGACACGCGTTGCCGCCATGCCGGACGCCGGCGGTGCCCGCCAGGTGTCCTACTTCGAAGAAAACTGCCGCGACTTCGGCATCGAACTGTTCGATGTGCTGGACAAGCGCCAGGGCATCGAGCACGTCGTGGCCCCCGAACAAGGCTTTATCCTGCCTGGCATGGTCGTTGCCGCCGGCGACAGCCACACCACCACCTACGGCGCCCTGGGTGCCTTCGGTTTCGGCATCGGCACCTCGGAAATCGAACACCTGCTGGCCTCGCAAACCCTGGTCTACAAGTGCCTGAAGACGATGCGCGTGACGGTCAATGGCCTGCTCGGGCCTGGCGTGACGTCCAAGGACATCATCATGGCCCTGATCGAGAAAATCGGCGCTTCGGGCGCCACCGGTTACGCCATTGAGTTCGCCGGCCCGGCGATCAGCGATCTCAGCGTCGAAGCACGCATGACCATCTGCAACATGGCCGTCGAGGCCGGCGCCCGAGGCGCGTTCATGGCCCCGGATGACAAGGTCTTCGCCTACCTGCAACACAAGCCCCGTGCACCCCAGGGCCAGCTGTGGGAACAGGCCGTCGCAACATGGCGTGGTCTGCACAGCGACGATGGGGCGGTGTTCGATCGCGAAGTCACTCTGGATGTCGCGGCGCTCGAACCCATGGTCACCTGGGGCACCAGCCCCGATCAGGCCGCACCGGTGGGCGGGCATGTGCCGGACCCGGCCGCGCAGCCGGACCTGATCCTGCGCCAGGGCATGCAACGCGCCTTGAACTACATGGGCCTGGAGCCGGGCATGCCGCTCAGCGACGTGGTGATCAGCCACGCGTTCATCGGCTCGTGTACCAATGCGCGCATCGAGGACCTGCGCGACGTCGCCCGCGTCGTGCGCGGCAAACGGGTGGCGGCCCATGTCCGGGCCATGATTGTTCCCGGTTCGACCCTGGTGCGTGACCAGGCCGAAGACGAAGGGCTGGCGCAGATCTTCCTCGACGCCGGTTTTGAATGGCGCCAGTCGGGTTGCTCGATGTGCCTGGCCATGAATGACGACGTGCTCGCCCCCGGTGATCGTTGTGCATCGAGCACCAACCGCAACTTCGAAGGCCGGCAAGGCGCCGGTGCGCGCACCCATTTGATGAGCCCGGCCATGGTCGCCGCCGCAGCGATTACCGGGCACTTGACCGACGTGCGCACCTTCGCGCTGGAGGCTTGAACCATGCAACCTTTCGCTATCGTCAGCGGCAGCGCCGCCCCGCTTCTGGCCGCCAACATCGACACCGACGTGATCATGCCCAAGCAGTTCCTCAAAGGGATTGATCGCAAGGGCCTGGACAAGGGTCTGTTCTTTGACTTGAGGTTCCTTGAGTCCGGCGAACCCGATCCGGGGTTCATCCTCAACCAACCAGCCTGGAGCGAGTCTGCGTTTCTGGTAGTGGGTGCCAATTTCGGCTGTGGTTCGAGCCGCGAACATGCGGTCTGGGGGCTGAAGCAAGTGGGCATCCGCGCACTGATCGGCACCAGCTTCGCCGGCATTTTCTACGACAACTGCCAGCGCAATGGGGTGTTGGCGATTCAGCTGACCGAGGGTCAACTCAAGCAGATTGCCGCGTTGACCAGCAACCCGGCAACGGCTCGAATCAGCGTCAACCTGCCGGAACAAACCATCGAACTGGCGGACGGCAACGTGATCCCGTTCGAGATCGATGAACTGCGCAAGCAATCGTTGCTGCTGGGGCTGGATGCCATTGGCACCACGTTGCAACGGGCGGAACAGATACGCCAGTTCGAAGCCCGGCACCTGGCGGAAAATCCCTGGCTGGTCTGATAAGGATCCTGTAGGAGCGAGCCTGCTCGCGATGGTCGTTAACGATAACGCGTGCTTACCGGCTAAACGCGGCGCTCTTGAATCCATCGCGAGCAAGCTGACCTTCCTTGTAGGAGCTGCCGCAGGCTGCGATCTTTTGGCTTTTGACGGGCCCAAATCAAGATCAAAAGATCGCAGCCTGCGGCAGCTCCTACAAGGGGGGTGTGGTAGATGTAAAAAAAAGGCTGCTGGGGCTCGATGCCATTGGCACCACGTTGCAACGGGCCGAGCAGATTCCTGTGGGAGCGAGCCTGCTCGCGATGATCGTTAACGATAACGCGTGTTTACCGGCTAAACGCGGCGCTCTTGAATCCATCGTCGGATCGCCGCCCGGAGCAAGCTCGCTCCTACAGAGACAGATGACGAAAATATTCCTCGAGAAACTCGACACAAACCCGCAGCTTGGCCGACTGGCTCAGCCGTGTCGGGTATACCGCCCACACGTTGGCGCTCTGGGTGTAATCGTGCAGCACCTGCACCAGTCGCCCCTGCTCCAGCATCGGCTTCACATCCCACATTGAGCGCAACAGGATCCCGCCGCCACTCAAGGCCCACTGCAACACGATCTCGCCGTTGTTCGAGGATAACGGCCCGCTGACACGCACCGATTCTTCCTGCCCGTCCTTCGTCAGGTTCCACACGCCGAACGCGTTGTTGCGCTCCTTGAGCACCAGGCAATCGTGGTCTTTGAGGTCAACCAGCGACTGCGGCACACCGCGCCGTTCCAGGTACTCGGGCGTCGCACACAGCACCCGCCGGTTGCTCACCAGTTTGCGCCCCAGGTGCTGGCCCGGCAGGTCATCCCCCACGCGAATCTCCAGATCGAACCCCTCACCGACGATATCGACCACGCGGTCGAACACGTCCAGGCGCAATTCGAGCTTCGGATAGGTCTGCGACAGCTCGCAGATGGCCGGCGCCACATGGTTGCGGCCAAAACCGAAGCTGCTGCAGATGTGCAACGAGCCCATGGGTTGTTGCCGCGCCTCGGATATTTCGCCGACGAAATCATCGAAGTCACCCAGCAACTTCTCCGCCCACACCCGCACCCGCTCGCCGTCGTCGGTCAGCGCGATGCGTCTTGTCGTGCGGTGCAGCAGGCGGGTCGAGAGCGTGGTTTCCAGCACGGAAATGCGTTTGCTGATGTAGGCCGGCGAATACCCCAGCTCCTCGGCGGCGCTGGCGAAGCCGTTTTTGCGCACGACGGTGAGGAACACCTTGAGGTCTTCAGGCAAGGGAAATTGATCACGATTCGTGTTCATACGCCTCATACTTTTGCTGTTTATCGCGTTATTCGCGAAGGATAGCATCGATCTACCGAGTGGCAATCCATCCCCGGCTAACCGTGGTTTCTGAATCCTCGATAAAAACAACATGAGGAATGCGCGACATGAACAAGCCCTACGAGCAAACCCTTAACGCCCCCGACGGCGGTTTCGTGCAACGCCTGCGCAGCCTCTGCGCCTACGAAATCGGCGTCATCCCGCTGCCGATCTTTCTCGGCATCGCGGTCATCGTTTATCTCTCGGCCCATCTGGGCTTCCTGCCCAAGAACATGATCGGCGGGCTCGCCGTGATCATGACCATGGGCGTGTTCTTCGGCCAGCTGGGCTCGCGCCTGCCGATCCTCAAGGAAATCGGCGGCGGCGCCATCCTGTGCCTGATGCTGCCGTCGATCCTGGTGTTCTACGGCTTCTTCGGGCCGGCGACGATCGACGCCACCAAAATGCTCATGAAGGAAGCCAACTTCCTGTACTTCGTGATCGCCAGCCTGGTGGTCGGCAGCATTCTGGGGATGAGTCGTTTCATCCTGGTCCAGGGCATGCTGCGGATGTTCATTCCCCTGCTCGTCGGCACCCTGGCCGCCGTTGCCAGCGGGTTGCTGGTCGGCAAACTGGTGGGCTACAGTTTTCACCACACGTTCTTTTTCATCATCGTGCCGATCATTGGCGGCGGGATCGGCGAAGGGATTCTGCCCCTGTCGCTGGCCTACTCGTCGATCCTCGGCGGCACCCCGGATATCTACGTGGCGCAACTGGCGCCGGCCGCCGTGGTCGGCAACATCGCGGCGATCATCTGTGCCGGCTTTCTCGCGCGCCTGGCACTCAAACGCCCGAACATCAATGGCGAAGGTTCGCTGATCCGCGCCAAGGACGAGAACGATAAATTCAAGGTCAAGGAAGACACCGGCTCCCTTGTCGACTTCCGTGTCATGGGTGCAGGGGTCCTGGTGATCTGCGCATTCTTCGTCCTTGGCGGCCTGCTGGAAAAAGTCGTGGGCATTCCCGGCCCGGTGATGATGATCCTCGTGGCGGTGCTGTTTAAGTACCTTCGGGTGCTGCCGGAGAAACTCGAGAAAGGCGCCAACACCTTTTACAAGCTGGTGTCGTCGGCCTTCATCTGGCCGGTGATGATCGGCCTGGGCATGCTCTACGTACCGCTGGACAGCGTGGTGAAAGTGTTCTCGGTCGGCTATGTGCTGGTGTGCGTCTCGGTGGTGGTGTCGATGACCGTGGCCGGCTTTTTCATTGGCAACCTGATGAAGATGTACCCCATCGAATCGGCCATCGTGACCTGCTGTCACAGCGGCCTGGGCGGCACCGGAGACGTGGCGATCCTCTCGGCTTCCAACCGCATGTCGCTGATGCCGTTCGCGCAGATTTCCACGCGCATCGGCGGGGCTTCGACGGTGATTCTGGCGACGATACTGTTGCGCCTGTTTGTCTGAAGTTCTCAACACACAAACCCTGTGGGAGCGAGCTTGCTCGCGATAGCGTTGTGCCTGATACATAGATGTTGAATGTACGACTGCAATCGCGAGCAAGCTCGCTCCCACAGGAGGTGCGGTGTTCAAACTATTAGCTGAACAGAACACCGGCCCAGTGCCGGTGTTTTGCATTGTGAGGCCGTTATCGGCCCAGCCGATTCAAACCTGCGAATTATCGATTTGTGCAGCAGTCCGTGGACCGCGAGCATGGCGTCACTTCCAACAACAAAAACCAAGGACCCGCCATGACCGCCCGATTTCACAACCCAGTGGATACCCGTTTCGGCTGGGGCAGCCTGCAAGAGCTGGCCGCCATCACCGAACACCAGAACGTTGCCGTCGTGACCTTTCCCGAAGCCCGTGACCTGGGGCTGGTGGATCGCCTCCAGGCGCTGCTGGGTGAACGTCTGGTCTACGTGATCGAAGATGTCCAGCCCAATCCCGATGTCACGCAACTGCGCGCGACCTATGAACGCTTCTGGCAGGAAGCCGGCGATTGCCATGCGGTGATTGCCGTCGGAGGTGGCAGTGCCATCGACACGGCTAAAGCGTTGATTGTCGGCACCGAGTCAGGCCGCTTCGATGAGTTGCTCGCCTTGCTGGCAAGCGGCAAACCCTTCGTTCCGGTACGCAGCAAACAGCTGATCGCAGCCCCGACCACGGCAGGCACCGGCAGTGAAGTCACGCCCTGGGCCACGATCTGGGACGCGGCCAACCACAAGAAGTATTCCCTGCACCTGGACTGTACCTGGCCAAAGGTCGCGATCATCGACCCGCAATTGATGCTCACGGTGCCGGCCAGCGTCACCGTATCCACAGGCCTGGATGCCTTGTCCCACGCACTGGAATCGATCTGGAACATCAACGCCAACCCGCTTTCCGACACCTTCGCCATCTCCGCCATCGAAGACATCCTCGAATGCCTGCCCTTGCTGCGGCGTGACCTGTCCAGCCAGGAACTGCGCTCACGGATGGCCCTCGCCGCACTCAAGGCCGGCATGGCGTTCTCCAACACCAAGACCGCGCTGGCCCACTCCATTTCCTATGAGATGACCTTGCACTACGGCTTGCCCCACGGCATCGCCTGCTCCTTCACCCTGCCACTGGTACTGGGCCTTGCCTGGGGCCACGACGCAACGCGCGACAAGACCCTGCAACGGGTTTTCGGGCCAGACCTGGATAAAGCCCAGGCCCGTTTGCGCGCCTTCCTGCACAGCCTGGATGTGAAAACCGAGTTCGCCGACTACGGCGTAACGGCCGAAGAGGCACAAGCCATGATCGACTTCGCCCTGCAAGGCGCGCGCGGCAAGAACTTCATCGGCTCACGAGCGGCCTAGGGCTCGACAGCCCCCAAGACACTAGACTGCCAGCGGCGTTACGAGCCGCGACGATTTCCTGCCGCACCTGAAAAAGAGTGCACCCTGCGACGCAACTCGCAGGGAACGAACAAGAATAAGGAAAAGATCATGAATCGTGCCCAAACCATGCCAGGTCTCGCCGTACACAGCGCATCGTTTCGCGTCGCCCAGTGGCGCATGCTGCTGGCGGCCATGTTTTGCTATCTGTTTTTCTATACCGGGCGACAAACGTTCGGTTTCGCCATTCCCGGTATCCAGGCCGAGTTCGGCTTTACCAAAGAGCACCTTGGCTGGGTATCGGCCGCCATGCTCTGGGCCTACGCGATTGGCCAGGCCATCAACGGCAACCTCGCCGACAAATTCGGTGGCCGACGCATCATGACCCTGGGCGCGGTACTGTCGTGCGGCGCTAACTGGGTGACGAGCTTCGCCAGCAACTTTGCCGCGTTGATTTTGCCTTGGGGCATCAATGGCTACTTCCAGGCATTGGGCTGGGCACCGGGCAGCCGGCTGATCTCCAACTGGTGGAGCGCAGGTGAACGCGGCAAGGTCTACGGCTTCTACGTGTTCGCGGCCGGTTGCGCTTCCGTTCTTTCCTACGTGACCTCGATCGTCGTGCTGGAAGTGATGCATCTGGAATGGCGCTGGATCTTCCGCCTGCCCGTATTGCTCATGCTGGCGGGCGGCATCATCTTCTACCTGGTGGCCCGCGAGCGCCCACAAGACCTGGGATTCGAACCGCTGGCCGACACAGGCGTGGCCAACGCCGAGGACAAAAACCATGAGGTGGCGCACGGTGAAACCGAAACATCGGCGCAACGCTACAAAGCGGTACTGAAGAACTTTCGCCTGATCATCGCCGCCGTGTCCCTGGGCTTCCAGAACGCTGCCCGCTACGGTTTGATCGTCTGGGTGCCGGTGCACTTTCTGGGCGCAAACTGGAAAAGCGGCGACAGCATGATCGATCCGAAATGGATCACCGTGGCCCTTCCGGTCGGCATGGCCATCGGCGCGCTGAGCAACGGCTGGATCTCGGACAAGCTGTTCGGCTCCAAGCGCTACCTGGCGATCATGCTCTACATGTTCCTCGGTGCGGCCACCAGTCTGTGGATGTGGACCCTTGCCCCCCACAGCGCGACCGGCCTTGTGGCGTTGTTCCTCTGCGGTTTCTTCGTGTACGGCCCCGCTTCCAGCTTCTGGGCACTGTGCCCGGACCTGGTGGGCGCCAAGCGTGCCGGCACGGCGACCGGCGTGATGAACTTCTCGTCCTATCTGTTCGCCGGCCTGGCGGAACCGCTGATCGGCAGTATGCTCGACAGTACCGGCAACACCTCGCTGATCTTCATCGTGGTCACCAGCGCCTGCCTGTGCAGTGCGATTGTCGCGTTGTTCATCAGGCGTTGATTGCCGGGCACGGCAGGTTGAATCGAAGGCGCGGCTTCTGAACAGGATCGTCTATGTACCAGTACCACAAGTGGCTACGTTCATTTCATGCGGTGGCCAAGACCGGCAGCTTCACCCTCGCCGCCGAGTATTTGAGCGTCGGCCAGCCCACGGTCAGTGAGCAGGTCAATGCCCTGGAGAAGAAGTTTTCCGTGGAGCTGTTCCATCGCCGCGGCCGCTTTATCGAAATGAGTGCCGCCGGGCACCAACTCTATGCAATCACCCAGGGCCTGTTCGGCCAGGAGGATGAAGCCGTGCAACTGCTGCAGAGTTTCAAGCAACGCAAGACCGGCATGCTGCGCCTGGGCGCGGTGTCCCCGCCCATTGCGATGAACCTGACCTATGAACTGATGCAGCGACACCCGGACATCGAACTGGAAACCTCGTTTTCTCCGGAAAAAGAGACCCTGGATCGCCTGTTCAACTTCGATATCGATGTGGCGATCCTGGCCCTGTCCGAATTCGACCAGCGTTTTGACACGCAGCTTTACCGGCGCTACCCGATCATTGCGGTGGTGCGCGAGGACCATCCCTGGGCCCGACAGAAAGAAGTCCATGTCGAGCAGATCAGCGAAGAGAAATGGGTGCTGCGGGAAAAAAGCTCCCGCACTCGCCAATTGGTAGAGGAAAGCTGCAAGCGCCTGGGCGTCGCCCTCAATTGCGTCATGCAGTTGAACAGCCGCGAGGCCATCGTCCATGCCATCGCCAAGGGCATCGGTATCGGTTTCGTCTCGGCCGTCGAGTACGCCGAAACGCCCGGCACCAAACCGATCACCTTCGTCAATCACCCGTTTTCCATCGACTACCACCTGTGCTGCCTGGGCATTCGCCGAAACCGGCCGATGATCGCGGAGCTGTTCGACTCGAGCCCAACGCCGGCCACCTGATTTCGTCTCACCCTTGAGCAATCCACAGGCCTACTTCCTGGCGACAGGAGGGACGGCCTGCCCACAACAAAAAATGGAGAAACACCATGAACTACCAACAACCGACCCAACTGCAAGCCGTGGTCCTGGACTGGGCCGGCACCGTTGTCGATTTCGGCTCCTTCGCCCCCACGCAGATTTTCGTCGAGGCCTTTGCCGAGTTCGGCGTTGCCGTTTCACTGGCAGAAGCTCGGGGCCCGATGGGCATGGGCAAGTGGGATCACATCCGCACCCTGTGCAATCAGCCGCAGATCGCCGAGCGCTACCGTGCCGTGTTTGACCGCCTGCCGACCGATGACGATGTCACCGCACTGTACGAACGCTTCATGCCGCTGCAGATCGAGAAAATCGCCCTGCACTCGGCCCTGATTCCCGGCGCCCTGAACACCATCGATGCCTTGCGCGACAAGGGCCTGAAAATCGGTTCCTGCTCCGGTTACCCGGCCGTGGTCATGGAAAAGGTGGTCGAACTGGCGCGGCACAATGGCTACGTGGCGGACCATGTGGTGGCCACCGACGAGGTGCCGAACGGCCGCCCCTACCCGGCCCAGGCCCTGGCCAACGTGATTGCCCTGGGGATCAGCGACGTCGCCGCCTGCGTCAAGGTCGACGACACCTGGCCCGGCATTCTCGAAGGCCGGGCCGCCGGGATGTGGACGGTCGCGCTGACCTGCTCGGGCAATGCCCTGGGCTTGACCTACGAGCAATACAAGGCCCTGCCTTCCGACAGGCTGGACAGTGAGCGGGCCCGCATTGTCAAGATGTTCGAAGGCTCCCGCCCGCACTACCTGATCGACACCATCGTCGATCTGCCGGCGGTCATCGAAGACATCAATGCCCGACTGGCGCGGGGTGAAACACCGCAAGGATCCTGAACGGATTCAGGCGTCAAGCGGCCGTCCCACGGGCGGCCGCCTCACCTGAAAAAATCACTCGGCGTCTTGCCGAACTGCTTCTTGAACATGGTGGTGAACGCGCTCGGGCTGTCGTACCCCAGCTCCCCGGCGATGTCGATGATCTTCTCCCCGACGGCGATGCGTTCCAGCGCCAGCAACAGTCGCGCTTGCTGGCGCCATTGGCCGAAGGTCATGCCGGTTTCCTTGCGGAAGCGGCGCTGGATGGTTTTGGCGTCGAGGCTCAATCGCTCGCTCCAGTCCGACAAGGTCGAGCCGTCGCCTGGGTCTTGCTGCAATGCGCTGCAGATCTGGTTGATCCGTTGATCGGTGGGCTGCGGCAGGTTCAATGGCAAGGTCGGCAGGATCGTCAGTTCATCCAGGATCAGCCGCAGCACCCGGGCTTCCCGCGAGTCCGGATCGCAATTGAAATCGAAATCCACCGAGACCTTGATCAGCTCACTGAGCAATGCGGACACACTCACCGCGCGGGTTTCGCCGGGCAGGTCCGGGCTCGCATCGGGATGCACAAACACGCTGCGCATCTTGATCGGCCCCACGCAGCGAATCGAGTGCACTTCCCCACTCGGCATCCAGATGCCACGGCTCGGCGGCACTGTCCATTGGCTGGTGGCGGCGTGCACCACCATCACGCCTTCGATGGCATAGATCAGTTGATGCTTTTCATGGGAATGCGGTGCGATAAACCAGTTTTCCGGGTAGTCGGTCGCACTGCTGCGAACGCTCCAGCCGCCCTGGTCGATCTCCGCAAGAAATGTCTGCAATGGCTTGATCATGACGCCCTTTTTGCGATGGTCGGCGCCCGAGTTGCGCGAGACGGGCGACCTTATGGGCCATAGGATAACGCCGAACCCTGTAATTGGCTGCGCCTTGCGTTCGCGGCTCGCGTTTTTTATCCGGAAACCCGCCCATGTCGACCACCACCCTCAGCTCGCCCTCACCCGCCGTCTCGGTCGCCAGCCAGGCCAGCCCCCTGGTCATGCGCGTCATCGGCGCCTGTGCGTTGGCGCACCTGATCAACGACCTGATCCAGGCCGTGCTGCCGTCGATCTATCCGATGCTCAAGGCCAGCTATGGCCTGAGCTTCACCCAGGTCGGCCTGATCACCCTGACCTTCCAACTCACCGCCTCATTGCTGCAACCCTGGATCGGCTTCTACACCGACCGTCATCCAAAACCGTGGCTGCTGCCGGCCGGCATGGTCTGCACCCTGATCGGTATCCTGATGCTGTCGATAGTCGGCAGCTTCCCGGCGATTCTCGTGGCCTCGGCGCTGGTGGGGGTTGGCTCGTCGACCTTTCACCCGGAGACCTCGCGGGTGGCGCGCCTGGCCTCGGGCGGTCGCTACGGCCTGGCACAGTCGACCTTTCAGGTCGGCGGCAACGCCGGCAGCGCCTTCGGCCCCTTGCTGGCCGCCGCGATCATCATTCCCTATGGCCAGGGCAACGTCGCCTGGTTCGGCCTGTTCGCGGTGTTCGCCATCCTCGTGCTGTACGGCCTGAGCCGCTGGTATCGCAATCACCTGAACCTGTTCAAGCTCAAGCAAGGCAGCCAGGCCACCCACGGCCTTTCGAAACGGCGGGTGACCTTCGCTCTGATCGTGTTGGCGCTGTTGGTGTTTTCCAAATACTTCTACATGGCCAGCTTCACCAGTTACTTCACCTTCTACCTGATCGAGAAATTCGACCTGTCGGTGGCCAGTTCGCAGCTGTACCTGTTCCTGTTCCTCGGTGCCGTCGCGGCGGGCACCTTCTTTGGCGGCCCGATCGGCGACCGGATCGGCCGCAAGCAGGTGATCTGGTTCTCGATCCTCGGCGCAGCGCCGTTCACCCTCGCCCTGCCCTACGTCGACCTGTTCTGGACGGGCGTGTTGAGCATGATCATCGGCTTCATCCTCGCCTCCGCATTCTCGGCCATCGTAGTCTTCGCCCAGGAACTGGTGCCCGGCAACGTCGGCATGATCGCCGGGGTGTTCTTCGGCCTGATGTTCGGTTTCGGCGGGATCGGTGCTGCGCTGCTCGGGCACCTGGCCGATATCCATGGCATCGAGTACGTGTACACGCTGTGTTCGTTCCTGCCGCTGCTGGGAATTCTGACCATACTGTTGCCGTCTACCAGCAAACGCCCCTCGGGAGCGTGAATGGCCATCAGGAGGAACACCCCATGAAAATCGTAGTCACCAGCGTACTCGTCGATGATCAGGCCAAGGCACTGGCGTTCTACCGGGATATCCTCGGCTTTGAACTCAAGCATGACATTCCCATGGGCGAACATCGCTGGCTGACGCTGACCTCGCCTGGCGATCCCGATGGCGTCGAGCTGCTGCTGGAGCCCAATGCCCACGGCGCGGCAAAAATCTTCCAGAGCGCGATCAAGCAGGACGGCATTCCCTGCACGTTTTTCGGCGTCGAGGACGTGCAGGCCGAGTACGCCCGGCTCAGCGCCGCCGGGGTTCAGTTCACCCGCCCACCGACGGTGATGGGACCGGTCACCCTCGCGGTACTGGACGACACCTGCGGCAATCTCATCCAGATCGTGCAGCACAACTCAACCACTGACGGCAGCTGAGCGCTGATGGCGGTTCGACCGTGGAAGGCACGCCTGAATCTGGTCAGACAAACCTGACCAGATTGAGTGCCGGCAAAGGTCCGCCAGGAAACTGCACCAGCCGGGCGCCGACGTCGAGCATCCCCAGGTCGATGCCGAAGAAGCCCAGGCGGTTGATCAAGCCACCGACCGTCTCCCTGGCTTGCGGGTCATCGCCGGAGAAAAACAGCACGCGGCGCCCGCCTTCCCTCCCCGGGTCGGCGCTAATCAGCTGCGGTTGCAGGTGATTGAATGCCTTGACCACCCGGGCACCGGGTACCAGCTCGGAGAACACCGCGCTGGAAGTCCGGCCATGCAGATCGACACCCTTGAACAGCGGCGCTTCGATCGGGTTGTTGGCATCGATCACGATCCGCCCGGCGAAGTCCGGCAGCCCTGCCAGTGCTGCCGGCAACTTCGACCAGTTCACCGCGACCAGCACGATCGGCTGTGCGGCGGCCTCCTCCCGGGTGCCGGCCTTGACCAGCGGCCCCAGTTCCCTGACCCGCTCAACCAGCGACGCCGGGCCACGGCTGTTGGAAAGGATGACGCTGATCCCCTTGCTTGCCGCTGCCCGGGCAAATGCACTGACTATAGCCCCCGCGCCGATCACACCGATAGTGGTCATGGTGAAAATTCCTCGTTCAATGAAAGAAATGGATCAAGCCGTGAAACCGCCGTCCGCGACGATGTCAGCGCCGGTGATAAAGGCCGCTTGGGGGCCGGCGAGGAAGGCCACGAGGCTGGCAATTTCGTGGGGCTGGCCGTAGCGGCCAACAGCGATGCCGGGCTTGACGAAATCGCTGACCGCGCCGCCATCCGGGTTCATGTCGGTATCGGTCGGGCCCGGATGCACGGTGTTGACCGTGATGCCTTTTGGTCCCAGGTCACGCACCAGGCTGCGGTTGAAACCGGTGATCGCGCCTTTGGTCAGGGTGTACAGAGAGGCAGTGGGGAATGCGGCATAACGGGTCATCGACGAACCGATATGGATGACGCGGCCGCCGTCCTTCATCTGGCGCACGGCTTCCTGGGTGGCCACGAACACGCCGGTGACGTTGACCGCGATCATGCGCTGGTAGGTTTCGAACTCGATGTCTTCGATCGGGCCGCCGAGGGCCAGGCCGGCATTGTTGACCAGAATGTCGATGCGCCCAAAGGTGTCGACGGTTTGCGCAACCGCCGCACGCATCGCTTGCGGTTCACCGGCATCCGCCGCAATCGCAATAGCGCGGCCGCCTTCGCTGGCAATGGCCTGCACCACTTCCCGGGCCTTGTCCGGCGAGGCGCTGTAGGTCAGTGCCACCTGCGCACCGTCGGCGGCCAGGCGCCTGGCAATGGCCGCGCCGATCGAACGCGAGCCGCCGGTAACCAGGGCAACTTTTCCTGCAAGCGGGGGGGTTTGGGTGGTCATGTTGGATTCACTCTCGGGTTAAGGTGAAATCATCATGGCCGCGCCAATACTTAATGATTAGAGTGCAATGACTTAAATCACTTTCAAGTATTCGTATCAGGTGAGCGATGGAAACCCTGGCCAATCTGGAGTCTTTTGTCCGTAGCGCGCAGGCCGGCAGCTTTTCAGCCGCTGCCCGTCATCTCGCCCTGACGCCTGCCGCTGTCAGCCGCAATGTGGCGATGCTTGAACGCAACCTTGGCGTCCGGTTGTTCCATCGCTCGACCCGCAAGCTGACATTGACCGAAGCCGGCGAGCACTTCCTGGAGTCCATCGGCGGCAACCTCGACGCTTTGCAACACGCGATCAGTTCAGTGGCGACCGATCAGGGCGAACCTTGCGGGCAACTGAAGGTGAGCATGGCGCCAACCTTTGGCATCAGCCACGTGCTGCCCCTGCTGCCGGCGTTTCTGGCCCGTTATCCGTTGATTCGCCCGGAATGGCATTTCGAGAACCGCCAGGTAGACCTGATCGCCGATGGTTATGACGTGGCCATCGGCGCTGGCTTTGAGCTGGCTCAAGGCGTCATTTCACGACCGTTGGCCCCTGCTCACGTCATCGCTGTCGCTTCACCGGATTACCTGCGGGGCCGTCCTGTACCCGCGACCCCGGACGCACTCGAAGACCTTGAAGGCATCTTGATGCGATCCCCCCAGACCGGTCGGGTACGTTATTGGAGCATGCGCAACAAGGCCGGCGTGGAAGTGCCCGCGCAAGTCAGGGAAAGCATCATCCTCAACGATCCCGTTGCCGTGCGCGAGGCGGTATTGCTGGGGCTTGGCGTAGGGTTTCTCGCCGTGGCGGATGTGCAAGGCTGGATCGAACGCGGCGATCTGCTGCGCCTGGTGCCGGACTGGTACGCCGATGCCGGCACCATTTCCATGTACTTCGCCACACGCGCCCTCATGCCGGCCAGGACCCGGGCGTTCATCGACTTCGTCAGCGAGGCATTTGAACAGCGACAACTGGCGCGCAGGTTTTCCGGGGGCGAGGGTTGAGCTCAGGGAAAGCCACCTGTGCTCCTGATCATTTCTGCTACCAACCCTGTAGCACTCGGTAACACCCGGCCCCAATGCGGTGCGTCTTTCAAACGCCTTGCCGTCCGCCACCCCGCTCCACACGGGGCCACCCGCCATGGCGTACTTTGTGCATCCAATGGCCATCCTCTTCTGCCTGTAGCCGCCATGCGCCCCAAGGAACTGAAACTCTGGACCACCGGAGTCGCCCACCTGCTCAACCTGCCTGCCGGGCATGCGCGGCTGTCGGGGTTGAGCCACTGGCTTCGACAAATCTGCCCGGTCGATCATTTCGTGTTGTTTGTCTACGAAGGCAATCACCGGCCACTGGCGTTGTTCGATACGTTTTCGGCGGACAAGCGCGCGGTGTACGTCGACGACTACCAGTGCGGGCCATACCTGCTCGATCCGTTCTACCTGGCCTGCACCCGTGGCCAGGCACCGGGACTGTGGCGTCTGCGCCAGTTCGCCCCCGACCATTTCTACCTTGGCGAATACTTCCTGACCTATTACCAGCAAACGGGGCTGGCCGAGGAAGTGGCGTTTTTCGTCGACCTCGGTGGTGGCGCCATGGCGGTGTTGTCGCTGATGCGCTCCAGTGCCAGTTGCGCCTTCAGCCGGGACGAAATGCAGCTCGTCGAGTGCGCGCAAGCGGTGGTCGAGCAAGTCATCAATGAAGCCTGGCGCTTGCGCCAGGCCCAACAACCGCGACCGGCGCAAGACCTGGACTTCAAGATCCGCGAAGCCTTCGACCAATTCGGCGCACACATCCTCACCGGGCGCGAGCAGGAGATTGTCCAGCTATTGCTACGCGGCCACTCCAGCGCCTCGGTGGCCGAACAACTGAACATCAGCCCCGGCACGGTGAAGATTCACCGCAAGAACATCTACGCCAAGCTGGGGATTGGCAGCCAGTCGGAGTTGCTGGGGTTGTTCATTCGGGAGTTGACGGAGGACCCGTTACAGGCGCCCGGCCTCAGGCTGCAAGCCTGATACCCGTTGGTATACGCATATTCCTGTGGGAGCGAGCTTGCTCGCGATTGCGGCCATACATTCAACATCCATGTGTCTGACATACCGCCATCGCGAGCAAGCTCTCTCCCACAGGTCTATCGGTGATCCGGAGATTGTGGTCAGCGCGAATCAAGCTGATCCTGCTCCCCTGGGCTCAAGCTGCAAGCCTGATACCTGTCGGTAAGCAAAAAACCCTGTGAGAGCAAGCTTGCCCGCGATAGCGGCAGCACATTCAACATTGATGTGTCTGACATACCGCCATCGCGGGCAAGCTCGCTCCCACAGGTCTGTCGGTGATCCGGAGATTGTGGTCAGCGCGAATCAAGCTGATCCTGCTCCCCTGGGCTCAAGCTGCAAGCCTGATACCTGTCGGTAAGCAGAAAACCCTGTGGGAGCGGGCT